>NZ_AUXT01000155.1 GCF_001625595.1 Pseudoalteromonas luteoviolacea NCIMB 1942
TTAATGCCAGTCAGTTAACAACTAACTGGCATTTTTTATTGGGATATTTACTAGGTTTTGGTTTAACACATCTCGGATACGCTCGCTCTCGTTTTATCGGTAAGATATGATGTTCGACTTGAGCTTGTAATTGCTCTATTGATTTAGGGAGCCGTCCTGCATTCTCTATAAACATCGTTTGAATTAAGTTGATAATACTGATTGCGCACGTCGTAAAACTAAGATGTTTTGCATATATCCCTTGCTTTGTCTGTGCCATCTTCACCATCTGGTATCTGAGCAAGTTATAGCTAAGTAATACGCCCCACAGTTCTTGCGCTATCATGTCTGGTTTTTTGCTACGTAGTGTGAAGTGACTATTCAATAAGGTTTGCTTCATTTCTCTATAGCCAAGTTCGATTTCCCATCTGTCGCTGTATAAGTCGACTATTTCTGCTTTAGGGAAGCGCATTGGGTCAACCAGTGAAGTGAGAATGTTCACCTCTTTCCCCTTAATCGTTTTTGTGACCAATCTCACCTCGACGCCCTCGGGTAAGTCAGCAAACTTCTTTCTCGCTTGCGCTGTCGTTTTTAGCTTGATGAGTTTGTCTTGACGACCTAAAGAGCGGATAACTTCATATTGAGTTCCTTTTCTCATAGGTTGGAGCCAGTGACGATTTTTTCCTGCATGATGCCAGCGATTGAGTAAACCTAGAGAATAAAAGCCTCTATCAAATAACGTCAGTGAATTATCGGGGGTAACATCAATTAAGTCTTCTGCAAGTACCATCTCACTTGAACGACAGCTATCAAAGGCA
>NZ_AUXT01000156.1 GCF_001625595.1 Pseudoalteromonas luteoviolacea NCIMB 1942
AAAGTGTGCTCGCACCCTGGCAAAACACCGAAATGCATGGTAAATCAATATTCAGATTTCGCGATTGAAACTTGCCTAACACTTAGGTCTGTTTTTAGTTTGCCTCTTCGAGCACTAGAGGGCTTTGTAAAACCACTCCTCAACTTAATGAAAGCGCCTATACAGTCACCCGGTTACAGTTGCTTATGGAAGCGAGGTAAAGTGCTTGATGTTCAATATCGAACCAAGCCAACTACACAGGGCTTTATCGATATTGTTATGGATAGTTCAGGCCTAAAAGTTTACGGCAATGGCGAATGGCATACCCGAAAACATCGAGCCAGCAAGGTCGAACTTGGCGTAAACTGCATTTAGCCATAGATACGGATAATCATGATATTGTCAGCGCCGAGTTATCAATGGTGAATGTATCTGATAGTGAAGTGCTAGGTGATTTAATTCGACCACTACGCCGAAACGTTGACCGAGTGACAAGTGATGATGCTTATCATACGCGCGATTGCGATGATGAGATTGCAGCTAAAGGCGTCGTCGCACGGATCCCACCAAGGGAAAACGCCCAATATTGAGAGAAAGGTCACACGCGAAATAGTGCCATAACATTAATGCATCAATTTGGCGTTTAACAGAGGAAGGAAAGTCTGGTTATCATGAACGCTCACTGGCTGAAACGGGGGTTTATCGTTTTAAACAGCTTACGGGTGACAGGTTAAAAAGTAGCCCCTTCAACAGCCAACATACTGAAACTATTTTTTAAAATCAAAGCCATAAATACGATGAACAGGCTAGGTATGTCTGGATATAAGTAAAAACTATAAGACCACTTCTAAGGCTTATTTGTTCAACAAGGCCCCTTAACACTATCGTATCGAGCTATCTTTACACGAGATAATCGTCCTATCATGAACTCATGTTGGCTTCTTTCTTAATCACTTTACATTATCAATGTATTATCTAATAAAGCGCAGATCCGATTACTCCGTGTTCTTGATCTACCCTTGAATAATGCGTGTTACTCAGACTCACGGTGTTGATGTCAGCGCGTATTTGGCGTCTATAACAGCATGTAGCCTTATAGCACTCGGTAGCAAACGAACCCACTTTGTTTCCCAATCCTCTTATTCTGGCTGATTACTTATTCAACGCTCTGTAACTTGTGTAGCGGCAAACAGCATATGTCCTAGGCCCCTAATGCCTCTATCTTAAATTTTAGTATCGGACTTAACATATTAAACAACACGAATAAAGTACCCATAAAACACGATATCATCAGAAAATGTCTCGCGATTTTCCACCTCACTAGGTAATAAACACACTTTTTTAGAACATTTTATTATATGTAGCATAATTTATAGATCCTAAACAATCCGATCGACCTTCTAAGATCGATCAGGTTTGGCATAAAATTATCCACACCAAGTGTATAACACAGCAAGCAGGAAGATTACCTAAGTTCCTTAGATGTATTTGATCGCAGGAAGCCATATATTGCACCCTGCTTATCCACAGCAATTTAGCATATTACTCGCTAGGAATATTTTATTAAAGACTTTATAAACAATAGGATAGTAAGAACAACCCACAAAAAGCCAATTATTAATCAGTCCAAATTTATCCAAGGCAAAAACTATCTCTTTACTTCTGCTCAGCGCGCTTTATTATGAGCGGCATAACATAAATAGTGCTAATTTGAGAAAAAATGAGTAACTTAGAGATCATAATTGGTAGCCAAATGGGATCTGCTGAATACGTTGCAGAGCAACTGGCGGAGGATCTTGAGTCGAGATCAATCTCATGTAATGTACATGAACAGCCAGATCTATCTAATTGTAAAAGCGACACTTGGCTAATCGTCACATCTACCTATGGCGCGGGTGATTATCCAGAGAATTTATTGCCTTTTATTTCTCAACTACAAGCACAAACAGATATGAGCCGTATTAGATTTGCAGTGGTAGGTATTGGTGATTCAAGTTATGACACTTATAACCATGCCGCAATCAATGGCGAAAAGTTACTGATCGAGAAGGGCGCGAAAGCGCTACTGCCTACATTAAAAATCGATGTCCTTGATGAGGCATTGCCAGAAGATACAGCTTTAGAATGGCTGCCCGAATTTAGTGAGATCGTGACAGCAAGTTAGTACAAAAGCGGTTTCGCATAAGTTATCCACATATTAATTTAAATTTTATCCCGTATGTGGATAAGCTTTGATCTAACTGCTGATCTAAACTTACTTATCCATTGGATAACTTTAGTGGCTTTTGCAGCTGTGTATAAATAGCCGTTTTGATCAAAGCTTATACGCCCTATGATCCGATCTAATTCACACTATTTGATCTAGGCTAAGTCTATGGATCATAGTGAGAATATAACCTTATTCACAGATCTTGGTGTCAGTAATTATAAGATCAATAAAGATCTTTAAAAAGATCCTTATATATATTAAGTGATCTATTTTACCTATAGGTTAAAATTTAATCGTTTCACTTCTGCGTTTTTCTAGGTAGAATACGCATCCTTTCAAAATTTGCTGGTTGTATTTAAGTAGGATCCCGTAAATGATTTATCATGAACATTTTGACGTAATCGTTGTTGGTGGCGGTCATGCTGGTACTGAAGCTGCACTTGCAGCTGCACGTATGGGTATGAATACCTTATTGTTAACTCACAATATGGACACACTGGGACAAATGTCTTGTAACCCAGCGATCGGCGGGATCGGTAAAGGTCACTTAGTAAAAGAAATTGACGCTTTAGGTGGCGCAATGGCACAAGCCATTGATAAAGGCGGGATCCAGTTTAGGACTTTAAACTCTTCAAAAGGACCTGCTGTAAGAGCAACCAGAGCACAAGCAGATCGCGCATTGTATAAAGCAGCGATCCAAGACACTTTGCAAAATCAAGATAATTTAAAGATTTTCCAACAAAGTTGTGATGATCTCATTGTTGAACAAGATCAAGTGAAAGGTGTTGTGACTCAGATGGGATTACGCTTTAGTGCCGAGTCAGTGGTACTTACTGTTGGTACTTTTCTTGGTGGCCAAATTCATATTGGTTTAGAAAATTACAAAGGCGGTAGAGCAGGGGATCCTCCTTCTATCGCGCTTGCGGATCGTTTGCGTGAATTACCATTTCGTGTAGATAGATTGAAAACCGGAACCCCGCCACGTATTGATGCAAGAACAGTGGATTTCTCTGTTATGCAAGTGCAACCGGGAGACACCCCGACTCCTGTATTTTCTTTTATGGGTAAACAATCGGATCACCCACAGCAGATCCCTTGTTATATTACTTATACCAACGAGAAAACCCATGATGTGATCCGCGATAACTTGCATCGCTCACCTATGTATGCAGGTGTTATTGAAGGTATTGGACCAAGATATTGTCCTTCAATCGAAGATAAGATCGTGCGATTTGCGGATAAAGAAAAACATCAGATATTCGTAGAGCCGGAAGGGTTAACTTCTTATGAATTGTACCCTAACGGTATTTCCACCAGCTTACCATTTGATATTCAGCTAGAAATTGTACGTTCAATCAAAGGGTTCGAAAATGCGCATATTTGTCGTCCAGGTTATGCTATTGAGTACGATTTCTTTGATCCTAGAGACTTAAAACAATCTTTAGAGACCAAGTTTATCAACGGCTTATTCTTTGCTGGTCAAATCAATGGCACTACAGGGTATGAAGAAGCGGGTGCGCAAGGTTTGATCGCGGGTGTGAATGCTGCATTGCAAGTTAAAGGCGAAGCGTCATGGACACCGCGCAGAGACGAGGCGTACACAGGTGTATTGATCGATGACCTTGCAACATTAGGTACAAAAGAACCCTATCGTATGTTTACCAGTCGTGCTGAATATCGCTTGCTACTGCGTGAAGATAACGCGGATCTGAGATTGACTGAAAAAGGGCGTGAGCTTGGATTAGTGAATGATGAACGGTGGGCGAACTTTAACGATAAACTTGAGGTTATGGAGCTTGAATCTCAACGCATTCGCTCAACGTGGATCCATAAAGATCATCCGGCGCTTGAGCAGGTAAATAGTTTGTTGAAGTCACCTTTGACTCGAGAGGCAAGTTTAGAAGATTTGATCCGCCGCCCTGAAGTGAGCTACAAAGATCTAACAGCGATTGACGGATTGGCTAGCGAGCATGAAAATTGGCAGGCGCTTGAGCAAGTAGAAATACAAACTAAGTATGCCGGCTATATTGCAAGACAACAGGATGAGATCAATAAGCAACTGCGTCATGAAGAAACGGTGCTACCTGCGGAGTTTGATTACAGCCAAGTAAATGGTTTATCAAATGAGGTCGTGGCTAAGCTGACTGATGCGAGACCACAAACGATTGGACAAGCTTCGCGTATTTCTGGTATCACCCCAGCGGCGATTTCGCTATTATTAGTGTATCTGAAAAAGCAAGGGCTGTTACGCAAGTCGGCGTAACAGCGATGGAAAACTGTGTTATTAGAACAACTCAACGCTCTGTTATCTGAAACAGACATTACGCTGACCGAAAATCAAAAAAAGCAGCTGGTCGATTACGTCGGGCTGCTCGACAAGTGGAATAAAGCTTACAACCTCACTTCTGTACGTGATCCAAAAGAAATGATGATTAAGCATATTTTGGATTCACTGGTTGTATCGCCACATTTAACAGGTAAACACTACATTGACGTAGGTACAGGTCCAGGCTTACCTGGTATTGTATTGGCGATTGCACTCCCTGATACTGAGTTTGTTTTGCTTGACAGTCTCGGAAAAAGAGTACGATTTTTAACCCAAGTAAAACATGCGCTTGGACTAAAAAACGTGACGCCTGTGCAGTCTCGTGTTGAAGAATATCAACCAAGTGTTAAATTAGACGGTGTGCTAAGTCGTGCTTTTGCATCTTTGCAAGATATGGTGCAATGGTGTACACATTTGATAGATACATCAGGGCGATTTTTAGCACTCAAGGGAATGTATCCGCAAGATGAGCTGGATAATCTGCCTGATGGCATTTCTTTAGAACAGAATATCACCTTGCAAGTACCTAAACTGGAAGGTGAACGTCATTTAATTATTCTTACAAAAGACTAAGAGTCGAGGACACTGTGGCTAGAGTCATTGCAATTGCAAACCAAAAAGGTGGCGTTGGTAAAACAACCACTGCGGTTAACCTTGCTGCCTCGATGGCAGCAACAAAAAGAAAAGTATTGCTGATAGATCTTGATCCTCAAGGTAATGCCACCATGGGCAGTGGCGTTGATAAATATTCTGATGTTGCAACGATTTACGATTTGCTGATTGAAGAGACGCCAATCAATGAAGTGATTTGCACTGAAACTTCTGGTGAATATCATTTAATCGCTGCTAATGGCGATGTAACCGCCGCTGAAGTTAAGCTAATGGAACTGTTTGCGCGTGAAGTGCGTCTGCGCAATGCGATTGAATCTGTTCAAGATGATTACGAATTTATTTTTATTGATTGCCCACCTTCACTCAATATGTTGACGGTTAATGCTATGGCTGCCGCTGATTCGGTGATGGTACCGATGCAGTGCGAATATTACGCACTTGAGGGGTTAACGGCACTCATGGACACAATTACACAGCTTTCTAAATTGGTTAACCCATCATTACAAATCGAGGGTATTCTTCGCACTATGTATGATCCACGCAACCGTTTAGCGAATGATGTATCTGAGCAATTAAAACAGCATTTTGGTGAGAAAGTATACCGTACTGTCATTCCAAGAAACGTTCGTTTAGCCGAAGCGCCAAGCTTTGGTGCACCAGCAATGTACTATGATCGCGCTTCAAGCGGGGCAAAAGCGTACCTTGCGCTTGCTGGAGAAATGTTGCGTCGTCAAGAAAAACAAGCCGCTGCAGTAGCATAAGAGGATAATAAAAACATGTCGGTGAAAAAAAGAGGACTGGGCAGAGGGTTAGATGCATTACTCAGCTCTGCTAAGCCACCAGCTGCGGCACCAAAGGAAACTTTAGAAGCACAACCGAGCGAAGCCGTATCTACTGAACCTGCAACAGAGCAGGTTGCAATCTCAGAAAACGAATTACAGCGTATTCCTATCGAGTTTTTACAACGTGGTAAATATCAGCCGCGTAAAGATATGTCTGAACAAGCATTGGAAGAACTTGCTAACTCTATTAGAGCGCAAGGGGTGTTACAGCCCATCGTTGTGCGCAAAATGGCTCAGAACCAGTATGAAATCATTGCTGGTGAACGCCGTTGGCGTGCGTCTCAATTAGCTGGTCTTGATGTGGTACCATGTATTCTTAAAGAAGTTGAAGACGACGCCGCAGTTGCTATTGCGCTAATAGAGAACATTCAGCGTGAAGATTTAAACGCAATGGAAGAAGCGGTTGCACTAAATAGGCTACTCAATGAATTTGAGCTGACCCATCAGCAAGTCGCGGATGCTGTCGGTAAATCGCGTACAACCGTAACTAACTTGTTGCGTTTAATCAATCTCAATGATGATGTAAAAATCTTGTTAGAACATGGTGATATCGAAATGGGTCATGCCCGTTGCCTATTATCATTACAAGGTGAGGCACAATCAGAGGCTGCGCGTACAGCAGTTGCAAAGGGCTTAACGGTGCGTGAAACCGAAAAGCTCGTTCGTGCTATGCAAGAGCCCGTGGCTAAAAAAGAGCCAAAAGAAAAGGACCCAGATGTCAAACTGTTAGAACAACAGCTAGCTGAAAACTTGGGCGCTAAAGTAGAGATCAACTACAATCAAAAAGGCAAAGGAAAGCTGGTTATTTCTTATGCTGATCTTGATGAATTAGACGGCATTCTTGGGCGGATCCATCCAGATTTACAACAACCCTCCTAAAGGTCAAATTTGCGACGAATTGTGTGCCTATTTTATGCGTCAATTCGTCGCGTCAAGTTGCAAATTGAGCAGAAATCAGTATAATTTCGCCAGTTTTTATACCCTGATAAATTTTAGCGTCATTAAGGTTAATATAAAGTGACTCATTCGTTAGCTGGCCCGTATAGGCGTGCCGCATTAAAAGGTGTCTTGCTTCAGGGTATCGTAGCATTGATTGCTGCAGTAATAGTTTTAGTAGGTTGGGGAGCGCAAGCCAGTCTGTCAGCTTTGATGGGCGGTGTTGCAATTGTGCTGCCGAACTTCGTATTTGCTTTGTATGCCTTCAGATATGTTGGCGCAAGTAAAGCAGAGCAAGTATATGACTCGTTAAAACGAGGCAAAGGATTAAAATTTTTGCTAACCATTTGCATATTTGCACTGGTATTTAAACATTTAAGTGTTATGGCGTTGCCATTTTTCTGCTGTTACATACTCGTGATGTTTTCGCAGTGGCTAGCACCGATTTTTTTTAATCATTAACTTTTGGGATAAAACATGGCTGCAGAAGAAGTTACTCTATCAAGCCATATTCAGCACCACTTGACCAATGCCAAGATGTGTTCGACCGATGCCGGTCTTGCCTTCAATAAAGCATGTGCGGATAGTGGATTCTGGACATGGCACGTAGATACCCTCGCATGGTCAATCGGTTTAGGTCTTTTATTTTTATGGATCTTCCGTAGCGCCGCTAAAAAATCCACTACAGGTGTTCCTGGTAAATTCCAGTGCTTCATCGAGATGATTGTTGAGTTCGTTGGCGACAACGTACGCGATACTTATCACGGTAAAAGCGCTTTAATCGCACCATTAGCCCTAACAATCTTTGTTTGGGTGTTCTTAATGAACTTAATGGACTTAATTCCGGTTGACTTCCTACCTGCATTCGCTGGTTTCGTTGGTGAAACTGCATTTGGTATGGACTCACACGATGTATACATGAAGATTGTACCGACAACAGACATTAATATGACTGCTGCATTAGCACTGGGCGTATTCTTTTTGATGATCGGGTATTCAATCAAAATGAAAGGCATCGGCGGTTTTATTGCTGAGCTAACGCTTCACCCGTTCAGCACTAAGAACAAAATCGGCATGATTTTCTTAATCCCTTTTAACTTGTTACTAGAAACAATCGCGTTAGTCGCTAAGCCTTTCTCGCTTGCTCTACGTCTGTTCGGTAACCTTTACGCGGGTGAGCTGATCTTCATCTTGATCGGCGCAGTTGGTTTGATGCAGTTACCTCTGCACTTCATTTGGGCTGCTTTCCACATCTTAGTTATCGTTCTTCAAGCATTCGTATTTATGATGCTGACGATCGTATACCTAAGCATGGCTAGCTCAGACAACCACTAAGAATATAATTTTAAATAGATTTTTTAACTTTAACTTTAATTTACAAATGAAACTTTGGAGAAAAAAATGGAACTAGTATTAGGTCTTAAGTACATCGCTGTTGCTCTACTTATCGGTTTCGGTGCTATCGGTACTGCTATCGGCTTCGGTAACATGGGTGGTAAATTCCTAGAAGCGTGTGCTCGTCAGCCTGAACTTGCACCTTCACTACAAGTTAAAATGTTCATCCTAGCTGGTCTAATCGATGCGGTAGCAATGATTGGTGTAGGTATCGCGATGGTATTGTTGTTCGTACTTTAATAGCCTTATTTTTTGAACAGCTTACTATTTTAAGGAGGAGCGGTTGTGAACTTAAACGCCACTCTACTAGGTGAATTAATCGCATTTGTGGTCTTCGTATTATTCTGTATGAAGTACGTTTGGCCGCCACTAAATGGTGCGATTGAAGCTCGCCAGAAAAAAATTGAAGATGGTTTAGCTGCCTCTGATGAAGCTGAAAAAGAGCTTGAGCGCGTTCGTAAAGAAGCTGCTGTAGAGCTAAATGAAGCGAAATCTCAAGCTGCTGAAATCATTGAGCAAGCTAAAAAGCGTGCTGCGCTTATCGTTGACGAAGAGACAACTCGTGGTCAACAAGAGCGTGAGAAGATTATTGCTCAAGGACACTCTGAAATTGATTCAGAGCGTAACCGTGTTAAAGAAGAACTACGTACTCAAGTAGCTACTTTAGCTGTGGTTGGCGCTGAAAAGATTTTAGAGCGTGAAATTAATCAAGACGCACACAGCGATATCGTTGATAAGCTAGTTGCTGAGCTTTAATTAGGAGGGTATGAGCATGTCTGAATTGACTACTATCGCTCGCCCATACGCTAAAGCGGCTTTTGAACTTGCCGTTGAGAAAGGTGCTGTTGAAGCTTGGAATGAAATGCTGTTCTTCGCTGGTCAAGTGACTAGCGATGAGCAGGTTCAGGCGCTACTGGGTAGCATTGCTACGCAGGCTGAGCAGTCTGAAGTCATCATCAAGCTATGTGCTGAGCAACTCAACGAACAAGGTCAAAATCTTATCAAGCTGATGGCCGAAAATGAGCGTTTATCTGCAGTCCCTGCAGTTGCTGAACAATTCGCTGAACTAAAAGCGGATTATGATAAAGAAATTGACGTTGACGTGGTTTCTGCAACTGAACTTGCGCAAGAGCAGCAAGATAAATTGGGCGCTGCGTTAGAAAAACGTTTCGCACGCAAAGTTAAGCTAAATTGTAGCATTGACGAAACCGTAGTAAGTGGTTTGGTTATCAAAGCTGGCGATACCGTAATTGACGGTAGCGTACGCGGTAAATTAGACCGCCTAGCAGTATCGCTACAATCGTAATTGGGAAAAAGAGCATGCAACTTAATTCCACAGAAATTTCTGCACTGATCAAGCAGCGTATTGAGCAGTTTGAAGTTGTAAGTGAAGCACGTAACGAAGGTACTATCGTATCTGTTACTGACGGTATCATCCGCATCCACGGTCTAGCTGACTGTATGCAAGGTGAGATGATCGAGCTTCCTGGCAACCGTTATGCTATCGCATTGAACCTTGAGCGCGACTCAGTAGGTGCGGTAGTTATGGGTCCTTATGCCGACCTTAAAGAAGGCGTAAAAGTACAATCTACAGGTCGTATCCTTGAAGTACCAGTAGGCCGTGGTCTACTAGGTCGTGTTGTAAACACACTAGGTGCACCTATCGATGGTAAAGGTGCACTAGACAACGACGGGTTCGAGCCAGTTGAAAAAATTGCACCAGGTGTAATCGAGCGTCAATCAGTAGATCAGCCAGTGCAAACTGGTTATAAGTCTATCGATGCGATGATCCCAGTTGGTCGTGGTCAGCGTGAGCTAGTAATCGGTGACCGTCAGACTGGTAAAACTGCACTTGCAATTGATGCAATCATCAACCAAAAAGACACAGGCGTTAAGTGTGTGTACGTAGCGGTTGGTCAAAAAGCATCTACTATCGCAAACGTAGTACGTAAATTAGAAGAGCACGGTGCACTTGAAAACACAATTGTTGTTGTGGCATCTGCTTCTGAATCAGCAGCGCTTCAATTCCTAGCGCCATTTGCTGGTTGTACTATGGGTGAATACTTCCGTGACCGCGGTGAAGACGCGCTTATCGTATATGATGATCTTTCTAAGCAAGCTGTTGCTTACCGTCAGATCTCACTACTACTTAAGCGTCCTCCTGGTCGTGAAGCATACCCAGGTGACGTATTCTACCTTCACTCACGTCTTCTTGAGCGTGCATCACGTGTTAACGCTGATTACGTTGAGAAGTTCACTAACGGTGAAGTGAAAGGTAAAACAGGTTCATTGACGGCATTGCCAATCATTGAAACTCAAGGTGGTGACGTTTCTGCATTCGTACCTACTAACGTTATCTCAATCACCGATGGTCAGATCTTCCTAGAAACTGACTTATTCAACGCAGGTATCCGTCCAGCTGTTAACGCTGGTATCTCGGTATCTCGTGTAGGTGGTGCGGCGCAAACTAAAATCGTTAAGAAACTAGGTGGTGGTATCCGTCTAGCGCTAGCTCAGTACCGTGAACTAGCGGCGTTCTCACAGTTCGCTTCAGACCTTGACGATGCAACACGTGCACAGCTTGAGCACGGTGAGCGCGTAACAGAGCTAATGAAGCAGAAGCAATACGCACCTATGTCTGTTGCTGAAATGTCTCTGTCTCTATTTGCAGCTGAAAAAGGCTTCCTACAAGATATCGAAATCAACAAAATTGGTGATTTCGAAGAAGGCCTAATTGGTTTCGCAAACAGCACTTACGCAGAGCTGATGACTCAAATCAACGAAACTGGTAACTACAACGCTGAGATTGAAGCGCAACTTAAAGAACTTCTGGAGAAGTTCAAGTCGACGCAAACTTGGTAATTTAGTTATTCATGGTGGCTTCGGTCACCACTGATTCGGAGAGAGAGTCATGGCCAGCGGAAAAGAGATAAAAAGCAAGATCGGGAGTATTAAGAATACTCAGAAGATCACCAGCGCGATGGAAATGGTTGCCGCTTCTAAAATGAAGAAGGCGCAAGACCGTGTGGCATCAAGCCGTCCATACGCTGAGAACTTACGCAAAGTGATCGGTCGTGTTGCTCAAGCAAATCTTGACTTCCATCACCCGTTCCTAGAGGACCGTGATGTTAAGCGAGTTGGTTATATTGTTATCTCAACTGACCGTGGTCTGTGTGGTGGCTTAAACTCAAATGAGTTTAAGAAAATCACACAAGACGTTAAGGCGTGGAAAGAAAAAGGCGTTGACGCTGAATATGCTACTTTAGGTAGTAAGGCAGCCGGTTTCTTCCAACGTTTTGGCGGTGAATTACTCGCTAAAAAAGCGGGTCTTGGAGATACACCTTCAATTCAGGACGTAATTGGTCCTGTAAAAGTAATGCTTGATGCATTTGCTGAAGGCAAAATTGACCGCTTGTTCGTTGTGTACAACAAATTCGTTAACACAATGAAGCAAGAGCCAACGATCGAACAGTTATTACCTTTGCCAAAAGCTGAAGAAGAAGTATCAGCCCACGCTTGGGACTACTTATATGAGCCAAATCCAGAAGCGATCTTAGAGACGCTATTGGTTCGTTTCATTGAGTCACAGGTGTACCAGGGTGTAGTAGAAAATGCTGCATCTGAACAGGCTGCCCGTATGGTTGCGATGAAAGCCGCAACTGATAACGCAGGCGACCTAATGGATGAGCTGCAACTTGTTTACAACAAAGCACGTCAGGCTGCAATCACACAAGAAATTAGTGAGATTGTTGGCGGTTCGGCTGCTGTTTAACGCTTCGGCAAAGTTTAACGAGAGGAATAGACATGAGTTTAGGTAAGGTCGTCCAAATTATCGGCGCCGTTGTGGACATCGAGTTCCCACAAGACAACGTGCCAGCCGTATATGACGCACTAAAAGTTACAGAAGGCGACCTAGCTGGTTTGACACTAGAAGTGCAACAGCAGTTAGGTGGCGGTGTGGTACGTGGTATCGCACTTGGTACTACAGACGGTCTACGTCGTAGTATCTCAGTAGAAGGCACAGGTGAGCCAATCAAGGTTCCAGTTGGTACTAAGACCCTAGGTCGTATCATGGACGTACTTGGTCAGCCTATCGATGAAGCAGGTCCAATTGGTGAAGAAGAGCGTATGTCTATTCACCGTGCTGCGCCTTCATACGAAGATCAATCAAGTTCAGTTGAGCTACTAGAAACGGGTATCAAGGTAATCGACCTTGTATGTCCTTTCGCTAAAGGTGGTAAAGTTGGTCTATTTGGTGGTGCCGGTGTAGGTAAAACCGTAAACATGATGGAACTTATCCGTAACATCGCAATCGAGCACAGCGGTTACTCAGTATTCGCAGGTGTTGGTGAGCGTACTCGTGAGGGTAATGACTTCTACCATGAGATGAACGACTCAAACGTACTAGATAAAGTATCTCTAGTATATGGTCAGATGAACGAGCCACCGGGTAACCGTCTACGTGTTGCACTAACTGGTCTTACAATGGCTGAGAAGTTCCGTGACGAAGGTCGTGACGTACTATTCTTCGTAGATAACATCTACCGTTATACACTAGCAGGTACTGAAGTATCAGCACTTCTAGGTCGTATGCCTTCAGCGGTAGGTTACCAGCCAACTCTTGCTGAAGAGATGGGTGTTCTACAGGAGCGTATCGCTTCGACTAAGACTGGTTCAATCACTTCAATCCAAGCGGTATACGTACCTGCGGATGACTTGACTGACCCATCGCCAGCTACAACGTTCGCGCACCTTGACGCAACAGTAGTACTTTCACGTGACATCGCGTCTCTAGGTATCTACCCTGCGGTAGACCCACTAGATTCAACTTCACGTCAGCTAGACCCTCAAGTAATCGGTAACGAGCACTATGAGACTGCACGTGGCGTTCAGACTGTACTTCAGCGTTATAAAGAACTGAAAGACATCATCGCGATCTTAGGTATGGACGAGCTATCTGACGAAGATAAGCAAGTTGTATCTCGTGCACGTAAAATCCAGCGTTTCCTATCTCAGCCGTTCTTCGTTGCTGAGGTATTCACAGGTGCACCTGGTAAATACGTCTCTCTTAAAGACACAATATCTGGCTTTAAGGGCATCCTAAACGGTGATTTTGATGATATGCCTGAGCAGGCATTCTACATGGTTGGCTCAATCGACGAAGCAGTTGATAAAGCTAAAAACATGTAATTAGGAGGTTATTATGGCAATGACAGTACAACTTGACGTAGTAAGCGCAGAGAAGAGTGTATTCTCAGGATTTGTTGCCACTATTCAAGTAACAGGTAGTGAAGGTGAACTTGGTATTCACCCTGGCCACGCGCCACTCCTGACTGGCCTAAAACCTGGTATGGTACGTTTGGTTAAAGAAGATGGTGCAGAAGAGATCATCTACGTTGCAGGCGGTACGCTTGAAGTTCAGCCTAAGACAGTAACCGTTCTAGCGGACGTTGCTATCCGTGGTGAAGAGCTTGATGAGCAAGCTGCTGAAGAAGCCAGACGTGAAGCTCAAGCGCAAATATCTTCAGGCTCGACAGCTGATCTTGATTATAATCGAGCGGCTGTACAGCTAGAAGAAGCGCTTGCACAGCTACGCGTTATTCGCCAGTTGCGCAAATAACCAACCACCTATTTGGTTTAAAGCCCACGCCAGGGGAACTTAGCGTGGGCTTTTTATTTTTTCGAAAAATCCGACCTCTGCAATAGAGGTGCAAAACTATTGTGTATCAATACCGTCTATAAAGATTCGCTTGGCGTAATTCATAGAGATGGCGAGCAGAGTCCAACTTAGAAATGAGATGAATGTAAAAGTAGTTTTGGCTGGTTCTTATTGATTATTAATTTTGGTTAATAAAGTATTGTTGTTAAACTGGTGCGTGCTATCGATGCTTAAATCTATTGGTAACTATTCATCGAATCTGAGTGAAGAATTGTTCACATTCATGGATATTTAAAATAGTATAGTTAAAGGTCCTATATTTGGGCGTCTGCCATGGCGTACTTAACTTAAGTGCATTGTATTAAATAGTCAGCTCTTTTTCATGTGGGTAAGCATACAAGGGCTTTACGAATTTACACTGCTTTTATTCCTATATCCTAAAATAAGAATATGAATATTGTTGCGTTTTGTAAAAATATAGAAAAAATACAACTGGAATCTTGGACGATATATCCAGAAAAACAATTACTAACAGACAACGATAAAATTGAAAGGGAGCTGGAGCCTCTGCTATTTAGAATGCTGTTGTATTTTATTGATAACAGTCATCGCATTGTCACGCGTCAAGAGCTCACAGATGAAGTATGGCAACAACCTTATGTTGATGATAATGCCATTAACAGAGCGATATCAGAATTACGCAAAGCACTAAAATCAGACAAGCAACGTGGCCAGACTTTGAAGACTCATTATCGTACTGGGTACAGCTTTGTTTTAGATGTTGAGATCATCTATAAAGGAGCGGGCGCTAAACAGAGTATAGCGAAGGATCCTCAGAGGTTAGCTCAAGACAGTACAAGGTTACCAGATTCAGATTCTGCTCGTCAGAATATGCCACCTCGTTACAATACAAAGCTTATGTGGGGCTCTGTTGCACTAAGCGCTTGCATGTTTGTCGGGGTGTTAATCAATTCATATTTATCTTCGCCTAATGTAAATGCGCGTCCTGGGTCGAGCAGAGATAACTTTAACGACTATGTTACGCAGCTCGATAAAGAGATCCTAACGTGGAGAAAAGGGTCTGTAGCATTTCAAGAAATGTCTCCAGATAGTGCATTATTAGCATACTCATTTTTAGCTGAAGGGGACCGTACCTCTGCACTTTATGTTAAGGATATGAAGTCCTTAAAAAATATTAGACTCGTGAAAAAGGAAGGCGAAAATGTCATGCCAACGGGGTGGGCTGAAGACCATTTACGGCTTTATTATCAAGTAAGTAGTATCGGGGAAAATAAGTTTTGTGAGCTTTGGTCAGCGACTTTTGAACC
Source organism: Pseudoalteromonas luteoviolacea NCIMB 1942 (assembly GCF_001625595.1). Classification (GTDB taxonomy): domain Bacteria; phylum Pseudomonadota; class Gammaproteobacteria; order Enterobacterales; family Alteromonadaceae; genus Pseudoalteromonas; species Pseudoalteromonas luteoviolacea_A. Next base: position 15,287 of record NZ_AUXT01000156.1, read on the forward strand.
TAACTTGCTTGATGCGCAACATGAGAAAGTCTGGGATTGCAGTGCTGAGCGTAGAATGAGTGTAACGAGTATGGATGACACGCTGTTGTACACTAAGTATGATTATCGTGACAGACCATACATATCTGCTATTTTCAGTAAAGACTTAAAAAGTGGGACAGAGTTTCAGGTAACCTCACCCAATATTCGTTTTAGTGGTGACTTTTATGTCAAGTTGTCACATAGCAAAAATGATATTTTGTTTTTACGCTCTATCAAAAATGGCACAGCCATTTTCAAAGCGAATGCTGACGGCAGTGATCAAGAATTGTTAGTGCGTCTAAACTATAAGCTTCGTTCAGTTGAATGGTCAGAAGATGACAGTCGTGTAATGTGGTTTGATTATAATGAAAACAAACTCATGACCTATGAATTAGCGACTAAGATTGTTTCGAGCACCTACTACCCACTTGAAAAAGAAATGCACGGTTATATGGTTGTTTCTCCTGAGCAATTAATATTTTCGACTAAGTTATTAGATGGCAATATTTATCAAATTGATGAAAGTGAAGACGTACCTTCGTTAATTCCCTTTTCGGTATCGGATGCCACAGAATCTCTGGTGGCGCCATTTAATCATGCAAATGGCGGAATATATCTGGCTCGAGGCGCTAGGAATCAATCATTATGGAGAATTATTGATGGCGTGCGCATCAAGTTACTTGAGCTTCCAACCACTGAAATCGTTGACATCGCTTTATCTCCTGATGATAGCAAGATATTAGTAGCGTACCAAAATTACGTAGAAATCATGACCATGAGTGATTTAGAGGTCACTGATAGTATTACGGTTAGTGACACTATTGCGGATGCTAATTGGGGGCTAAAAAATAATATTTTGATGACTCTAGTTAAGGACACGAGTGATGCATGGAGCTATAACCTTGCAGAGAAAAAATTTGTTCGCTTGACTAAAAAGGGCATTCATTCTGCCAGAATGCTCGATGAGCATCACTTATTTTATTTTGATAAGAGTTATAGGCTTTTTAAACGTGACATTGTGACAGGTAAAGAACAAGAGTTGTTAGACTTGTCAGATACAACCCATTTAAGTTGGTCAATCACTGGTAATTTTGTCTACTTTAGTTCTGGTAATAGCGTGAGTAAAATGGAGTTGAATAGTCTCGCTGTGACACGTTTACTGAATGTTGAGCGCAAAACAGATTCTTTCTTCGGTATTTTTACAGGTGCCAAAGAAGGGCAAGTGTATGTCTATGCAAAGCGATTGCAAAATAATCACTTGTTAAATGTGTCGGTTTCAAAATAAAAAGTGCCGTGAGCTCTGTCGAGTGTGATTAGATATAGAGCTCACGATTTACTTCCATACTACCCGTTGGCATCTTAAAGGCTTCTGTCGTTGTAATTCTTTTGTTACGCGTGTGAGAGAAGCGTCAGCCACACAAAACCGATGACATGGCACACCATTGCCGCACATACTGTGAGCCTCACTACACGCTTTTATACGCCTTATTAATTCAATTCAGATATCTAGGCTTAGAGCGTGCGTTTCGCAACGATATGACATGCCTTTATTTCAAAATACTAAGTTAAATTTATTGATTGCTTGTTATATATGGCTTTAAACATGCTTTTTCACTGTTGGTTATAACGCCGCATAATGTATTTAATGGTGCCTTTTTTTATTGCTTCTGTAAAAAATGACAGTTACTCGGTTTCTCCGGTTTTACTACTATGGGGTTGCGCGCTAAGCAATATTCCAGAGGGTGATTTTGGTGGATACGCAGTGTTTCAAGCTGTTCAAATACATGGCTGCATGCGATTTATTGGCTTAAAGGATATAGCAAAGTTGCAACCAATCAAGTAGTGACAGGTAAGTAGTAAAAGGAATGCATAAAGGATACTGAAGTTCGCGCACTAAAAATAATAAAGAGAGAAATTCGGTAGTGACAAGGACGTCACATCAGGGAATGGCGAATAAACAGTATGAAGACCAAGACACACGTCTGAGTTTTCGGACGAGGGCAAGGGGCCGACGACCATCCTGAGTTCTCGCAAAGAAGAATTGTGGCAGTTTGAGGCAGGCAGGAGAGCTTTGAGTCACGCTTCCGGTATGCCTTTTCGTTTTTTGGCAAGGACGCCAACCCTTCTAATAGAGGCAAGTTCTATAACGGCAAATATATTAATTTAGTATGGCCGGAGGGCGCATAATAACAGAGTATTTTATCATTCAGGCGCAGTGGCACTAAAACCGTAACGGGACGTTGCAGAGCTGCTTATATTTACTCCACAAAAACTAAAAGCTGGGTAATATCATGAAAATAAAATTAAAAAATTGCAATTTTCCAAAGTTATCTATCACAAGCACAGAGGATAAGGCGCTAGAGGCAATGTGTATTGCAGGCGGTATCAGAGCGCGGCTTACATTATGGTTTGACGATGGCGATCTCTCCAATGCGACGCAGTATAGATAGCATGTGCTAATTCGAAGCACATGTATTTCACCCGTTTGATTTGGAAGCTTCGCTTTTACTGATTTAGCCTCATTAATGAGGCTAAATCAAGAGCTTTTGTTTAGCACACTGTCGTTGTTTTTTAGTTCCAGATTAACTGAGTCGATAAGTCAGCAATACCATTTAGGCGGGTGCGACAGCCTCATTAGAGGTTGTGATTGAATAAGTATTTTACGATTGCTTGCTGTCTGTTTGCGCTGTTGGTTTTTTCAATACAGTTACTCAAATGGAAGTTTACAGTCCGTTCGGAAATCCCCAGTATTTGACTGATCTCCCAAGACGTTTTTCCTTCTGATGCCCAAAGAATACAATCGCGTTCGCGTTTTGTTATGTTAATTCTCTCTTTAGATAAACACCTTTTTAAAGCAAGCAATAAATGAGGCCCTAAAATACTCCAATGCCACTCTTGTTGTTGCGAGGAAAAAAAGGTGTTACTCGTGATGAAAATAGAACCTAAAATACCACTCACACCTCTAATTGGGATTGCCAGTGCATACGCACACCCCTTAAGGTCTATCGAATAGGCACTGTGGTACTCCCTGCAATGCTCATAAATTAGATCTAATGAAGCTTCTTCAATATGACGACAATGAGTCCCAACAATGTGATGTTGATAAGATGTTGGAGACAGAGGTTGAAAACCGACCATATGTATGGTGTTGCATTGAGTGATGGCTGCAATTTCACTCAACCATGCCTCTATTTGAGTTAGTGAGTCAATCTTCCCAGCTTTATTGATGAGAGGTTTAAAACTCAGTATGTCTGCAAATGTGCTTTCTAAATTGTTGTTAGTCATCTCAATTCCCGCATTTGATAAGCATTGGTTATACGTATAGTGGCGTTAAATGTATTTCCTTGCAAATTTTCAAATTTAAAAAAAATATCAATTTAAAACAGAATCTTAAGCTTGTTTGTTATGGTAGAAATGGTTGTGTAATAGAATCTTCATACGTATGTTAGCGTAGGCTAAGATTTATTAATTATTCCGAATCAATAAGAGTCGCATTTTTCAATTTTGCTACTACAAGCTACCCAAGATTACGTGTTTTAGGTACTTATATGTGGGGAAATGATATCAGGAGATGACAGAACTATGAGCTATTTAAGATATGGCAATAATACGTGGTGAATAGGGATGAAAGATAAAATAGGCCTAAGTTGTTGTTTGCTTTTGAGGGAGCAATAAGGGTATACATTTATTTAAGGTGAAGATAAATGTGTGCAAAGAACAAATGTATTATACAAGAACGCTCCTATGTACCTTTTATGGTTGCTTTGTTTACGGTGTAGAGAGCTTTTATAAAGGGCAGAAAGGCGCATTAGTGGACATATCACAGTGTACACTGGTTGAATAATAGTACTGATTTATAAACACTTTCAAGGAGCTAAGCACGTTACAAAGAAATCACAAATAGGCTTAATACTGAATTTTTCAGCAAGCAATATATGAAAAAGCGCCCAAAAACAATCAGCGGACACGGGTGCTGATTGCAGGGCGCTTGTGAAGTGGGTTGGTGATTCGATTATAGTAATTCAGTGAACTTAAATGACTCTCCCATGCCTAGCACTCGCACTTTAAAATTTGGCTTGAATGTTTTGGCTGCGTAGGCCAATCTACGTAGTGGTTCATTGACATGTTCAAAGCCAAGTTGCCAAGTACCATACCCCCAAGGGACAAATACTTTACATTTAAGATCTTGAGCTGCTTTTAACGCATCTTCTGGGGATAAGTGCACACTTCTGTAATGTTTTCCGTAAGCGACAATCGGCATCATACACACATCCATATTACCGTACTTTTCTTGTATATCTTTGAATATTGGGCTATAGCCCGTATCACCCGCAAAATAGATAGTCTGTTCACCGGCTTTAATAATCCAGCCACCCCAAAGGCTGTCACGCTGGCTAAAAATACCTCGTTTAGAATGGTGGTGTGCGGGAACAAAATGAATTGTGCTTTGTTTATATTCAACGTTGGTAAACCAGTCTAAGGCATACACATTGTTATAGCGCCCTACTAATTCGCTTTGCATTCCCAGAGGCAAGAATATGTCTAAGTCTTCTCCGAGCTTAGATAACGTTTCATTAGAAAAATGGTCATAGTGATCGTGGGATATCAGTACGCTGTCAACAAAGGCTAAATCCTTGGGTTCAACAGGCGCTGGTCCTAAACGCTTCAGCTCATCAAATATCATTGTGCCAATCTTGCCTACGATGCCATCGAATTCACCAAAAACAGGGTCAGTTAAGTAACTATTACCCAAACCATCTTGGATTAAAAAACTTGCATGGCCTAACCATGTGATCACGTTACGAGATTGACTATTGATTGATGTTGGATACAGGTTTTCTGCAAAGTCGTATCCATGACTTTTATCGATCCCTGAGTAAGCCAATCTAAAAAAGCCATCTGCTATCGGTTTCTTTTCTTCAGGTGTTAAAAAGTCCATTGTGTCGATTTTATGATGTGGCCCAAGTTCTTCAAACGGCGAATCATAGAGGTTTTCAAAGGGTTTTACAGAGTCTGCGTGTTGCTTAATAACAGGTAGTGGCGTTTGGTTGGAGTTACACGCCACTACCAGCATTGCTGAACACAGTCCTATGTATTTAACCGCTCGCATTGTTGTTCCTTACAATTCTAAATGATGTTGGATACTACACACTTTGCGATTGCTTGCAGCCTATTCGCACTATTGGTCTTTTCAATGCAATTGGCGAGGTGGAAGTTTACTGTACGTTCCGATACTCCTAAAATTTGGCTAATCTCCCATGACGTTTTACCTTCACAGGCCCACAGTAAACAATCTCGTTCCCGCTTAGTTATTGGTACAAGGCGTTGCTTTGATATTTTTATATAAGCCCGCACTAAATGCGTTGCTATTGGTGACCAATACCAGCATAAATGTTCGACTTCTTTTGGATTTTCAATATGTAAAAGTATTGCCCCATGCTCATTATGACCTGCGTGAACTGGCAGTAGATATAAATTCCGTGGGTATAGGTTGCCAAACTGATGTAAAGCTAATGGCAAGGCGTCGCGATTACAGTGTTCCTGTATTTCCTTTCTTAATAACAGTTGACAAATTTCATCGGACAGACGCCCAAATACCTTACTCTCAAGTGAAGTCGGTGTGATGTGATTGAAAGCAATGAAGCCCACAAAACCAGATACAGAAGGTGCCTGTAGCTCTAATACTAAATCGCGAAAGTCAGTTTCCGTTTTAACATTATCAATTTTCTTAACGATATTACTAAAAGTAATCTGGGTGCAATTATCTGTGATCGTTTTTGTTGTAATTGCTGCTTTCATTGCTACTACTCCACTCAATGTATTTCACTAAACATCAGAAGGGCTAGTAACAGACGTGTCTGAACTATCATCCGATACTGGTGGAGTGGTGGAGGTTTTGAGCCTATAGCCTGAAGTCGCCCCTCCATTGATTACTTTAGTCATTTCAGCAGGTAGGCGTTTATTGTCTTGGCTGAGGTTTTTGATG
>NZ_AUXT01000157.1 GCF_001625595.1 Pseudoalteromonas luteoviolacea NCIMB 1942
GCGTCTATCGTAACGAAACAGCCTTTTATTTCTAACAGTGTCAAAATGCCTGGTAACGTATTCATTTAATTAGACTTTTATCAACGGGTGCTTGTCCTAAGACAACCGCATTTTCACACGTAAATACATTCACCATAAACAGTGCATCTCGTCTATCAGCTTGAGTAAACGAACCTTTTAATCGTCTCCCATCTAAGGCAATAACTTCACTATGAGTGAGCTTGCAACACGTTTTCATCCGAGATGAAAACGAATCTTGAAATTGTGCTATGTCTATGCGGCTCATTACTCGAGCAATGGTATCGTGGCGAGGAATGCCATTTTTAAACGGTACAAACTTTCTAAGCCAATCTAATCTATCGTGTCCAAAACCTTCAATATCTTCCCAATCTTGGCATCCTGAAGTGACAGCACTGACCGTTAATAATATGATATCAAAGAGCTTGTGGACTACTTTACCTTGTTGTCGAGGGTCATCAATTGATTCAAAGTACTTAAAAAGTTGTGGTTGAGAAATGAGGGTGTTACTTAAAAAAAGAGTATAAGATCATACTTTTAAGTCAAGGTAAAGTTTGCGATCTTGCCCTGACTTTTATCCTTGTAATGCTTCACCTCAATAGATTGCTAAACTTCTTCGCAATTGTTGACAGCTTTATTTATCCCCCATTTTAGAACTGGTATTCTATCCCCATTGCATACCCAAAGAGCCAAACAGTATGATTGACGACAAAGAAGAAATTAGCACCTTAGTAGAGTTAGAGTCACTTTTGACTTTAGTGGAAAATGGAGGATTGGGGTTGGAAAATGTAGCGGGCATTGCGCTTGCAATACATAATAGCAGTGGCAGGCCGTTTGTAGCGGTATTAGATGATAACCATCAGCTTTTGCTAGGGCGTTGGGTTACCCAGGAGGTTTTTGAAAATGGTAAAGACCTAGTAAGGGTTGGTCCTAAAAAGCACCATTAGTTTTTTCGCCTGTTGAGTTAAAAGCGCGGTTTCGTCGTTTTTAGCTCTGCTAATTTCAGTGATATTTGAAACTCATCGGTATCTTGCATTGTTATAGTATTTCATCTTGCCCTATTTTTACTCACCTCAAACCTTTCTCAATTGCCTATCTGATGGTTAAAATGACGTCTTTGTACTGATTTGACCGGTAGGTTGAAATAGTAAGAAGTTTATAAACATTAGGAAAATTCGCGTGTCGACAGCTGAAACGGTAAAACAGAATGAGAGTGGGGTTATCTCATTTATAGAAAAAGCCGGTAAGAAAATCCCTGATCCCATCATTATATTTATATGGTTCACCCTAGGTGCCTTTGCTTTAACGGCCTTCATCGGAGGCTTAACTTTTGAAACACAAGGAGCTGATGGGAACCCTGTGATCCATACGATTAAAAACATGACTGATCCTGCGCATGTAGTATGGTTTTTTGACAATGCCCTATTACAAAACTGGCTTGGATTTGGTAACGGTATACTCGGTGTGATCCTGATCGTTATGCTCGGTGTAGGGGTTGCTGAAAGCTCGGGCTTATTTAATGCGGTAATTAAGAAACTAGGAACTCGATTAAAAGACAAATACTTAGCACCAGCACTGATATTCTTGGGGATTATGAGCTCAATAGCGACAGATGCGGGTTATCTAATTTTAATCCCACTTGCCGGTTTACTCTATGCTGGGCTTGGCAAAAATCCATTGATTGGTATGGCTGCTGCATTTGCAGGGGTTTCTGCTGGGTTTAGTGCAAACTTACTCCCTGCAACACCAGTTGATGTTGTCATTGGTTTAAATGCACAGATCTTTGCTGAATCACAAGGCGTTCCGTTTACCGATGCGAATGGCAATGAATTAACGCCAGCAACTATGCATTATTACTTTATTTTTGTATCTACCTTTATGCTAGTCGGTATTGGCGCGTGGGTAACCAAAAAATTTGTAGAACCGCGACTGTCGAATATGTCCTACGAACTACCACAAGGCATGGACTTATCTGATTTTGCGGTTACAGAGCAAGAAAAGAAAGGTCTTAAAGCTGCATTGTGGGGGTTATTGCTATCATTGGGTTTGGTTTTATTACTCGCTATTGGGCCATTGGCTCCTTACGTTGATGAGTCTGGAAAAACTATCACACCTTACTTAAATAATGTCATTTTACTCATCACTTTAGTCTTCACGATCGTAGGTGCAGCGTTTGGTGTAGCAACAAGCAAGTTCAAAAGTCTACAGGATGTTGTACAAGCCATGGTCGCACAAATGAATACAATGGGTTATATCCTTGTATTGACATTCTTCTGTTACAACTTCTTAGGTATTTTGGGGTATTCAGGGTTAGGTACCTACATCACATATATTGGCGCGAGTGGTTTATCTGCGCTTGGTCTTCAACAATTTCCAATTCTACTGATTATTGGTTTTGTTATTACTACTGGATTGATAAACCTGTTTGTAGGCGGGTTAACATCAAAGTGGATGCTATTAGGACCTATTTTCGTCCCAATGTTATATCAGGTTAATCCAGCCATGACGCCAGATTTGGTTGCTGCGGCATATCGAGTAGCAGACTCATCTACTAATATCATTACGCCAATGATGACTTATGCAGGTGTTATTTTAGCGTTTATGCGCAAGTATAAGCCTGATCTAAGTTTTGGTGAGGTTATTGCTATGATGGTCCCATACTCAGTGGCATTTTTGATTTTCTGGACTTCACTTTTGGTTGGCTTTTTTGCCTTTAACATTCCGTTTGGCTTCTAATATCGAAGTATAAAAAGTGAAGGTAAACGCATCAATTAACTGCAAAAACGCCGCGTGACCTATGCGGCGTTACCTTTTTAAGCCCTTTTACTTTTTAAATCCAAGTTCACTTTATAGATGTGATAATTGTAAGTGGTAATGATTTGCGTTAGCATTTATTTAAATTAAACATCTAGGTATTCAACATGAGAAAAGAACGGCCAACTAATTTGGCAATTCAAACCATGGCATTACCCATTACTGCGTATGCTTCAATTTTGCACAGAGTAAGCGGCGTCATTGTGTGGGGCGCGGCTGTGGTTTTACTGCCATTGCTAATTTTTGCAATGCAATCAGCACAAAACTTCGACACGCTAAGTACTGTTTTTAATGAAATTTTTTTTGCGCAATTTGTAGTTTGGGGCTTGTTGACAGCGCTTGGCTATTATTGCTTGGGGACGCTTAAACATATTATTCAAGAGTTTGGATATTTCGAAGAGCTCGCCAGTGGCTGTATTATTTCTCGCGTTGCGATTGGTTTAGGTGTGTTACTGAGTATCGTTGTGGGAGTATTGATATGGCTATAATGAACATTGCGCGCTCGGGTACTAAACAGTGGGTTTTGCAGCGTATCAGTAACTCAATCATTGTGGCGTACAGCATATTGATTGTTGTGCTGTTGTTGTCTGAGCCTGTAAGCAGCCACCAAGCATTAGTGCATATGTTTACACCACTGTGGTTTAAAATTGTAACAACGCTCAGTGTGTGCGTGTTTGCTTTTAACGGGGTGATAGCCGGCTGGCAGATTGCCGGTGATTATGTTAAAGGCGGTGCCATCAACAAAGCCTTTAACTTAGTTTGTGTGTTGTTGAGCTTGTCTATGCTCTTAACCGTCACAAAACTCATCTGGCTATAATACAACAAATGTTAGTCGTACTGCTCTTCTTCTAGCGGGAAGAGCAGATCAAATAAAGGCGCGATTACACTCACTGCAATTAAAGCAGCAGATAAGGCCCAGAGATAGTTAAGCTCAGTATTTGTTTCAATTGCCCACGATACGCTCATACTAAGCCAAAACACATTAAACAGCATAATGTAAAAATTGGGCTTTAATGACTTGGCACAATGTTTACAGTGAACCGGTGCCCTATTTAGCAGTGGTGCTCGCTCACTCAATGTCAGCGGCTTATTACAACAAGGGCAAGGACGTGTGGCAAAATCTTTTAGCATAAACTAGACTGTAATGATAATTATTATCATTACAGTCTAGTTGTTTTATACTGCAATTGAAACCCTTAATTGACAGCGGACATACTTTTTATTGAACAAATGTTAGAAGTGCACTTATTGTATTTCTTGCTGGGTAATGTGGTGATGCTAATAAGGAAAGCTGCGCAGACTTCCGTGTCTTTGCTTGAATAATCTTAAAATAAATTAAATGAACCCCAATCCAAAGCCAGCGAGCATAAAGGTTAGGACAAGCCAGATTATAGGGAGCTTAAGCTGTTTCATTAGGAAAAATCCAACGAGTACAAGGGCGAGGTCCAGCGGTTGCAATACTGCGCTGATGAAGATCGGTTGATACAAAGCCGCAACCAATAGCCCAACAACCGCAGCGTTTACACCACTCAATGCGCCTGCAACCCGTGGCATTTTCGCCAGTGCTTGCCAGTTTTTTAGAACAGCTAAAAGGAGTAAGAAGCCTGGCAAGAATACGGCTAATGTCGCGACGAGGGCTCCAGTCAGTGGGTTACTGGGCATCAATTCGTAGCCGATGTAAGTTGCAAAGGTAAACATTGGACCCGGTACAGCTTGTGCTGCGGCATAGCCAGTTAAAAAAGCGTCTTGGCTAAGATTGTCGCCAACGATATTTTGCAGCAGTGGTAACACAACATGCCCACCACCAAACACTAAACTACCCGCTTGATAAAAATCGTTGAATAAACCAATGAGTGGTGAAAAAGAGGTGATGAAGGGCAAGCCCACCAGTAATACGGCAAACAAGACTAGAGGTACGTAACTTGGCTGAAAGCTTTGCGGTTCTGGTGTAGTGGTTGCTGGTTTTAGGTGTTGAGCGCCTACCATAGCCGCGAGGACTAGCACACCGATTTGAGTCATAATACTGGGGGCAGCAAGCAGCGCGATGGCGGTAACGACACATAATCCGGCTGTGAGTGTACCCTTACAAAAGTTTTTGTACATGCCCCAAGCAGCATCGGCAACGACGACAACGGCAAGTAGTTTCAGGCCGTGTACAACATTTTGAAATGCACTGGTATCGGTAACTTGGCTGGCAAGTACGGCAAGTCCTATCATGATGATCACTGAAGGCAGTGTAAAACCTAAAAAAGCCGCACACGCACCAGGTAATCCACCGCGTTTGTAGCCCAGTGCAAAACCTACTTGGCTGGACCCTGGACCCGGTAAAAACTGACTTAACGCGACAATTTGTCCGTATTCATTGTCATCTAACCATTTGAGTTTCTCAACAAAGGTTTGCCTAAAGTAACCTATGTGCGCAGCCGGTCCGCCAAAGCTTACCCAACCGAGCAAAAAAAATAGTTTGAATATTGAAAACATGATGAAGACTTTATTTTAAGTAATTTTTTAATCGTGCGTATAGGTTAAAAAATGGATTATAATTAATCAAATTAATAGTATTTATTAAAATTATGAATAAAATAGGATTGCGGTGAGTTTCTCAGATTTTCAGTGGCGAAACATAGATTTAAACTTGTTGGTAGCCTTTGCTTATTTATATCGGTATGAAAGTGTTAGCATTGCTGCAGAAAAAAGCTGTGTCAGTCAATCTGCGATGAGCCATAGTTTGGCACGTTTACGGCGCTTATTTGATGATGTGTTGTTTGAGCGTCAAGGGCATAAAATGGTCCCAACAGAGCATGCACATGTTCTCGCGCCAACGGTAAACCAAATACTTGACTCAGTAACCCATGATCTTTTAACGACTGCAACCTTTGAACCAAAGGAGTATCGGGGAGTTTGTCGGATTGGTTTAACTGATTATGCAGAAGTTATTTTTGCCCCGCTCATTTACGATGCAATTCGTCAACAGGCACCTTATGCTCAGGTGAGTTTTCTCAATGTTAATCGGAGCAACTACATCGCATTGGCAGAGCAAGAAAAGTTAGATGTCATCATCGGTAGCATGCCGGAGCTACATCATTCATTTCACCGAGCATGTCTTTATACGGAGCGCCACGTATGTGTAGCTGATCCCGAGATGATTGATGTTGAAAACGGGTTAAGTATTGAACAGTTTTCAAATATTGAGCATGCTTTGGTGAGCCCTGATGGCCAGCTTTCGACGCAAGTAGATAAAACGCTGAAAAATATTGGTTTATCTCGCAAAGTAACCGTCGCAACCCGTAACTTTTTAACCGTACAGTTTTTATTAAAGCAACGTCGTTTAATTGCGATTGTACCGCAGAAAATGGCCGAAATCGCATGTTATAACAATGGACTTAAGTACTTTTCACCACCTATAACAGTGGCTGATTTTGATATTTCTATGCTGTGGTTTAGTCGCAAAGAAAGAGAGGATAAAAACAACTGGCTACGACAATTGATACAAGACGCCATTACCTCACTGCCCAAAACGGAGTAAAGCCATGCTTATACACATGGCTTTACTCTCTGCTACTCCATCAGTTTGATCGTGATAAAGCCAATTGTGTCAGCACTTTGAAAATGGACCCCCTCCGCAAAATCGGTATCACTGCGGGCACTATTTAGTAAGGTGATTGTACCTTGTGGCTCGGTTGCTTGGTTTGCAGCAGAAAATGTTACGCCGCTGTCGCTGCCTGCATCATACACCTTTAGTTGGATTGTCTGTTCATTCAGCCACTGGCTATCATTAAATAATGAGAGACTGTTAATACCTATAAACCAATCAGGACTGGGGGCAACCATGGAGACTACGCTGAGCAATGGAAAGTCTTGACTGGCTTCAAAGGTCATACTCACACTCTGACTATTGCCGGATATGCCTGACTCGTCGATAAGATAATTTGAATAGCCCTGATTTTGAATATTGCTGATCTCTTCTTTCAGTGCGGCTTTAGATCCGGTTTCAGCCATACTCACAATACCGGCCGACGCGGACTCTCCGCGCTGAAATATACGCCCTTGGGCGTTATGCGTAAGCCCGATGACTGGTGAAAAGTGGGTGCCGCTAGGGTAGTTAGTCGGAAAAGTCTGTGCGTCCCAAGTGCGAGTAAATGTTAATTCATACGTGGCGTTATTTGATGCTGCTGGCGGCGTCGTTGGGGTTGTCGGTGTAGTAGTATTTTCGGAAGCCGTTGGTGTACTCGTGTCACTACTACTGCTACCTCCACAGCCAACTAACGTGAGTACAGCGCTGAGTGTTACTAATTTGAATACATCATTCATATCTAACCTCTAAAGGTAAGGGAGCCTGTGAAACACAGACCTAGCATAACGCAACTATCTTTCAAAATTTAGTATAAATTATACTCACTTTTTACAGGTTAAAGTTTTATCGCTTTTTGCATAATGTCTCTGCCCTCTGTTTCAACGTAGCTGAGAAATACGTTTGCAATGGGCGATTGCACTTTACGCTTGGTCCATGAAAACGACCATTTTGAACGAATTGGTAATGATTCTACGTTAATGACTTTTACGTCATGTATCTCACCAAAAGCGAGTGTATGTGAAGAGAGAATCGACACGCCAAGTTTTGATAAAACTGAGTGAATAATGGCTTCGTTACTGGCGATGGTCATTTTTATATTTGGTTTGACGTCCTGATTTTGAAAAAAGGCTTCCGTTGCGTAGCGCGTTCCTGAACCAGATTCACGAATTAAAAAATCTTCTTGGCAAAAGTCTGCGAGCGTTACACGTTGTTGTTTACTAAATGGATGAGAAGCTGGTGCAATTGCCACCAAATCGTTAGACATAAACTCAATGACTTCGAGGTCGAGACCTTCAGGAAGGTGACTGAAAACATAAAAATCATCTAAGCCTTGCTCTAGGCGTTCAATTACCTGTTGTCGATTTGCAACTGTAAATTGAATATCAATACCGGGATAACGCTCACAAAACGGGCCGAGTAAATGAGGTATAAAGTATTTTGCCGTGGTGACACTAGACAATCTCAATGTGCCTGACTTTAGCCCGCGCAGGTTTGACAAGTGCATGTCTAACTCTTCGCAGTGTTGCAATATTTGTTTGGCAGTTTCAACAGTAGCTAGACCTGCATCGGTGAACTTTAGCTGTTTGCCAATTTGTTGATAGAGAGGAAAGTCGATGGCTTCAGCAAGCTTTTTTAGCTGCATAGATACCGTGGGTTGAGTTAGAAAAAGCTTTTCTGCCGCAGCTTTTACACTGCCACCTTCATACAACGCGAGAAGGATTTCTAGTTGCCTAAATGTACCAATATGTGCGTGTAATCTGGATGCCATATGTATGCCTGTTTATATGATTAGATTATTATCTATGAATTGATTAGTTACTATCTATTTTTATCTATATTTTTATTTTTGTAAAATCCTCAAAAATAACGAGGAGAAGTGTATGACGCTTAAAAATCTGGCATTGCCTTTCATAACGAGTTTTTGTCTTTTAGCCTTTTCTTATTTCAGCGTGCAGATTGGTACCAGTGCTGTGGGTTTTACCGTTCTTGCTCTTTCTTTGTTAGTTGCAGCGGTTATACATAACTTCAAAGCTTCAACTGCTAGGCGATCTACATCTTATACAGCTGAGGTAAAGTCGTAAATGATAGACGCGGTAGTCGCATTTTTCGTGCTCGGTATTCTTGCTCAGTTACTGGGTGCCAAAGTCCCATTTACGGATGGGTTGTACAAATTTCTAAGCATGTTTTTGATGATAGCCATTGGCTTAAAGGGCGGGATAGCATTACAACAACATGTTAATTCTTCGTTATTACTCATGTCGGTTGCAGTCGTTGGGTTTGGTTTACTGTTACCGCTAGTCGCATACCCATTACTTAGATATTTTGGTCAATTGGACAAAGTTAATGCAGGTGCTATTGCTGCGCACTACGGCTCTGTAAGTGTAGCTACCTATGCAGTGGCTGTTGCATTGCTTGAGACCAGTAATATCGTGTATGAAGCGTACTTCCCTTTATTTGTTGTGTTACTTGAAATGCCGGCAATTGTGGTTGGCTTGGTGCTGGCTAAAGGCAACTTTAAAATTATCAATCGAGCGTTTGTTAAAAAAGAGCTGGTTGCAAATCAAAGCATTTTGTTAATGGTTGGCAGTTTAATAATTGGTTTTGCTGGTGGTGAAAGCGTACAAAAGCTGACGCCGTTTTTTGTTGAATTGTTCCCAGGCATTCTTGCCTTGTTTTTATTAAAAATGGGCTTGGTTGCCGGTGCACAATTAGGTGCGTTAAAAAAGAACAGCGTGTTTTTAATAAGCTTTGCAGTCCTTATGCCCATGATAGGAGGGCTGGCCGGTACTGGGTTGGCGCTACTATTAGGTTTTAGCGCAGGTGGTATTGCTTTAATGGCGGTCCTTGGCGCGAGTGCTTCGTACATCGCAGTGCCAGCTGCAATGAAAGAAGGTTTGCCAGAAGCGAATGCGGGTATGTCCATTACCGCTTCACTGGGTATAACGTTCCCGTTTAATGTGCTGATTAATGTCCCCTTCTTCATTGCGCTTGGGCAATTTGTTGGCGCATAGTCCACATTTTAATCTTTTATGTTTTTACTGACGTCCAATGGGCGTCAGTGTACATTATGCTGCATAGCATAAAGATATAAATAGGTAAGAAGCCGTGACGGAAAAGAATTTATTAAAAGCAGAGCGCGTCTCATATATTCTCGAAGAATTGCAAGCACGCTATCCAAACCCGCCTATACCACTCGACCATAACGACCCCTATACCTTATTGGTTGCCGTGCTGTTGTCTGCGCAGTGTACCGATGAGCGTGTGAATAAAGTGACGCCAGCTCTTTGGCAATTGGCCGATAACCCGTTTGATATGGCAAAACAATCTGTTGAAGATATTCAAAATATAATTCGCCCCTGCGGTTTATCGCCACAAAAATCTAAAGCTATTAAGACGCTTTCTGAAATTTTAGTAGCTGATTATGATGGTATTGTGCCAGAGGATATGGAAGCGCTTGAAACTTTGCCTGGGGTTGGGCATAAAACCGCGGGCGTTGTGATGGCACAGGCATTCGGTGTACCTTCATTTCCCGTTGATACGCATATTCACCGCCTAGCCCAGCGTTGGGGACTCACCAATGGCAGGAATGTGGGGCAAACGGAAAAGGATTTAAAACGTCTATTTCCTAAAGCGTGTTGGAATGATTTGCACTTGCAGATTATTTATTACGGGCGAGATTTTTGCACTGCAAGAGGGTGTGACGGTACGGTATGTCCTATTTGTACAACTTGCTATCCCAATCGCAAAAAGCCAAAGTTGGTTAAAAAGCCATAGTTGTTTGCTCAAGAGCTGTTTAGGGCATAGGGTCTAAAACAAATATGCCAAATGAGATGCAAGGTATTACAAGTTGAGCAACTGATCCCTTTTAAAAATTGGTTTGATGGTGAGCTGACTGGCAAAGTTCCCGCGTTTTGACGCGGTGGTTCCGCTTTTTACCCGAGTAATAAAAAGCACGTCGCACTATATTAAGTGGGTGAGCCAACCACACCGAGGCGTGTTTCTCTGATCACTTGGTTAAGTAAATGTGAGTAATAGAGAGCACGCCTTTTTCATCTGGTGTAGATTTGTCTGTTTAAGTAATTGCTAAATAGTATGCTGCAGGGCTGCAAGCTCTTGATGAATGGATTGTACCAGTTCCCTTGGTAAGCAAAGCTGGTGAGCAAGCGCCTGTAAATATTGCTGCGATACGCTTTGTTGTAAATCAATGGCACTGGCACTGGCTGTATATACTTCTATGCCTGTTTGTGCATCAGGAACTGCTTGGACAAGTTCGGTTAAACTCATAGGCTTTCTTAGCTCGTCAAACAGCATCGCTTTTTCAGTGACACTTAACGCCATAGTCTCGACTTGTGCAAATATTTTTTGTCGCTCTGTTTCGTCGATGTGGCCATCGGCATAGGCTGCCGCAATCATGGCACGCATTATAATTAACTGGCCAGAACCACCATCTTTTTCAGCAACTTCCTCAAAGCTTTGTTCGGGCATTTTGGCTGGTGCAAAGTCGAATGTGCTACTTGGTTTACTGCGCCCAGCTATGGCTTGGTCATAGGCTGCACTGTCTCTTTGTTGATTGGATGCCTGACTTTGTTCTGAATACTGTTTATATGCTTTCCACGCCAAGCCCCCTACGGCTGCCAATGCCCCATATTTTATGGCTTTTTTACCGGTTTTTTTCCCCTTTTTACTACCCAGCAACGAGGTCAATCCACCGCCAGCAACCCCACCTAAAAATCCATTTAATGCGCCAGATTTATTGAGGCTTCCTACGAGTTTTTGTAATTCTTTCATCGCTGTCTCCTTGTTTTTGGTTTTACTCAGAGTAGGTGAAATGAGATGCTTTGAAAACCACCATTTTGTTACAAATCGATTCAACCGCGGAATGGTTTCGCCGGCAAGTTTAGAGGTTGAGTGAAGAATATTGAGGCGCGTAGGCAAGTGTTCACATAATATTCATCACGATAAAATACGCCATGCTCCTATCCCATTACACTCATATTGGCGCGTCGCTAAGCAACTCTTTAATTGGAATTTGATAAAATAAAGCAAGCTGTCTTGCTGTGCGGTGGTAAACACGATATCCGCATTCTGCACGTTTTAAAGTGGCGATTGAAACACATAAAGCGCGCTCTTGACACGCACATGCGAGTTTCTCTTGGCTCAATCCTAAGTCCCGACGCAATTGTTTCAGTCTTTGACTGTTTAGCTGAACTCGGCCATCCATTTTTAACTCTCCTTACAAGGGGTAAGTAAGCCTAGCAATGACTCTAAAGCTTCGCCAATCACGCAAAATAAAAGTGTGTTTTTTAATGTGTACGGCACTGTCAGAAATGTTGCACAGTACGGCGTAAACCCGCACCAAGCATGATACCAAACTGATACTAACCTGATACCGATAAGTGCTGAGGAGGTGTCTACACTTGGAACCAAATTCAAGGCACGCTGATTACCAGTGTGCTGTTCACTTAAAGAGATAAAAGGAAAACGTTATGTCTCAAGCAAATCGTATGTTAGGTGGGTATGGTCCAGTGGTTTTAGCACAGGATTTTGATAAGGAATATATCAGCGCATTTGAGCATATCAATCAGCGAGAAGGTTTTGATATCAAGCCATTAGCAGGACAATCACAAGTCGTAAATGGCACAAACTATGCGTTTTACTGCTTTGTTTCACCTATTGTTGCACCAGGCATTCCGAAGGTTAACCGTCTAGAGCTGATTGTGATTAATCAGTTGGGGGATCAATACACTGAACTTAAGGATCATGTCTTTAGTGAACCTGTATTAGTGCCACCGATTGGTTCTTTTGATTCTGTTGCGCTTCGCAATGATTTTAGCGACGCAGAGCGTCAAACCGCAGAAAAAATTGAGTCTATGATTGGTGTTAAATATGACATTTTGGCAGCTCAGCAACAGGTTGTAGCAGGTCTGAACCTTGCGTTTTACACCCTTGTAGAACCGGTTACACCAAATGCTCAAGCATTTTTCGCTCGCCTTGATGTGTATGTCAATTTGCGTGGTGAAATTGAAAACGAAAACCTCGTACATATTCATCCATAATATGTGCGCCACGGTTTAGTTGACCCTAAACCGTGGCAGTCTAACTGCATTGCTTACAAGCTAGCCAAAGAAACTGGTGCGCTGGTTTGAGATTTTACGGCATCGAGTACCTGCACTAAGGTGTTGTGCTCACTTTGCGCATGGGCCTTCAACCCGATCAACGTGATGTGGCCTTTGGCTGCTACTCTGGCGATATTGATTGCGATTGTGTCCACATCGATTTGCCTTCCGTTTAGATAAATTTGATTCTTATCATCAATATTGATTTGTGGTGTCAGTGTCGGCGTGAGAGCTCGTGCGGCTTGATCTTGCTTACTTATATCCAATACAGGCTCTTTAGAAAAGCTCGCAGTAACGATAAAAAAGATAAGCAGAATAAAGACGATATCAAGCATCGGATTCATATCCACATTAGCACTAGGTTGCATCGTAAGTTGATGTTTTTTAATCATATGGGCACTCCTTAAGGATGGCTACGCGAATTTGTAGTTTTTGTATGGGTATAACGCAGCATGAACAAAAAAGGGGTGATTAAAATGCATTTAAATTGTAGAGAGCACGATTTTTGAATAGTGGATTTAGTATAAAAGTTCAAAACCAAACGTATTTCATACAAGTGTTTAGGCTTGTTACACAAGCACACAAATAGAAAGGGTTTGTAACAGTGTTGTACACTTTTTGACTGGGAAACTGAGGGGGGGCGTGATGGAATGATCTTAATATCAATTAAAGCAAGGAAAGAAAAATGAAAATGTCTCTTATTGCCGCAGTAGTATCAGCCACTATGTTGTTTGGTGCGCCTACGGTTTTTGCCAGCGATTCTAAGGCGCATAAAGCGCAATATCGTGCAGTACTTAAAAATGAACTTTCCAAGAAGCAGCCTGGTGCGGTCGCACTTATCAGTAAAGAAGGTGAGGTCATTTTTAAAAAGGCCATCGGCAGTGCAAACCTTGAATTAAATGTACCGCTTAAGGCTAAAAATGTTTTTAAAATAGGTTCCATTTCTAAGCAATTTACCGCCGCCGCAATCATGATTTTACAGGAGCGAGGTAAACTTTCAGTACACGATGATATCCATAAATATGTGCCGGATTTTCCAACCGAAGGGCACGTTATAACCATCGAGCAGCTGCTAACCCATACCTCAGGTCTTGCCAATTACACCGAAGACAGAGAATTGATGTTAAAAGAGATTCAGGCGCCTGCAACACTTGATGAGATCTTAGCTAGGTTTGCTGTTCACCCAATGAAGTTTCAACCCGGTGACGCGATGGCTTATTCAAATACCGGTTATGTGTTGCTAGGTAAAATTATCGAAGTAGCAAGTGATCAATCTTATGCGGACTTTATCGATGAACATATCTTTGACAAATTAGGTATGAAAAATAGCCACTATGCAGGTCGCCAAATTATCAAGCACCATGTATCAGGGTATGAACTGAGCGCCAAAGGGTATGTGAATGCCGGCTACATAGATATGATTTGGCCGCATGCAGCAGGCGCGTTGTCATCTAATGTATTCGATTTGAATATTTGGTACTCCGCGCTTGCGAACGGTGTATTGATCAGTGAGCAAAGCTATCAGCAGATGTTAGCACCGGTGACTTTGAACGATGGGAGCACATCAAATTATGGCTATGGTCTGGTTACGACCACCGTGGGAGAGTATCAGGCCATTGGTCATGCTGGTGGTATTCACGGATTTGTTTCGGATGCTGTGTATATTCCTGAGGAGTCGCTTTATGTTGCTGTACTTGCTAACTCAACAAATCGCAACCCACAGGTGTTGACGCAACGTCTGGCCGCAAAAGCGTTAGATTTGCAGAGCCCAAGCTATAAAGAAATCCAATTAACATCACAGCAGCTAAAAGCGTTTGAAGGCGCATATCAGTTTGAAAGTGGCGCTGTGCGTCGAATTGAATATCACGATGGAGATTTATATACACAAGAGGGGGATGGTTATATCGCTGAGCTATCGCCTGCTTCTTCAGATACGCTATTTTTCGACCAAAGCACCGCATATATGAAGTTTGTTACCAATGAACAAGGTGACATAGTCATGAACTTGTACGTGAATTTTTCTGAAACTCCACTTAAAGCAATAAAAAGTCGGTAACAGTTAACAGCCAAAAGGAACGAGGTTCCTTTTGGCTTTAGAAAGTATCACAGATTAATTTAACAGGGTTAAATTGCTCACATTGCGTACACCTGGGTGGCTCATATAGTCATTCTTAATTCCCTCGACACGAACGTGCTTACCAATCAGCTCAGGGTTAAGCAATGGACTAAACGTATCACGCTGAGATGACTCAAGTTTAATGTATAGCTTGTTACCAGCATTGTTTGGATCAGTTAACTCCAGCGCGTATTTGTTATTGATTGCAGCTGTGATTGTGCCGGTTACGACAACTGGTTGGCCGTTATTCATGGCCAATACATCAGACACAGATAGATCATTGCCTTGATCTGGGTTGCCATTACCATTGCCAGATGAAACGGTAATGCTAGACACTTGGCGAACGCCTGGTTGGTTCATGTAGTTATCTCGTACACCTTTGATAACTAACGTGGCATTTAATATATCAGGGTTTAGTTCTGGACTGAACTGCGCGCGCTGACTACTCTCAAGTTTAATATTGATCGTGAAACTAGGATCGTTCAAGTCTTCAAGTATTAGAGCGTAAATACTGTTTAGGCCTGATTTAACTCGCCCTGTAAGCTCGATTGATTCACCTTGCGCTGTTGCAAGTACTTGCTCAACGGACATATACGAAGGTGCAATTTGTAGATCTGTCACATAGCGGAGCCCAGGCTCACCCATGTAGCTATTGCGTGTACCTGTGACAATGATGTTTTGATTAAGAATTGCAGGGTTTAGCTGTGGGTTGAAGTCAGCTCTTTGGCTGCTCTCAAGCTTCACGTAAATGTGGGTTGTAGGGTTGCTGAGATCGCTCAACTCCAGTCCGTAGATCCCATTGATAGCCGCAGTTACTTTACCCACGACAACAACAGGGGTATTTTGTGCAGCAGCCAGTGCATCAGTCACTGAGATTGCATTGTCAGGTGTTGGAGTTGGGTCTGGGTCCGGATCTGGGTTAGTTTGGCCATCGCCATATGGCGCATTAAAAGAGTTGTTTTTATAAGTGTTCGTATCCCAAGCGTTGAAACCAGAGGCAGGGGTACCCCAAGGTTGACCATTATTAGGATCTGACATCTCCTGAGAGGCCATCGGAGTGGGTGTTACGAAGCCACTGTAGTGACCATTTTGACCGTCAAAATACTGATAGCTTTCTGGTGTCGCCAGCCAGTTAATAATATTCACGGCTAGTACGGAAGCATGGCCTGGGTCTGTCCATCCCGGATATGTTCTTTTGGTGTTACCATTGTCTTGGCGGCGATATTTAGGCGTTGCATCTTCAATCGGTGAAGAATCACCGATAAATGCTGCTTTTCCTGCGCCTGACTTTGCAATGGCGGCATAAGGACCTTCAGCTTTACCACCAAAATACAACCCTTGGTCTTTAGCATGACGCCATTTTACTGGCGAGTCTGTCTCAGAAAAATACACTAGGCCCTTAGCTTTTTGCGGGTCTACGATGGCTAACGTTGCGCCTGCGGCCATCAAAATAGGGTCTACACCTTGGGTGATCCCTTCAGTTTGCGAGCTAGGCTCCACACCACTTACACCCTGCTTGTAGTCAACACCATTAAAACGAAAACGAATACCGAAGTTCTCAACTAGCCAGCCAGCATTTGCTGCTTTTGGATTACGCCAATCACCATAGGCACCGCCCATGTTGTATTTGCTGAGATCTGAGCGGTTGTAGCCATTAAAAACTTCGGTGGCATCCCATGTATTGAGGTTACGGTCTGCATCGTAGTGATCGGCAATGAAGAAGATGCCCTTACCGCTTGCAATATATTGTTCTAGGGCAGCTTGCTCAGCAAGTGTGAATGGGCGATTGGTTTCAGCTAGTACGAATACATCTGAATCCTTAATCGCGTCATAAGTAATAATCGCCTCATTGGTATTGCTGCCATTAGTGCGATCATCGTAGAAACGAATACGGCCATCATTATTTAAATCTATACCACGGTATTCTTTAACGGTATAGCCCTCTTGAACTAGCGCATCAGCGAAATCTGAGAATGCGCCGTCGATTACCCAGTCAGCGTTACCTTCTACGCCGCCGTGTGAGACATCAAAGTAAACGCTCTTACCGTTATTATTGGCAGCAGATGGTACCTTTACTGGTGCTGTGTTATTCCAATCATATGCTGCGGCAAGTGCAAAGTTACTTTGAGCAAGCAGGCCTGCACCGAGCAACAATGATAAGGTCAGTTTGTTCACTGTCATTTTTCAATTCCCGTTGTAATGGTTTATTTTTGACTGCCAAATTCCTAGATAGCTGCCAATGGGTGGAATTGGTGTGCAAATTATGAGTTGCACACCAAAAATAGGTAGAGTCTAGTGTTATTAGTTTTGCGGTTGTGTCAGATTGAGCTTATAGAGCGCAAATCCGTCGTCGTTGGTTTCATTAAGCGGTTCGATATGTTCAAATTGCACACTGTATGCTTTGGCCTCATCACTGTTTGAGCTCGTGAATTGGATTTGTACATTATTGATTGGGGCAAATGTCCAGTTCATATCTGCTGATGGATCTAACCCGTTACCGTCATTTTGTTCACTTTGATAAGTGATATAATTGGCAACAACTTGGCGATTCTCATCTGGTGAGTCGACCACTATTTTTTCTGCGCCGATGCTTGGGAAGTTACCTCCACCAGAGGCGCGATAGTTATTGGTCACCACCAAAAACTGCTGATCTTCTGTAACTGGTTTTCCTTCATATTGTAAAGCGATGATACGTTGACCATCAGACACTTTTTCACCTTTGCTGGTGTAACGAGCAGGTTGAGTAATATCTATTTGATAAGTGACACCATCGATGACATCAAAGTTATAAGAAGGAAAGTCAGGGTTTATCAGAGACTGCATTTCTGCGCTTTGTGGGTCAATTTGATTAAATTGCCCAGCGGACATTTCTAACCACTCTTTCACCTGTGCACCGTTTAGCTTTAGCACTTTCAGAACGTTAGGATAAATATACAAGTCTGCAACATTTCGATATGCTATGTCACCTTTTGCGATGTAGGTGTAGTCGTCAGCACCTCCGCGACCAGCTCTAAATGGTGCGCCTGCGGATAATACGGGTAAGTCCGAAAGCTCTGTGCCTTGCACGATTCTCTGGGTGTACCAAGTTTGCGCATCGGTGACAATCTGAATGGAAGGGTCGTCATTAACGAGCGCAAAGAAGCTATTTACTTGACTAGTAACTTTGGCGAAAGGCTTGTTAACCCAAGTACGTGTTTCTTCATGGTCATCATGGGTAGCCGCTTCGATTGTGGCATCACTAGTCACCAAAGAAATAACATTTCTATCAGCGTCTTGTTCGAATATGGGTTTTAGAGTTGATTGAGAGTCAGTAACCTGCCAACCACCCTCTTTGTAAGTGAGCGTAAGATCTATGATACCTAAATGGTTACCCCAAAAACCTGGCATAACTGCGGCAACGCCATTGATGGTACCTTTTTCTAAATCAATGCCTTTATCTTCCATGCCTGCATAGCGTGAACTTGGAAAATTAGCGTGTGCGTGGCCGAACATAATGGCATCAATACCTTCAACTTTTGACAGGTGATAACTGGCATTCTCTTTTTTATCGGTATGTTCAGAGGTATCTAACCCTGAATGTGGAATAGCAACGATGATATCTGCGCCTTCTTCTTTCATTTTTGGCACATATTTATTAGCCATGGCAACGATGTCTTTCGCGATGACTTTATTTTCGAGATTAGCTTTATCCCACTGCATAATTTGAGGCGGTACAAATCCGATATAACCAACTTTAATTGTTTGCTCTTTACCCTCTATGTCTTTGAACGTTTTGTCTTGGATTAAATATGGGGCGAATAAAGGCACGTCATTGGTTTCGTCATCATCACCGTCATATTTGAATACATTGGCAGAAATATAAGGGAAGTTGGCATCATCAATGGCTTCGTGTAAAAACTCTAAGCCAAAGTTAAACTCGTGGTTTCCAATATTTGCCACGTCGTAGTCCAGCGTATTCATTGCTTTATAGATTGGGTGAACTTCACCATCCGCTAGGTTTTTGATTTTTGCAATATAATCACCAAGTGGGCTGCCTTGTATTAGATCGCCGTTATCTACCAATACCGAGTTTGTTGCTTCTTCACGCGCTGTGTGGATCAAAGCTGCTGTTTTGACCAAGCCCACCTTATCGTCTTGTTTATCAGAAAAGTAGTTAAAGTTAAGTATATTAGCGTGAAGATCTGTGGTCTCAAGCAAACGTAGTTGTAGCTCTGTACCGATCGCAGGGCTAGGCTCTGGTTCTGGTTCTGGTTCTGGTTCTGGTTCTGGTTCTGGTTCCGGCTCCGGCTCTGGTGGAGGCGTTGGTACTGGATCCGGTTTATCAGTTCCTTGTGTTGGCGCTGGTGGCTTTACTTCTACTTTATTGTCATCTGAATCAAAGCACCCGGACAGTAGTACTGATGTACCACATAAAATAGCCAGCGGCAGTAACTTGGTTTTCATAGTCCCTTCTCTTTTTTGATTTTTGAGCGACTACTATAGAAGGGAAAAAAGACAAATAAGCTAAGAAAAAATGGCAAGTTAGTTCCAAAAATATGACATTTTCTGAAGTGCTTATGAGCACTGGGGAGCGTGACAAAAAGGACACTATTTTATTTTTAATCTTGTCATTTATATAAATTTATTAATTTTAAATATGGGTGAAAATATGAATTTATTTATCTTTTTTTTGAGAGCTTGATGCTAAGCAGTGCAAAACATTGCTTTTGATTAAAACTTGGGTACATTTAATAGGTTGTAAGTCAGTATGTGCGGGTTAAGTTATGTCTTCATTTGAAGAGCGATTGAAACAAGTAGAAGAAAGGCTAAATAGGCAAGAGCTCTTGGCGGCGTCCTTGGGCAGCGTGATCGGGGCCGCTATTTCAATCGCTATTTGGTTTCAAGTTTATATGTTTAACCCCAAGCTAGGTGTATTGATGCTACCTGTTAGTGGGGTTGTCATTGGACTCTTCGTGCGCTTTTTTGGGCGAGGGTACCTCGAATGGTTTTCGACAATAGCTTGTATGGTTTATGCGATTACAACGTTGGTTGCATGGTATATGGAGATAATCATTGGCGGACACATTCCTTTAATTGTACTGGCGGGACTCTTTTTTGTCGGGGGAGGGGTGGCTAATTACTTTGCTAAATTAAGTATGCCAATTGTGTTGGAAGAAGCTTTTGAACGCCTAAAGTTGTCGGATAACTTTCCAGAAAAAGGTACTAATATCAAAGGTATTACTGCGGTAGTTTTTTCGAGTACTTTGGCCTTGGGTGTGACCTACGGTGTTACATTCATGTTTGTCATCTTTAATTATCAACTGCAAAGCGTGCAAGAAGCCTCTGTTGAACAGGGGCAGCAACAACGCATTGCACGTAAGGAGATTGAAGTGACAGAAGATGCGTTATCTCAATTCACAACGAGTCAAGCGCTACTCTACGCACATGCTTATTTTAGCGGTTATAAGTTTACTGAATTGGGGAGTTATACACGAGACTTCCCACGTTCAATGCACAAATCTCAAATGATTCTAGAGCATTTGATGAAGGCTCGTGGCGATAGACGTGCTCAATTTATTTTGGGCGTACTGTTACAGGGGAATAGAGGCGAGCGGCTTGTTAATTTGGCGGCTGAACAAGGCGATCATTATGCTGTCTTGTACAAGGCATTTTATGCAGGATGCAATGAAGACGCTAATACGGGGAATCAAATTTTAGATAATTTATATCCTGCCGTAAAAGAGTCTGCAATTAAGTCAGAAATAGAAAGTGTGCGCTCTTATGGCTATGAGCCAGTATGTGAGGAAATTGCGAAAGCGCATTTTCCGCATAGCTTCGTTCGAGGTTATATAGACCTATTAAGATAACCTTGAAGTGCGATAAGTACACTTTAGTTCTAAGTACATCGCTGGTGGAACAGGGAGCGTTGTCGATATTGGTTGGGTGTTGTGCCAGTATATGTTTTAAAAGCACGCGTAAAAGGTCCTACTGAAGCAAACCCACACTCCAAGCCAACCACCAAGACTGACCAATGATGTTTCTCTGGGTCGATTAATATCTGCTTAGCGCGCTCGACTCTGAGCGTATTTATCAGCTGATTAAAATTTTTTGCATGTAAATGGTTTTTTAGTGCTCTACTTATTTTGTATTCAGGCACATTCAATGCTCTGGCAATGTCAGCAACTTTAAGGTTGGTTTGCAAATAGTAGTTTTGCTCTATGAGCAGTGATTGGACTTGTTTACCAAGCTCGGTGTCATTCTCAAGGTGCATATTGTGCGATGTTTCATTGGACCTAGATTGTGAATTTGATTGTTCACTAACTGTTTTTTCGCGAGTCGCGTTGGTTTTATTGAAACGCCAAGATAAAAGAGGTTGAAGGCTGACCAAAACACATAAGGTAATGCCTGAAATGATACTGGCGAGGACTTCTGGGCTTGATGCGAAGATACCTTTCACACTTTTGCTAACCAGTACAGCACAACCAAAAGTCACCATAAACAAGACGCGTTGCTGTTGTTCAGCTTTTCTCACGTGTTTGAAGCCTCGTAAAGCCTCCCAAAACGAGAGAACTAAAATACACGAAGATAGCAAAATGGTTGCTTCGCGAAGCAGGTGGCTGAATATAGGAAGCCAAGCTGGGCTTATCGCCCATTGGTGTGTTGCAAACAGGTAGCCTTGCTGGATCATGATAAGCGCTGCAATGGTCAGTGCAACAGCAAGATGAAGTAAGCCAATCGGATTTTTTTCTCTAAATAAGGCACGTGAAAAGAGCCAAATACAATTACAAGTGGCGCAAGCAGCCATGCCAATCAGATATTGATAAGGCCCGATCGTATCACCTGTAAGCTGTTTTAATGCAACCATAGATACGGAGCCGCAAAAGATTGCAAATAGAATATGGGCACTGTGTTTATCACGTACGGTCAATTGCGCCAGTAATAAAGAGAGGCTAACAGCAAGCAGCGTGAAATGAACATAAACAGGTTGCATAGAGAATTCCGCACAAATTAGACCTGTTCTATGGTAGTGAAAAGCCTCCACTTGCTCAATTTAGCTTTGTAAGAAATCTTTACTAAAAAGAGTGTGCCGAATTTCAAATTCGGTGCGACGAATTGATTTTTTATTGGCACCTTAGCAATTAAATCAATAGATTATGAAGGGGCTAGTATGATTTCATTAACTGTAAACAAACTCAGAGGTTTATCTTTCAATGCAGATAATACCCTCAGCGGTGCAATTAAAACTTGGGTTGTTGTGGCTTTGGCTGGGCAGTGGGCTTTTGCAATGTATATTTTGAGTTTGTATGCTCTGCCTTTGATGTTAGGTGCGATTGAAAAGGCACAGGCGGTGTCTGCAACACAGGGGTTAAATAGCAATATCGATCTCAACTCAACGATGTTTTTTGCCCATGTGTTGCCAGCTATTCTGATGGCCATGAGTGGTTTATTTCAATTGATCCCAAATGTGAGGACGCGGTTTCCACGGTTTCATCGTTACAACGGGCGGATGTTTTTTACACTAGGGCTGGTAGGGGCATTTACTGGGTTGTATTTGACTTGGATAACTGGGCACAGGCTCAGCGATATTGGCTCAATAGGTGTGACAATAAATGGAATTTTGATCCCAATTGCGATTTACTTTGCTTGGCAAGCGGCTGTGAAAAAGCGCTTTACACAACACCAGCGCTTTGCCGTACATAGCTTTTTACTAGTCAATGGGGTGTGGACATTTCGTTTGTACCTGATGGGCTGGTACATAGTTAATCAAGGTATGAATGGCAATACGCAAACTTTAGATGGCCCTGCTGATATTGCGCTTTCATTTGCATCTTTCTTACTACCAATGGCAATCTATGAAGTTATTTTATGGGGCAAAAAACAACGCAAAGAAAGTATCAAGTGGGGCATTTCAGCGTTGGCTTGCTTTGGCACGATAATCACTGTCATTGGTGTGATTGCAGCTGGCATGATGATGTGGCTGCCTAGGATCAGCGATATTCTCAAAGCGTTATTCTAGCTTGCACATTTAATAAGGTGGCAATGTATCACTGCCACCAAGGTGTGCTTATAGTTTACCTGCGTTCACTAAGTTGTGTAGCTCTTCAAGCGAAGCTGCGATTTTCACACCAGGAATATTGGTGCCAATCGTTGCTTCAAATGAACCTTCAACCTGAGAGCGAAAAGACGTGAATGAAATACGGTATACGCCTCTCACTAGAGATTCTGTTGGGTTATTGAGGTTAGTGGTTTGTCTCAATAAAGAGTTGTAGTAAGACCCACTTGGATTTGCAGGTAACTCGCGTGTGTCGTCGTTGTAACCCAATGGTTGTAATACCTTACCACCTTGCACGATTTTACCGCTATCAATGATGTTCATACGGTCAAATACGATATAGGTATCAAAAAACTTGGCGTTGTTTTTTTCCATACCTAGCGCGAAATTGTTGTGTACAAAGTCTTTATCAGTAGGTTTAGTTTCAACCGGCGATTGCATTGAAATTCCAATTTCATCAACGGCAGCTGGTACCCAAGCGTACAAATAGTAAGTATCTTTACCTTTGTATTTGCCTTCAGGTTTTACACTTGCATCGACATAGCCATAGTAATTGACGTAATTTGCATAAGGTGCGCGTACTTCTAATGGGCCAACACCTTGAGAGATTGAACTTTTTAGGTGAGGGCCTGAAGAGGTGCTCATGCACGCAGTAAGAGTTGAGAGAGAAAGCACAGCTAAAACCTTTCCCGTAGTTTTAAGCGTCATTAAATGACTCCTTGTCATGATTAAAATTAAGGCAAGTCTAGCCGCAATTTATGTAATTGCAACATGTTTTAGGGGGGATTTTCTCTGATTTATAAAATGTTTAATAATTCATCTGGCGCAGCGTGGGTTATGTATTTAGTTAAGAGCATCAATGTGCTTTTGCAGTGTGTCTAATTGCATCAAAATAGCCAAAAATTGCTCACCTAACTCGGTTACTTGATATTCGACTCGAGGTGGCAACTCGTTAAAACTAACTTTTTTCAAAATCCCGAATTCCACATTACGCTTGAGGCATTGATTGAGCACCTTCGTGGTTAGTCCATCAACACAGCGCACCATTTCTCCAGGCCGATTGACTCCATCGTTGAGTAGTTGATATACGGTGAGTGACCATTTGCATCCATAAATGGTTTCGACCATTTTTGCACTTTGACTTGGTGCAATTTTTCGTGAAACTTTTTTTTCTTTTGTATTCATAATTATGTACCAAAAAGTACCTAGCTTACCAATTTGTACTTACTATTCAATAAGTTCTCTTACACCTAATATTATCACGAATCGACAAACACTTTAGGTTAACATATGAACTTTAAAAAATCAGGTCGCGCTTTAATTGTGGGTGGTTCCAGTGGCATGGGCTACGAAACAGCGAAAACTTTACTCAGCCACAATGTATCCGTCACGTTAATCGCAAACAACGAAGATAAACTAAAAAGTGCAGAGAAAACTTTAAAATCATTTGGTGATGTAACAAGCGTGCAGCTGGACCTCTACAACCGCCAAGCAGTTCAAGAATATGTCCAAAGCCTATTCCAGTGTCAGCTGGAAGTGAGCTATTTGGTAAACGCGGCAGGCTATTTCTCACCATTAGCATTTTTAGAGCACAGCGATGGAGATTTCGACCGTTACCATGAATTGAATCGAGCACTCTTTTTAATCACACAAGCGGTAGCTAAAAATATGGTCTCAGGCGGAGGCGGGAGTATTGTAAATATTGGTTCTATGTGGGCGAAACAGGCAATAAAAGCAACTCCCTCGTCGGCATATTCAATGGCGAAAGCCGGCTTACATGCGCTGACTCAACATTTAGCGATGGAGTTAGCTCCCCACAATATACGTGTCAATGCAGTCTCTCCTGCTGTTGTGAAAACACCCATCTATGGTGCTTTCATTGAACCTCATGAAATTGACTCAGCGTTAAATGGCTTCAATGATTTTCATCCGATAGGGCGCATAGGGGAGGCGCATGAAGTGGCTCAAACTATCGCTTATTTACTCAGTGATAGCACGCAATGGGTGACGGGCGCAAATTGGGATATTGACGGTGGCGTTATGGCTGGAAGAAATTAAAGTGCATCGGCCTTTGGTATTTTTATATCAAGGGCTACTTAACAATGACGTCCATTATTGGGGAAAGCGAATATGCGTGAGATTTAATAAATCTAAATCGAATAAAAGAGCTAGTAATTACATTGTATTTCAAGGATATTCTTAATTAGAAAAACGGAACTTGATGTAAGGAGCGGCGACGTGAAAACAGTGGTGATTCTAGGCGGCTATGGCAACTTTGGAAAAAGGGTTGCAGCAGCACTTGCTCAGGACGCAGAGGTTAACCTTGTCATAGCAGGGAGAAGCCAAGTTAACGCACAAGCGTGTGTAGACAAGTTAAAGTCTGCGGCCAAAGCGCAACTCAGTCTATGGCAGATAGATATCTTTGCCGCTAGTTTTAGTGAACAATTGCGCCAACGCGATCCATTTTTAGTGATTCATACAGGTGGACCTTTCCAAGGCCAAGGGCATAGTGTGCCTCAAGCTTGTATTGACGCTAACGCACATTACATAGATTTGGCTGATGACAGGCAGTTTGTTTGTGATATTCATCAGTTAGACACGCAGGCAAAAGCGCACAAAGTGCTCGCTGTCAGTGGTGCGAGCTCAGTACCAGGTTTATCTTCAGCTGTCATAGAGCATTACCAATCTCTGTTTAAAGAGATTAAATCCATTGATATTGCCATTGCATCAGGAAATAAAGCAGAGCGAGGATTGGCTACAATAGCGGCTATTCTGTCTTATACAGGGCACCCTTTCCAAGTATTTAAAGGAGGGCGGTGGCAGCCTGCTTATGGTTGGATGGACGCCAATATAAATGACTTTGGTGGTATTGCGAAAAAACGAGGCTTAGCCAATGTAGATGTCCCTGACTTGTTGATTTTTCCTGAGCGATATCGTGTGACTGATAGAGTCTCATTTCAAGCCGGATTAGAGTTGCCCTTATTACACTGGAGTATGGTTTTTATGGCGACATTGGCTAAGCGTGGTTTAGTCAAAAACTGGGCGCCTTACGCAAAGCTGATCAGTTCGATGAGCAATCTATTGCTGTCATTTGGCAGTGACATTGGCGCTATGGAAGTACGTATCTCAGGGTTAGCACAGGCGCGTAAAGATGTAATTTGGCGGCTGTATGCACCAGACGGCCAAGGGCCTTATATTCCCACATTGTCGGCCATTATCATTGCAAAAAAATTACTGGCAGGCGATATCAATAAGCGGGGAGCGACACCGTGTGTTGGGTTGTTTGAGTTAGCTGATTTTGATGCGTACTTTGAAGATTTGGGCATTTATGCGCAAGTAGAGGTAACGCCGTGATAGAACCCTATTTTTTTGCCAAACTAATTCACATATTGGCTGCGGTTGTCGTGACAGGAACCGGCGCAGGGATTGCTTTCTTTATGTTTATGGCAAACCGTTCTAACAACCCGCAAGCAATTTATATTACGACAAAGTTGGTTGTTTTGGGTGACTGGTTGTTTACAACCCCGGCGGTGATCACGCAAGTTGTCAGTGGCATGTACCTTATGCATTTACTCGGCTATTCATTTGATTCTGATTGGTTTTATGCAGTGGCTGGGTTATTTATCTTGATTGGGTTGTGCTGGTTACCCGTGCTTAAAATTCAGTATCGTTTACGCGACTTAGCGCAGCTTGATGCGAACAAAAACCAAGTATCGAAAGAGTTTAAATCTTTAATGCGGACATGGACACTATTAGGCATTCCAGCTTTCGCTGCAATTTTGATTATCTTTTGGCTGATGGTGTTTAAACCACTCTCAGTTGTTTAATTTGTGGGGTGTACATGAAGCCGCTTTATCACATGGCCTGTTATTCTTTGGCACTAGTGTGGATTTTTACTGGTTTAACCTCGATATTTTTTGCCCCTGAGGTTGGGTTTGATATTTTGGCACAAGCGCAGATAACCGGTATGCTTGCGCAAGTGGCGGTGTATGGTGGTGGTGGGCTTGATATCGTTTTGGGCTTGTGGCTGATGACGCGTTATGCACTTAAATATTGCTGTCTGATCCAAATCGTAACTATCTGTACCTACAGTATATTGTTGACATTTATCGATGCCTCATTTTGGCTGCACCCCTTTGGACCTGTGACAAAAAACTTGCCGATTGTGGTGTTAATTACTTGGCTATACCAAGTTGACAAGGAGGCTTAAGGGGTGAAGCAGTAGCTCAGAGTATTCTCATAAGCGGGTTTTGAATAATATGTGATTGCTATCTATAGTGTAATGGAGGTCATTTGTTGGAGAGGTAGTGTGCGATTAGCTGGGTTTATTTTGTTGCTTGGGCTAATTTGTAACAGTGCAACTGCCACCACAATTGATGAAAAAATTAAAGAAGCGGAAGACTACCTACGTATCGATCCATCTCGTTCGCTTACTATTCTTAATGCCATTCCACATATCCATGCAATGACAAACGCGCAACAAGTTCGGTGGCATATAGCTGCAATGCGGGCAGCCGTGCCGACTGGCAATAACAAACTGCTAATAGACTCTTTAGAGGTGGTATTTCACCATCACAAGCACCCTTATTTTATCGACAAATTGGTGTCTATTACGAGCGGTGCCGGTATTTGGCTACGTAAACACGATTACCTTCAGGACGCGCAACTAAGTTTTGAGTGTTCGTACAAACATGCCATAAATGAAAGGCAAAGGTTGACACTAACCAACAGCTTAGCTTTGTTGGCTCGGCAGCTAAATGATCTGGAAAAAGCAAAAGCGCTATATGTGAAAGCTAAAAAGATGGCGCGCTTAGCTGATAGAAAAAACCTGCTCGCTATTATCGAAAACAACCAAGGTATGATAGCCCTTGAAGAAGGTAACATTACATTGGCTGAGCAGCACTTTAGAGCTGCTCTTGCTGGGTATCAAAATGTGGATAAACGTTCTGGGCAAATATCCGCAGGGGTTAATTTATTGTTTGTGTTTGTGATTCAGCAGCAATGGATTAATTTTCAAAGATTATACCGACCAACAGAAATACTGGCGCAGGCCTTTCCTAATACGGCCAAGCAATCGCTATTACTGTGGCTAAACACGCGCTTTAGACATATGCAAGGTGATCCGCTTAGCGAACAAGAAAATAAGATGCTTTTATCTGCATATGACCAACTTGATGACGAGAGGGTTAGAGCGCTTGTAACACAACATCTTGCCGGTGCCATGGATGTGGAATTACCAAAAAGAATTACGTCAAAACCAGTTCGATTTAATCGACCTTGGTTTGAAAAAGTGAAGCAATGCGATTGGTAGTACTGCATTGTTTATCACTAAATTAAAAATTATAAGTGTATTATGTTAATGAATTTATAGGAGTTTATGTCATTGTTGTCGTCTTTGGAAATGATAAAAAGGACTATCATGAACCAATTAACCGCGCTAATTTTAGCAACGCTCTCAACGTCAACCCGCGCTTCTGACACCCAATAGGAACTGCTCACCGATACTCAGTCAAATGATGTACTGGATTCGAGTACTTCGCAATTACATAAGCTGACTTTAACAACATATGTCAATCAGTTTAATGCAGTTGATAATGTCCCCCCCGATACGACAGTTATTCACGGTGAATTTGAGCTTCCCAATACCTTTGAGCTGGGCTCGGGAGTTGCACAGCGTATTCAATTTACAATCGCTAATGAAGGCAGTCGAGTATACTTTTTAGGCCAAGGAAGCGCGCAACAAGGATACCGAGGTACTTGGTATGGTCCAAATAACGACGCTGGTGATTTTAGGCTCGACACTAAATCGGCTGAAGTATCTATGCTGGTAAACTGTGCGCAAATTCAAAGTGAAACCCCTGAAGCATTATCCGGTGTTTATACCATAGATCCAGACAGTGCGGGTGCCCATGAGCAATTTGAAGCCTATTGCGATATGGAAACAGACGAGGGTGGCTGGATTCTCATTGGTACTTATAGTAAATCAGAGCCTGGCGGAAAACAGTACGGTAGCGATTACTCCCCCCAACCTGATACAACGCCAACTAACCCAGCTGCTAGAGGAGTGTATCAAGGTTCTTTGGGAGGTTTCAGGGATATTAGGGAACAGGTTGCATGTGATTTTGCTAGTTGCAGAAATGCATATCAAACAGCGATGAGTGAAGCTGAGTTAGAAATGGTGCGTTACACATGGGGCTATTTAGATCAGTAAGAAAAGCAGAAAAATACACCTTTGCCAGATTGTCGCGCAACATATCAAGCAACAGGTACTAAGTTTACACACTGTTTGTTTAATATTGATAGAAACAGCACTAATATCGTCGGTTGGCAGCGTGATATTCATGCGGTAAAACACTCATGTTGGCTTGCGCACGGTGTATATAGACTCACTTCAACTGGTTCATCACGATGCAGTTACTTAGCTCGGGCAAACGGAACACGCTGGGGGTTATTGTGAGCTCGATAAATTGCAAACCTAGGTGCGGCCAATTGGTTTAATTACATTCGTTGATAGTGAATGGCAAAGCACTGCATTACAGTTGCTTTTGCCATTTCTAGATAACGTGTACGCTTTGATCTTTCGAGTTCAGTTTGCATGCTATTTCTCATCTAAAAATGCAGCATGGGTGATTTGTAAACCAAATAGATCCAATAAATACACGCCTTGTATATTGGCAATCACAAATTGAACTGAAGTTAATGCCGTACAGCGTGCACCGACATTACGAAGCGTGATACGTCTACAATGGTTGATAGAACTTATCTAAATCTACTGTCTACACCCTCTATGCGGAGTCGTAATACAGGGTCCATTGGT
Organism: Pseudoalteromonas luteoviolacea NCIMB 1942; assembly: GCF_001625595.1. GTDB lineage: Bacteria > Pseudomonadota > Gammaproteobacteria > Enterobacterales > Alteromonadaceae > Pseudoalteromonas > Pseudoalteromonas luteoviolacea_A. The sequence continues at coordinate 29,488 of NZ_AUXT01000157.1, forward strand.
CCAGCATGGCATTTGCCCTGAGTGACACCAGTAATCTTTTGATGCGATAGCACCTCCGCCAACTTGGTTTGTTACCTCGTTATTGAGTGCCTTATTATTAAGCTGCTTAATGCCTTTTTTGTTTAACCTTAACTTCACTTGGAACTCCTTTTTGGTTGTTTTTTGTTCACTACCAGCTTTTCAAAATATGATAACGCTGTCAATTGTAAAGTAAGGTATAGCACTCATGACAAATGATATTGGATCCTTCCACTGTGTTGTGATGGTGATTATTTAACTTATTGTATTTGTGTGAAGAAATTGGTTTCAAACTACCGAAGCATATTGATTAATACGCAAAGCTGGGGGGGAGAACTATGAGCGCAGAACTGAACTAATAAATAATAAATTGCGATATTACAGGCAGTTGGTCGCATTAAGCTTTTATTTGTACAGTTTATTGAGGCATCTTTATGCCCATGAGCATAAAAAGGTGTGTACAGTTGTGTACTCAAGGTGACGCGTTTAGGGCGTTAATTGCGTTGACTATTACAATTCCACGAGTATGGATATGAGAAAATACAAAAACTTAAAAGTTGCAGTCTGTATGGCGAATTTGCTTACAGCTACGTCACTTATGGCAAACAGCAGTCAAAGATCGACGAATGATATTTGGCAATACGAAGATGTCTTTAATATCGAATATGCGGCTTCGCCCGAGGTGCATCCAAGTGGCTATAAAGTACTATATGAACGTCGTGCAATGGATATTATGTCTGATAGTGTTCGTTCTAACTTATGGGAGTTGGACTTAAAAAATAAAACACACAGCCCATTGTTATCCGGCAACAAGCAGTATCGAAGTGCACGATATTCACAAGATGGTACGCGTGTGGCTTATTTAACAAATGCCGAAGGTGATAATCAACTTTATGTGCGTTGGCTAGAGAGCGGCAATACAGCTCGAATTACGAATGTGACACAAGGTGTTCGCAATCTGAGTTGGTCACCGGATGGCAAATGGATTGCCTTTACGATGTTTAAGCCCAAAGCCCATAGCGGTATTTTTAAAGAGATGCCAAAAAAACCAAAAGGCGCACAGTGGGCAGGCAATGCGACCTATATTGATACGAAGCTGTACCGTAGAGATGGTGGTGGTTTTATTAAACATGGTTATGAACATATTTATGTGGTGCCATCTGAAGGCGGCACACCACGTCAATTAACGACGGGTGATTTTCATCACCGATCTCAGATGACATGGAGTGAAGACGGTAAGTCTATCTACTTTAGTGCGGACCGACATAAAGATTGGCAGGACAGGCCTAGAGAGTCGAATATATTCCGCATAGAAGTTGCGACTCAAAATGTTACTCAAATTACCAGCGAGATTGGTCCCGAGCATAGACCTAAGATCAATTACCAACGAAACAAAATCGCCTACCTTGGCTTTAAAGATAAAAAGCGTTCAAGCCAAAATTTTGATATTTACATGGTGGACTTAGATGGCAAAGATCCTGTTAACTTAACTGGATCTTTGGACCGCCCTATCAAATCTCATCAATGGGATAAAAAAGGTCGCGGTTTATATTTTAGCTACGACGATCACGGTCAGCAGTATATTGGCCATGTTACTTTGAAAGGAAAAGTGACGGAAAAAATTGCTTCGTTAGGGGGGCAATCTTTAGGTAGACCCTATACATCAGGCGACTTTGCTGTTGCAGGTAATGGCCGTCTAGTGGTCACCGCAGCCAATACACAGCGACCCGCTGATCTGGCTTTGGTAGACAAGAGACGCAGTGTTTCCATGCTCACGGAGCTTAATGAAGATCTCCTTGGCCATAAAAAGAGTGCGCAGGTAAAAGCAATAACGGTGAAGTCCTCTGTAGATGGGCGAGATATAGAGGCATGGTATGCGTTACCGCCAAATTTTGATAGCAGTAAGAAATACCCTTTGATTTTAGAGATCCACGGAGGTCCACATACCGCATATGGTCCAAACTTCAGTACTGAGGTACAACTCATGGCGGCCAAAGGTTATGTGGTAGTGTGGTCAAATCCAAGAGGAAGTACGTCATATGGTGAGGAGTTTGCCAATTTAATTCATCATGATTATCCATCAAAAGATTACAATGATTTAATGGATGTTGTTGATGGTATGGTGGCTAAAAAGTTCATTGATGACAATAATCTATTTGTGACTGGTGGTTCTGGAGGTGGGGTATTAACAGCTTGGATAATCGGTAATACGGACAGGTTTAAGGCTGCGGTTGTAGCAAAGCCTGTTATCAACTGGATCAGTTTTGTATTGACCGCCGATGCATATAATTTTTATGCAAAATACTGGATTCCGGGGATGCCCTGGGAAAAGACTGAACACTTGTGGAAACGTTCTCCATTGTCTTTGGTTGGTAATGTAAAAACGCCAACGATGCTGCTGACAGGTGAGTTGGATTATCGTACACCAATGAGTGAAACAGAGCAGTACTACCAAGCTTTGCAATTACGTAATATTGATACGGCGATGGTGCGTATCCCTAAAGCGGGTCATGGCATAGCGGCAAAACCAAGCAACCTTATTCAAAAGATTGGTAATATTATGGCGTGGTTCGAAAAGTATAGAGACCCATCATAAACCACTTCAACGGAGCGATAAGGCTCCGTTAATTGCTTTTAGGCCATAGTGACCTGTGGCCTACCTTCATGTGTTAGTGTTCTTCTAATGACCAAATACAAACAAAGCGACGTCGCCATGCTCATCATCACAAAAATGGCAATCATGATCATCAACTGATATTTGATGGCGACCATAGGAGATGCGCCTCCTAGTATTTGACCTGTCATCATACCCGGTATTGTTACCAACCCAGTGGTTGCCATTGTTGCTAACATGGGTGCTAAAGCGTGTTGTAGGGCATGTTGAACAAAAGGGCGCGTGGCTTCTGATGGAGAAGCCCCCAAAGACAAAGCCGCTTGATATTCTGGCCAGCGCTCTTTCAAAGAAGAAAAGAAGCTTTGTAAGCAGACGATATTGCTGGTCAGACTGTTGCCAAGCAGCATGCCTGCTAGCGGGATAGCGTACTGTGCGTGGTAATATGGTTCTGGCTTAATAACTGCCGTAATTAATATCATCAGCAGTGGAAATAATCCAGCGGCGAGGCTCATTGCGACCGGAAAAAACAGGGCTCTGAGAGGCAGCTTTGTTTTACTGACAATTGCTGAAGTCCCCACCACAACCATGATAATTAGCCAACCAAGATTAATCCAAATGTTATTCAATTGGAATAAAAAATCTAAGTATAAGCCTATCATAATCAGTTGCAGTGTCATGCGGCCTAAACCCACTAATGCGTCTTTGGCAAGACCTAACCGATAATGAAAGTTTATATAAAAAGGAATGAGTAATGTGAGGCTAAAAACGGCTAATTGCCACCATTGAATATCTATAACGCTTTGCATAATCGAAACTATCTTATTCTGTCCAACATGGGTTAATTAATTATTATTGACGCTGTGACTAAGCTAGCACTGGAGCATGACACTTTTATTGAAAAAAACAGTATGACAGGGTGACTAGTTGGCAGAGAAGGCAGGCGCTATCAAAGCTGCCCTCTCATTCAATTTATAATTGTTTTGTGCCCAAAAATTGGTAGTTGGAAAAGGTTGTCTGTGAGGTTTCTTCAATATCAACAAAGAAAGAGAAAGTCCCATTCATCTCCATATAGGTGTTTTTAGGTAAAACACTGTTGTTAATTGTCTGAAATTGCATGCTTAATTTAAAATGGCTGATATCTGCGAGTGCTATAGGGCTAAACGCCTCAGTATTAATGATGTTTACCTCTTCAATATTGGCTGTTGATTTATTAATTTTGACCGTTCCTATCAGTTTTCCTATCGCATCTTTACCAAGATCAGCAAGTTGGACGGGATAGGAAAATGTGATGGTTTGATCCGTCTCTTTATCTAATAATAGCGCCTTTGGGTTTATAAGCTCAGTAAGTTTGATGCTATATCCTTCATGTTCGCGGTGAGATGCAAAATTTTTTGCTTCTTTTTTAGTTGGTCTAATCCCATTAAGTTTAAGTAATTGCCAGCGTTCTCCACGTGGATTGTGTGGGACATACTGCGCGTAAACTTCGGTTTTTTCGCCTTCCTCAATTTCATTGTTGTGATAGGTGAAAGCCCACTTACTGCGTTCAGTTGCTTGGAATTTTGCAATTGCCTTTTCTACAAACTGTTGATATGTATCCTCAAGCGCCAACGTTGAGAAAGAAACAAATAAGCAGGTATATAATGCGTGTTTTATTGTCATCACAAGTGCTCCTTTTTATTTGAGTATTGGAACTAAGGCGTGAAATAGACGTGAAATGCCTAGTGATTAAAAGCCCATCTAAGAGTACTAAACAGGCTTTTTACATAGCTATGGGTGACTACTAGCAGGTTAGCCAAAGGCAAGCATCTATACCACCGGTTGAGATAGTTACAGGGTACTTATCCGCTGCGATTTGTCTTGTTAGCTGGTTAGGGAGACGCTGTTGATCAGAGTTTAGTGTTTTTAGTGCATTCGCTTTTAACTTCAACTTCATGATATTTTAATTGTTTTATTAGAAATATGTTGTTCACATTGATATCCGTACAACTCACCAATCAGACATCAGCAATATTGCTGTGAAGTTAAAAATTAGTATGTTTATTCTTAGTTTCTCAACGCCGTTGTGGTATGAAACTATCATTTTAGGCTATGTATTCAGTTATTTACTTCTGAAATCTTCAATGTTGAGCAGCAGTTCCTGTCGCAACACTTGGGTTAGCTTCCCCGCTGTATGTGAACCAGAGAGATGCCTGTCGACGCTCGTTGAGGCGGCTGGATCATACCGGTTGTCTGCCCCCGATAGCCTATAAAACTGATTAACAACCGCAGTTGTGTGTTGTGGGTCCGCTTCAACCATAATCATAGCTTGGGCAAGAACCCCCCGGTGCAGTCCATCATTATTGGCGGGTGATAATGCAATGCGTTGGGCGGTACCAGTGACTTTTAATGATTCTATATTTAAATTAAAGCGCCCATCACAGTAGGCTCCGGGTGTTTCGCCATATTCACTCTGTATGCCCAGACTATTGAGTGCGCTACGAATCGGTTCACACAAGGCAATGTAAATCTCATCCACATTGAGTGCTTGGGATTTAGTCTGCGCAAATATCAATGAGAAGTTTAAGATCCCTGGGCCGTGGGGGACAGCGGTACCACCACTGTCTCTAACTGCAACCGGCCAATCGAGTTGCGATAGTGTTTGGCATGCTTGTGCAAAAAAAGGGAGCTTGGCTTCTTTGCGGCTTACAATCAACGATTGAGGGCACTCCCATAACCGAATTGTTGCGGGCTGTTCTCCTTTGGCAACTTGTTTCAATAAGGCCGTATCCTGTGCAAGCGCATGGTCTGTATTTTGCGCAATTGGCTCATTGAGCACGTTCCAATGATGAGATTGATATAGACGTTTTGCGAGTTCTTTCTCTGTCATGAGGTATTACTTCCATTGGTTAACGTGTTACGCAACGTGATTTAGAGTAGACGTAAAAGCTTATTGTGTATTTAACCTTTATCTGCCAGTGCTAATTGCGATGTTGGCATCATCATACTCTGGTATCTAAGTTCACCTAAAAATGCCCTTGCTGCGGGCCCTAGGCTGTCTCCATCGACAAAGGTAAGATGCAATTGGGCTTTACGTGTGCGTCCGGTTTGTAAATCTAATGGAATTAGTTCTCCTTTATTTAGTGCTTGTTCTATGAGCGGTACGGGCAGCCAAGCAAAACCGAAGCCTTGTTTAATCATGTCAATAGATGTACGCATATGGCTTACAGTCCAACGCTGTGAAGCTTGCAACCAACCAGAATCATGACTTTTAGCGACAGCAGAGTCTCGTACGACTATTTGGCGGTGTGACTTAAGATCTTCTAGGGTGAGGTGCCGCGAGGTTTGATGCAGTGCATGCTCCGGACTGGCTACGGCGATAAAGTCAATCTGACACAACTCTTCGCTAAACAGCCCTTCTAGCGTGAATGCTGAAACAGCAATGTCTACAAGCGCGTTTTCGAGTTGCTCATTGGCGCCGTTGAGCACGGATTCAACCAATTCAATACGTAAAAATGGAAACTCACTCGAGACTTTATCAAGGACTTGATACAGCATATGCGAGGGAAATATTTCATCAATGGCAATGCGTAATTTTGTTTCTACCCCTTCGGCGAGGTTGGTACCGATTGTTTCGACTTTGGATGCTTCGTTTAGCAGGTATTCAACTCGGCGCAGCATTAATTCACCGGCTTCAGTTAATACTGTTTTTCGCCCTTCAATACGGAATAGTTTTACGCCTAATGCGGTTTCAATTTTATTAACTGAATTATGAATACTGGATTGGCTTTTGTGGATTTGCTGAGAAGCTTGATTGAAACCACCAAAATCAACAACCGCTTTAAACATTCTCCATTGCTCTAAGGTAACTTTGAGCATGATAATTCCTACCTTTTAATGTCTGATAAGCACGATAAAAATAAACTAATTAGAATGGTACACTATCATAAGCATAATCTTCATTCTCTATTTGAGAATAACACTGGGACAATACCGAGGTTAAATGGTCTGTATATCTTCGCGCTGAATTTTCAGCCTATTTTTTATTCATTTATAGTACGGGCGGTTGCGTTAAAGTTTAAGCTCCCAAGCATTGGAGCTCATCGGTTATAGGTGGGCTTTTCCTCTCGTTTTGGCGTGGTACTTGGTGGTTGAAAATAATCACTGTACATATTATAGCAACGGTCCTTTCCCCCAATCTGGCGTTTGTGCTTTTTGCGCTAACTTTTTAGCACGTTTTGCTTCACTTTTTTGGACATGCTTAGAGATCCATTTTATCAATTTGGGCGTGAGTTCAGGTGGAAAATTGTGACCCATTCCAGGTACGATTTTGAGTTTGGATTTGCGGATCTGCTGGGCTGTTTTTTCACCTTCCTGACTGGGTATTATGGGGTCTGCCGCACCGTGGATCACCAAAGTTGGAGCCTTAACCTTTGTCATAAGGTTTTGCCGGCTGCCGCTTGCAGCCATGGCGGCGAGCTGTCTTTGAAAACCATGGGGGTTATAGGCTCTATCTACAGTTTCAATTGCTTGGCGTTTTAGTGTGCGTTCATCCTGGGGGTATCCGGGGCTGCCAATCAATTGGTTGAGACGAATATTGTAGTTGATGGCGGCATCTCGATTGGCTGCACTTGGCCGCAACGGAGCTAACTGAACAAATACTTTTAAGTTTGAGTGTGTGAGCTTCAATGCAGAAGAGGTGGACATAATAGACGTTAAACTCAACACTTTTTTTTTCTGTTTGGCTGCAATGAGTTGCGCTATCATTCCGCCCATCGATGCGCCAACTAAATGGGCACGCTTAACTTTAAGTGCTTTCATGAGGGCTAGTGTATCTTCTGCCATTTCCTCTAGTGTATAAGGCGCTTTGGCACGGATAGGTAAACGCGTACTCAGCCATGATTTTATCAAGCTTGGTTTGCCATACTGTTCTAGCTGAGTTGATAGCCCTGCATCGCGATTGTCGAAACGTATTACTCTAAATCCAGCATCCGCCAAACCATAAAATAACTCGTCAGGCCATAGTGTCATTTGAGCACCAAGCCCCATAATCAAGATAATTGCAGGGGCCTTATTGTCACCTTCATCTTGATAGTTTATTGAAATACCGTCGTGAATTGAGACTGATGACATAGTTACACTTAAAGTCAGTCAACTTACTTAAAGCATTTTAGGCATAAAAGTTACAAAATGCCTGCACCTTTGAAAAAATGACTCCTGTATACATAATTTCTTTCATAAATTGGGCGTGCTCTAAACTGGCATTTCGGTTTCAACAGGATATTGCTTGCGCAGTGGGTAGTGAGCATGAATAATAATACAGCACATATAAATCAATTAAATATGGAAACATAATGAGTAAAAAAACACCGCATGCGCATCAGCGCGGAGAGATAAAAGACAATGCATTTAAGGCATTGGTAACCAGTCCAATGTTCAAGAGCAAAGTAGAAAAAGCGAAAAAAGGCAAAGGCAGCTTTCGTAGAAAAGCGAAACATCAGGGCCAAGAGCCTTATTTTATGGCAGCGTAAGTACGTTTGCGGCGAGCCATAAAATAAGCCTCTTGAACTCTCCTATTAACTCGTAAGATGACTGACTAATTAGAAGGGAATTATCATGTATCGTAAGTATGTGCTTACTGTTGTTTTGGCGCTATTCTACCTGAGTGGGTGCCAATCAACCACATTTACGTATAACCCCGAAAACCATGCCAAGAACAGTTTAGCAGAAGTGCTTTTAGAGCAGGGGCCTCGGCGCTATGCGAACGACTATTTGGCTGAAATAGAGTATGTCTGGAATGAACAGGGTAAAGAACTAAGCGGACGATTATCCTATGTCAGCGCAACGTTTTCGACGATGAAAATGCAGCCTGGTGTTTATCGTATTCAAGCTAAATGTGCCAATGCGAAATACTCGGGCAGTGTAGAAGGGATCTTCAATTTTCAAGCACATGGTCAATATCGCATTTATTGCAAACAGAAGAAAGACCGCAATACACTCGGATTTGCAGTCTCCACTCATGTCTCTTTAATACTTGAAACGCTCAAGTAACAATTTGGCTAATTTGATAATTGTTCACTTTGAACGTGTGCGTGTGGCGTGTCACCAGCTGGTGGGCGTCTGCACCAAAAGCTTGCCAAAATAGAGCCGCTGATATTGTGCCAAATAGAAAATAAAGTCCCAGCTAACGCAGCTCCAGGCGCAAAAAACTTCATGGCTAAGGCTACTGCTAGACCCGAATTCTGCAACCCGACTTCAAAAGCTATTGTTCGACAAACGCGCTCTTGGCAGCCACACCAACGAGCGACCCAATAGCCAGATAATAGGCCAATACTGTTGTGTAGGATGACCGCAAGTAGAATGATGGGACCAAGTGAACTGATCTGAGATTTGTTCAGGGCCACAATAACTGCGATGATAAAAATGATAGTGAGCATTGAGATAAGCGGTAATACGGGTTGAATCGTTTTTATTGTCTTTCCAAAAATCATATTTATTGCGAGCCCAAGCATTACTGGCGCGAGTACAATTTTAACCAAGTTGAGCATCATCGCCATCACTGGAATGTCGACCAGTTGCCCCGCGTAGAAAGAAATTAAGAAAGGGGTTAAAACCACGCCCAATAAGGTGCTGATAGCGGTCATAGAAATCGAGAGTGCGACATCCCCTTTTGCTAAAAAGCACATTACGTTGCTGGCTGTGCCACCTGCAACACACCCAACTAAGATCATGCCAATGCTGAGGGTCGTATCGAGTTGCAAAGCATAAATAATTCCTATCGCAACGAGTGGCATGATTAAGTATTGCAATGAGACTCCCAAAGCGACGGCCTTGAGTGACTTGGCAACACGGCTGAAATCACGCAACGTCAGTGTTAAGCCCATACTTAACATTATCAGGCTCAGAAGTGGAATAATTACGGATTTAAACTGCGAGAAGCCCTCAGGTGTTGTATATGCGATAGCACTTAACAATAAAGCCCACAGCGGGAATAGCTGAATAATACGATTTAACATGAAATATCCACTAGGTTGATTAGACGCACCATTAAAGCCCAACAATGTGTAGTGAGTGTGGCTGCATTGGATAAAAGGTAAATTTGTACAATGTTTGCACTGTTTGATATGTTAACAACCAGTTACTTCAAGTCAAGCGTACTAAATACGTGCTGCGCGTAATCAACTCTAGTAACCAATGCGCTGATCAAGGTAGGTATTATGAGTGAGTATATTGTCGGGCCTATGAATAATCTTTTGTGGGGGAATGGTCAACTCCTTATTTACGTTTTGTTGTTTGCTGGCGTTTGGTTCAGCGTGAAGCTGCGCTTTATCCAATTGCGTAACTTTACGCATATGTTCAAATTACTTAAACAAGATGGTCAGTCAGATCCACGAGGGATTAGCTCATTTCAAGCTTTGTGTACGGGGTTAAGTGCGCGTGTCGGGACAGGTAATTTGGCGGGCGTGGTTATGGCCATCTCTTTGGGGGGGAGTGGTGCGGTATTTTGGATGTGGGTTATCGCGCTACTTGGAATGGCAACTGGGTTTGCTGAAAGTGTTCTGGGCCAATTATATAAGGTGCGAGACAGCCATCAGGAGTTTCGTGGTGGTCCAGCCTATTACATTCGGTCGGGGCTAAATAATAAATGGTTAGCAGTGCTGTTTTCGCTCTGCTTATTTTTGGGTTATGGCGCCAGCTTTAGCGCTATGCAGGCAAACACGATTGCCGAAGCGTTGAATAACACCTTTGCAATCTCAACCAATATCAGTGGTCTGGCAATTGCAGCTGTTGCGGGCGTGATTGTGTTGGGAGGCTTCAAACGCATTGCACGGTTTGCCGAGTTAGTAGTTCCTTGGATGGGGTTGGCATTTGTTGCTACAGCGGTGATTATTGCGGCGATGAATATCACGGAAATTCCCGCACTTGTTATCGACATTGTAATGTCGGCATTTGGTTTGACGGAGGCATCCGCGGGTGCACTGGGGGGGGCCATTAAGAGTGGTATACAGCGTGGCATGTATTCAAATGAGGCTGGAGCTGGGAGCGTACCTCATGCAGCAGCTGGGGCTGCCCCAAAGCCTAATCACCCTGTGGCACAAGGTTATATTCAAATGCTGGGTGTATTTTTGGACACCATTGTATTGTGCAGTTGTACAGCTTTAGTTGTTTTACTAGCAGGGGTTGGACCTACAGGTGAAATCGCAGGAATAGGCGTTACTCAATATGCGATGTCAGTGCACTTTGGAGAGTATGGCGATGATTTTATTGCTGCTGCAATCACATTGTTTGCATTTACCTCTGTGGTCGCCAATTATGCATATGCTGAAAGTAACTTACATTTCTTTCATTTAGACAATAAATGGGGAAAAGGAGGTTATACCCTCATTTATCTATGTATGGTTGTTTGGGGAGCGAATGCAAGCTTGAAAGAGGCTTGGAACCTTGCTGATATGTCACTGGGATTGATGACGCTGGTTAATATATATGCGATTGTGCAGTTAACGCCAACGATAGTGAACCTGATGCACGATTACGCAGATAAAAAGCGTGCAGGTGGTGCGATGGAGTTTCGTCGCAGTGAAGTTAAAATGCAAGGGCAGGTTGCTGAAAATGTGTGGAAAAACTAAATGTAAAATTGGTTTAAACGTTACTTTTCTAAACAGGATGGCACTTTGTCCAACACCAGTCAGATTTACTTAGCTTTGCCACGGCTCTATTGGGGCAGAGTAAAGCTGCGGTGCTACAAGTTTTACTAAATGACGCTTTGGACAATCCTTTTATCACTGTAAGTTACCATTTGGGTCGAAGGCGTACAGATCCGTTGACTGCCGAGTTTGACAGTATCTTGCTGGTGAATATTGATAAGCTGCTTACCTCCAATCGTTGGGAAGTTCGTGCAGAAAATCAATGGCATAAAGGGGTCTGCACTTGTGTATTTGGTAAAGAAAAGTTGCTTGATGTGCTAAACACGCGATCTATTTTCTACACCAACCAAGAGCAAAGAGAGGTTCTATCATATTTAAGCTTGAACAGCCTGACGAGTTTAAATAAACCTATTTATCGTCATATCATTGCCCTCATGTTGAAAAACCATGCACGTCAATTTTCAAAAAGTAGCTTTCAGAGCAAATATTTTCAGAGGTTAAGTTATTGAAAGTACTTAGGGATAGTTACTTTGAAACGATGACAAGCTTGCAATGTAAACAGTGGGATGAGCCGGCTAGAGAATTGACTAAAAACGCGGATTCTCGAGTGTATAGCAGCCAATCGTGTAGGCCGCTATACCGACAAGTAAATCGCACAAAGTATGACATTCTTAAGATCATTTTGATGGTTCGTTAAGCACTAAACCAATCATTTAATTTTCCTTGGTAAGGTGCAATATCACCAATGTGTTCCCTAACCCATTCTGGGTTGTAGTAGGTGTTCAGGTAGCGGTTGCCGCTGTCGCAGATGAGCGTGACAATCGCCCCGCCTCGGTTGTCATTTTTCATTTTTTCCGCGGCACAAAGCGCTCCCCATAGGTTTGTTCCTGTAGAAGGACCAGCTTTTCGACCGGTAAACTCTTCTAGCCAGAGCATCGCTGCAATACTCGCAGCGTCTGGTACTTGCATCATATGGTCGATGACATCAGGTTGAAATGACTTCTCTACTTTTGGGCGGCCAATTCCCTCGATACGGCTTGATCTTCCGGTGCAAACTGTCTCATTTTTTTGTGTGTAGCCTTCGTAAAATGCCGAAAATTCAGGGTCAACAACCATCAGCTCTGTTTCGTAGCCTTTATATAAAATATAACGGCCAAGTGTAGCTGACGTACCGCCTGTTCCAGCTCCCATAACGACGAGGTCGGGTACTGGGTGCGGCTCATGCTTCATTTGATTAAAAATACTTTCAGCAATATTGTTATTACCGCGCCAATCAGTGGCTCGCTCTGCGTACATAAATTGGTCCATAAAGTAACCGTTGAGCTTTTCTGCTAGTTCTACGGCTGCGTCATGCATATCTGTGGCACACTCTACAAAGTGGCACTGTCCACCATAAAATTGAATTTGTTCAATTTTGCTTTGTGCTGTCGAGACGGGCATTACCGCAACAAAAGGAACTCCTATCATTTGCGCAAAATACGCTTCCGATACAGCTGTACTGCCTGAAGATGCCTCAATTACAGGCGTGCCTTCTTTTATTTTGCCATTGCAAAGCGCATACAAAAAAAGCGAACGAGCAAGTCGGTGTTTTAAACTGCCGGTAGGGTGAGTACTTTCGTCTTTGAGATATAAGTAAATATCGTTGAACTGGGGAATTGGAAATTTAAACAAATGTGTATCTGCAGAACGGTTTTGATCTGCTTCTATCTTGGCAATGCTTTTCTTTACCCAGCTTTTCATTCTATATCACTCCTACCCACGTTGGCTTAAACATTCATTGTAGCTTAACTAGTTTATATTCTTTTTGGTTATAACTTATTCTAACATTTATATTGTGTGTAATTTAAGCTTTATTTCAATGAGCGTTTTGTCAGTACTTATTTGAATGACAGTTTTTTTAATAGTTGAGCTGTGGCAAACTTAGGACACAATAACCCGTTGTCGACGCCACTAGCCCCATCGACAGCCCACTCGTTTTGAAGTTAAGGAGTAGACAATGAGTGTCCCAAATACCCAATCAACGCGGGCTTATACTAGCTTGTTACCTATCTTTTCATTTATAAAACCCTATAAGTGGGTTGCTGCATTAGCTCTTTTGGCGTTGGTGGTAACAGCTGGTCTTAACTTATCGATCGGTCAGGCCGTGAAGTTTGTTATCGACAGTGGTTTTATCGCTGGATCCAAAGAAGAGTTAACTGAAGCAATAAGTGGGCTTATCCTACTGATTTCATTGGTTGCGGTTGGAACATTTAGTCGATTTTATTTGATTAGTTGGTTAGGAGAGCGTGTAAGTGCTGATATTCGGCAGGCTGTTTTTAATCAAATCGTTCACTTACATCCCAGTTACTTTGAAGAAAACCGCAGCGGTGAACTGATGTCTCGCCTGACCACTGATACGACTTTGCTTCAGTCCATTGTTGGATCCGTTTTATCTATGGCGCTAAGAAGTTCGTTAGTGTTAATTGGGGGCCTTGTAATGTTATTGGTGACCAATTTAAAGCTAACATTGATAGTCGTTGCATGTGTGCCAGTGATATTGGTGCCCATCATGATATTTGGAAAGCGCGTGCGTAAATTGGCTGAAAATAGCCAAAGTGCCATTGCGGATATCAGTACTTATGCAGGTGAAGTAATTCAAAATATTAAAGTAGTGCAAAGTTACACCCATGAGGAAAGAGAAAAAGGGGCATTTGGGGGGGAAGTTGAAAAGGCCTTCAGTGTTGCCAAGCAAAGAATAAAACAGCGAGCGCTTTTAATTGCTGCCGTTATTCTTCTAACATTTAGTGCCATCAGTGCCATGCTATGGGTAGGTGGCATGGATGTATTGGAAGGCCGCATGAGTGGCGGTGAGCTTGGTGCATTTGTATTTTATGCCATTATGGTTGCAATGTCGGTAGCAACCATAGCCGAAGTTTACGGTGAATTACAGCGCGCTGCGGGGGCGACAAGCCGCCTTATTGAGATATTACAAATCAAAAGTGCGATTAAAGATGCTGCTGTACCAATCGAGATGAAAGAAGGTGAGCGTACAGCGATTGCTTTCAATAATGTAGGCTTTAATTACCCCTCAAGACCTGATTCTGCTGCTCTTCAAGCAATAAACTTAAGAATAGAATCGGGTAAAGTTGTGGCGTTGGTAGGTCCTTCTGGTGCAGGTAAAACGACGCTGTTTGAGCTGTTACAACGGTTTTATGACCCTCAAATAGGTGAGATCCAGCGCAATGGTGAAAACATTAAATCGCTCTCCTTGGCTGATCTTCGACAAAGCATGGGTATGGTTCCGCAGCAACCTGTGCTGTTTAGCTCGGATGTTTGGCACAATATTCGTTACGGCAATCCTGATGCATCTGATGAGCAAGTAATTGAAGCTGCAAAAAGAGCGCATGCTCATGAATTTATCGAGCAGTTACCTGAAGGGTATGACAGCTTTTTAGGAGAGCAAGGTGTGAGGTTATCAGGAGGTCAAAAACAGCGTATTGCTATCGCACGCGCTATATTGAAAGACCCTGAATTATTGTTACTAGATGAAGCGACCAGCGCACTAGATGCTCAGAGTGAGTTTCATGTTCAAGCTGCTTTAAATGAATTAATGCACACACGAACGACCTTGATTATTGCACACCGCCTTGCCACAGTGACACATGCAGATATGATCGTGGTGATGGATAAAGGGCGGATTGTGGCCACGGGGACGCATCACTCATTATTAGAAGAATCACCTCTCTATCAAAGGCTATGCGAATTGCAATTTGAAAAAGCCAAATCGGGAGCGGTGTAAATGATTTAGGCTGTCATTTATCGTTGAAGTTAAATGACAGCTGGCACATCAAGATGTCGTTAAGTCTGCGGTGAAATACGGCTCAGTAAGTCTTTAACAAAAGGGGATTTGGCTTTGCCATAATCGTCTTGATGATGCTTTCCTGCCGCCAGTACCGCTTTTTTTTGCGCTTCGTAGGCTGCTCTGTCTTGCGGGTTTGCAAGCATATGTTCTTTGTAAGTAAGTTGCTTTTGGTGCTCTTTACTTTTTAGCTCAATGACATGGGCATGAATATTAAACTTCTCTCCGTTAAATAGAGCGCCTATGTCTTTGCGTGGGCGAGTATCAGGAAAAGGGTTGTCGCTATGTTGTGGCGCAAAACCAAAACTTTCAAGATAGGCTATAGCCTGCTCTCTTTGCCCTTGCTGATAAAGGATGGAAATATCAATAATGCCTTTGCCGGCCACTTTAAATGAGGATGAACCAAAATGGATAAATTCGAAACGTGGATCAGCCAACTGAGCAATCACCGCTTTTGCGACATCAAGGTATACTGAACGCCACGCATTAAAATTGGCTGGCACTAATTCATAGGAACAAAACTGAATCATGGTTAGGTTCTTAACTGATTAATCAGTATCAATTTTGCACTGCTAAAGCGCAAATAACAAGTTTTTATAGGCAAAGTTGAGTCATTAATTGCATCTTTATTCAATAATGCAAAGTAGTGTTCACTAATTTATGTTTTAATCTAAGCGACACTAGGAAAAAGCAGTACTACATAAGAGGGACTGATATGAAAAAACAAACACTGTACGCAATCGCGTTGTTGCTGTTGGCTGGCTGCTCTGACAGTGAAGTTGGTGATGTATCTTTGGGGTTATTTACACTTAAAGATATTAAATTAGACTCGATGGTAGACCCTGTTGTGATGGGCGTCACCTGCCATGTTGCCAGTGTTGAAGCTGATTTAAGCTTGTCTGATCCGAGCGATAGTTCTATCTCGTGTCGCCAAACTGGTGAGATAACCGCGCAAATGATCGCGCAAATAGACAAGTCTAAGTCTGGTCAAGTGGTTTTCAAAAAATCCAAAAGTATCTTTTTAAAGTCAATGAAAGTACGCCGGATCTATGATGCGAAAAGTCAGACTTTGATGTATTTGTCTTACAGTACAAAAGAAACATCAGGCAGTTTCAAACACAGCTTGTCAACAGTGCCTTTGTGGGGAACCAGCGCTTATATAAAACCATCTGAAAAGTCACAATAGTCATGCTGACGGGCCGACTTTTTGCTCAATCGGCCTTTTGTTCATGCTGCTTATTTTTCGCCTTGTACTTCAAACTCGTCAAATATCAGACGCGCTTGTCCATCTTCTTCTACGATCCAGTGTTCTTTGTGAACAACGCCATAGGCCTTATTCATGGTCCATTTAGACGTTAATAGGTAGCCACCATTTGGTGATTCTTGCCATTCGACATCGGTATAGTCAACACGACTAAATCCCTGTGAAATAATATTTTGTCAAAATTGTTGAATTTGTTCTCGGCCAGTGAATGTTCCAAAAGGACGAGCATGCATGACAGCGTCATGGCAATACTGGGCCGCGCAGCCGTGGGCATCTTGATTGTTAAATGCATTTTGCCATGCTGCGATACCCGCTTTGCAGCGAGTGAGTGCTTGTGATTCAGTCATGTTGTTTGTCCGTTCAGTTGCGTTTGTCATAGCTTAGAAAATTTATTAACGTATAAAAACAGAGTAAATAGAATTCATTGTTTAATTTTAAGAGACAATAAATGAATAAACTACGTCATATGTCTTTGTTTGCACACATTGTGGAGAGTGGCTCTATTACGGCTGCGGCACAATCTTTAGACTTGTCTAAATCCGTGGTAAGTCAGCACCTTAAGTCATTAGAGCAGGATTTAGGTGTGACTTTATTAAAGCGTACGACTCGAAGGCAGAGCCTCACTTTCGCCGGAAAAGCTTTCTATGAGCAATGTAAGGTTCTAAATCAAACTGCACAGCATGCTTGGCATGAAGCCCAGTAATTTACTCAAATAGTGAAAGGTAAAGTCAGAATAACAGCGCCAAATGCATTGATGTCTACACTGGTTGCTCCTGCAATTGCTGCTGTCTGCATTGAGCACCCAGAGCTTGAGCCAGAACTCATTGCTGACGATAAGCAACTAGACTTGCTTGAAAAGCGCATCGACTTAGCGATTCGAGTGGGGCATTCAAAAGACAGTGATGCAAAGCAGCGTAAGATAGGTGAATTTAAAGATGTGCTCTGTGGCCTACCCTGCGTAGTAAAAGATCATAAGCTAGAAGAAGCTAGGTATATTGCTAACCTTTGGCAAGGGACTGTGATAGAGCATGCATTCATTGACGCGCAAGGAGATATAAAGCAATTTTCTACAAATGCTAGTTGTGTTGTGAATTCATTTGATACGAGCTTTGCACTGATCACGAGTGGCGTAGGGATTGGTCTTGTACCCGAGTTTAAATTGATCGAGCAAGACAGCGGACTAGTGCCTGTATTTCCTGAGTATCAGCTTGCGAGTAACCCTGTTTTTGCGTTGTATACTTTTGGTAATCAAATACCTTTGAGCATAAAAGTGTGTTTACAAGCAATCGAGGCTAAGCTGAGTCAAGCTATGGTATAGGTAGGGCACATTATATGCCCTGTATTTATCAGAAACTTTATTGTTCTTGCGAGTAAAGGGTGTAATCACTTTGTGTAACGTACACCGCATAACCACGACTGGGTGCGCTAAAGTAACCTCTACCATCTTCATAAATCGTCACTTTATCACTTGGGTCAAATGCATTGACGAGCGCTTGCCCTGCTAAGTTGGTAAAGCCGTTGCCGTGGGTGGTTACCCAAAGCCCTTTTTGTTGTGTATCGTGATTGTTGAGCACCACAATGGCACCTTGTTTTGTGCCTTTACCGCCACGTCTTGCGACATACACATGCTGCACATCCCCATATGGGTTACCTGATTGAGACAAAACACTGAGTGCACCATCTGTGTATGTATTGCGAACAAACATGAGTCGATTGATGTCTTGCTGCAATGAAAGAGGGGCTGTTATAGCCAAACTTGGATCGTGGTAATCATGTTGCTTGATACCGTAGTAATGCGAGTAAAAAACAGTGGGTTTGCCTTCATGGGTTAAAATATAGGCATAGGCCATTTTAAAGTCTTTGTGCACCCATTTATCGTGCTCTTTACCTGTGTCATGGTTTTCAACAAAGGTAACAACAGCTGTGCTTGCTAATTGATTGCCTGCTTGGTTACGTACTAAACCCGCATGATTGAGTGTACGCATATCAAAGCTCTGATTTTGATTACTCATTTGCGTCAAAGTCGATTTGAGTGGAAAGTCAAAGACACCAATGTCAGCACCTTGTGCATTGACGGTATTTACCCACGCTTTGATACTGCTATCTCCTCCCCAATACTCGGCGACTACAAAGGGTTGTTTACCACCTTCTTTTGGTAGACTATTAACCCACTTGGCGGCAAATTCAGGTTGAAATCCACGCACAAAATCAAGACGAAACCCATCAAATTTATGCTCGTTTTTGAGCCACTTTCCCCAATCAATAAGCTTTTGCTGTACGCGTAGGGAAAAGGTATTGCTGTCGTTTCCGAACATTTTGGTATTAGTAATGATGTTATCGCTGCCTAGACTGCCAAGCCAATCATGCTCATCAACAGGGTGAAAATCGGCGTATTGCCAACCATTGTCTGAACTTGGGTAGTTGCCATATTGATTGCGCTCTGGGGGCATGATTTTGGTATTGGTGTAGGCCTGCAAGTGTGTAGCTGTGATTTCTTTTGCTGGTGCCTCAGGGGTTATTTGCTGCCAAATTTCAACTGGAAAAAAGCCGTTACTTTGCGCGCCATCAGTCCAATGATTACTGCTATTGAGCGTGCCTTGCTTGGCACTAAGTTTAATGAACAGGTCCTTTTGGGTTGGTACATCCAACCAGTACTCATCGATATCTTGCTTATCAATAATTTGGCCGCGCATAGCCGTGTTTAGACCTGAAAAAGCGTTGTTGCCGGGTCTTATTGCTGCAAATTGACCATCATTCGGCTCTTGCTCTACATAGAGGTGGCTTGATATTTGCGCGTCTCTAGCTTCAGCTATTGTGAGCTGATATCCGCGTTGACTGATGTCTTGAGCCCATGGCATGGTCGAACCATAGCCTTGAATTTTAAGATAAACTCGCCCTTGTACACCTTTTATCTGCCAGCTAATTTCATTACTTGGGTAAGCCACATGGAGATGGTTATGTGCTTTATGCATAGCATAAGCTTTAACGGCAGGGTTAGGTTCGCTGTCTTGCTCATTGGTATAGATGTGGTTGAGTACGACGTCAGCGTATACTTGGACATTATTTTGCTGCAATTTGGTTATCATATTGGTCAATTCTTGCTGGCTACCAAAACGTGTTTCTACTGTGCCTTTTTGAAGGTAGCTGCCTAAATCATAATGGTCATAGATGCCATAACCCATGTCGATAATCCCCCAATTGCCTTTTGAAGGCGGCGGGATCCAAATACTGGAGAATCCAGCTTGAGAGAGGGCTGGTGCTTTGTTGGCTAGGTTGTCCCACCAAATACCATTTTTGTTTTTTTCATCGACGGGGACATCCCAAAAAAAGCCTTGTAGCATGACATCGTTAGTCGCATAGCTTGTGGCTGATAGACCCACAGACATGCACATAGCTAAAACATAGCTGCGTGCAAATTTGGTAGTATTCAAATTACTCTTTAAGGTATACATGGCTGTTCCTTGCAAACTAATATCGCGTGTTTTTTAAACACAGGGGTCTGCTAAGGTAGCATTATTGTAAATTTTTTGTTTTGAATACGTATGCAAAAATCGATTGCTGAGGTCTATATGCTAAGCCTTCAAGCACGAATATCAAAACTACCCCTGTGGCATACTGATAAACACTTCTGTACCCATCTCATCGTCACTGCGATATTCAATAAAGCCATTTTGTTTTTCAATAAACTTTTTCGCCGTATAGGTGCCGAGTCCAGATCTATCTCCCTTACCGTGTGTGACAAATTTTTCGAAAAATTGACTACGAATAGGGGGAGGGATTAGGTCTGAGTTTTGAATACTCAGCGTGTGTAACTGCGCTTCGCTGCGAGCACTTATACTCACCGCTTTTTGCTTCGTTGAAGCTTCCAATGCGTTTTGAATCAGCTGTGTTAGTACCGTGAACAATAATTGAGCGTCTCCTTTCACTTTGAGCTCTGGTGATAGGTTGTTTGTAATCAGGATCTGCTCTTTGGAAATAATGTGGCTCAGACCAAGCAATACCTTTTCTGCCAACTCATAGAGGGGAACAGAAGTTATTGATAGTGTGTATTCATCACGCTCAATTTTTTGCAGTGCTTGCATGTTATCGACATGTAACTGCAATTGCTGACAGTGCTGTTGAATGTGGTCTAGGTATTGCTGTGCTTTCTCAGGTTCATTTAGGTGCACTGATAGCTTATCACTGGCACTTTTAATGTCTCGTATTGGCGCGATAATTTGATGCTGGCTCATGCTTTCAAACTGATCTTGCAGTTTGGCATTTTCCATCATGGTATCGATTTGGTTTCGCATTAATCGGTTTGATTCTATCGAGCGGCAATGGGCTTTGACACGAGAGCGCACAATGGAAGGGTTGGCTGGCTTGGTAATATAGTCGACCGCACCGAGTTCTAAGCCTTTCACTATGTGTTCCGTTTGCTCTAGGGCTGATAAAAAAATCACTGTGATATGCTGCGTTTGAGGGTCAGATTTTAACCGCTTACAAACCTCGATACCGTCCATATCAGGCATCATTATATCCAATAGGACGAGATCGGGCTGAGGTTCCATCGCGCAAATTTGCAGTGCTTTCTTGCCGTTTAATGCCGCTTTAACCTTATAGTCTTTGCGCAAAATATCACTGATCACTTTAATGTTGTCTGCGACATCATCCACAACTAGCACTTGGGTAATATGTTCTTGTTGTGTTTGCTCTGATGGGGTTTGCTTGATCGCTCTAACAGGCTTACTCAGTGCTCTTTGCAGACGAGATAGGAGTATTTGGCTAGAAAAAGGTTTCACGATGTATTCTGACACGCCGCTTTGGATCGCCTGCATCACGTTGCTTTGATCTATGGTTGCGGATGTCATGACAAATGGAATGAGGGCTGTACGCGGGTTGCTGCGAACCCATTGTAATAGGGAGATACCGTCAAGTTTTGGTAATTGCCATTCAGAGATAATGAGTTGCACATCATGGTAAGTGAGCTTTTCTCGGGCATCTACACCATTTGAACTTTGAATAACGGTCACATTGCCAAGTTTTTTTGCTGTACTTGCAATCATAGAACGGATTGTCTCATGGGGTTCTACAATGAGTACGGTGATGATTTGGCTACTGTCACTATTGGTCATTGGATCCTCCGCGTCGATTCCGTTTAAAAAAAGATTAAACGCTAATTAGCTGCCTTTGCGCACGCGACTTCATAACTGAGTGATAGTTAGACAAAAATTAACTGTTCTTATTTTGCACATGTTCTTCAAAAGTGTCTAATAATTATGCGTACAGATTTAAAAATTAGATATTAAATTATCCTAATTGTCAGCGTGACGTTGCTAGGAGAACCAAACGGTGAGAATTAAAACCCAATCAAGGAGTAAGATATGAAGCCTTTGCGGCTGCTATTCGTCATTGTAATTACGTTTGTATTGATGGTCAGTAATCAGAGCTGGGCGCAACTCAAAGTTGAAAGTATCTCCGCTTATAACGGCTTGGCAAACCCACAAATTTACGCAGTATCCAAAGACCCTCAGGGGTTTATGTGGTTTGGTAGTGCCGATGGCGTTAAACGTTACGATGGATACGAGTTTATTAGCTTCAATCACGATCCTGACGAACCAAATTCGCTCTCTGCCAATAGTGTAGGTGCGCTGCTATTCGATAAACAGGGGCAATTATGGGCTGGAACTTGGGGTGGTGGGCTCAATTTGTTTGTGCGTGAAAAACAGCATTTTATACATTTCAAACATGACTCGAATGACCCTCATTCTCTGGGCGCAAACAAAGTGCAGTCACTCTTTGAAAGTCGCGATGGCACTCTATGGGTGGGCACCAATGGCGGCGGTTTGAATCGATTACGTGAAGATGGTCAAAGTTTTGAGCGCTTTGTACATATTGACAATGATCCGAGCAGCTTGGGGAATAATCGAATTTGGAGTATTAGTGAAGATCTTAATGGAGGAATATGGGTTGGAACTTCTAATGGTTTATATCGATTAGATCGAATTACCGGCAAGTTTCAAGGATTTAGTGTAGCGCCAAATTCTTTAGATCATGCTGAAGTTAGACAAGTATCTGTTGATGAACGTGGGCAAATATGGGTTGCTACCAGAACTAGTTTTGGCCTGTTTAACCCCAAAATTAAAGAATATAAAACGTATGATTTACCGTCAGGGACGTTACCGAGTGTAACACGTTTAATGTACTTTAACGGCGATATATTGCTCGCGTCCTTTGCCGGTATTTATCGCTTTTCACCTAAACTCTCTCAATTTGTACCAGTGATCCCGAATGGCAAGCTGACGCTGCTACAAAATCGAGATGTTCGTCAGGTATTGATAGACGACAGTGGATTGTTGTGGGCTGCGACGCGCTATTCAGGGGTACAGAAGGTCTTTCCAAACCCTGCTGCATTTATTTCTTGGCAAGATTATTTGCAAGAAGAGCTGCTTTCAGGGCTTTTTAATCAAGTATTAACAGCTGAAAAGGCCAGCCAAGGTGGTGTTTGGCTAGGAACAGGTCGTGGCTTAGTTCATTTTGATGGTAATAATGAGTTTATTCCGTTTGCAGATGCGAAAACCTTACAGGGCAACTATCGTTTGCGCGTACACAGTATGGCGCGAGACGAACAGGGCCAATTGTATGCGGGTACTAGCTTTGGACTGTATAAAGTGGATGAATTGAACAAGCAATTAGAGCGAGTCTCGCTTTCTTGGTTACAGGACTCAAGCCGCTCCGTAGAGCATGTGAGTTTTGACAATGAAGGGTATATGTGGCTGGTGTTGTCTGGTCGAGATGGCATGATCCGCTGGCAAGTTGGTACAGATGATAAACGCAGCTACATTGTGCAACAAGATTTGGAGTTTGTGTTTCATGACAGTGAAGGTCAGGTATGGGCTGGTACTGACGGTGAGGGGGTATTTCGCGTCAACCCGAAAAGTGGTCAGTTTGAGCAATACACGGCATATGGCGATAAAGTTGGCCCAAATGGAAATTATGTGACCCATGCTATGCAGCAGGGTGGCTATGTTTGGCTGGCAACCAACCGCGGAGTAACACGCTTTGAATTGGCAACAAAGGAGTTTAAGCAATACGTAAATACGACATCTCAAGTGAATTTTGCAGTCAAGTCGATTGTCGCTGATGAAGAAGGCTTTTTATGGTTTGCAAGCGCAAGTGGGGTGTTTAAGTTTGACCCGACGTACGGTATTTTTCACCAGTTTACGACCAATGATGGGTTGATTAACCATCACTTTTTAGCACGTTCTTTTGTTAAGTTTGAAGACAGAATTCTATTTGGCAGCATTGATGGGATCACCGGCTTTAACCCGAAGTCTGTACAGGTCAATACCAGTGCACCTCCGGTTGCGTTTACTCAAGCATTTATTGATGGTAATCCGATCGACATTCAAAGTGGTCAGGTTGAACTCAATTACAATGATAAAAACTTATCTATCCACTTTGCTGCTTTGGATTATCAGGCCACGGGTGACAATCGTTATCGAACTTGGCTGGTTGGGTATCATGATGGTTGGAGCGCTACTACACCTTCTCATACGGTCAATTATCGTGAGTTGCCACCAGGGGAGTACCAACTCAAAGTGCAGGGCAGCAATAACCATGGGGTATGGAACCAAACAGGGATAGAGTTATCTATTATCAGTGTTCCAGCGTGGTATCAAACACTGTGGTTCAGAATTTCTTTACCTGTGTGTGCTGTGTTGCTGTTGTTATTGTTTTTTTTGTGGCGAGTACGACAATTACGTGAAAACAGCTTGGATCTGGAGCGAAAAATTGCCCGCAGAACTCGTGATATTGTGGTTTTGGGAGAAGTGGGTAAAGAAGTCGCTGCCACCTATGACATGCATGCCATCAGTGAAACCATTTATAACCATTTAAGTACCATATTACATTGTGAGTTCTTTGCTGTTGGCGTGTTTTATGAAGATAAGCAATATATTGATTACATATACGCCATGCAGCAAGGAGAGCTATACGAGGCGCTAGAAAGCCATACCAAAGTCGTTAGCAGTGCAGATGTATATTGCGTGGCTAACGGTGAAGAGTTTTATGCTGCGACTGACGAAAGTTGGCAGCAAATGAATTTAAAAGCATGCAATAATTTATATGGTGAGCAAACCAAATCTGTTTTTTGCGCACCTTTAATTGTAGAAGGGAAAATCCTCGGGGTTTTTACTGTGCAGTCCAACAAACCAAGAGCATACAAAGAAGTGCACCTGAATGTACTTCGCACCGTGGCAAATCATGTAGCAGTAGCGCTAGCTAATTCACTGTCGTACAGTGAATTAAAAGAGGCAGAGCAGCGTCTAGAGTTAGCTATGCAAGGCGCAAATGCAGGTACATGGGAATGGGACTGCCAAAGCGATAAACTGGTTACTAATACCATTTGGTCGACCATGTTAGGGTATCAAGAAGGGGAGCTTGAACAACAATATGGAGAGACTATCAGCAGATGGCGCAGCCTTTTACACCCAGATGATTTGGCGCGGGTTGAAAATGCATTACAGGCGCACCTAAGCAAACAGTCAGAGACTTATCGTTGTGAATTTAGAATGAGAACGTCGGATGACGACTGGAAGTGGATACTCAGCATGGGCCGCAGTGTCAATGTAAATCAAGATAGTCGACGAAAAGAAATGTTTGGTATTCACATGGACATCTCTGATGCTAAAGAGCTAGAAACGGCACTAAAGCAAGCAAAAGAGCGAGCTGAGAGTGCTACACAAGCAAAGTCTGACTTTCTTTCAAATATGTCCCATGAAATCCGCACTCCGATGAATGCCATCATCGGTATGAGCTATTTAGCGTTGGAAACTGAGCTGGACCATAAACAGCGTAATTATGTTGAGAAAATCCATCGCAGTGCTGAGTCTCTGTTGGGGATAATCAACGATATATTAGACTTTTCAAAAATCGAAGCTGGTAAGCTGGACATTGAACATGTGGAGTTTTGTTTAGAAGAAACGCTCGGCAGTTGTTTGGACGTTATTTCGGTGAAAGCCAAAGAAAAAGGGTTGGAGTTGTGCGCGCATATTGATGCGGATATACCCGCTTATTTAATTGGCGACCCTTTGCGGATTTCTCAAGTTTTACTTAATTTAGGCAGTAATGCTGTGAAGTTTACAGAGCAAGGTGGAGAGGTCTTGCTAGACGTTAGATTAGAGAGCCAGTTTGATGGTGATATTACCCTTAAATTCGCAGTCATCGACTCTGGCATTGGCATGACGCCAGAGCAGCAAGCAAAGCTCTTTAGTTCATTTTCGCAGGCGGATACATCGACTACTCGAAAATATGGCGGCACAGGCCTTGGTTTGGCGATCAGCAAAAAGCTCGTAGAGCTAATGCAAGGTGATATTCACTGTCAGAGCGCACCCAGTGTAGGCAGTACTTTCAGTTTCACACTGGTGGTGAACGATGCGTTAAAAGCGCCTGTCGCTTATTCTGAACTCGGTATTAAAAATGCGCTCATTATCGATGATAACTCAAGCTCAAGTCGCAATTTAAAGTCGTGCTTAGGGCGCTTAAATATTGATTCTGAATGCGTGATGTCTTCACAGGCTGATTCAATAAGCAAGCATGTAGCTGAACAAGACGTGGTGTTTATCGACGCGCGGATTGAAAATGAATTGGGGCTATTGAAACAGTTAAGGGCTGGTGGAGATAACACAGCCTGCATTGTCATGCCACTTTATGAAACGCAACCAGTGGAGTCTTATTTACAAGTATTCAATCGGGCAACCTATTTACAAAAGCCATTTTTACCGTGCGCTGTAGACGATAGCTTACAACGCGTGCTTGGATTGCAGAAAAATACTAATCAGGATGCAGACAAGCAGGAGGCGACCATCGGCTCGTTAGCTGGTGCGCACCTGTTGTTGGTGGAAGACAACGACCTTAACCAAGAGTTGGCTATTGCCCTATTAACGAGTCATGGTATTTCGGTAGAAGTCGCCGAGCATGGTGCTCAAGCGCTGGAAAAACTATCCGCTGGCAGCTTTGATGGTGTGCTAATGGATTGCCAAATGCCAGTGATGGATGGCTACACTGCGACGAGAAAAATAAGAGAGCAAATGCAGTATGCGTCTTTACCAATTATTGCCATGACAGCCAGCGTAATGATGGATAATCAAGAGGCTGCGTTAGCTTGCGGTATGAATGACATTATCGGTAAACCGCTTAATGTGGAAAAAATGTTCACTACGTTGCAAAAATGGATAGTTGTAAGTGATAACGATAAATCTTCTAACCCATATTCACAAACAGCAAATGAAGATGAGGATTATCCAAATATTGCTGGAATTGACGTGGTGGTGGCAAAGTCAATATCGCAAGGAGATGTTGCCCTATTCACACGCTTGTTAAAACGTTTTGCTGATAAACATCAGCACTTTAGTGAACATTTTGAGCAAGCCTTACTGGAAGCGAACGAAGATCCCGATGCTCCGATGCGCTGTGCACACACCTTAAAAGGTACTGCGGGTAACATTGGGGCAACAGAGGTCCAGAAAGTTGCTGGTGCGCTAGAAAGTGCGTGTGCCCAAGGAGAGCCTGTCGAAGCGATTATTGTGAAGGTGAAAAATCAATTGATGCCTTTAGTTGCTGGTATTAATCGCGCTTTAGAAGAACTATCGGCCAGCGAAGTTATACCCTCAAACAGTCTGCATGCACAGCTATCTGAATTAGAGATCAGCGAAAAGTTAGCACAGCTAACCACACTGCTTGCAGATTACGATACCGACGCAATCGACCTTGTCGGTGAGTTATTGCCCGTTTATAAAGGGACCGTATTTTTTGACTCGTTTAATAAATTGAATCACTTAATTGATGACTATGATTTTGATGCTGCAAATGACTTATTGGCAGAGCTAAAGCCACAACTGTTGGTGCAAGAGCAGGTCTAAACCACGTCACGCAGCTTAGAAAATTTATAGTGTGATATTAGACGTGTTAAGTGACTCGTATTAGTATGGTGTGTTTCTAACATCGGTGTAAAAAGTGAGTCAGGTGTGCAAAAGCAGTTTATCAGCTTAGGGTTTCGAGTTGATGGTCGAACATTCAGTGTAGCAAATGCGGCAGGTGAACGTCTGAAGATTAGACCCAAAACTTGCCAGTTACTGCTGGTGTTAATGGAGTACCACCAGCAAATTTTAAGTAAAGACCATCTTTTAGCGCAGGTTTGGCCAAATGTTGTTGTAGATGAGCAAGTTGTATTTCAATCTATAAAAGAAATACGCCAATTATTTCACCCTCATGAAGTGATTAAAACGCTGCCAACCCAAGGTTATCAGTGGATTGCACCTGTGAGAACTAAATCAAAGATCAATATAACGACCAAGCTGGCTGCTGTGCTCGCCACTAGCTTGTTGCTGAGCAGTGTTATTTACTTAGCGATAGGCGACTCTCAAAGAGCTCCTGCCACGACATCTCAGGCTCAATCGCAACTTCATGGCTCAGTAGTTATATTACCCACTCAGAACTTAATTGCAGGCAATGACCACGATTGGGTTCGGCTTGGGTTTATGGATCAATTGATTCAACGATTGCCCAGTGAGGGATCATTTGGCGTATTACAAACTGATTATGTACTTGAAGTGATAAATCGTGCGGGGTTGAGTTTATCTAGCGCATCTTTGCATAGCGTTAATGTTGAGGAGCAGTTGCTAGAAGCGGGTATGTTTAGTGAACGTGAGATACAGCAAATATTCACCGTTTCTGGTGCTCAACTGGTTGTTACATCAAGATTAATGGGAACTCCTCATGACTATCAGCTGAGTTATAAGTTGTACTGGCCACAAAAAACCATGCAGGGTGTGATATTTGGCACAGAAACGCATGTACTTTTGGATGAGTTATCAGTACGTTTAAAGCGCTTAGTTGGTAGCGAGGTTGTACTTGACTCCCAATATTATCACACTGATTTTTATGACGAGATGATGGGGCGAGCGTTAGAGTTAAAATTGCAAGGTGAGTATGAGTCAGCGATTAGCTTACTTGAGGCTTTGACTGTGCAAGCTCCACAAAATATGACAGCGCACCGAGTGTTGATTGAACTACTGCTTTCTCAGTCACAATACGGGCAAGCTCAAAGCCTGCTTGAAAAAAGCCTACCAATTGCAAAGTCACTGAACAATCATCACGAGTTAATAAGACTCCGCTATCTGCATGCTTTGCATGCAGCCTTAGACAAGGACTTCACTCTGGCAGTATCACGATTGGATAAGGTGATTGAATTAGCTAAACACCATCGCGACTGGCTATATCTTGCTTACAGTAAAGATTTAAAAGGTCACGTTGCAATACAAAATGCGCAGTTTGACACCGCTCAAGCGTTGTATCACGAAGCGAAGTCTTATCATCAAATTCTGCGTTGTCCAGTGGGAGAGGCAACCTCATGGCTAAATTTGGCCAAGCTTGCCAAGCAAAGAAATGCAAAGACGCTTTACACAGAATCACTCGACAAGGCGAGGCGCATTGCACAGGCACGGGCATTGAAAAATATCATAAATGAAATTAATAATATTGAAAAATAAGTAATATTTTCAATTGTTTTAGATAATTTCAGGAAGTTTTATTGGCCGTTTCTGATTGATAGGTGAGACAACAACAGCTCAATTTATAGGAGTTGTATATGTCGAGTTTTCAGTCCCGTTCATTTATTGGCGTGATTCTGTTTTGTGCACTGCTGATTATGCTAGTGACATCCTTAATTATGTTCTCAAAACAACATAATGCCCTCATTGCGCTGATGCATACGTTAGTTGGCTTATTAATGTTACTGATTTTAGTGTGGCATTTAATCAAAAACATTCGCCCATTGAAGCAGTATCTTAACCCTTTTGAAAAACATTCAGGGCGGTTTTCTTTGGCATGGCCTTTAGCACTATGTGTGGTGGGTTATGTAGGGCTCGCCCCCGTCTTTCAATTACCTCCAGCTATTGAAGTGTATCGGTTTGGTCAAACTTTGAAAGCGGCTGATAAGGCTGAGGGCGATGCAGAAATCAAATATGTGCAAAGAGAAGTGAAAGACTCAAAAAATACAGGCCAACGTATTACGATTGAGCTTAAAAAAGGCCCGTACTTTCTATGGCCACAATATGCACTGTGGGTCGAAAGCCTTTCAGGGGAGTTTATACAACCACTGTATGTGACTGAAAAGCTAGCAACGAATCAATTTACCAATAAGGTGACTAAAAAAGATCCTGATCAAGTCTTTAATACGCATTTACTGACTGGAGAAGGGCCAAATGCGTGGGATGTTTTAGAAGGAGAAGAGGAGCCAGCAAGCAAAAATAAGCGTATGCGCCCCGAGTCGCTACCCGTATTTTTGCACCAATTGAGTATGCGTGCCGAAAATGGTGTGCTAGTGCCAGATAATGATTCATTGACCATAGATGGTTTCAGTGGCGCCACAATGACAGACAATTTTATCTATACAACACAGTTGCAAGCACCACTGAAAGGCCTTCATCGCGTCCGGTTAGAAGTAAATCACTCTTTTGATTTCAACGAATATTATTCAAGCGATCGGTTTATGGATGATACGATATATTCTGGCGATGGCTATAGTGCACAGCCCTCGGTAATTTACGAGGCCATTATCGATTTTGGTGCACAGCACAATAAAGTGTTGGAAGTGATGACGTTAGTGGGGCACGGTCATCACTCAGGAAGAGATGGCAATATATACGCTGATGTAAGTAAGTTAACTTCTGCTTTGGAATTGGTTGATAGAGTGATTGTAAGTGTTAACTAACTTTATTAAGTTTGACCGTCAGATATAAAAAGCCGGGCGTGCCAAAAGGTCAGGTATGTTGGCAAGGATGACTAATGCACGCCCAGCTAAACTTTTTATTAGGCAATCAGCCTGTATACAAAGGCCACTTATTTATCTCTCGTATCATAAGCAGACTGCGTCACGTAGTGATGATTGTTAAGCTCATGCCTTAAAACTTGATCGTTTAGATAACTGATGGTTTTCGGCCTTCCCGCCGCGTCAAGTGAACCATCATTTTCAAAGCTGTTTTCAATGAGTTTGTGTGCTGAAGCTGTGTTGACCGCATATAACTTAATCGCATAACTTTGCGGATGTACTATAAGGTTACTTTTGTAAGAGTGTGGTACTCCGCCCGAAACACTTGAATCATGTTGTGCACGATTACGCGCAAATATGCCATTTTCACCAGGGTAGATAATATGATTGTTGAGTACGTTGATATCATCCCCTTCCATCATCATGCCGTTACCACCACTGCGATATATTAGGTTATCCTTTACTTCGACGTTATCACCACCAATTTGAATTCCCGTATTTTGCCAATGGGGATCGAATGGGCTTACACCGGTGCGATAAATCGTATTGCGTGCAATATGGGCATTTTGCTTGATGGAATTTACTTGTATGCCATCTGCAGCAATGTGCTCTAGGCGATTATCGTAAATATGGATATCTTCAATCTTATGTGGATAAACAGTGGTCAGTGCGTTATCACACATGAGGTTACGCGAATAGCCGGTGTAACCGATATACATACCTTCGCCACTTTCAGTATCGTGGATATAATTATTGTGGATACGAAGCCCTGTCATGGTGAAGTTTTCAGCCCATGTATTTGGGTCGCAAGTCGGATCTGTTTTAACTAACATGCCCGCAAATCTTGCACGATAGATTTCAATGTGGTCCACCTCAATTTGCTCGCTCAAAGAGCCAATACCCAAAGTACCTCCTAATCTCAGACCATACAGTGACTCACCATCAACTGGCATTGAGGTAATTCTCAGCCAGCGGCTGTTTTCTACGGCAATGCTGTACTCGTATGGAGAGAAGGTTACCACGGCATTTTGGTTACGCAGTGTAACGGGGGCATGAGCACTTCCTTGCACATTTCTGAGTCTTAATGGGCCACGATCACCTGCTTCTAAGCACAGCGTGTCACCAGCTTTAATGGTCATTTTATTTCCATCTACTAGGTGTTGTGTCGTGCTAATGTAGTGATCGCATTGTAAATTTATTGGGTCTTTAAAGTTTTTATTTTGATTTTTTTCTGTTGCAAAAACAGTAGTTATTGTGAGTAAATTAATGATAACCATTGCAGGTTTATGTGCTCTAAAAGAATTCGCCATTGGACACTCCATTATCAAATGTTTGAATGTATTGTTGTTTCAAAGTGGATAAGAAATTGATTGTATGGTGTTCATGGAACGTAAAAAACACTAGAAAAACAGGGTAAATAAAGAGTAAAATCATTTTTACCGGAAATGGGGATTCGTTACCCTTTGATGTATATGGATAAATTTTTTATGGAAGAAAAGGGTTTGAGTTTAGACAATTGTAAAGGCTTATGGTTTGGAACTGTTTATGCAGATTTGAACACTAAAAGTTTAATTAAAGATGGTGAACAGCAGCCACTGTCTGAGCTATCATTTACCTTACTGCTTGCATTAGTTGAACATCAAAACACACCGCTCACCGCTGAGCAGTTACAAGATATTGTTTGGCAAGGAGTAATAACAGGCAATGAAAATGTAAAGCAGCGTATCAGTATTTTGCGCAAGGCATTTCAAGCTTTAGATGATCAAGAGCAGATTAAAAACATTCGTGGTAAAGGCTACTTGTTGGCACAGCCCGTCAAATTAGATTACATCAAAAGTGAAATTAATTGGCAGCCACTTTTTATGTGCGCAGCAATGCTGCTGGTAGTTCTATTTTTATGGTCTCTTTGGCCTACAACACAGAGTAAGGTTTTAAAAAGTGAGCAGTCTCAGCTTTCCGTTTTTCAAGGAGAGGTGATAAGCCTTGCTAACAAAAAGGCAAATTTGGCATTTTGCTTAGACGGCTTTGATGACTATGTAGAAGTGTTTGACGATAATCTAGATGTGCATAAAGGTGATTTTTCATTGTCAACGTGGGTAAAGACTGCTTCGCTTGGCCAACATATTATTGTCGATAAACGTTTTGAAGACCAAGTGTCAGATGTACAGGGCTATGTTTTTTACATAGACGATGGCTATTTGGCACTGCAATTGGCGGATGGTGATGGCAGCTGGTATTGTCAGGAGCCCGATTCTTCGTGCACATTTTATGACTCTAAAGCTTTTGTTGCAGATGACCAATGGCATCACGTGGCGGTAAGTATTGACAGAGATCGCAACAAAGGGATTCGATTCTATTTAGATGGACAGTTCAATAGCGCCTTCGATCCTACTGGTCGGCAGGGCTCTTTAAGCAACGAAATGCCACTGCGAATTGGAAGCCGATCTTCATTTAAAACCGGTTTATTTAAAGGTGCGATTGGAGAAATACAATTCTATCATCGTGTACTCACGCCCTCAGAAATAAAGCGCACTCATCAAAAGGGAAATGTGCGTAGTTGCAGCGGTTCTGGAAATAAAGGCGGTATTTAAGTTTGTATTAGTCAGTGAAGGGCCGATTCACTGTCTGCCCTAGGCGTTTTTGTCTCTCTTTTTCCGCTCTTCTAAAATCATGTCGATCATTTTCGTACGGATTTCAGCTTCTTGGGATTGCAACTCTCTAAGTTGTTGCTCCAAAATCTCAACTTGTTCCTCCACTTGGGTATTTTTGTAGAACTTGCCGCCTAAGTGCGTTGAT
Source organism: Pseudoalteromonas luteoviolacea NCIMB 1942 (assembly GCF_001625595.1). Lineage (GTDB taxonomy): Bacteria > Pseudomonadota > Gammaproteobacteria > Enterobacterales > Alteromonadaceae > Pseudoalteromonas > Pseudoalteromonas luteoviolacea_A. The sequence continues at coordinate 62,449 of NZ_AUXT01000157.1, forward strand.
TGTTCTTCATCTGGTAAGTCAGGCGTTTCTTGGAGCTGCTCAGTATGCAGTACCAATGTTTTTTGTATGGGGGCTTTTTTGAGCTCATTAATTTCTTTTTGTAATTCACGGATCTGTTCTTGGATCAAGGCGACCACTTTTTCTAAGTCTTCATACTGGCTTTTAAAATTTGGATTACGCTCTTTGTAACCTTCGGCCTCTTGGTCCAGTTTTTTGGTAATGATTGGGGGCTTTTCTTGCTCCTGCTGTTCTTGGTGCTCTTGAAGTTTAGCGTCAATTTTTCGCAGTTGTTCATTTGATATGTCATTTGGGCGATAGGAGGCGACTTTATCAGGCGTGCTTTCATCACTTTGCGCCATTGAATTAGGTTTAGTGATAAATGTGTGATGTAGAATTTTCGATAGCATAATGACTCCTTGTCAGTGTGCGAAGTGTACTTATGCTTATCGGCCAAGGATGTGTGTTATTTAGTCCGGTTGGTATAAAAGGATTAAATAAGGGGCAATTTGCCCCTTATTTAAGTGTATTAATTAGCTTTTGGCTTTTTGTACATTTCAAACCAAGCGAGTGTATGCTCAATCTTAGAGATCATGCGCGATGGCCTGCCTGCGATACCATGAGGCGCATCAGGTACACGAATAAGTACGGTATCGACCTTACGTAGTTTCAGTGCTTGGTAGAATTGCTCAGATTCAGACATAGGTGTACGTCGGTCTAACTCGCCCGTCATGATTAATGATGGTGTTGTTACATTACCTACCAGAGATAGTGGTGAGCGCTGCCAATAGTGAGCGAAATTCTCCCAAGGAAGCCCTGGGAATTGGTTGCGAATTTGACCAATGTAGCTATCTGCGGTAAGTACTTTACTGATCCAGTTTATGACTGGTTTAGTAATCGCGGCTGCATTAAATCGGTCCGTTAAGCCAATGGCGTAAGCCGTGGCAATACCACCAGCAGAACCCCCTGCGATAAACAGATTTTGCTCATCAATAAAGCCTTTTTTAATTAGCGTATCAACTGCTGAGTTGTGATCTGCAAAATCTTCTTTGGAGCTATATTTACCATCGAGTAATAGCGCGAAACGTTCACCATAACTAGTTGAACCACGATAGTTAACGTATACAACGACGTAACCTTCAGCAGCGTAACGTTGTAATTCAGCGCTAAAGTGAGGACCATATGCCAAGTGAGGGCCGCCATGGATTTCGACCATTAATGGGTATTGCTTAGCTTTATCGAAATTCGGTGGGGTGATATACCAACCTTGAATATGTTCACCATCAAACTCTGATTTGTAATTGAGTTCATGCACTTGGCCCAGTGTTTTAGTTGCAAGCAGATCTTGGTTTAACTGTGTCAGTGTCGCTTTTTTACCCTTGTAGAAATAGCCCACATCGGCAGGTGAATGGCTATGCCCCTGAGTAAAGGCTATTGCCCCATTATTGGCCATGGTAAAATTACCACTGACGTAAGGGCGACCTAGTGTTGTTCCAGACACATCATCAAGCAAGGATTTGATTTTGCCACGAGATGAGACTTTAGCTAAAACTCGCTTACCATGGTTGTCATATTGAATGACAAAGTCGCCTTTACCAGACCATTGATAGTCGGCAATGGAACGGTCAAGGTCTTGTGTCAGCGTTGTGCGCTTATTGGTTTTGATAGAAAGCAGATTCAACTTCCCATTTACATATGGTACAGGTGCGTTTCCTCGGCTGATAAAAGCCAGTTTATCGCCTTTATTAGAATATGTTGGGTTATATTCACGACCTGGATAATCAGTAAGTTGAGTCAACATCATATCTTTGAGATTGACTTTATATAGGTCCGATTCGGTGGTTCTGTATTCCCATTCAGGGTGATGATCGGATGAGAAAACAAGGTTCTGATTGTCAGGAGCCCATGCCAGAGGGCCGTAGTGTTGAAAATCACCCTGGGTTACTTGTTTTGGCGTACCGCCATTTGCTGGGATAACGAATACATGGCGAAAAGCCGGTTCAATAAAGCCTTTGCCATCTGCTTGATAGCGCGCTTTATCAATGACTTTAACGGGTTCTGACCACTGTGCACCCTTTGGTTTACTCGGCAGCTTTACTGACTTGGCAAACTTAGACTTACCTTGTGGCACATTCATCGTAAATGCGATTTGCTGGCCGTCGGGAGACCAAGTGATATTGTTAACGGCTTTGGGCAGTTGCGTTAAAACGGCGAGCTTGTCTTGTTTGACCCAGTATACGTGAAGTTGTCGAGAACCACTGCGATTGCTAGTAAATGCTATTTTACTGCCATCTGGCGACCAGCGGGGTTGGCTGTAAGTATATTGATCAGAAAATAACGGGTAATGCTCCTCCGATTGCACGTTATAGAGCCACAGCGCCCGTTTCGGAGTGTCCTTCATAATATCGTAGCTATTGCGCTCATAGACAACCTTTTTGCCATCGGGGCTGATCTGAGTACTGGCTGCATACTCTAATTGAAATATATCTTCAGACTTCAGGATAGAGTCGGCATAGCTGGCGACTGATGTGAGCCCAAACAAAATGCCCATAGCGGCGAGAGTCAGTGTTGTTTTCATAATAGTTTTAAATTTATTAATATTGTTACCACATTAAAAGTGAACAGCTAGAGAGACAAGCGTTATGAGATAGGCACACTCTGTACAGGGTGAATGGGAGGGTATCTAATTGATCTGCGTCAAATGGATGTGTTATTGGGTTGTTGATAAGAATAAAGTAGTTATTTTTTGAGTTTATACCTTGATACTGAAACATTGCAGCATGGATGTGTGTTACAAAGACTCAGAGTAGATTGATTGTTTTTATTTATACATTTTTCTGCTTTTTATTTGTTCAAACATATGTTTTATATAAGTTTTTAAAATAACTAATTGTTGCTTTTTGTTTTTTATGGGGTATTTTATTTCCTGTCATTGAGATGGCAAACCATGAATTTAAATAAGGAAATAAAGATGAAGTTAACATTAAAATCAAAAAAACTAGCCAACCTATCAAACAAGCAGGTGACAGACTCTGCAACAGCAAAAGTCGCTGGTGGAGCTGTTATCACCGGATGTTACTTTCCTTGCAAGCCCCAAACGCATACAGGCAAGTAATGAGTTCTAAACAAATGAATAGCTCCCTAAGCTAGTTATTCTATTTCTGCCCTTTAGCTGGTTGATTCACCAACCAGCTATAAAGATTGAGTATAGGCTTAGGTTTAGGCTAGATGGCGGGTGGGTGTATTTCTTTGAAAGGTGATGGCCGTTTGATTGTAGCGTTCCATCATAAACTCTGGCTGTTTAACACACTCAAAACCAAATTGCTCATATAACCCATGGGCATCATGGGTAGCTAGGCTAAAACGCCGAAGCCCTTGCAGCTTTGGGTGGGTTACTACGGCATCAATTAGCTTTTTACCATGCCCCACACCTCTATAAGGCTCTAAAACAAAGACATCCAACAGGTTTGCAAAGGTCGCATAGTCGCTTACAACTCTGGCAAAAGCGATAAGCTTCCCGTTATCAATCAGGGCAAAACAAAGCGAGTTTTCCAGTGCTGTACGTAACTTTTCGCAACAGATCCCTTTATTCCAATAACTTCTTTGAGATAGAAATTGGTGAACCTCATTGAATTGTTGCTTGCTGAGTTGATTGGTAAGTTTCATTCGTGACCTCGCAGTGATTAGCTAATGTGGATTAAAGGTAGGCAAACCAGTAATAGTGAAGCCATTGCATAGTTAAAATACTGCTGATGCTTGGGGTTTTGCAGTCTCTGGCTAATGACTTTGCCAAAATAAATCCAGCTAAAGCCACTGAATAAAGCGATGACATTAAACATCAGCACGCCAAGTATTGCTGATGGCCAATATAGCTCTCCAGGCAATGTTAAAGCTGTGCTCAGAGACAGTAGTGTCGCAATACACTTGGGGTTTATCAGCTGAAAAATTGCAGCTTCGACAAATGACATTGGTCTACTTTGGTCTTGGCTGGTGCTATTAGTCGAGCGGCTCTGACAAATTTTATATGCCAAATATAGGATGTAACCACTCGCAAGTAATTTGAATAACATATGTACATTGGAGTTGCTGGCGAGTAGTTGACCAAGTCCAATTAACATCACAATATGGATCAAAGTCATGCCGGCTCGAATTCCTGCAATATGTGGGACTGTTTTTCTGATCCCAAAATTTGCGCCCGAGTAAGTCAGTAAGATGTTATTGGGCCCTGGGGTGATTGATGCTGCAAAGCTAAACATGACTAAAGCAGGTATAAGGGCAATCAGTTCGGTAGCATGCATTGTAGTCCTCCCATATTGTATTGATACAATTGTTGCTATTTGCTCTATGAGCTATTAATGTCATAAATACAATTAGTCATCAATTTATTTATTGTTATGAATACAATTTGGCATCCAGACAGTGAAGCGTTTAAAAACCTTGCCCAAAACCAGCCAAAATATATGGCATTGGCTGAGTTAATCGAAGCGGCCATAGAGGCAAAAAAACTGATATTTGAACAGCGTTTACCAGCTCAAAGAACGCTTGCAGACGAATTGGGTATTACCCATGGCACCGTAACCCGTGCCTATGTGCTACTGGAGCAGCGAGGATTAGTTAGCGCTAAGCTTGGTGCAGGGACATATGTATCAAAGCGCAGCAGTAGCGCGGCAATACATGGGGTGAGTGATCTAGCTTCCAGCGTGCAACCATCAATGGGGCAAGACATGGTAATGGCGTCGGTGATGAAATCGTTATCACACAGTGTGGCCGATCTCGATGAAGTCATGACATACAAAATTAATGGTCTGGACCGTCATCAGCGTTTTTATCGGGAGTGGCTTAAACAAAAAGGCTTTGAATGTGAGCAACATGATCTTGTCTTTACTCAGGGCGCTCAACAGGGAATTTTTGCCTGCTTATCCGCTTTGTGTGAACCACAAGACTTAGTGTTACACGAATCACTTACTTACCCTGGCTTTTTAAAAGCATGCGAAAGCCTTCACCTACAATATCAAGGTGTACCAGTGCAAGAAGATGGCATTGACCTGCAAGCGCTAGAAAGTCTGTGTCAAAAGCACCCTGTAAAGGCCATCTATATTACGCCAAATTGTCAGAACCCGACTAATATTCGGTATAGCGATGAAAAGCTTTCTTTGCTACTGGCGATGAGTCGTAAATATCACTTTTTTATCCTTGAGGATGACGTGAATTACTGTCTCCCTGAAAATTGGCGCTTGCCTTTGTGGCAACAAGCATCCGATCGCGTTTTTTATATTGCGAGTTTTTCAAAGTATTTCAGTGGCGGACTGAGAGTTGGATATGTGCTTGCGCCACTTTTATGGCAGCAGCAAGTCATCAATGCCATTCATGCTCAGTGCTGGTCAGTATCTATGATGAACTTTGAACTACTTATGCGTGCGCTGCAGGGCAAAGAGTATGAATACGTACAAAATAAACTTGCTGAGGAGTTGAGGTGCCGTCAGAGAACACTTCAAAGCCTACTGGAGCGGTTTGATTTTCATGCTCGCTTTGCTGGCCTTAATGTATGTTTAATGTTGCCCGATGAGTTAAACATGCATTATATGACTGCCCACCTAAAAGGTCATAGCGTCTTGGTGCGTAGCTTGGATGTGTTTAGTTCTAGGCGTGAGCCGACGGCCTTAAATGGAATTCGTTTCACTCTAGGTGGGCCGTCATGCCGGGCTGAGTTTGACCTAGCAATGACGCGTTTACAGGCCGCTCTGTCTCAATTGTCTGAGCGTGGAGATGTCGTTATTTAAAGTGAGTGCGTGCTATATACAACACGCACTAAAAAGGTTTCTAGCCCTTTTTAACCGCGGCAGTAACAGATACTTCAACCAGTAATTCAGGTCTTGCCATTGCTGCCTCTACGCATGCTCTTGCTGGTGCATGGCCTTCAGGTATCCACGCATCCCAAACTTCATTCATTTGTGCAAAGTATTTCATATCGCTTATATAAACTGTGGCACTCAAAATATGGTATTTATCACTGTTGGCTTCCGCTAATAGCGCGTCTACTTTATCCAGCATGGTTTGGGTTTGTTCTTTGATACCTTGAGTGGCGTCTTTGCATACTTGTCCACACAAATAAATGGTGTCGTTGTGCACAACAATACGGCTCATACGCTGGTTGGTATGTTTGCGAGTGATAGTCATGATGTTTCCTTAGTTTTGCGCCATAAACAATGGCTGATATGACAAGTTGGCATACTCTATCATATCTAGCCATGTCAGACGCAGGCAATGGTAACCAAGGCTGTGAACACTATACAGAGATCATTAACAAACCGATGGCGCAGACAATCGTCAGTCCAATAAAAATATTGGCTAAGTTACCCGTATCGGCGATGGGTTCTGGTACGAAATCAGGTTCAGGTATATGTTGTTGTGTCATACGATAGTAAAAATTGTCGCCGTAGCGCGCTTTAAAATCGTCTCGGGTGGACCATTCAAGTTGCTCAGTTAAATAAATTAGGATCTCACTGGATATCAACTGTTTATCATCTTCGCAGTTTTTTTGATAATGCAATACCTGATCAAAGATGAGGGCGCTGAGATCGTCCCTAAGCGCATGTTCTTGGCCCGCAGGGTGGTCTACTAAAAGCTGCCAAGCAGTCAATTGATTTCGACGTAGTGCATTACCCAATAGCTGCGACAACTCCTCGCTAAACTCTTGGTAAAGTGGGTGCGCTTGGCTAGCTTCGGCAGGCATAAATGGTTGCTTCAGTGTTTGTATTGCATCCTCATATGCTTGCTTGAGCAAAGCGGTTTGTTCTTCACGTACTTGATCGGGTTCAGATGCGAGTTCTGCAAGTTTCTGTTGATAGGCCGATTCAATTTGTTGTTGATCTGAAGTCGGTGCAAGTTCTAATATTTTCCAAGGATCAATTGACACAGTTACATTCACCTTTTTTCATTCTTGAGCTTAAACGCTATGCTAACAACCAAGAGTTTAGCAGAACCGCAGCGAATATCTAAACCTGCTGTGGTGGATTTTGTATTTGTTTTAGGAAATTAAAATACAATTGAACTCTTTGTTACATACCTAGGGATGAATAAAGATCGTTTGCTTGTCACAGTCTGTATTGATACACGCGGACACCACCGTTTCTCCAAGGTAATTATTCAGGTGCAATTGAGGGTTGGTAATGGGTTTGTGATTTATAAACCATTGGATCTTCTGAATACTAGATGAAGTGAGCGGCAAAATATCTACTTGTGAACGGTAGTAATGTTGACCGCTTTTTAGCGATGTAATCGTCGCAGGAGTGGAAGCTTGATTTAGCAGCATGCTAGGTTGCATGGCTTTTTCTGACACCAGCCACTGGGCGAGTTTAATGGGCCATTGAGACGAAAGTGTAAAGTTGCCATAGAGGTCCATACTCGGTGGTGTCATACCATTAATAGTTAGAGCTAGGTGCTGCTCTTTACAGTCTCTGTGGGGCACTTGTGCCAAGGCTCTGCCACTGGGCCAGCAGATTAAAGTCTGATGGACAGCAGCAGGTTTTGCGAGAGTGCTTTGATCTTCAGGCAATAGATCAAAGGCATCAAACATTATCGGTGCAGCTTGTGTGGCACCCAAATATCCGAGCATCGGACTGGCATCAGGTCGACCAACCCAGATTGCAACGGTATAGTCAGGGCTTACGCCGACAGACCAAAAGTCACGATAACCGTAGCTTGTGCCTGTTTTCCATGCAATTTTTCTTCGAGTTGAAGGGATCACGCGATCTGGTGCACTTTGTGAACTGAGCATTTGAAACAAAATCCAGCTACTTTCTGGGCTCAGGATTGCACTTGTTGCGGGGTCTAGCTGGTTGCCTAACGGAAGCTGAACTTTGTCTATTTTAAGCGTACGCAGCGTGGTCACTTCTCCACGACTGGCCAATGCTCGATACAGTTTTGCCAGAGTCATTAGATTGGTACCTGTGCCACCGAGACCTACTGCTAAGTTTGCATCTTGATGTGAGAGGTGAATATTGGCAGTTGCCAATTTATCTTCAAAGCGTTGTGGTGTAATACGATTGAGAAGTTGTATTGCAGGTACATTGAGAGATTTTTGTAACGCTTGCTCCGCGGTTACCGGACCACTGAAGTAGCCATTCAGATTCTGGGGTTTATAGCCATTAAAGTTACTAGGCAGGTCGCTCAATAAGCTCTTGCTGTGGATCAGTCCCATATCTAATGCTTGTCCGTAAATAAAGGGTTTTAACGTAGAGCCAGGAGAGCGAATAGCACGAGCCATATCAACATGGGCAAAACGGCTAAGGTCACTAAAATTAACAGAGCCTTGATACGCGATTATCTCTGCGCTGCGGTTTTGTACGATTACCGCTGCGGCTGAGGCCTTACGGGGTAATTGACTGCCGATGCGCTTCATCAATGTGTTGAGACGGCTTTGTAATTCAAAATCGATAGTTGTGGTGATGGTATGGTTTTTTGGGTGTTGGCTTTTTAAATAGCGACTTAACAAAGGTGCCAAAGGGGGTTGATCATGCGTAAATAACCGGATGGGCTCGTCAACCAATAAGTCCAGTTGTACGGTATTGATTAAGCTACCACCTTTCAACCTTGCTAACACTTTGTTACGCATCGCTTTAGCCTTATCTTTATAGCGGTCTGGGCGGTAGCGAGAAGGTTGCTGAGGGAGTACAACTAGTAACGCCGCTTCATTCTTGTTAAGCAATTTAGGGTGTTTGCCAAAGTACTTTATTGAAGCGGCTGCAACACCCTCAATATTTCCGCCAAATGGCGCTAAATTGAGGTAAAAGTCGAGAATTTCGTCTTTAGAGTAATACCACTCGAGTTGCACTGAGCGGGCTATTTGATGCAGTTTCCCTGTGATGGTTCTGTCATGAGGGTCAATCAATCTTGCAACTTGCATGGTGAGGGTTGAACCGCCCGATATGATTTTGCCATGTATGATCCATTGTCCAGCAGCCCTAAAGAGTGAAAAAGGGTTTACGCCATAGTGATAGTAAAACCAACGATCTTCATAATGCAGCAAGGCTTTAATATAAAAGCTGTTTACGTCTTTTGACTCGATGTGATAACGATGTACGCCTTTTACGTCACCAAATGCACGTAGGGTCACATGGTCATTGGCTGTAATGCGCGTTGCTGGCCCGTATGGGTAGATTGGAGGAAGTGGATTAGCCATAAGCCAAGCAATGCCCACCATAATCAGCATTGATAGGGTGAATAAGATAGCGATGAGAACTTTTTTGATGGTCATTGCATTATGACTAATTTAATCAGCAGATAGCCGTGGTAATGCTATCTGCATTGTGGATGTTAAACAATACTAGCGCTCTATGGAGAGTGTAGAGGGATATTGCGTATAAAGCACATGCTTTTGTGGACGATACATAGACTCCATAAAGCTGGGTGGATTGCTATATACGCCTGGGACCTCAGCTCTGAGTAGGTAGGCAAGCTGCTGTTTTCCTTTACGAATATCCATAGCAGCGACATATCGATCACTGCGATATTCTTGATGTTCAGTATTGGCCAGAATGACACCGTCAGGCAGCAGCTGTTCAATGTTTAACTCCTGAAGTAGTGCCGGGTTTTCAAGTACAAATCCAGCAGGGATCCGGTCAACCAGTAGTGCATCATGAATGCGTTCTTTGCTGTGAACATCTAGTACTACCATAACGCGATCGCCAACTTTTAACGTGAGGTTGTCATCCATGGGTTTGCCATCGAGGGTGAACCAACGTCGTAACAAGTGTTTCATGTTGATGGTATTAAATGGGTTCACTTGATTTGCAATGTTGCCTTCATAAGTAACATAACCTTTAGCTAACTGCTGAATATACAGACTTTTGTTGCCTGTATTCGTGATAGTTGTATCTGGCTTTAACGCCTGTTCCAGCAGCCCAGTATGCATGAGCTGGTCCTGATTAATTTGCACATTCAGCGTTTGCTGGTTATGTTTCGTGGCCGCGACTGCGCCGCGCAGCAGTGCAGCTCGTTCTTGCGTACTTAGCCATGATTGCTTTGTTACTTGCTCTGGAAGTTGCCCAAGTAGGGTGCTTCGTAGTTTCTGTGCCTGACCACTTAAGTCTTGCAGTTGAGCGATATCATTCAGGGCTAACGTAGCCAAGGCATGGTCTCGGATATCACTGCCATAGTCATAAAAATAGAGCTGACCTCTTGTTTGCTGATTGTATTGATTGAGTAGTGTTGCACTTTGGGCACTTGCGCCAGTATTAGCATATGCTGCAGCAAGATGCAGCAAACTAAGTTGAGATGGATGGTTGTTAAGATGCAATGCTTCGAGATCACTGTAACTTAATGTGCCCAAACGACTAGAAAAGTAAGCGGCATAGCTTTTTGCAGCTGTAGCTTCATCTTGACTGTTAGTCAGCCTATCCACAAAGTCACCTCGCGCATACCTCAATACGCGATATTGGCCGTCTTTGAGCATGCTTTGGGGCACTACCTCTGGATAGTTTTTATCAATATGGGTGAGCAAATCGGTTACATAGACAGTTAACCACGGTTTTTCGACGCTATAGCTGCCCCATAGCCCAAAACCTCCGGTTGTTTTTTGCATTGTTTTTAGGCGCTTAACTGCTGCGCTTAAGAAGTCCTCATTGCTGTTGAGCTTAGCGGTTTGGCTTAGAGCGTTTTGTTGGAAGCTTTTAAGGTGTGGGTGTTTGAGCGCGAATGGCCAAGCTTTACTGGTGGTTTGTTCGGCGCAGCCATACGGATAAGAGCGTAATCCTCTCGCAAATTCGGCAATGTTAAGTATCGGGACATGACTTATTAATAGCTTGCCTTCTTTGCCTGCGATCATATTGAGTCCTGACCAACTATCTTGGTTAACCGTTAAGGACTTGCCGGGTTCAAGCGTATGATTGCTGACGTTAGTTGCCCATGGTTCTAAATATTTGATTGGCACGCGCCAGCTTCTATTGACCTCTATATCCTGACCTTGCACTGTTAAAGTGAACGTGACGATTTTATCAGGGCTGGTTTTAGAGACCGTAAGAGATTGCGCATGACTCCAGCGCTTACCATATTCAAGCTCAATGTGTTGTTCAGTTTGGTTTAGTAATTGAACACCTGTATCTGCCTGTAGGTTGACACTTAGTTGCTTGGTTTCACCGCTGATATTGTGTAAATCAATGGCAACACTAGAGATGTCTCCGGGGACTAAAAAGCGCGGGACGCTGAGCTCTGCAACCAATGGCATACGAATGACTTGATCTTGGACTAATTGGCCTACTTGCGCATCATTGAACGCGGTTACGATTAGCTGTGCTTCACCGTTGTAGTCTGGAAGGGTGAGTTCAATCAGTGCCTCTCCATTAACGACTTTCACGGGTTTAGACATCAACTGGATGGTTTTGCTTTCAACCAAGTCGTCATTACGGTTGGAGTTATTACTGTTGTTATCGCTACCAAATCTTGATTGCGCGAATGGATTGGGCCGAGGGTCATATTGTCGAGAGTATAAATCTATAATATCTCCGCTGTAGCGGCGCTGTGCAAACAGAAAGTCGTGGGGACTTTGTGGTGAAAAACGGCTCAGGTTGACGATCCCTTTGTCAACCATTGAAGCTGTCACCCAAGTCGTTTTCTCTGTAGTGATGCCAGATGCTTTAACAGGGATGGAAATAGTCTGTAAAGGCTCGATGCTCTCCGGTAGAGTGGCTGTGAGCTTAATTTTACGATTAGCCCTATCTAGCTTGAGCGGTGAAATACCCAAATAGCGTTTGGGTGCATTCTGTTGTTGGCCAAATACGCTTGCCGTAACATATAAATCATGACGGTTTAAGGCAGGAAAAATCGGTACGGAAACCTCAGACTGACCTTGTTTTACAGCGAGCTTTTTTGACCATAATACTTTGTCAGCTTCAAGTGTAAGTAAAAGTTCTCCGTCGATTGGGGAGTCAAAGGTGATTAGCGCATGTTCCCCAGCAAAGTAAACTGTCTTATCTAGTGAAAGCTGCAAATATTCCGGTTTTACAGGGGATTGTCGATAGCCATGATACCAGCCAGCGTAAAAGTGGTGCACGGTTTTGGTCCCGCTATTTAAATCCATCGCTTCGAGCTTATAATCCCCCCAACTGACTGGCAGTTCGACCCGTGTAGTTGTGGCATTTAAATCGACGACTATTTGCCGCTCTTGTCGCCACTGATCTTGTTTTTCTCTCGTCCAGCCGATACCTTCTTCATACATCCAATAATGTTGGCCTTGGTCATAATGCAAAGTTAATTGCACGCTACCGGCTTCAAGCCTTTGACCATCAGGACTTAACAAGGCTACGTCAAACGCGGCATCTGAACGGTATTTAAAGGTTTTAGTTAATGGCTTAAGTGCGGGAAGTGGTGTGTCTTTCCAACTAGTAAATGTGGCACTGCGCTGCACAGCTGCGCCCCCTGACTCCTGCAATGCGAAAAACACTTTGGTGCTAATAGGGCTTTTAATGTTTCGCGCACTTGGCGTTGAGATTGCGACCGATGCTGTACCTTCCTCAGACATATGCTTCTTAGGTAGGGATTTGTAACGGCTAGATAAGTAAAAGTCTTGTCCGACGATAAAGTCTTTATAAGGGCCAGTAAAATGGCGCACAGGGCGATGGGAAATGTCAGTAGTAAATATATTACCAGCGGCTGGACTACCAAACAGATATTTACCTGTGAGGTTAATATGGTTTTTTTTACCTGCATATACAAAAGTAGATATGGGTGATACTTGTAAGTCCATACGCTCAGGTACAAACTCTTCAAGTTGAAAATGAAATTCACCGATGGATTGATTTGCGCTTGGATCTAATTGAACACCCACGCTATATCGCCCCGTAGGCCAATCACTTGCAGTAATAAGTTGCTTTTGAAATATACCCGCATCACTGATAGTCAAAGTCTCCTTAATGACTTCATCTTGATACGGGTTTTTCACTGTAAGCGTCAGCGTCTCGCTTTCATATGCGAAACCATCGTGATCACGTAATAGTACGTTGACCGGCAGGCCATCTCCTGGTCTAACTAAATCCCGATTGCTATAGATATAGGCCTCTACTTCTTGGTAAGGTCGCCCTCCAAGTGCATAAGCAGATAGATCTAAAGGGACTTCCCGCAAAGGCAGTAATGCGACTTCAGGTGTCGTGCCGTTTTGGTCATGTTCCACGAGTACGATATCGTTTTGTTCTGCTGCAAAAGCTAAATGGAGATTACCATTTTTATCAGTACGACCTTGTCTATGCAGTTTGTGATTGCGATAAATGCTCACTTTTGCATTGGTGACACTACTGCCATCCTTTAAGCGGTTGACACTGAAAAATGCATTGTTTTTCTGAATGCGAGCTTGTATGCCCAGCTCAGTTAGGAGCATGTGTTTGACTTTAATATCGTCAAATGTACCAGCGGCTTTCACCGTTACTATGTACCAGCCCGATGCTAAGTGCTTTGGTATAGGCAGTTTAGCGCTGTGAGTTGTTTCAGGGTTGTGATCTGGCAGGGTGTATCTGTCAGCAAATACGCTATCAAAGCTGTAACTTAAGCGATCTAGAGAGCTAGGGTAAATGGCGTCATTCAGATAGTGTCTACTTAAAAAGTCATGGGGGCTGGTCAGGTGAAGAATTTCGACATCGACCTCTTTGGTATTTTTGTAGCTGATAGGTAATGCTTGACCACTGCCTTTTGGCACAAGAGGACCTGAACCTACTATTGCGACATGTGGTGTTTGGCGAGTTTTATTTTCGGCTTTGAGTGTCGTGTGCCAGCCGAGCAGTATGAACAAACAAAAGCATAGCAAACCATATGTTTGCACATTCCTTATGTTCATGATTTCCCCTATATTCTGACTGCGTTTTGAACAATTTTAAGTGATTCAAATGAATGTGAGGTGATTATCCAACTATTCCCACCTAAGAGTAAATACTTAGAGGAAATCTAGTAAAAAACAAATGGCACTGCTCCGATAAGAACAGGCCATTGATTGGATAGGTAAAGGGTATCAAGAAAATAACCTATAACGCTTTAGCGGTGAGTGCTTCTTGAAGGGGGGCACTGTAATACATGCGCAGTGAGAGAAGTGCGGCCATAAATGGAATACTGAGAAGCGCGCTAAATGTCATACCGCCGACAATAACGGCTGCTAAACCTCGGTAGATTTCTGCGCCTTCACCTGGCAACAGCATAAGCGGTAGCATGCCAAATATACTGGTACCCGTACTCATAAATATAGGGCGTTTGCGTACGGCAATTGCATGCATGATTGCAGCCTGTTGGGGTTTTCCGTGCAGCAGTGCATAGTCGTATTGGTTAATGAGTAAAATAGCATTATTGATGACCAGTCCCATTAAAATAATAAACCCAATCATGGTGATGATGTCGAGTGGTTGGTTGGTGAATAACCCCATGAGTCGTAGGCACACTATTCCACCTAATATGGCAAGAGGCATGCTTAATAAGACGGCGCAAGTTTGTCGCCAATTGCGCAAGTTCAAGCGAAGTAGGACGCACAAAATGAACAAGGACAATAGGAACATGTGGCTAAACTCTGTAATGAATGTATCCAATTGATCCGCGCTGCCACGCCAAGAGGTAATAACTTGATCATATTCTTGTTGTGAAAGAAAGGTATTGGATTCTAGTTTAATTGCTGCGACAAACTCACTTTGACTCATATTTGTAGGAGGTGTGAGGCTTAATGTCACAACGCTACGTTGATTGACTCGATGAAGCCTTGATGGCGCAACAGAAAATTGAGCATCGGTAAGCTCTGAAAGCGGTCTAAGTCCAATGCCAGGAATATTCACCTCTCTCCCTAGTAGTGTTTGTAGGTCTCCTGATTTATGTATCTTTAAGTAAAAAGGCAGGTTTTGCCCTTGGTTATTAAATCGCCCTAAATAAACGCCCTGCGTTAGCGCTTCCAAGTACGTTTTTAAATCGTTTAAATTTAAGTTATAGCGCAACAGTGCTGAGTGATTAGGCATGAAGTCAATTCTGGCAACATTGTTGGTTAGCTCGCTCACGGGCCTTATTTGTGCACCAATAAATTTGCTTTGAAGGTGATTGAGCAAGTGTTTACCTGCAGATTGCAGCAGGGCACGATCTGCTCCGTGTAAGTCTAAGTAACTGAGACCTGCATTTGGTAGGGCGAGTCGCAGTAAGTCTTCTTGTACCACAGTTACATGGGTTCCTGGTAAGTCATGCACGACCGACGTTTTGAGCCATTGACTAAATGTTTCATAGTGCCACTCCTTGGGGGGATAAAAATAGAGTAGGCAGAAGCCTTGCCAGCAAAGCAATCCTGATAAATCGTAATTAGGGGCTTGGCCAAGCCTTTTCTGCTGTGCTATCCGGGATAAGATAGGTTTTGCAATGTGTAATTCTGTCGCTTCGGGAGAAAGCGGGTCTTGGAAGCTGATGTATGCATGAACAGCGCGATTTTTTGCGGTAGGTAGCAAATTCATTTGCGGTGTGAGTAGCCAAACAACAAGGCATGCCAATGGTACCAGTGTGATTATAATGCCCAGTGCAACTGGGCGAGACTGAGTAATAGACTGGAAGAAAGGGTGAACTTTGCTGGTGGTATGGTTTTGCGATGTGGTTTTATTCAGCAGTAGTCTTGCCATTACAGGTAGTAAGCACAAAGCGCTCAGTAAAGAAACCAGTAGTGCGCCTGAAATTGTGAAGGCAAGATCTTTAAAAAGCTGCGCCTCAGGACTGCGCATAAGCAATATTGGAACAAATATCACGATACTTGAGAGTGTGGATGAGATGATAGCGCCTTTAACCTCTTTTACGCCAGAGGCTATGGCTTGACTAAGGGGCACTCCCTGACGGCGTTGTTGTTCTATGCTGTCGACTGCCACAATACTGGCATCTAGCAGTAGGCCAATTGAAAGCGCCATACCTGCGAGGCTTATGACGTTTAAGCTATAGTCAAATAGTGACATGAGTAAAACAACGGCAGCAAGACACACGGGAATTGAGACAAAAATCAGCGCAACGAAGCGATGTTGCCTGATAAAAAAATAAAGGACCAAACTCGATAAAACTATCCCTAGAAGCAGCGATAAGTAGACTTGTGATATGGCACTTTTTACGGCCTTAGAATCGTCGCGGCTGAGCAATAATTCCATATTGAGTGAGGCAAGAGGCCCCTGGTTAAGTTGTGCAATGACTTTTTTGGTTTGTTCTAAAGTTGCCAGTACATTGATATCAGGTGAAGACCGAAAATAAATATAAAAGGCGCGTTTGCCATTCACCGAAGAGAACAGCCACTCTCGCTCCGTCTGCTGTTCAATGGTTGCAATGTCACCAAGTCTGATGAAACTCGGCTCATGGTAAGCAATAGGAAGAGACATAAGTTCAGAGAAGCTTTTCTGCCCTGAAAAGTGAAGAGCATAACGTCTATCGCCGAGGTACATATAGTCTCCAGAACCATCGCTTAAGGTATTTAGCTGGTGTTGGATTTGTGTAATATCTAAACCGTAATGTTTAATCTTGTCGTGTTGTAATGTGATGTCTACTCGTTGTTGAGTGGGGTTGTTGCTGGTTACGACACTTTGCACACCAGTGATTTTACTGAGTGCTGGTTTTAAATGGTTTTCATAGGCTTGAATTAAGGCTTGCTGCGTAGTTGGAGAGTGGCTGACTAACATCATTGAAGCAAGTGAGGCACTACTTCCTGATGCAAAATTTGTCACAGTCGGTGCTGGGACTTCACTTGGCCAACCTGGGACTTGATTAATGCGATTTAGGGTTTCAATATACGCATCATCCATATCACTATCAGGCTGAAAAGACAGGTTTATGTTGGCATTGCTGGCGGTCACAGTGGTAGACATTAGGGTGCTACTAGGAATGCCATTAAGTACCTCTTCGAGCGGAGAAACTAAAACTTGCTGCACTTCCTCCACACCCTTGCCAGGCCATGTAACATTGATACTAATCTCTGGCCTCTTTATTGGAGGAAGTAAGGCACTGTCTAAATGATTGACGACTAAAGTGGCGAGTACGCAAATTAATGTCGCGATTGATAAAACCACCTTGTTTCTTAGTGTCATAGTTGGTAGCTGTTGTGCCATATTTACTCTCCTTGCGCTAATAACGTAGGAGAAGGAGTAAGGCGGACTTGCGTGCCTTCGGCCAAATTAGATTGACCCAAAACTACGACTTGTTCACCAACTTGCAAAGGGCTTTGCACAATGAAGTCATGTGCTTGATTTTGCATCACCTCAACGGTAACTTTTTCAACCAGCTGCTGTTTGTTCACGCGCCAAACATAGGCTTTATCTCGTTCAAAAATGACAGCTTGGACTGGTAGCTTTGTCAACTTTGAGCGTTGAGACTGCCAGTGCACATTGATGAGTTTGCCGATTGGTAGGGAATGTTTTTGCGGTACTTGAAACCAAACTGATTGTGTCTGGTGGCGTTGGTTAACACTTCGAGCATGGCGTTTGATTTCTAGAGGCTCGGATTGAAAGAAGAACAGCGCAGCTTGATATATGTCGTTGTCAACTCGAAATTTAGTGAGTGGTAGCTCACAATGTAGTTCTTTATCATCGGTCGCAGTGAAACTCAGTATCGCATCTCCTCTAGCCACAAAGCTGCCTAGATTACTGTGGAGTTGAGTGATTTCACCATCTGTTGGCGCGTAGTGCTTGAGCGCTGAAATCTGTTTTTCCACAGTCGAAATGCTATTTAGGGTGGCAGCAACAGAGTGTTTAGCAAGTTCCAAAGAGAGCGCATGTTCATTGACTGCGGAAGCAGATACGTGCTTTTTGTCCAAAGCAATTAAACGTTGGTACTCTTGCTCATGGTAAGTAAGGTTCGCCTTATGTTGTATTAGCTCATATTGCATGGCATTAAGGGATTGACGTAAATAAAAACCATCTTGCTGAGCTAACAAGTCACCAGCGTTGACATAACTACCTGCGCTCACTAGATAATTTAGTTTTGCTTGGCTTTCACTGGCAACAGTATACTCGTGAGGGACTGATACTTGGCAGGACAGTCGACCTTGAATGCCATCGTGCCATGGAGAAACTTGGGTTGTTTTGACTAAATGGGCCTGAGGAGTGGCCATGGAATACACGCTGTAAAGTAAGCAAAATACGACTAAGAAGTACTGTAACTTTGAGCGTTTCATACAAGCTGATAGTGAAGTCATTGTAATTATAATATCCGGATTGTAAAACACATAAGAGTGAGCTTGCCAACGTCGATACGTGACTTACATGGAATTGTTATGAACTTATGTGTAGACTGATAAAGTCACATTTAGTCATTCAGCTAGAGAAAAAATAATATGATAAATCAAAGGATTGAAGATTCGTCCAAAAAAGTGCAATTAGCTGACAACCGAGTTTGCTTTAACTCTGGGCGTGTAGATAATGGTAAAGGGGAGCAGCGCTTGGAGCCTCTGCCTTTGGCTTTTCTCAATTATTTGATTTCTCGCTCGGGCGAAGTCGTAACTCGCCAAGAGCTGTTGGAGCATGTATGGTGTAACCGCCAAGTGACAGACGATGCCATTAGAAGAGTTGTAAAAAAGGTTCGTGTTGCACTCGGTGATGATGCCAAAGAGCCCAAGTTTATCAAAACGATTCCCTTGCAAGGCTACCAGTTTGTTGGTGATGTGACTGTCCAATGTGAACAGTCGGCGCAACGAGAGAGCAAAAAAAGCAGCTGGTGGATAATTTGTTGTACAGTTTTAGTGACTGTTATGAGTGCCACATTATTTGTATTAAGTAATGAAGAGCCTGAGTATTTTGGTGCCGTTATTACCCCGTTGACAGAAATATCGGGATCAGAAATGGGAGGAGAATACAATGCTCAGACAGATACTCTTGTGTTTATGTATCGAGGCAGTAATAGAGAGCCTTTCTCTTTATATGCGAAAGATCTGAGTCGCGACCTTTTATACCGTTTAAGTGGAGATGACGGTGCCTACCACACCATATCCATGTCGCCGGATGGCAGCCAAGTATTATACCAAAGGGATAAAGGCGATGGTTATCAAGTCTTTATTGCTGATTATGAGAATGGAACACTACGCCGCCAACGTCGATTAGACATTCTTCAAAAAAAATTAGCGCTACAAGGGTGGTCCGCTGATGGTAAAGAGATCTTGTATCACGCTTATGTGGCGGGGGAAAGCTCGCACCATAAAGCCAGTAGTAAAGCCATATTTAGTTACAGTTTAGAGAGCAATACGAGCAGACAAATCACTTTTCCACTGTCGAAAGGACGAGGCGATGTGCTGGCTCGACTATCTGTTGATGGGCAGTATTTAGCCGTAGTCCGGAATCAGCAACTACGTCAATATCGGTTGCTTGTGTTTGCGCAGCATGATGGCAAGTTATTACATGAGACGTTATTGGGGTTTGAAGCATCCAATTTAGTGTGGAGTCAGGAACAACCCAACTCATTGCTGCTGAGCAGCTTCAAAGGACAGCTTGCTAGGTTTGATGTTGATAGTGGAATACTGACTGTATCTGAACACATTACGCCAGGTTTAAATGATGTCTTTGGTGAATGTGGTAAGGATTGCTTGCTTATGCGCCGTCACGGCATGAATTATCGAGATATCGTGTCGATGCCGAACCCATTTGTTACCTTATCTGCTCCCCCAGCTAAGCTAAAAATTGCCAGTGAACAAGTTGAGTGGTCTCCTATTTATAGTCATGACGGCAGCGCTATCTTCTATTTGAGTCGCGATAAAAAATATAGCTATTTATATCGCCTAGTGCATGAAGGCCCGAATGCCGGTGAAAAAACATTGTTACATCGTTTTGATACATTAGATGCGATTAATGGCTTGCAGGCTAGCTCGAACGGTAATTATTTGCTCGGTCGAAGAGAAGAGCGGTTGTTTATGTACGACATTGTTAACCAGCAGTTTAGGTGGCTGACGGGAGATGACGAACAAATTGTGTATGCCAATTGGAGTGCAAATAGTGACTATATTTACTTTTCTCGGGTCGAGCAACATAGCTACAGGTTACTGCGCTACAGCTTTGCAACAGGCTTAACGGAGCGAATACAAGACAATACCTTGGCGCGTATTGAAGATGAATTAGGACGCGTATTTATCTTAAAAGATGATTTTTGGTTAACCCAACAGCAAGCAGGTGGAACAGAACGTGCGCTGGTGCAATTACGCAGGCTTCCAGAGCTTACTGTCATAGTACGGAATAATACGCTTTATTGGGCAGATAAGCAGAGTTTAACGGTGCATTTAAATCAGCTGGATCTACACACGATGGAACGGAGGTCTTTTGCCTTGAGTCGCAATGAGTGGACGTTTAATTTTGATCTCCACCCCAAACTTGCCTCAGTGATCTATTCAAAAGAGCTGTTGGCTGCCAGCGATCTTGTGCAAGTCGCTGGCCGAGAATAAAACCAATCAGGATTTAACTAAAAAGTTGATTTGAGTAAGTAAATCTTGAGGTGCGGTGTCTTTTATATCGTTGAAGTACTCTTCAAAAGGTGGAAAATCGGCAAGTTCAAACTGGCTCTGCGGTAACCATTGTCCGTAAAGCCAATTGTAGGGCTTTTCGAGTTCAGTGTAGTCGCCTTTGAATAAAATGCTGACTGTATCACCCTCAGGTATGGTGATCTGTTCAAACGCGTGATCTTCAGGTAATTGCTTTGGATCTACAGAGATACAAGCCATAGATCTTAGCGCATCTTGTGCAACTGAGTCTGGATCATCAAAATAGATCCCAAAGAAACGTGTTTGTTGATCAATCAGCTGTGCTTTGCCTGCCATTAAAGACAGCTTTTCAAAAGCTTGCCCTATTTGCATATAGTCGCCTTTATGTGAGATACCGATTAATGCCAATGATGTAATGTGTTGCTGCTTGACTGGATACATAGTGAAATATTCCTTGTTGGATTTTGGATACAACACAGTGACATTTTGCTGCGTGTCAGCGCGAGATTGACGATACTGTTGAGGTGTTTCGCCATAGTGTTTACGAAAAGCTCGATTGAATGCTTCAACGCTACCGTAACGTACTTTCTTCGCAATTTGATGCTGGTTTAAGTCACTGCGTACCAGATATGTCGCCGCTTTCAACATACGCGTTCGTCTCACAGTGAGGTTAATCGTTTCACCTGTGTATTCACGGTAAATTCGATGAAAATGATAAGCTGACATATAGGCAATATCTGCCAAGGTATTTACATCTAGCTCTTGGTCAATATGTTCATAAATATAGTCAATGACCTTGAGTAAACGATGCTCGTACTGATTTTGCGTGCTTATCTTATGCTTCATAACGATTCGAGATCCGCGTTTGAAAAATACCTTTATAGGTTTTTATGTTGCTGGCGACAAGCCTAAAATAGCGTAGGGCGGATTGATAATGTTTGCGAATTTTCGGCCAAAGGTATTTTATCGGCAAGCGCTGGGGAGTAGTGGTACCTTATCTTATTGATACCACTCAGTGATGGTTATAAGTGTTTGGCAAAAAATGGCAGCATATGATGCTCAAGTCTCGCCAAGGCTTTGTCATTGTGACCGCCAGGGAAAACTTCAAACGAAATCGCAAGTTGCTGCTGCTGTGCTTTTTGCTTCAAGGCTAATACCCCTTCAGTAATCCAAATATAGTCATCTTTATCACCGACTTCGATGTGAATTGAACGCAACTGTTCAATGATCTCAGGTGTGGTGTAAAGGGAGATAAGCTCGCCAAAACCGCGGTACCAAAGAGGCATTTGATTTGCGTCTTGTCCAAAGTGAATATCGAAAGGTTGCTTTTCAGTACCCGCAAATGCGCCTGCATATGCCATCAGATAGGCGCTGTAACTATTGTCTTGACCATTATTCCAAATTTCTCGCCCTTGAAAGAAAGTAAATTCTTCTTTCATCACAGTCTCAGGGTCGGTGCTAGTGGCTAGTTTTTGTTTGAACTTTTGATAGCGTGAAATGGCAGCCTCAGATGTCAGGTACGATTTAGCCATGCCTTTTTCATCAAACATACCAGGGCTCAGTGCGTATACGTGGCTAAATATGTCAGGGTTTTTTGCGGCAAATCTTAGGGCACCAGTACCACCCATAGAGAATCCAGCTATACCACGGTGTTTAGCTGCTGCCTTCGTGCGGTAGGTGGCGTCTACCCAAGGAACGACCTCGTCGAGTACATAGTCACGGAAGTTACCATGAACTTTTGAATTAACGTAAAAACTGCCGCGAAGTGGTGTATTACCTTCCAGCATCACAACGATCATCTCCATTGCGTTGCCGCTGCGTTTATGGTTCTCCACCATTTTTTCTATGTGTGAGCTATAACGAATTGGCCAACTGTACGCGCCAAGAAAGTACAAAACCGGGTAGCGTTTTTTACTAGTGTGGTAGTCATCTGGCAAATAAATATGAATGTCTCGCGTTGTCTTGGTACCAATCAAGCTATTTGCTAGGGCCTTTGACTTAAAAGGGTGCTTAACTATCTATGCGTAAAGTTGACCACTCGTTAAGAGCATTAGTGTAAGGAACAGGTATTTCATTGTTGTTCTCCTGCTGATTTAGCTTGCGCTAAACTTACAATGGGCCTAACTTAAGGACAAATATTAAAAACTGTTTATTTATATGTGATGAATTTAAATTGGTTAGATATAAAAAAGTTGAACTACGTTGTTGCTGTAGCTGAAGAGCTGAGTTTTAGCCGAGCAGCACTGCGATTACATATGTCTCAACCTCCATTGAGTCAACAAATTGGTTTAATTGAGAACAATCTCGGGATGGCGTTATTTGAACGGTCTACACGGGCCCGGGCCGTGACCTTAACGGTATTTGGCAAGCTATTTGTCGAAAAAGCAAAGCGAGTACTCGCAGCTCATGCGGAGTTAGGGGAATGTGTAAGTGCAAGCCAAAAAGGCACAGAACTGCCGTTAAAAATAGGGTGTATTAGTCTCGCTTTTGAAGCCCTAATGTCGGATGGAATGGCGATGTTACAAGCACAACAGCCGTATTTGGAGCTTGTTATTGAAGAGGGGAGTAGCTCGTAGTTAATGACACAATGTGACGCTAAGCAACTGCATGGTGCAATAATACGGGCTCATGCGCCTGATTTACCACGCTCATCTTTACGTCATTTAAAAAGTGAAAAGTACGTATTAGCATGTCCAAAACAATGGCAGTTAAGCACCACGAGTGCATCAATTCAGATCTTGAATGGGCGACCCTTTATTCATTATCCGAAGCAAGTTCAGCCGAAATTACACGAAGCTATTGAACAGGTCTTTACTGACGTACAGGCACAGATGAATGTGGTTCAAGAAGTAAAAACGAAATCCACTACGTTGTCTCTGGTTGCAGCAGGTCTTGGAGCCGCTATTGTACCTCAGTCAATGCGCAGCAAATACCATCAACAGGTAGATTTTATTGAGATAGAAGAACACTTACCCAGTGTTGATTACTATTTGTATAGTGCTGACTGGCAAGCACACTGTGGATTAGATGCACTTTATGGGGTGTTATGCAACACCCCATAAAGCCTGTAAACAGAGGGCAATAAATTGGTCTATTTGAAGAAGTCGCCTTCATTTTTGGCTAGCATAGCTTCTATGTCTTCTATCAGAGCCTGTGGATCAGGTTGCGCCAAGTCCGAGCTTTGAATTTGAGCGGATATTTTATTGTTCTCTTCTGACCACTCGCCGAGGTCGATGAGTTGACAGCGCTTGGAACAAAAGGGGCGATGTGGGCTTTGCACTGACCAGATCACGTCTTTTTGGCATGTTGGACATTTTACAGCTGTAGGCATGGTAAATTACTCATCTTTCAATACAGCCTATAGTTTACTGTTTTGCTTTAAACTATACCAGTTAAGTACATTGGCTTAAAAATTGGTTACGCGGTTGATTTCAGCAAGGGAAGTAACACCTGATGCCGCTTTTTTCAAACCAGATTTACGCAGGTTTTCGAACCCGAGCTTTCCAGCAAGTTCTGCGATCTCCAATGAGTTAGCGCCAGCCATAATTTTCTGCGAAATTTCTGGGGTAATTTTCACCACTTCATAGACACCAACTCGGCCTTTGTAGCCATCAGTGCAGTGGTCACAGCCTTTTGGTGCAAACAACGTCAGCTCTTTAATTTGTTCTTCGTTAAAGCCTTGGCGCAACAGCTCTTCTTTTGGCAGTGTTTCAGGCTCTTTGCATTTAGGGCATAGCCTTCTTGCAAGACGCTGAGCAATGATCAAACTCACTGAGCTGGCCACATTATAAGCTGGTACACCCATATTGAGGAGTCGTGTGAGTGTTTCAGGTGCAGAGTTGGTATGAAGTGTACTGAGAACTAAGTGACCTGTTTGTGCTGCTTTAATGGATATTTCAGCGGTTTCTAAGTCTCGGATCTCACCGACCATGACGACATCGGGATCTTGTCGTAAAAATGCCTTAAGTGCATTTGCGAATGTCATATCCGCTTTGGTATTAATCTGTACTTGGTTAATACCTTCAAGGTTGATTTCTACAGGGTCTTCTGCGGTACTGATATTTCGTTCTGGTTTGTTAAGAATATTGAGGCCTGTATAAAGTGAGACCGTTTTACCAGAGCCGGTTGGGCCAGTTACTAAGACCATTCCTTGTGGTTGCGCAAGCGCATTCATGTAAAGGTCTTTTTGTTCTGGCTCGTAACCCAATACATCGATCCCTAACTTGGCGGCGGAGGAGTCGAGAATACGCATTACGATTTTTTCGCCCCAAATCGTCGGCAGCGTACTGACACGAAAATCGATACTTTTACGCTCAGAAATTTTAAGTTTGATTCGACCATCTTGAGGTTTACGTTTCTCTGCAATGTCTAAGTGTGACATGACTTTGATACGTGCGGATAAACGACTGGCAAGCGCATTAGGTGGGCTGGCCATCTCATGTAAAATACCGTCAATACGAAAACGCACCCGATACTTTTTCTCATAAGGTTCAAAGTGTAAGTCTGATGCACCCTTTTTAATTGCATCCATCAATATTTTGTTGATGTAAACAATGATCGGTGCGTCGTCTTTTTCTTCATCTTGTTGTTGGGCTTGGGGTTCGTCCTCAACATCAAGACTCGCGAATTCCTTAAACTCTTCTTCACTTAAAGATAGCCCCGAACTATCATCGAAGAGCTGATCGATTTTTTGTTCAAGTAGTTTATGGTCTACAACAACAATCTCACATTGCAACCCTGTGCTAAATTCAAAGTTCTCAAATGCACCGTAATCAGTTGGATCGGATGTGGCGATGAAGAGTTTACGGTCTTTTTTAACTAATGGAAGTAAATAGTGTTGCCTGATTAGCTTTTCTTTTATCAGGCCTTTGGGAACATGTTGGACATCAAACCCATTGAGATCAAAATAGGGAACGCGAAACAGATCAAGGCATTGTTCAGCAAGTTCTTGGCCACTCATTCCACTGCACAAGCAGATCAACTCTGCGGTTGTGGTAGCTTCAGTATGCTTTGCCTTTATTTGATCTGGAGTAATTCTACCTAAGGTAATGAATTTTCTCAGTAACGGAGAGTGATGTTCCATAACGTCCTTTAATACTTCAACAACTTACACAAATGTAGCAAACAATTAGTCAAACTGCTTAATTTTGCTTAAATGAACATTCTATATATCGTTCTAATGAATAATACCTAATTTTAGAGATAATAGGTTTAATATTTTTTGGCAGCTTGTAAAAATATTTGATGTAGCGATAGCAATTCGCTCTGTAAGTCGGCCAATTCTTTGTCGTTGTTGACAATATAGTCCGCAAGTCGGCATTTTTCTTCCCGACCCATTTGCGCGGCAATGATATTTTGCACTTGCGCTTGAGAGACATTATCACGGGCTTTTGTTCTGGCAATCTGAACAGATTCTGGAACGTCAATGAGCAGTGTTTTTTGACAATAGGATTGTAGCCCATTTTCAAATAATAATGGGGCGCATAAGATGCAGTAACTACTTTTGGCCGCGTTAAGTTGAGAGAGTATTTTTTCACGAATTAATGGGTGAAGTAACTTGTTGAGCCAGCTTTTTTGTTTCTCGTCATTAAAAATAATTTCCCTGAGCTTAGCTCGATTGAGCTGTCCATCAGATGTGAGTATATCAGAATCAAAATGCGCCGTGATTGCATTGAGCCCCGGCGTATTTGGCTGGACAACTTCTCTAGCAACAATATCAGCGTCTACGACCTCAATACCTAGCGTTTGAAAAAAATTAGTAGCGGCTGTTTTCCCGGAGCCTATTCCACCTGTAAGGCCAAGTATCCATCTAGACAAAACTACACTCCTAAAAAGTTAAAATACCAGTCTTTTAAAGCTGTGCCATAAAATAATGTTATCCAGCCAGCAATAGCCAAGTAGGGACCAAATGGTATGGGCGTGGCTTTGTCTTTGCCCTGAATCGTAAGCTGTATACTCCCGATTATGGCGCCCACTAAACTAGAAAGTAACACAACGGTGATAATAGACTGCCAACCAAGTAGGGCACCAAAAATTGCCAGTAATTTAAAGTCACCAAAGCCCATGCCTTCTTTGCCAGTTAAAAGCTTGAACAGCCAGTACACGCTCCATAAACTCATATATCCAACCGCCGCACCAATAATGGCATCCACTGGTGCAATAGTCAGCCCCATTGCGGCAGCTAACAGTGCGAGCCAAAGTAAGGGTAACGTAATTTGGTCAGGTAAAAGCATTTTGTCAATGTCGATAAAGATAAGTGTTATCAATGCCCAAGTTAGAACTATGTAGAGCAGAGCTTGTGGCGTAGCATCAAAATGCCATGCAACCCACAGTGAGCTTACAGCAGTGAGCATTTCAATTAGAGGATAGCGAGCAGAAATTGCTTTACTACAATATGCGCAGCGGCCTTTGAGTAGCAACCAGCTCAAAACTGGAATGTTATGTTGCGCTTTGATTTGTGTATTACATGATGGGCAAGTAGAACGCGGCGTCACTAGATTGAAAGTAGGCCCTGATTCAGTTTGTTCATTTTCTTCGTTACCAAGTATTATTTTGCATTCTTTACGCCACTCTGCGTCCATCATTTTTGGTAGTCGATAAATCACAACGTTGAGAAAGCTGCCAATACATAGGCTCACTAATCCCACGGTCAGAAGAAAAAACCATGATTGTTGTTGCATTAAATGCCAAACATCTTGCATATGTGTGCTCTTGTTATTATTTGCTGAGGTTAAATGACAGAACCAAGTTGGAAAATTGGCAAATACATGGCGATGATCAAGCCACCAACAAGCACACCTAACACGGCCATAATGATTGGCTCTAATAAGGTAGACAGGCCGTCAACGGCATCGTCGACTTCCTGTTCGTAAATGCTTGCCACTTTACTGAGCATGCTATCAAGTGCGCCAGACTCTTCACCAATAGCAACCATTTGCACGACCATATCGGGGAAGATTTTTGAATTTCGCATTGCCCAATTCATCTGATTACCAGAACTGACTTCGCCTTTGATATCTAAAATAGCATTTTTATATATGATATTGCCGGAAGCGCCAGCTGCTGAATCGAGTGCATCAACAAGTGGAACACCAGCTGCAAATGTGGTCGAAAGTGTGCGAGCATATCTTGCAACCGCAGCTTTTCGCAGTATTTCGCCTATCACGGGGAACTGTAATAAAAGCCTATCATTTGTGTGTCTGACAGACTCATTTCTAATGAGCATTTCTTTATAGGTGTATATGCCTGCTCCAATAGCGATAAGCATTATCCACCAGTATTCCTGCATAAATTCTGAAATACTAATGACAAAGCGAGTAAAAGCAGGAAGTTCAGCGCCGAATCCGGTGAAGATGTCTTCAAACTGTGGTACAACGAAAATCAGTAAAATGGAAGTTACAATAAGTGCGACGGTTATAACAGCAATAGGGTAAAACATCGCCTTTTTGATTTTTGATTTGAGTGCTTCTGCCTTTTCTTTGTACAGAGCGACACGGTCAAAAATTCTATCCAGAGCACCCGATTGTTCTCCTGATTCGACTAAATCACAATACAACTCATCGAAATATCGAGGGTGCGCACGCAAACTTTTAGCCAGCGGTTGTCCAGCTTTGACTTCATCGGCAATAGTACCAATTAGCTTACTAACGCTTTTATTTTTTGCACCTGATGCAATCATATCAAGCGACTGAACCAGTGAAACACCAGCTGTAAGCATGGTTGCGATTTGCCTAGTGGCAATTGAAATATCTTTTGGAGTAATTTTTTGCACGCTTTTAAAGCCAAACAGCGGCTTAGGTTTGCGTTTAACCTTAGAAGGCGTGATACCTTGTTTGCGGAGCTGGGCTTTGACCAAGGCAACACTGGTGCCTGTCATTTCACCCTCGAGTCGCTTACCTCGAGCGCTGACGCCAACCCAAACAAAAGTATCTATTTTATTCGTACTGTCTTTAGAAGAAAGAGCCATAGAGTATATTCACGTAAAAAGAAACTGGGTCGAACCCAGTTTCTTTTATTATGTGTTGTCAGTATCTTATGGTGTACCAGAAACTGAAGCTGTGCATGTACTTGGTAACCAGTTAATTTGATTTGAATTAACTGTTGCAGCACACGTCCACGAGTGTACAGCAAATGCATCAGTGAAGTTCGTTGCTGTTGCAGCAGTGTTTGCTGCGCTATTAGGTGTAAGTGTCATAACGATACCAGCAAGGTCATTTTGACCAGTGATCGTCATCAAACCTTTTGCATCAATAGCTAATGTAGATACAAGGTCTGTTGCGCTGAAACCTTCAGCACAATTTGTTGGCGCACTGCCTAATTGTGCCCTTTCTTCAACACATGCTTTTGGCATACTTGAAGCTGCTAGCATTTCAGAAGTTTTCGCACGGTTAATATAGTCTGTGTAAGCTGGAAGCGCTACGGCTGCCAAAATACCGATGATTGCAATCACAATCATTAATTCAATAAGGGTAAAACCACCCTGTTGTCTTTGCGTCATGATGTGTCTCCTAGGGGATATTAAGCCCGATGTTAGTTAACACTTACATCAGGGATTTATTAAACCAAATCAACTTTAGAGAAATTACTGCTAATTTAGCAGCGCTAACAATTATTCACAATTTTAACCAAAACTACAGTCAAAATAATTGTTCTAAATCATTAATTTAATTCTTTTTTATTAAATCTTGTTTGTAAATAAATGTCAATGTATTAAATGTACATTTAGTTACAATTTAATTACAACCAAAAATATACTATTCAAAGCGCATCGACAAATCGATACTTTGTACATGCTTGGTTAGGGCTCCACTAGAAATATAGTCGACACCCGCCTGTGCGTATTGCTCCAAAATTTCTAAAGTCATATTACCCGACACTTCGAGTTTAGCTCTACCAGAGGTTAGTTTAACGGCGTTTTGAATGTCCTCAACGGTAAAATTATCCAACATAATGATGTCACTGCCCGCATCTAATGCCTGTTGTAGCTCATTTAAGTTTTCTACTTCAACTTCGACAGGCTTATCTGGGTGGTTAGTTTTTGCTTGTGTTACAGCGTTTTCAATGCCACCACATGCTGCAATGTGGTTCTCCTTAATTAAAAAAGCATCAAAGAGGCCTATGCGATGATTTTTACCGCCACCGCAAGAAACTGCGTATTTTTGCAACGCTCTTAAGCCTGGGATGGTCTTTCTTGTATCGAGTAATTGCGTACTGCTGTCTTTCAGTGCTTGTACATAGTGTGCGGTTGTTGTCGCTGTACCAGACAAGGTTTGCACGAAGTTCAGCGCTGTTCGCTCCGCGGTTAAAATAGCGCGAGCTGAGCCTTTAGCTTCAAAAATACGCGAGTTTGCACTGAGGTTATCTCCGTCGTTAGCTAATACGGTAACTTCAACGCTGGGATCGACTTGACGAAAAACTTCAAGAATTAAATCTTTACCGCAAAATACACAATCCTCTCTGGTTATGACGTACGCATTCGCAGTTTGTTGTTGGGGAATTAATGCTGCGGTGATGTCCCCTGCGGAAGCCGATTGATAGTTTAAGTCTTCGTCAAGCGCTTGTTTTACGAGTTGAGAGATAAGTTGTGGTTGCATAGCTAGATTCAATCTTTATTTGTTATAAGCTAAATTCTACTTCGATTAATGCAATGAAACAATTTTCTTTGTGCAGTAGGTTGAAGTTGACGACATAAAATTGCCATAGTGCTTGAGATGAAATCTTGTTAAGGTAGTCAAGGTGTAGTGACTATTTAATTTTTTTATGCAAAATCAATATCCATGGCTACCATTTGCGGACCATAGGTCGTCACCCCATTTTGATGAACGCCCTAACGAAGATGATGTAGATTTACTCGTGATCCATAATATTTCTCTGCCTGCAGGGGTATTTGGTACACACTACGTCGACGATTTATTTATGGGTAATATAGACTGCCAAGCGCATCCAACATTTTCGTCTCTAGATGGGTTACGCGTATCGGCGCACTGTTTTATCCGTAGAAATGGTCAAGTAATTCAATATGTTCCGTTTTCTAAAAGAGCATGGCATGCTGGTGTCTCAAGCTTTTCTGGTCGTGGGCAGTGTAATGATTTTAGTATCGGTATTGAAATGGAAGGGACTGACACCACACCTTACACTGATGCGCAATATGAAGCATTAGTTGCGGTTAGCAAAGCCATATTAGCGCAATATCCAGACATTACACCGGACAGAATTGTCGGACATTGTGATATTGCTCCGGGGCGAAAAACGGACCCTGGTGATATATTTGATTGGCAGCGCTATTTCAACATGTTATTGCAAAAATCAACGATCGAGTAAGAATAATGATATTAATCTCAATACTAGTGGCACTTATCATTGAGCGACTGGGTGCCCGTTCAGAGTACTGGCAAATTGACTATTACCTAGCTCATTACCAAAAATGGTCTCAACAAAAGATTTCAAGAAACTGGCTTGATAGATCTAATATTGGTGTAATGGTTTGGATGGTTATACCCGCTATTTTGGTGGCTTTGCTTTACAGTTTTTCTGATTTTGTTATCTGGGAGCTAGCTTTAAATGTGTGTGTACTTTTGGTCTGTTTTGGCTGCGCAAAGTACAGAAAGTCATATAAAGCGTATTTGAACGCACTTGCTCGCGGCGATAACGAAGCGGCTACGTTATATGCATTTCAAATGGGCCAAACTAGAACTGAAGATGAGCCTCGTGGTGAAACCTTTGGCCAAACACTGGCGTGGATTAATTTCACACATTATTGTGCAGTCATGTTTTGGTTTGTGGCTTTGGGTGCACCTGGTGCGGTTCTGTACGCAACCACTCGCACGATGGTTGAGCTTTTAAAAGACAAAACTAACGATGAGCCACCAGAAAATCAGCGATTGTGTGTACAAATGCTGGGTAAACACAATGAGCGTTTGAGTTTCTTTTTCCATGCGTTAAATTGGTTCCCTGCAAGATTAGCTGGATTCGGATATTTAATTATTGGTAATTTTTCAAAAGGGACGGGAAGTTGGCTAAAGTACCTGCTAGATTTTAAAACCTGCAACCGCAAAGTAGTGGTTGAAACTGCTTTGGCGGCTGAACAGATAGAACAACAATACTTTGGCTGCACTTACGAAGCTGCGTGTATGATGCGACTAGTGAAGCGTAATGTGCTGTTCTATCTCTTCATCGTTGCCGCATTGACGCTCTTTGCCGGATTAAGTTAAAACGGGAAATAATAACGGAAAAATACTGAGTGGCGCGTTAATGAATTTGCCCAAGCCACTCAGATTTTCTTTGCTTCATACGTTCTATAAGGTGATTGTCGATACCTAAAACAGGTAAAACGACATCGGTGACATCAACCACATCACACACACCCGCGACGGACCAAAGTGCCTCTTCCAAGCCTTTAGCCTTATGTAGTGCATAATGACTGACATAGCGCAATTCATTAGAGAGGTGATCCATGTCTGGTCTGCCCGTTTTAGATACGTACAAATGACAAATAAATAAAATGCCATTCTTAAGTGCTTTTTTCGCAAATAAGAATATCGGTTCGACAGGATCCCCAAAAGGAATACATTGTGACTTGATCCCACCATTTGCTTCGTCTGCTTTTTTACCATCGTAATGAATAAACAAAGTAAAGCGTAAGGGTTTGTCTTGACGTGACTTTGCTCGTAAATTCTCAGTCAGGATGTCCTCAATATAGTTGCTGGGGAACAAACTGCCTGGGAAGAGTAGCTCTTGGTTATTTTGCTGGACAATTTTCGGCAGTAACAAAGAATGCAGCGGTGAAGGATACAAACCGTGACCGACAGCACCTACTTCTAAGTGAGACGCTTTTTTATGCAAGTAAAGCGGCAGCTGACACATACTCTTGGTTACCATATTTCTCAGAGCAGTTGATAAGCCGGGAATTTTTGGGGCTTCTTCACTAGGTTGCAATTTATCTTTGTTATTTTCAATCAGCGCAGTAAAAAATTCGATGGCGGTGTGTGGCACGTTAGTAAACTGTTTTACTTTGAGGTTGATGATGGTCTTAGATTTACTGACTGCCATGACCTCGTATTTTAGGTCGGACAATTGATGTTGTTTCGTAATCTTTTGCAAATCTGGTAATTCTACCGTCACCAGAACGCCTTTTGTGATATCAATAGGCTGCTCTAGTTCCAGTTGTAGCCCCATAACCGAAAAGTCACGCGTGTTTCCTGTAAAAGATTGCTGCTCCCCTAAGTTAAGCGTGATCCCAGTGCGATATAAAAAGCGTTTGTGGGCTCGTAGATTTACGTATTCCAATGCAACCTTTTCAAGTGGTGGTGGCGTTTTGGCTTTACCATGACCAAACTCCTTGAGACGATTAATACTTTCCTGAGAATAATCTAACTTATTACAGTGTGTGCGAAGCTCCTGCGTCGTGATCTCAGTTAACACCATAAGGTGGTGCACAGGTTCAATGAGCCCCTGTGCTCGAGGTGGTGGTCGCTTATTTAATTTTTCGACATTTTTCCCTACGCTTTTAGGCAGGGACAAAGGGATAAATGCGTCTTCATGATGACTTGGCATCAACTGGACTTTAAAGACTCGCCAACTTTCTTTTTCGCTGCCAAAACCTAAAAACAAACTTTTTAATTCTGGTTTTTGTTTCAATTCGTAGTCAAAAGCCGAATAAAAATAAATTTTGCCGGCATTAGAATGTGTAAAGGTATAACAATAAGCTTCTTTGACTGGGGTTGTTTGTGTTAGTAGGGTTTGTAGTCGTTTATTGTTGAAGACACTGTATAAGCAAGAGGTTTTTCTTTCATCTTCGAAGTAGTAATGGATGAATGCGTTATTTTCATTGGTAAGCACCATACTAGGTAATAACAAATTATTGATGCGGCTGAAAAAAACAAATAGTGAACTTACCCGTGGCAAATAATATTGTTCATAGCCTTTGCAAACCACAGCATCTAAGGTGTTGTCTAAGTTTACTTTGTAGCGCCGTTTGTTGCCATGAATAAAGCTTTCAAGAAATTCATCAAACCCAGAATTGTTTTCGACAAATGTACGTTTGAGCCGCACATAATTGTAGTCGCTATTGGTTTCTTCTATCGCGACGACTTCATATTGTATGCCTTCTTTTAGTCCTAGCTCGAAGTCTTGTTCAAGACCAACCAACCTCAAGGTGAGCAAGTTACGCGGAAAAACTGTGTAATTTTTCGATAACTTTATTTTTGCACCACTTAAAGAGATGTCAGATGTACTGGCTTGAACCGTGGTCCCGCTTTTCAGTTCGACGGTAATCTTGATCGAGTAGTTCATGCGCTCTTCGATTCTGCTTTCATAAGAGGCAAAACGAATTAATTGCGCTGCATGGTCGTATGTCGCTTCAGGTTCAACATCAACTTGCTCCTGAGCCTGTTTTTGCATGACTTTAAAATTGTTCTCGGTATGCATCACAGCTTCGTATACGGCCATTGTATACGCGCCATGCTGGGCAACTTCCCGTTCGAATACGTCGATAGCGACGTCATCCATAAAGTGTTGCTTACCTTCATGCTCATAGGGTTTAACTTCGCCAGATACTTGGCCGCGCAGATCAATAAATCTGGCAACGGGCTGAGATAGACGTGTCATCTCCATTTTTAGAAGGAATTGGTCAGGTTTACTTAATTGGGCAGTCTTTTGCTTGAAGATAAAATCAAAATTGGGATCGCCTAAGTCTTCCTTGAGGATATTTATAAGATCTTGATGTAGTTCTAGTTTATCTTCACTCATAGCATTTCATGTTGCGTCTGCGGACAGTCTCTCGTTGTTATTATTTCAGCCTTCGCCAATTTTATGTCAGTATAGCTACATATTTAACTTGTAGCTTAATGGGTTTTTCCTTTTAAGCAATAACTATGCCTTGATTTTTATGGGAAAAAAGAAAACCGCATTTGTATGTAGTGATTGTGGAGCGGAATTTGCTCGTTGGCAAGGGCAATGTTCTGAATGTAAAGCTTGGAACACTGTAACAGAGTTTCGTGTACCTTCCGTGAAAGCGGCTCCTCGTAGTGCTGGTACCACTGGTTATGCTGGTGTCGTAGAAGCAAAAATCCAAACTTTAGATGAAGTTAACCTTGAATCTTTACCTCGGTTCTCTACCGGTTTTAAAGAGTTTGACCGCGTTTTAGGCGGGGGGGTTGTTCCTGGAAGTGCTATTTTAATCGGTGGTGAGCCAGGAGCGGGTAAGAGTACTTTGCTGTTACAAACTATGTGTTTGTTAGCGCAATCTATGCCAATCCTATACGTGACAGGTGAGGAATCATTACAACAAGTTGCTATGCGCGCCAAGCGCTTAGGGTTGCCAACGGATAAACTGAAAACGCTGGCAGAAACCAATGTTGAGACAATTTGTCAATTAGCACTGCGTGAAAAGCCTGCCATCATGGTTATTGACTCGATACAAGTCATGCATATGACCGATGTTCAATCTGCCCCAGGAAGTGTTTCTCAAGTGCGTGAAAGCGCGGCTTATTTGACGCGATTCGCTAAACAAAACCAAGTGGCGATAATGATGGTCGGTCACGTTACAAAAGACGGTACATTGGCCGGCCCTAAAGTACTAGAACACTGTATTGATTGCTCTATTTTGTTAGAAGGCAGCAGTGATAGCCGCTTTAGAACATTGCGGGGCAACAAAAACCGTTTTGGAGCGGTCAATGAACTTGGCGTGTTTGCCATGACAGGACAAGGGTTAAAAGAAGTAAGCAACCCCTCTGCAATTTTCTTAAACCGAGGGGAAGAACAGACACCTGGCTCTTTGGTCATGGTGATCTGGGAGGGAACTCGTCCTTTGCTAGTCGAAGTTCAGGCTCTGGTCGATTACTCTCAATTGGCCAATCCAAGGCGCGTAACTGTAGGACTAGAACAAAACCGCCTAGCTATGCTACTTGCAGTATTACACCGCCATGGAGGCTTGCAAGTTGCCGATCAAGATGTTTTCGTTAACGTTGTTGGCGGCGTCAAGGTCAACGAAACAAGTGCTGACTTGGCCTTGATCACCGCGCTGGTATCTAGTTTTAAGAACTATGCCTTAGATAAGCAGTTAGTAGTATTTGGTGAGGTCGGTTTAGGTGGAGAGATACGGCCTGTTCCAAGCGGTCAAGAGCGCTTACGCGAGGCTGCAAAACATGGCTTTAAACGCGCAATCGTGCCAGTTGCAAATAAACCTAAAGAAGTCATCGAAGGTATGGAAGTCATTGGGGTTTCTAGCCTGAGCGATGCACTACAAGTTCTATTTTAAGGAAGTACTATGAATAAAGTGGCTATAACAGCCGTTGCTATTGCCGTGTGTGGCGCAGTCGGTGCAAATTGGTATGCAAATACCCGTGCAGATGAGGTAATTGCACACCAGATGCAACAATTCTCGGAGCAAACGGGGTTTAATGTTAATTACGAAAATGTCGACTATAGCTTGCTCAGCAATACTGTGGTCATAAAAAACGTTTCTTTCATGAATAAGGAAACAAAATTACCACTTATTGATATCTCGAGCCTTTCGATTGCGGGTTATGAGTCAGATAAAATCAGTCCATACACAGAGCTCGTCATAAATGGCTTATCTTTTTCTAGTGACTGGCAAAAAGCGCCAGAGAATACTGCGGCCTTGCCGGATAGCATTGTAAAAGCACAATATGATTTGGTTACTTCTATGAGCTTTGATGAAAGTAATGGGGACAGTGAGGTCAAGTTCTCAGCATCAGCGCACAATATTCTAGATCTTGTTATCGACTTTAATATGACCAATAGCCAAGGCCTCATGAATCTACAGCGTGAAATTGACAAGATGCATGAAAAGGGTGAGATGGATCTGGAAGCAGAGCTTCAAATGCAAAGTAAAATGATGAGTGCGATGCAGGCTGTACAGCCGAAAGCGTTTTCATTTTCACTGAACAGTGACGGTGAGCTAAAAACTGTGGTCGATGAACTTCTACAAAAGAATGGCTTAGACCACACTCAGCTACAATCGATGCTATCAGCCCAGCTAGATGCAGTACCTGCTAGTGAGGTAAACAAGCAGGCCGTAAAAGACTTTATTGCTGGTTTAAATTCATTTGAAATAAGCATGGCATTTCCTGAACAGACAAGCATGATGCAGCTTGCTATGCAGTTGCAACCATTGGCGGCCGATCCTCAGGCATTAGAGCAGTTTTTGAATTTAAAAATGGCTGGAAACTAAAATTAAAAAGGCGAGGAAATCCTCGCCTTTTTAATTAATGAAGTTGTTATTTGTCATTCAACGCAAGCATCAGCTCTCGTTTACGCTCCAAACGTACAGCCATCTTTTCTGCAAGCGGTTTAAACTTGGCAAGCTCAGCTTTAGGTAGTGGTAGTGACTTAGGTAACTGCACCGTTTTAGGATTGCGGTGTTGTCCATTTACTAAGAATTCATAGTGCAGGTGAGGCCCAGTCACTCGACCGGTTGCACCTACAGTACCAATCTTTTGCCCTTGTTTAACTCTTTGTCCAGTTTTTACATGCTTCTTATGTAGGTGCAAATACTTGGTTGTATATTGACCACCATGTTCAATGAACACATAATTACCATTTAACCTATTGTAACCTGCTTTGGTTACTTTACCATTGCCCGCAGCAACTACAGGTGTGCCTACTTTTGCTGCGTAATCAATGCCCCGGTGTGGACGAACCTGTTTTGTTACAGGGTGTAGCCTGCGAGGGTTAAAATTAGAGCTGATATATTTAAAGTTCACAGGCGCCCGCAAGAAGGCTTTTTTCATACTGCGCCCTTCTGGCGTATAAAATTCGCCATTGGTATGCCGAATTGCTGTATAGGTGTCACCTTGGTTTATAAACTCGGCAGCAATAATTTTGCCATTACCAATTTCTTCACCATCTACAAAGTGAGTTTCATACACTAAGGTAAACGAATCGCCTTCTCTGATATCATTAGCGAAATCTACATCCCAGCCAAAAATATTTGCAACGTTCATAATCTGTCTCTGCGTTAAGCCAGCTGAGATACCTGCCGTCCAGAACGAAGATCTAATTTTGCCACCTGAGGTTTTCTCTCTGGTTTCAATTTCTTTACTGGTTATTTGCGTTTCGTAGTGATTGTCGTCTTTTCGAGTGACATACAAGGTATCCGTTTTGGATAGCACATACTTTAATTGCGCCAAATTACCTTGTTCATCACTCGCAAAACTTAACACTTCACCAGGGTGGATTTTGGTGAGTTTGCGTGTTTCTGCATTTGTGTTTACTAGACTATGCAGAGTCTGTGCGGAGTAACCTGCGCGCTTGAATAAGAGCGCTAGACTATCTCCGGACCTAACTTTATGATCAACATAGTTAAAGTGAACAACGTCAGTTTCTTCTTCTGAGTGCGTATGTTCTTCGCTTAATTCGGTGATTTGTTCTTGTTGTTCTTCCACCTTAACGGGAAGCTCATAGCGTTTGCCTACTTCTAGCGCATCATCTTTGTGATCTCTAGATGCAGTGGCCTTCTCTGAAGGTATCAAGGCTATCCCAACCATTGCAGCTAATAGCCCAGCAATGAGCATTTTGTGTTTTTTGGGTAGCTTCTTTACTGCAGGTACCATAACGTGCCTTTTTCGCTGTCAAGAATTTTTATGGATAATAGTGCAGCATATACGTAATAAAGCGTTAATACCAGTATTTTGTGCATTTAAACTCCGTGAAATATAGGCTAGAATCGAGCGATAAACTGAATTTTTTGTTGGAGTGATAATGGCGGACATTGAAACTGCATTTGCTGAGATTAGGCGCGGTGCAGAAGACATATTGATTGAAGATGAATTGAAAGAAAAACTGAAGTCAGGGAAAAAGCTGCGTATTAAGGCTGGATTTGATCCAACAGCGCCTGATTTGCATTTAGGCCACACAGTTCTAATTAATAAATTAAAAACTTTCCAAGATTTAGGCCATGAGGTCATTTTCTTGATTGGTGATTTCACCGGTATGATCGGTGACCCAACTGGAAAAAATGTAACGCGTAAGCCATTAACGCGAGAAGATGTGCTAGCGAATGCTGAAACTTATAAAGAGCAAGTGTTTAAAATCTTAGATCCGGAGAAAACAACTGTTGCGTTTAATTCTCAGTGGATGGAAAAATTAAGCAGTGCAGACATGATTAAGCTTGCATCGCGTCAAACTGTGGCTCGTATGCTGGAGCGTGATGATTTTAAAAAGCGTTATGCTGGCGGACAAGCAATTGCTATTCACGAATTCTTGTATCCATTAGTACAGGGTTGGGATTCAGTCGCACTTGAAGCTGATGTTGAGCTAGGTGGTACTGATCAGCGCTTTAACCTATTGATGGGGCGTGAATTACAAAAAGAAGAGGGGCAAAAACCTCAAACTGTATTAATGATGCCGCTGTTAGAAGGAACAGATGGTGTTCAGAAGATGTCAAAGTCACTGGGCAACTACATAGGTATTACTGATGCGCCAACAGAAATGTTCGGTAAAGTAATGTCTATTTCTGACGATCTTATGTGGCGTTACTATGAGCTTCTCAGTGCTAAGTCTCTGACCGAAATAGACGCTTTAAAAGAAGAAGTGGCAGGTGGTCGC
Organism: Pseudoalteromonas luteoviolacea NCIMB 1942; assembly: GCF_001625595.1. GTDB lineage: Bacteria > Pseudomonadota > Gammaproteobacteria > Enterobacterales > Alteromonadaceae > Pseudoalteromonas > Pseudoalteromonas luteoviolacea_A. The sequence continues at coordinate 101,438 of NZ_AUXT01000157.1, forward strand.
AACCCTCGCGATATCAAAATAGACTTTGCTAAAGAAATGATAGCACGCTTCCATAGTGAAGATGACGCGCAAGCTGCCCATCAAGATTTTATCAAGCGTTTCCAAAAAAATGCGCTTCCAGATGACATCCCTGAAGTCGCTATCGAGATTGAGGGTGAAACGACCTTTATCGCAAATTTATTAAAAGAAGCAGGCTTGGTTGCAAGTACATCTGAAGCGATGCGCATGATTAAGCAGGGAGCTGTTAAGCTAAATGGCGAAGAAAAGGTAACTGATACTAAGCTAGAAATTGCTAAGGGCAGCACGGAGATTTACCAAGTTGGTAAACGTAAGTTTGCTAAAGTAACAGTTAATTAAGCTGCTTCTAGGCCAAGTGAAATACTTACTCGGCCTAGATTAAATTAATCCCCGCCCAAATTAACCCAGTTAATCCCAACCAAAACCACCGCATTGTGCCTTGTAGTTTGAGCATGTGTTCAATATCTTCTACTGTCGGTTGTCGATCGCTACCAATACGAATGTTTTCGAAGCGTTGACCGTGATAAAACCGTGGCCCAGCGAGTTGCACATTTAGATTTGCCGAAAACAATGAGACGATCCAGCCAGAGTGTTTATTGCTATAATGTTGCGCGTAATGCTTGAGATAATGCTGTGTTTTCGAGAAGTTTTGTGTCAGTGACATCGTAATCACAAAGGCGCGCAGAGGCAGCCATTCCAAAATATAAATAGCACGCTGCACTGGGGCTAGAAATGGGTGGTTTGGGCTCAATTGCTGTCTCCAGCTGTGATCACACAGCATCATGAGCTTATAAGCAAGTGCCAAATATGGACCACCGACCAAATAAAATATAAGCACTAGGTAAAACTGCCTTACTGAACTAAGTGCCAAAGAGTCTAAGCAGGCTTTAATAATGCCTATTTCCGATAAAGATTGTGTATCTCTTGCCACCATAGAGCCTAAGAGTTGCTTTGCTGAACCTTTTTGGTTCACTGTTAATAGCTTTGCAATTCTATGTGCGCGTTTTTCAAAGTGCGTATCTAGACATAAATATAAAATCAGCCCGCCAAACCATTGTGGGTAAAATGAGATAAATGACAAGGCAAATAATAATGCCATTATAGTGAAAACCGGCAATGTAAAAGCCAGTGTGCCGGAGAGAGTGTGGTGGCTTTTAGCAATGTTATCCCTGACTACACGCTTAGCTAGATTACGGGCGAGCAGAGTGAAAAGCGTGTTTGGATGGTAAAGGTTTGATAGCCTAAAGGAAAAAGCACAAAAAACAGCCAAGTAAAATATCAGCAAGCCCTCTTGGGCTTGCAATATTTGTAACGCCACTTACAGAGTAACCTGCTGAAGCTTTTCTAGTAGTGCTACTACTAGCTTAGATGAGTTGACTGATGCAACCTCTAAATATTCCTCAAAAGATTGAGGAGATTCTTTGCCTGCGATATCAGACATAGAGCGGATCACGACAAATGGTGTTTCTAGCACATGACAAGCCTGTGCGATTGCCGCACCTTCCATTTCTACAGCTAACATGTTGGGGAAGTCTTGGCGTGTTTTTTCTATGCGGACAGGATCACACATAAACGAGTCACCTGTACAGATTTGGCCTACCATAGTTTGTATGCCTTCAACTGCATGAATACTTTCTTTTGACGCTTTAATAAGCGCAGGGTTTGCAGCAAACCCCGCAGGCATTTGTGGTACTTGACCTATTTCGTAACCAAATGCGGTTACGTCAACATCGTGATGGCGTACTTCGTCAGAAATAACAATATCACCCACATTTAGAGAAGGTTCAAAGCCACCTGCTGAGCCTGTATTAACAACGCAATCAGGGGCAAAGTTATCAATTAACAGTGTTGTGGCTACTGTCGCTGCAACTTTGCCAATACCTGACTGAACTAATGTCACTTCATGGCCGCCTAATTGGCCAGTGTAGAAAGTAAAACCACCTTTTTTGAGCGTCTGGGGAGATTGCATTGTGTCACGTAAAATAGTGACTTCTTGCTCCATCGCACCGATAATGCCAATTTTCATAATTTGTCTCTTACGGATTCATTTAATGCTCATTATATACATTCTTAATTTGAAAGCATTATTTGGAAGTGCAAAATTTAGGAGTGTAATACCGTGAGCATAGCTGCCTGACTGAGCAGGCAACTAACTTGTGGATGAGAATCAAATTTCAGCAAGCTGTGTGCTTGCTGCTTTGGCTTGAGAGGGTGACAGTACAGCTGGTTTGTAATTGCGCTTGCGTACAGGTTTTGTCTGCTCCGGCTTTTGACCAAGTTTGAACAAGATCGCAGCGCGTACCTCTGGGCTTTTATAACCAGATTTAATTTTCATGCGAATATGTGGAATACCGGCCGATTCTAGCGCCCCACTGACAAACCAATCTTTTTGTGCTTTGTGCCCATTCTTATTGGCATTGTTGACCAGATCAACAGCGGCAACAATATTCATCGTACTTTTGTCGACTAATACATAGTCGAGTTGTTTATTTTGCGCCTTGGTGATGGCCGAGCGGCGAGCTTTTTTAGATAAACCCGGTTTACACTCGATGACGTCTACTAATTTTACTCGGCTCACTATTTTAAATTTATCGCCAACTGCGCGTTCTAAAAGCTGTAAGAATGACGCTTCTACGGTTGAGAATACAGAATCTTTGCGATTAAACGGATAGGGGTTTCCGCCCGCGTCGGTATACTTTGAAATTACAATTGAGGCAACAACTACGAGCGCTAAAATAGCTAACAGTGTAAGTTCCATAAATCACTCCACGACAACAATTTGACTTTGTATTTAATAAGCAAAGAGTGTGCCGAAAAGTGATTTTTAGGTTTGCGAAGGCTGAAAACCTTCGCGAAAGGGTTAGGCTTGATAGCCTCCTTGAACACCTTTAACCGCATAGGCTACAGCATCATGAGCATGCAGTGATTCGTAGTGATTAATTTTCACATAAAAATCGAGGTAGTTTTGTGCATTAAAGAGTGCTTTTAATTTTCTTGCTGCATCTTCACAGAACATCAAGTTTTGGCCATTCAATCTAGCGAACTCTTGTTCGTCTTCTCTTTTAACCGCTGTTTGCACAGGCGTTTTTAGTTCCTGTTCGACCAAATCAACAAGACCAAGTATATCGAACTCAGTCGTATCTTGTGGTAACCGAACCTTGATATTAGCGATTGAGCGCTGTGAGTGTGGCGTTGCAACAATGCCCTCTGTAGTACCTAGCCAATTGATGACAGTTTCATGATCTAATTGCTGACCTGCAAACTTTTCGTCAAATGCATTTTGAATGAGTTGTCTAGCAAGGGCGGCAGAGCAAGGGCAAGTTGAAGAGTAAGTAACGTCAATTGCCAACTCCATTTTGATTTGGTTGTCTCTTAATACGGCAGAGATCGTGACAGGATAGTTCTTCCAGCCTTGCTTGCCACTTAATAAAGAAGCACGTCGTAGTGGCAATTCAAAAGCGATAACGACTTTTGCAGCCTGACTCAAATCTTTGTGCGTTGTCAAAAATTGGTCAAGTAACGCAGTTAGAGTAACGGGAGTTAGGGTTTGCTCGCAAGACAACTTATCCAAAGCCAAAAATAATCGTGACATATGGATGCCTTTGGCATCGGCTTTGTTTAAGCTAACAAAAGTGTCTGCTTTTGCTGTAACGGGGATGTCATTTAATCCTTTGCTGCTCAGTTGGAGTGGTAATTCTATGTTTCCCATTCCGACCCAGTCTAAAGTTCCCGTTTTTAGCGCATCTGCACAGTGCGCAATGTCTGGCATTGAAGTTGGCATTTAAACTCTCTTTAATCACGACCTAAAACGCTCGCATATTACACTAAAACAAGACGCTTTGCTGTTGATATTCTGATTTTGCATAAAGAAAATATAGGCTACTGTGCAATATTTGATACATTATCACATAAACTTTAAGCAAGATGATAAGTGTGTAAGAGACAGTAGTTTTAGATTATTCAACAAAGTTACAGTGTTAGGCTGCTCGCATATGTGTTCAGCTAAGGTATAATGGCTGCGTTAACAAGGTGACTATTATTATGCTTGATTCTTCATTTGGGTCTTGGGCTCGAATTCTTTCCAATTTGGTTCGTAAATACGGAGAACGTAAAGCCGGTGCAATTGCATATGCATTGGTACTTATCGCTTCACTCGTTTTATCCTGTATGTTTTTCTACGTTGCATTGGGCTCTGTGAGCTTAGTGAATGTGTTATCGGTTGTGGTGTTCGCGGCATTGACATCGCCGTTACTGATATCCGTTGCAGTTTTTGCAATTCGTCAATTGGAAAGCTCGAAAGAATATTTAGAGTCTGCGACTCAACAAGAAAAACTGTTAAACCAGACCCTAAAAGATAATATCAATCGTCTAAATAACGAAATAGATGAAAGAAAAATGGCATTGCATGCCAAGCATCGAGCTATTGCTGAACTACGTAATGAGATCACCGAACGTCGCAAAGCTGAACAGGAACTCGCCCAACAGAGCATGTTATTGCGTTCGATTGTAGACTCTTCGCCAGATTTATTTTATTACCGTGATGAACATGGCGTGTTTGCAGGCTGTAACAAGAAGTTTGAACAAGTAATAGGCATTGAGAGTGCTGGGCTCATCGGTAAAACCGCCGATGAAATTTTTGCTGAACATTTGGTACCAAAAGTGTTGGAAACGGATGAGCAGGTAAGCGCAACGCAGCAAACTATCTCACTCGATGTTGAGTACCCTGTGAAAGACGAAAATCGATGGTTTGAAATGCGAAAGCTGCCCTTCATTAATAATGAAGGGGAATACATTGGTTTATTGGCATTTGGCCGTGACATTACCAGCCGCAAAGAGGCTGAGCAGGCGCTTGAAACAGCCTATAAGGACAAGGGGAAATTTATTGCCACGTTGAGCCATGAATTGCGCACGCCCTTAAATGGTATTGTTGGTCTCACTCGAATGTTACTTGATACAGAGTTGACACAGCAGCAAAAAAGTTGGTGTAACACTGTATTTTCAAGTGCGGAGACGCTAGGCAATATATTCAATGACATCATAGATCTCGATAAAATTGATAGAGAACAGCTGGATATTGCTACAGACAGCATTAATGTATCTGACTTTATCAATGATGTTGTTAACTTCTCAGACTTAATTGCCGGACAAAAAGGGCTAGAGTTTAAAATAAAACGCACAGGTGTATTAGATATATACGCTCTGCTAGATCCAACTAGGTTGCGTCAGGTGCTTTGGAACCTGATAAACAATGCCGTGAAGTTTACACATAGGGGTAACGTAACTTTAGACTGTCGCCGTGAAAACAGAGAAGACGGCCCTTGGTTGACAATGAGTATTATCGATACTGGAGTTGGGATCTCCGCTGAACAGCAAGATAAAATCTTTGATATGTATTACAAAGCACCGGACGCCGAGGGTAATAATGCGATAGGTTCTGGTATTGGACTCGCGGTGACTAAAGCGCTTGTCCAGGCCATGAAAGGAAGTATTGAAGTCAAAAGTGAAGTAGGCCAAGGCAGTCGTTTTGATGTGGAAATCCCCTTAGAGTTATGCAGTGCACCGAATCAGCAAAGTTATGCTGGCCGTGGGCTTTATATTCTCTTGGTTGAAGATGTGCCATTGAATGCTGAGATTGCCACTAATTTGCTTGAACAACGAGGTCATGAAGTTATTTGGGCTGAAACTGGAGAAGACGCCTTGTCATTAGTGCAAACTGAAGATGACCTTGATTTGATTTTGTTGGATATGCAACTGCCTGATCTCAATGGTGATGAAGTCGCTAGACAAATAAGGGATGACAGCCACTTCGATGCACTGCCAATTGTTGCGCTTACTGCAAACGTACGAAGTGCTGAGCAGGAGCTACAAGGTATAAGTATCCAAGGTGCGCTTGCAAAGCCGATCAACACAACGAAGTTAGATAAAATGTTGGCTGAATTGTTTGGCATTGACAATGCCAAAGAGGAAGTGGGAGCGTGCAGTAACGATACCATCGAAGTACTAGAAATCGAGCGAGCTTTACTAGACATAGAAACGATTACCGATTTTGTATCTTCAATGGGGGTCAGCACCTTTAAAAGAAGCTGTGAATTGTTCGGTAAACTAAACCCAACGTATTGTGATGAGCTAAAAGCTGCTAACAGCGAAGATGATGAACAAGAGTATGGTTCGGTTGCGCATAAGTTAAAGGGGGCTGCTGGCTCTGTAGGCCTAAAGCTGGTGCAGCAACATGCTAAGGTAATGGAAACTCAATCTGCTGAATCGAATAGAGAAGAACGTGAAGTGTGGATAGTTGAGCTAGAAGAATTAATAAGAGAAGGGCAAGAAGCCCTTCACTCATTAATTGCAAAACTCGCTGAAAACTCGTAGCGAAAGATTACTGCTGAGTGTTATCGATTTTGCCAATGAAACGGTAACCTTCACCATGAATTGTGCTGATAAGCTCTGGTGTATTACTGTCAGTTTCAAAATGCTTACGAATACGGCGAATCGTAACATCTACCGTACGGTCGTTAGCGCGCAGCTCACGTCCAGTCATATGTTTAATAAGCTGCTCACGGCTAAAGATACGACCTGGAGAGTCTAGCATTAGGCGCAGTGCTCTGTACTCACCTTTCGGTAAGCGCTTTGATTCACCTGTTGGAGATGTCAAACAGCGTCTGTTTTCATCTAGCTCCCAACCATTAAATGTGATTACACCGTTGCTGTCGATAGTCGACTCTTCAGGTGTAGAACCGGTACGTGAAATAAGGTTACGTACACGGATAGTCAGCTCACGAGGGTTGAATGGTTTAGTGACGTAGTCATCTGCACCGATTTCTAATCCCAAAATTCTATCGACATCGTTGTCACGACCCGTTAAGAAAATTAGGCCGACATTTTTTTTCTGGCGTAACTCACGAGCCAAAATTAAGCCGTTTCTACCTGGTAGGTTTATATCCATGATTACACAGTTGACATCGTCATTTACTGTCAATTTTTCATGCATATCATCGCCATCAATGGCTTCAATTACCTTGTGACCTTCGGCTTCAAATAAACTAACGAGGTTCAGTCGAGTTACGTCTTCATCCTCAACAATTAGAATGACTGGCGTTTGCATTATTAATTAACCTTTTCGGAATGTTTTATTTACAAAAACTTCGGTGTTATATAATAAAACCGAATGTTAACGATTATAGGAGTATATTCAATTGTTAACAAGTAAAATCAGTCAGGATAGAACTTAGAAACAGCGAGCAGTCGAGAGAGCACTTTGAAATTATGTTGTGCAACTTCTTGTCTGTTAATATATAACCGAATTTTACTCCCTTCTTGAACCAAGGAAGCAATCCCACCCCCTTCCAAAAATTCGATACTTTCACCCACAGTTACCATGTTTAAAGCAATTGTATCGGTCCAAGCAGATAGTATATCATCTTCCTTTGTTTCATCAATGTATGTGATATCACAGCGCTTAGAAAGTTCCCTAAATGGGTCGGAAATATCAATTTTTATTATTTCGATAGGCTTACCGCGTATTTTTAACTTGTTATTTCTATTTAGGATTGCGCCGGGTCCATGATTTAAATCATAAAAGCAAAAACGAGTCGTTTTTTTATTTTTTTGTTCCGGAAAATCGATCAATTTTGCCATTTGATATAAAAAAGCTGAGCGTATTTCATGAGTAGACTTTGCGTCAACTTTTAAACTACAAAAAATAAAAATAAATGCAGCTATTAGGTACATTATTTTCATTAAATTACCCCTTTTAGAGGCAGGACTATAATGAATTTTGTTCCTGTTTTATTTTCTTCGGAAAGGGTAATCGATCCTCCAAGCGCTTGAGTAATTAAGTTGTAAACTAAGTGCATACCCAAACCACTACCGCCTTCGCCTCGCTTAGTTGTCACAAAAGGGTCAAATATCCGTTTTTTAATGGCCGTGGAAACGCCCACACCATTATCCATGTAAATAACCTCAAGCGATTGGTTTCGTAGCTCTACAGTGACGGAAATTTGGTTATCCTTTAAATCCAAGAAACCATGTATTAGCGAGTTGGATAAAAGTTGTTCAAAGACTTGCTGCAATAATCCTGCTTTGGTTCTAATCGTGAGTTGCTCTGAGCATGTTAACTGCCATGTGACATTTTTTAGGTCTATTTCAGCGCGCATACTGCTGACAATCGCACTGAATAACTTGTTAATGTTAACTTCAGAGCTCACTTCTATATCTTGGCTTACAGCGACTTTCTTGAAGCTTGAAATCAATTCAGCGGCACGGTTTAAATTACGATAGATAAGATCTAGGTTCTCAATACCGTCGTGAATAAATCGCTCAAGCTGCTTTGAAGTAAGCGTCTTTTGTTCAAATGCAGCATTAATATCTGCTAGTTTGTCTCTCAATAGGGTTGAACCGGTTACGCCAAGCCCAATAGGTGTATTTACTTCATGTGCAACACCTGCAACCATCTGACCCAGTGATGCCATCTTTTCATTTTCGACAATTTGATTCTGGTATTGATGCATACGCTCAAGCGTATTTAGCAGTTCTTGGTTTGCTTCTCTTAGCGCAATGGTGCGTTGGTTCACCTTTTCTTCAAGGTTTTGGTTGAGCTGTTTAATTTCCAGTTTGTCGGCTTGGTGCCGAGCGAGCTGATTTTGGGTCCGTGCGAGCATAATATTGAGATTGTTAGCCAACATATTGACTTCTTCAATATCACTTTTAGTGGCCCGTGCGGAGTAGTTGTGGTTTTTTGATACGTCTTGTAATAACAACGATAGTGAATCAATAGGGTTAGCAATGCGTTTTTGAATTGCGCGAGCGACCAATAAAACGAGCAACAGTACAAATAGTGTTAGCGCAATGTCGACGAGGATCTTTTGATTAATGTACTGCGATAAACGCTCCAATCCTCCACGCACATAAACATAGCCTTCTATTTTACCCTCATACTCAACAGGGATGATGAGCTCTACGTAATCGGCTGATATCTTGGGCGCTTTGAGCGACTCTATGTCGTTCACTTTCAATGGTACAGGAGGGGTTTTGCTCGCGTTGTAACTGGTGAAGAAAACCGGCTTATTGGTGACATCATCAATAGCATAGATATGAATGTTTTTAACTAGGTCGACCTTGTTAAACGACTTTAAGCGTTTTTCTTCGGTTTTTCTATCATCAAAAATGAGTGTTATCTGAGCATTAAACGCAATTATTTCAGCAATCATTTCTAGCTTATTTACGATGAGCTTTTTTTGCTCTTTCACATCTAAGTAAGTGGAAATAGAAATGGATAGAGAGAGCGACAGTGCGGTCACTAGCATAACAGCACTGATTAGAACCTTTCTTATACTTGTTTTTGTTGCGTGTTTTCCCATTGTGAGCTCATAGTTGGACCTCTTAACAGCTGATCTTAGTTTAGCAGCTTAGTTAAGTAAGTTAACAAAAAAGCGGACAATAACGTAGAACAAGTTAATGGCCTGGTTCTTTAGTACTACTTTGATGTATGTCAGAGCTCATTTTTTCATGTTTTTTCTGCACGGTACATTGCGAACTTAGTATTCTTAATTACCGTACTGCAAGTGTCAAAATGTTGCTCAATAATTGGAGGGTACTTTAAAAAGCTGTTGGCAACGATTTGAAGACTGGCTCGTTTATTCATTATATGCTTGGCATTTTTTATAAATGCCTCTGAGATACTGTAATCGGTGCTCAAGCCGGTATGAAATGGTGGGTTACTAACAATCGCATCATATTTTTCAGTGACCTCAGATAGACCGTTGCTTAAAATAAATGTGCCGGTATGGCCATTTAATTTTAAGGTTTGCTCAGAGGCATATAGTGCTAGCGCACTGACATCGAGACAATGCATTGAGAGGCTTGGTTGCCTATTAAGTAAAAACGTAGCGATGATACCTGCACCACAACCAAAGTCCAAGGTTTGCCCCTTTTTCGGCAACTCAATGTTGTTAAGAAGCAGTTCGGTACCAATATCGAGTTTTCCGTGATTAAACACACCGGGGACGCTTACAGCGTTAAATTGTTGCTCTGCGGCCTTAACGCTAAACTGCTGATGATAGTTTGTAATATCAAATTGGCGTTCAGGAGCCAATTTATTAAACTCATACAAGATACAATGTTTAGCACTATCTAGTTTAAAGCTTGCCTCAGCATAAGCTTTGAGTTGTTTTTCTACCGACTTTACACCACCTTTATTTTCGCCAACTACCAATAAGCGAGTATCGGTTGACGCAATAGCGCGAATGTTTGATAGCATCATTAGCGCTTCTGGCTTAGATTTTGGGTAGTAATACACAATTAAATCTAGTTGCTCTAATTCAGGTAAACTGTGGCCTACAAAGCTAGATACTGAATTTAGCTTTTGTGCAGCTTGGTGGTCGGCAAAGTTATAGCTAAAAGCGTTTATTTTTGCGTCTGGGGTGATTTCGACCAGTTGAGATAAAAAACCATCATCACCGTGATTTATCACAAGTATATTCTTGCCTGTAAGTTCTTCTTCGTTACGGAGTAGAAGAAGGCTAGGGTTTGATAGTTTTTGCATAGTGGATCTCGAAATTATGAACTGGCCTGAATAAGTTCTTGGTTTAAAGGTTAATGTTTGGGGCCACCTAGGCCCCAAAAAATGTAATTAAGCATTACGCTCAAACATTAGATCCCAAACGCCATGTCCTAGTCTGTGACCTCTTTGCTCGAACTTGGTTAGCGGTCGGAATTCTGGTCTAGGCACGTAGTCATTCGTTTTTGACTGATTAGAATAGCCTTCAGCTTGCTGCATTACTTCTAGCATATGTTCAGCGTAATTTTCCCAGTCAGTTGCCATATGGAATACACCGCCGATTTTCAGCTTGGCGCGAATTTTTTGTGCAAACTCTGATTGTACGATACGACGTTTGTGATGGCGTTTTTTGTGCCAAGGATCAGGGAAAAATAGTTGCAATTTACTTAAGCTACCATCAGCAATACAGTCGGCTAATACTTCAACTGCGTCGTGCTCGAACACACGAAGGTTTGTTATACCTTGTTCATCAACTTCCATTAAACAGGCGCCGACTCCAGGTCGATGGACTTCAATACCTATAAAGTTTTGCTGTGGGTTGTTTTTAGCCATTTCAACAAGTGATTTACCCATGCCAAAGCCAATTTCTACAACTACGTCATTGTCGTTGCCGAATACTTCATTGAAGTTGAGTAAGCCTTGGCTATGTTCAAGTCCAAGTGTTGGCCAGCACTTTTCAAGAGCCGCTGCTTGACCTTTAGTTAAGCGACCTTCACGTTTTACAAAGCTGCGCACTTTACGGATATATTTACCATCTTGCTCAGCCTGCTCTAGGGCTTGTTTACTCGATTCGTTCATTGTCATCATCTGCGGTGTAAAAATTGGGCGCATATTATCCCTGTTCGCGCCGATAAGTACAAGAGCTTGACGTTTTTAAAAAGCTTCTTACACTGGCGGCTTGAAGCAAGAAGATTGAGTATGAAGATGTCTGTTGACCGTCAAGATGCAAATTGGTTTGCAACGCAAGTTGTAGATTGGTACCACGTCCATGGGAGAAAAACGCTTCCATGGCAGATAGATAAAACGCCGTACAAAGTGTGGATTTCTGAAGTTATGCTTCAGCAAACGCAAGTGGTGACAGTGATACCTTATTTTGAGCGTTTTATGTCACGCTTCCCAACCGTTATTGACTTAGCCAATGCTGATGAAGATGAGGTACTCCACCATTGGACTGGGCTTGGTTACTACGCTAGGGCGAGAAACCTGCATAAAGCGGCTAAGCTGATTCGTGATAAGTACGCCGGAGCGTTTCCTGAAACTTTTGAAGAAGTCGTAGATCTTCCAGGGGTAGGGCGTTCAACAGCTGGCGCGATTCTATCGTTAGCACTTGGTCAGCATCATGCAATATTAGATGGCAACGTTAAACGTGTTTTGGCGCGGTTTTTCATGGTTGAAGGCTGGTATGGGGTTAAAAAAGTCGAGAATTACTTATGGGAACTAACCAATGCGGTGACCCCTTCTGGTAATGTTCGTGAGTTTAATCAAGCGATGATGGATTTGGGCGCTAGCCTTTGTTCGAGGTCGAAGTTTCAATGTGAGCTCTGTCCGTTAGTACAAAAATGCCTTGCTCATAAAAATAATTTAGTGAAATCTTTCCCAAATCCAAAACCGAAAAAAGAAAAGCCCAAAAAAAGCGCATATCACTTGATGATAAAAACAAATGATAAGGTTTTGATGGAAAAGCGTCCAAGTACTGGCATTTGGGGGGGGCTATTTGGTTTTTTCGAGTTTACTGAGCTAGCTGATTTAGAAGCATTCTTAGTTCAGCAAGGGCTGCCAACAAAAGTCCGAACGCTAGACTCATTTGTTCATATATTCACGCATTTTGAATTAACAATTCATCCAGTATGTTTGGACTTGACTGAGATTCCAGATTGCGTGCATGACAATCAACTACTTTGGTATGACGTTAATGAACCACCCGAAGTTGGATTGGCCGCACCAACGAAAAAGTTAGTTAAAGTATTAAGAGCGATAGGGTAAACTTGCCCTAATAAACAGACAGAATATAGGTGATAAAATGGCACGTACGGTTTTTTGTCAAAAGCTAAACAAAGAAGCGCCAGGATTAGACTTTCAGCTTTACCCGGGTGAAGTGGGCGAGCGCATATTCAATAATATTTCAAAAGAAGCTTGGCAGCAGTGGCAGCATAAGCAAACAATGCTAATCAATGAAAAACATTTAAATATGATGGATCCAGATCATAGGCAGCTGCTTGAAGAGCAGATGGTCGGCTTTTTATTTGAAAATAAAGAAGTTGAGATTGAAGGCTACAGACCGCCAGAGAAATAAAAAAAAGCTGCCTCGGCAGCTTTTTTTGTTTTTATTAATACTCTCTGTCCACGGATAGCTTTGCTAATGCAATAAGCGCTGTTTTGAATTCTGACTCTGCGAGGCACTCTAGCTGAGCGATTGCTTTGTCTGATTCTTGCTGTGCTTTTTCCATGGTTTGCTTAAGTGCTTGAGTTTCATTTAAAGTTACTAAAATATCAGCTAAGTGGTCGATACCATTTCCTGATTCAATGGCTGCTCTGATCTGACTCACTTGTTGTTCTGTACCCGATTTCATCGCGTAGATTAGCGGGAGTGTTGGTTTCCCTTCTGCCAAGTCGTCACCAATATTTTTACCTAGTAACTCAGCATTTGCGCTGTAATCAAGCACATCATCAACTAATTGGAAAGCAGTACCTAAATGCATGCCATATAGCTTCAAGGCTTCTTTGATATGTTCTGGCTGATTTGAAACAACCGCAGGTAGCAACGTAGTGGCTTCAAACAACTTGGCCGTTTTACTATATATCACCTGCATATAGCTTTCTTCTGTGGTGTCTGGGTCATTGCAATTCATTAATTGCAATACTTCACCTTCAGCAATGATATTAGTTGCATCAGCAAGTATTTGCATGACCTCCATATTGTTGAGGCCAACCATAAGCTGAAATGAGCGGGTGTATATAAAATCACCAACCAGAACGCTGGCTGCATTACCAAATTCTGCGTTTGCGGTAGGCTCACCACGTCTTAAATTAGACTCATCAACTACGTCGTCGTGCAGTAATGTTGCTGTGTGAATAAACTCAATGATAGTAGCCAAAGTGATGTGCTTATTTTGTTGCTCTGCTTCCAGTGCTTTAGCAGCAAGTAAGGTCAACATTGGTCGAACACGCTTGCCACCACTGTTAACAATGTAAAGACCCAATTGGTTTACTAACGCAACATCAGATTGCATTTGCTCAAAAATAAGTTGATTCACAGAGAGCATATCCTGCTCAATCAATGATTGGATAGCCTTAATATCCATAGTATACCGTGCTAAAGCCTCAATTAGAGATAAACGCCGCAGATTGTACATTAAAATTCTGGCTTACTCGAATTTTATACGTACGGGAGTTGAAAAAAGTCGCTTTTCGATTGTTTAGTAGACTAAGTTGAGCGAGTGCTTGATAAAAAAAGATTTTGTCAATACCCTCATTAAGTTAGTTTTATGAACAAAAAATAGTTTGGTAAAACGAACTTTTTAGCTAGAATGGGCAAAAATGAATTAATGCTCTCAAACAAGCCAATTTTTATTCATTATTTTGCCTTTAGGGTATTGCGTGTATTGCGACATTAGCGTAAACTTCGCGCCCTATTGAAGAATATTAAGTTGCGTCGATTTGAGGGCGCACAACGGAGTTAAGTTATGTACGCGGTTTTCCAAAGTGGTGGTAAACAGCACCGTGTGACTGAAGGTCAAACAATTCGTCTAGAGAAATTAGACGTTGAGACTGGTGCATCAATTGAATTTGATTCAGTACTTCTAGTTGCAGATGGTGAAAAGATCGAGATCGGTGCACCATTCGTAAATGGCGGTAAAGTGACTGCTGAGGTTGTTTCTCACGGTCGTGGCGAGAAAATTAAGATCGTTAAGTTCAGACGTCGTAAGCATTCTCGTAAGCAGATGGGCCACCGTCAGTGGTTCACTGAAGTTAAAATCACTGGCATTAGCGCTTAATTTTTAGAGGTACAGAAAGATGGCACATAAGAAGGCAGCTGGTAGTACTCGTAACGGTCGTGATTCAGAAAGTAAACGCCTAGGTGTTAAGCGTTTCGGTGGTGAATCAGTATTAGCGGGTAACATCCTTGTTCGTCAACGTGGTACTAAGTTCCACGCAGGTACTAACGCAGGTATCGGTAAAGACCACACTATCTTTGCAAAAGCAGATGGTAAAGTTGTTTTTGAAACAAAAGGTCCTTTAAACCGCAAATACGTTAGCATCGTAGCTGAGTAATCGGTTAAGAATCTAAAAACCCCGCTTAGGCGGGGTTTTTTGTTTTTATAGCAACATAATATTGATCAGCAGCTAAGCGTATATTGCTATAATAGCTGTTGCTGTTCCAATCCAGTAAGAGAGTAACCATGAAGTTTGTCGATGAAGTAGAGATCCGAGCTGAAGCCGGAGATGGAGGAAGCGGTGTTGTTTCATTCCGTCGAGAGAAATTTGTCCCAGATGGTGGTCCAGATGGTGGAGACGGTGGCGACGGCGGTAGCGTATTTCTAGAAGCGGACGAAAACTTAAATACTCTGATTGACTATCAATTTGAACGCTTTCACCGAGCTGAGCGTGGTACTAATGGGCAGAGCAGAAACTGTACCGGTAAAAAAGGTACAGATTTGGTTCTTAAAGTGCCAGTGGGTACCCGTGTTACTGATGTTGATACACAAGAAAGCCTTGGTGATTTAACTCGCCATGGACAGAAGCTGTTGGTCGCTAAAGGCGGCTATCACGGGTTAGGTAATACGCGTTTCAAGTCGAGCACAAACCGAGCACCGAGACAGAAAACATTAGGTACGCCAGGTGAAGTGCGAAATCTTAAGTTAGAGCTCATGTTGTTGGCAGACGTTGGGTTACTTGGTCTACCAAATGCAGGAAAATCAACATTTATCCGTAGTGTGTCGGCAGCTAAACCTAAAGTAGCAGATTATCCGTTTACAACTTTGGTACCAAACCTTGGTGTTGTTAGACCAGAGGCAAATAAGTCTTTCGTTATTGCTGATATTCCGGGCCTTATTGAAGGGGCATCTGATGGCGCAGGCTTAGGTATTCGCTTTTTAAAACATTTAGAGCGATGCCGCGTGCTATTACATGTCGTTGATGTTATGCCAATCGATGGCACGGATCCGGTAGACAATGCATTTGCAATTATCAATGAGCTACATCAATACAGTCCAAAGCTAGCAGAAAAGCCACGTTGGTTAGTACTTAATAAAATTGATCTACTGGCGGAAGACGAGCTTGAGGAAGTGTGTGAGCGTATTGCTCAAGAGCTTGATGCAACAGAAGTTTATCATATTTCGGCAGCGAATAAATTCAATACACAGCAGCTATGCTACGATATTCAAGGCTTGTTAGATACCTTACCAAGAGACAAGTTTGAAGAAGAGCAGCAAGAAGATGTTGAGTTTAAATGGGATACATATCATCGTCAGGCTACCCAAGACAGTCAAGATGACTGGGATGATTGGGATGAAGATGATTATGACGTAGAGGTAATCTACGAACGCTAATAAGGGGCCAATAGGCCCTTTTTTAATACAATATTATGATTGGAGTAAATTGTGGTTATATCAATGATAGCGGCTATGGCGAAGGACAGAGTGATTGGGAATGACAATAAAATGCCTTGGCACTTACCCGCTGATCTTCAGCACTTCAAGAAAGTGACAATGGGCAAACCGGTTATTATGGGCCGAAAGACATTTGAATCAATTGGTCGTCCATTGCCTGGCAGAAGAAATATTGTAATTACCAGAAATGCCCAGTATCAAGCTCAAGGTATTGAAATCGCATCATCGACTGAAGCTGCCTTAGCATTGGTAGATAAAATAGACGAAGTAATGGTGATAGGTGGTGGAAATATTTACGAACAGTTTCTACCCTTATGTAATAGGCTTTACCTTACTTACATCGAGCTAGATGTGGGTGGTGATACTAGGTTCCCAGACTACACTGTAGTGGGTGACTGGACTGAAGTTGAGAGTGAGTCTCATGAGCCTGATGAACGTAATCGGTATAATTATAAGTTCGTAACTTTGAATAAAGGATTATGACTTTGTTGCTAACAATTGTATGGGTTGCTACAATAGTGTTTGTCCTTATGTAATAAAAAAGTGCTAGGTGAATTGGCAATGAAATTTGTACCTGTTTTGTTAAGTGTTAGTATGGGATTAGGCGCGTTTTCTTTAAGTTTTGAAACTAAAGCAAACGATCAGCTTGCAGTAACTTTATGTGAGTACATCGCTGTAGATGATAAAGGGCGTGTTCGTAAAGCGCTTAAGAGCTCACGTGTTAAGATTCGTAATGTTTTTGGTGCGATTGAATGTAACGGAAACAACATGCTACGCCACGCAATTGCAAGTAATGCAGTTGAGACGGGTAAGCTTATTGTTAAAGGCCTTCCTAAAAGTGCACTAGCTGATGGCGCAGACATCACTTGGGCTGAAAGTAACGGCCACGGTGGTTCACCTTTAATTGCAGAGATTAAAAAGCGCGCAGGTTTATAAAATCTGGCACTTTGAGAAAAGCTCCCTCGTGGAGCTTTTTAAGTTTAGGACCTTTGAATTTAATTTTTGAACGCTCGAGATGAAAGCGAATACATAATTACATTGCAAGACTGCGACAGAAAATGAAAATATGCCCACCTGACGTCCCTCTTTAATCTGACATAAATCAACTTTATAACAGCGTAATGACAATTTTCTTAATTTACCCCTTGAGAATTGGATTAGTTGCTCCAATACTTATCTATAGGGTAAATAAAAAAGGAAGATCCTATGAAGATTAATCTTTCTGGTCACCACGTTGACATGACGGATGCAGTAAAACAACACGTGTATGAAAAGTTCGCTAAGATTGCTAATCACTTTCCATCATTGTTATCACTAGATATCATCATCAGCAAAGAGCATAAAAAGTTTTATACGGAAATAAGTACAAATTATGCGGGTTCAAGAATCTCGGTAAAAGGTGACAATGATGTCATGTACCCCGCAATCGCAAGCGCTGCGAAAAAATTAGATGCATCATTAAAACATAGAAAAGGCCAGTTAAAGGCCAACAAACACGAAAAACCAGTCAGCACTACACCGCCAATAGCGCATGAAATAATTCAAGAAATGAATTTAAATTAATCTAGAAAGGGGTCTACAATGACCCCTTTATTATTAGTTGTGTTCATCCTAATGCGTCGATAATGTTATTTATTTAAATACAGTCACTTGTAAGATAAAATCACGCATTAGACTTCTTAGACGATTGAAATTCAATAGCGAACATATATGAAAGCAGTGATACCTGTTGCGGGTTTGGGAACCCGTATGTTGCCGGCAACTAAGGCAATACCAAAAGAAATGCTACCAATTGTAGATAAACCGCTTATTCAGTACATTGTTAAAGAGTGTGTATCTGCTGGTCTAAAGGAAATAGTACTGGTGACGCATTCTTCCAAAAATGCTATCGCCAACCACTTCGATACAAGCTTTGAGTTAGAAGCGACATTAGAGAAGCGCGTAAAAAGAACTCTATTAGATGAGATCAGAGGCATTTGCCCTGAAGACGTTACAGTTATGCATGTTCGTCAGGGGGAGGCTAAGGGGCTTGGGCATGCTGTATTATGTGCTAAACCGATTGTAGGTGATGATGATTTCGTTGTTGTACTGCCTGATGTGATCCTTGATGAATATAGTGCTGATCAATCTTCTGAAAACTTAGCTGCAATGGTCAAAAGATTCCAAGAGAATCGCTGTAGCCAAATTATGCTTGAACCAGTCCCTAAAGAAGATGTGAGCAAGTATGGCATTGCAGATATCAACGGTGTAAAGCTTTCTCCAGGTCAAAGTACACCAATTACATCAATGGTTGAAAAGCCAAAGCAATCAGAAGCGC
This sequence comes from Pseudoalteromonas luteoviolacea NCIMB 1942, assembly GCF_001625595.1. Taxonomy (GTDB): domain Bacteria; phylum Pseudomonadota; class Gammaproteobacteria; order Enterobacterales; family Alteromonadaceae; genus Pseudoalteromonas; species Pseudoalteromonas luteoviolacea_A. Next base: position 119,937 of record NZ_AUXT01000157.1, read on the forward strand.
CTTCCAATCTTGCTGTTGTTGGTCGCTATGTACTCTCTAGAAAGATTTGGTCTCTTCTCAAGAAAACCCCTGTAGGTGCTGGCGGTGAAATACAGCTTACAGACGCCATTGATATGCTGATGGAAAACGAAACGGTGGAAGCTTTTCATATGAGTGGCTTAGCCCATGATTGCGGTGACAAGATGGGATATTTAAAAGCCATCGTACAATATGCAATGAAAGATGCGGCGTTAGGCCCTGAGTTTGCCGATTACGTTAAATCTTTATAACAACCTTCTAATTGGGCTGTTGTCTGAAAGCTGCAGCCTTATTTTACAGATGTAATGCTAGCCTTTTGATGCCTGATATTACTTCTAGTGGCGCTTTAGAAATCGTTGCCAACTTATCTTCGTGTTGATTACGCGTAAAGGCTTAACGACTTTTTGTAGGGTGTCAGAGGCTGGTTTATTGATTATTTGGCCTTCTTCCTTTAAACCAAGTAAATAGCTCATAGCCGAGCGCTGGCCTGATTGAATGGCTGAGATATAAATTTGCTGTTCAAAGTTGAGCCTCAAACTACTTATGGCGGTTTTCAAACCTTGTTGGTCGATATTTGGCAGACCACAACGTTGTAAATAGCCCAAACGCTTGCCTTCCCCCGAAAACCAAATTCTGACTTTTTCGCTATATCTCCCTGACTTTGATGGGAGATCATAAAGTAGCCGATCATGTTCCAGTTGTTTTACATGTTGAATATAGTCTTCTAGCCCTGCATGCCACAATGCTGGGTGGATCGGCACTAAACGAGGTTGAATTTTACCGTGAGTGGTAAATCGAAAAGTATGAATAGAGTCTATCTTTTCAATGTCACACAGCGTTAGGTTTCCCAGTTCATCACTGTAAGCACCAGTATAATAAGCTAATAACGGCAGCCAAAAATGCCAATGTTTAGGTTGCTCTCGTTTTAGTTTCTCATCGCCGTAAATGTAGCCATTGAATAAACTATATAGCTCCATATGAGTGAAGGCGCGTCTACCAAACTGAGATTTCATGGACAAGTGATATAAATTTCAAAGAATTAATAGACTAGTTTATAAGTTTTAAAGGGATTGATAAAGCATTGTTATCATAATTTATTATCAGTTCTATGTAGTAGCTCGTTACTACCACTTCAGCTTTTTGATTTGGTAGAATTGAGCAAATAAGTAAGGCAAGAAACTCGAAGCAGAGAAGCCAAATTCTCAACTTTTCCATGGCGTTCGATCGACTCTTGATACAGGGTAGCAATGAATTGCGGAACTGTTAGGTTCTCTTGAGTCGCTACTTGTTCGAGCACTTGCCAAATTTGGTTTTCAAGCGCCAGACTAGTCACGACACCTTGTATTCGAATCGACTTCTTGCTGACTCTATACAATAGCGGGTTTTGAGAGGCGTATAGTTCACACATAATTTTGGAGGCTCCTGTGGCAAAAATGCTCCACTCAATGATCAGAGTGTTAGACCTAGATAATTCTATACAATTCTATCATGACTTATTTGAGTTAACGGTGAAGAGACAAATAGAATTTGAGCAGTTTTCATTGACGTATTTAAGCAATTATAATTGCGATTTTGAACTTGAATTAACTTATAACTTTGCTCAGCAAGCACCGTATGAGCATGGCAATGGATATGGGCACCTCGCCTTTGGGGTTGATGATTTAAATGCGATTTGGGAAAAAGCCAACAAACTAGGGTACAGTCCTATGGATATTAAAGAGTTTTACAATCGAGAGCAGCTGGTTGCTAAATTCTTTTTTATTCGTGACCCTGATGGTTATCAAATAGAGGTCATTGAGCGAAACAATACGTTTCAATAGCGATTTGACTACCAGGGTTCTAGGCCATCGCAAACTCACTACGATTTCCCATCCATCTTAGAATAAGTGGGTCGACACTGTTAGTATGATGTCGGAGTAAATCAAATGCGATCCCTCTAATACTGGGTAGCATATGCTTATCTCTAGTTAAATCAGCGATTTTCAAGTCAATTAAACCGGTTTGTTTTGTGCCTAGTACTTCGCCTGGACCACGAATCTCAAGGTCTTTCTCCGCAATAACAAAGCCATCATTACTGTCTCTTAGCACTCCTAAACGTTTTTGCGCTGTGTTAGATAGTGGCGCATGGTAAAGCAGAAGGCAGTGTGAGGCGATGTCTCCTCGACCGACTCGACCGCGCAATTGGTGCAATTGCGCCAATCCTAATCGCTCTGGATTTTCAATTATAATTAAGCTGGCATTAGGTACGTCAACACCTACTTCGATAACAGTTGTTGCGACTAACACATGGTAAAGGCCAGCTTTAAAATCCGCCATAATTTGCTGCTTTTCTTGTGCTTTCATCCTGCCGTGAACCAAAGCAACTTTGAGATCCGGGAGCTGTTTACTTAGCTGCTCAGCCGTATCTTCGGCTGCTTGGCATTGTAGTACCTCAGACTCATCTATCAATGTACAGACCCAATAAACTTGGCGCTGTTGTTCAATACACGCATTTTCAACACGCTTTATCACTTGGTCGCGTCTAGTGTCAGGTACAGCTACGGTTGTTATTGGTGTTCTTCCTGGTGGAAGCTCATCTATGACAGAGGTTTCTAAGTCAGCATATGCAGTCATAGCCAAGGTGCGCGGTATAGGTGTTGCTGTCATAACCAATTGGTGTGGATAACAATCACCAAATTTACCTTTTTCCCTGAGTGATAAACGCTGATGGACGCCAAAGCGATGTTGTTCATCAATAATAATGAGAGCTAAGTTTGAAAAAGCCACTTGCTCTTGAAACAAAGCATGAGTGCCAACAACCATTTGAGCTTGGCCTGTCGCGATTTTTTCTAGTGTTTGAGCGCGCTCTTTCCCCTTGGTTTTCCCGCTTAACCAGCATGTTTCTATACCCAATGGCGTAAACCACGCCTTAAAGTTGAGCGCATGTTGCTCTGAGAGGATCTCTGTTGGTGCCATCAAAGAAACTTGATACCCTTTAGCAATGGCTGTTAATGCACTTAGAGCTGCGACTAAGGTTTTACCTGAGCCGACATCACCTTGAACTAGTCGCAGCATGGGTTCTGACTTTTGTAGATCTTGCTTTATTTCACTCACAACACGACTTTGTGCATTGGTTGGTTTAAAAGCCAGTTGAGCGAGAAACGCAGGTTCCAATAAGTTTGTAGGTGGCAGAGACACAGCTTTTACTGCTTGGCTTTTTTGCCTCAATTTTAGCAAGCTTAGGTTTTGCGCCAGTAACTCTTCAAATGCGAGCCTTTGCTGTGCCGGATGTTGCCCTGTCTCTAGCTGTGCTAAGTTCACATCTTGTGGTGGGTTGTGCAGCAATAGTAAGGCCTCTTTCAGGCTTAGCTGATTTGGTCTGTATTGTTTAGGAAGATGATCTTCGATATCATACTTTCTAAGTAATTCAACAGCTTGCTCTGCAATAGCGCGTATGCTGAGCTGCTTCAGTCCTTCGGTGGTAGGGTACACAGGTGTAAGCGCATCACTGGCCGAGCAGCTATCTTCTATGGAATCCACAATATTGTATTCTGGGTGTGCCATTTCTGGTCCAACACGACCACGGCGTACTTCGCCAAAGCAGCGCATAAATTTGCCCGGTTGCATGGCGTTTTTCTGTGCCGCAGAAAAGTTGAAAAATCTCAGGGTTAAGCGTCCAGTCCCATCGTTAATTTGACACACCAGCATTCTACGCTTGCCAGACGTAATATTTGCTTGCTCAATCTCACCTTGCGCAGAGACATGCATATGAGGCATCAACGTCGCTATTGAGTATGTTTTAGCCCTATCTTCATAACGTAAGGGAAGGTGAAACAGCATGTCTTGAACACTTAAGATACCTAATTTAGCAAGGCGTTCAGCAGCTTTGGGGCCAACGCCTTTAAGATCGGTAATTGCATACTGTGCTAAATTAGGACTCGACATAGATTTCCTTAAGCTTTGCTAAATTTAAGCGTATTCCAAAACGCTTCATCTGCGATGATCTCACCTTCATCATCTAGTTGAGGGTAAGGTAGCGCTTTTTCGTTACAGCGATTTGCGATAATTGGGTGGCAGCCTTCAAAAAGCAGTTTATGTTTCACCTGAGGGTCAATCATGTCCTTTCTTTCGTACATGCCAGCGGCCTCTCTTTGCCTTTGTGCTTCATATAAAATCAGAGCCGCTGCAACAGAGACATTTAACGACTGCACCATACCAGCCATAGGGATAACGATGTGTTGATCAGCATGTTGGAGCGCACGATCTGAAATCCCAAGTCTTTCTTGCCCAACAATGACAGCAGTAGGTTTAGTGTAATCGATCTCTCTAAAATCAACGGCAGTGTCACTCAAGTTTGTCGCCAGTAATTGAATACCTGGGGTTTTCTCTCTGATGGTTGCAACGGCCTGATCAATATCATCGTGCATCCGGGTATCTACCCAGTTTTTACTACCACCAGAGGTATTATTCGTTAGGCGTCTTTGTTCTTGAGGCCAAACTGCATGTACATAATGGCAGCCAACAGCGTCAGCAGTTCGAACGATTGCTGATAAGTTATGGTGCTTATGTACTTCATCAAGACATACGGTTAGATCCGTCTGACGTTGTTCTAGAATGCGTTTTACGCGTTGAAAGCGATTCTCTTTCATTAAGTACGGCTCATAAATACAAAATTGTGTGTATTATATCAAATTTATTACTGTATAAGTACACACCCTTTTGATGCTACCTAATCAGGTAAATCATGGCGTAACCTCACGCATGATTGGTGCTTGTAATGAAATTAACGTCTCTGTGGATTGAATTGCTTCTATTGATTGAATTTTGTTAACTAATACATCGTGTAAATGATCCATCGAGCTACTCAATACTTTGATAAAAATACTGTAGTTACCTGTTGTGTAGTACGCTTCGACGACTTCTTCAAAGCTCTCTAATTGCGCAATCGTATTTTGGTAATCTCTGGCGTGTTTGAGGTTAATTCCAATAAAACAGCAAACATCATAGCCTAGTTTTTTGGCATTAATGCATACTTTCGTCCCTTCAATGATCCCTGCTTGCTTCATTTTTTCGACTCGGACGTGAATGGTGCCTGCACTTACCTTAAAGCGCTTGGCTAATTCTGCATACGGTGTTCTTGCATCATCCATTAAAGCGTGAAGGATGGATTTATCGAGATTGTCGATTTGATAATTTTCCATGTGATATTCGAGGATTAAATGATGATTTCTCAAATATAACCCTGTTTTATTGTTGTTTGAAGTTATCTTTTAATGTTTTTATTTTTGAATGTTGAATTTACTTTTAAATTTGTTGACGATGGATATATCAGCACTGGCTGCAAATAATCATCAACAGTTTGGAATGAGGTTCAAGATGAAATCAGATTACTTGGTAACACAGCAACAAATAGCACGTGTAAAAAGCGTTTTTTCAACTCAGCTAACAGAGCGCCTTGGCCTAATTGAAGTGCAAGCGCCCATCTTGGCAAAGGTCGGCGATGGAATACAGGACAACCTAAGTGGAACCGAGCAAGCCGTTTCTGTCAACGTGAAAACTTTACCTGAGAGTGAGTTTGAGGTGGTACATTCATTGGCAAAATGGAAGCGTAAAACACTCGGAGATTACGGGTTTTCTGTGGGGGAGGGGCTATATACACATATGAAAGCGTTGCGCCCTGATGAAGAGCGACTGTCTCCAATTCACTCAGTATTTGTTGACCAATGGGACTGGGAAAAGGTGATTTGTGGTGAAACACAAAGAAGTTTGGAAACATTAAAAGAAACGGTCGGCACGCTATATCAATGTATTAAGGCAACTGAGCAAACTATTGCAGATGATTTTGATTTAGCGTCTTTCTTACCCGAGAAGATAACCTTTATACACACGGAAGAATTACGCAGTATGTATCCTGATTTCAGTGCAAAGCAACGTGAAAAAGCAATTGCGCAAGAATATGGGGCTGTCTTCTTAATTGGTATCGGTGGTGAACTGGCCAATGGTAAAATTCATGATGTCCGAGCCCCTGATTATGATGATTGGTCAACCCCGACTTGCGATAAATACCAAGGACTTAACGGAGATATCATCGTTTGGAACCCAGTGCTTGAAGACGCTTTTGAAATTTCATCAATGGGAATTCGAGTGTGTCCTAAGTCTTTAGCGCACCAGTTGGAGTTGAGTGATGCACAAGAGCGTAAAGAGTTTGATTGGCACCAAGCATTACTTGCACGTGAGCTTCCTCAAACCATTGGCGGTGGCATTGGGCAGTCTCGATTGGTTATGTTACTACTGCAAAAAGCACATATCGCTCAAGTACAAGTAGGCGTATGGCCAGAGCAGCTCAAGCAGTCAATTGATGGGGTTTTATAATTGAATAAGGGGCTTGTTGCCCCTTATGTTTTAAATTCGATTTCGATTTTGCCTTCTTGTAACTTGGCAGTGCAGGGTGGGTAGCTACGATTAGTTCGATAGGTTTTGTCAAAAATATGCAACTCAACACCTGAATGTAATGCACTAGTCGCTTGTAATTGTGTGCCTTCAAGTAATTCGTGTAGAGTGTGGTCCAGCTCACTGAGTTTATTTTCTAGTACTTCGGCTTGTTGGCTATAGTGTGTCTGTGTCGCGCTAATTTTCGCCATGAGTATCTTTTTCTTTTCGGCATCCTTTAACTGATCTGCTTTTTCAACCGCTTTTTGCAAGTTGTCAATTTGTTCATCGGTTTCGCCGAGCTCTCTAATGCACTGGTCGGTTTTATTGGTGATCTCAATTCCCGAGGTTGCTAAGTAAACTGACATAGTTGCCCCAGAAGGGCTGCCTATTTCACCAGCCGTAACAGATTGAGCATCGAAGATGGTACCGCCTACGAGTTTTCCTCTCGGGTTGTCTTCAAGCCCCACGAGTACTTTTCTCAACGCTTTGATATCACAGTGGTTAGCTTGTTTTTGAATGTATACGTTACGCCCCTCTAAGTAGGTATATTGGCCATGTACTATGTTAATGTCACCTTTGGCAACCAGTTTACTTGTTAGGCTTTGATCATTGTCACTGTGATCTAAGTGACCAATAACACCGCCACGCACTTCAATATTGCCATCGCTAAAAATTTCCCCAGAGTCGACAGTGCCCATGATAGTTACATCTCCGGACGCTTTTACTTTCATGCCCGGTTCCACATTATGGGTCACAATAACACTGCCACTGAAATCGATATGGCCACTTTTTACGTTGACATCATTGATGGTAAAGATGTCGTCTACACGCATACCATTGGCAATATCTGAAGGGCAACCAGCAATAGTTGCGATCAGTTCCAGTGGGTTAGTCTGGGAGATTTCCGTCCCTTCGCCGGCCACTAACTGAAATGTTTCTCCTGGCTGTGGCTCAATCGTTTCGCCGGTAACCGTAAAGCCCTCTTTTCCTGGGGTTGCTGGTCTTTGCGTAATCAGCAAAGTACCAGGAGACACGCTCGACAACGCGCCAAAATCACGCATATCTACCGTGCCATCTTCTCTCAGCTTTGGTTTTTTCAGGCGCTCTTTTAAGGTTAAAACATGAGATATCAGTTTGGCTGGCAAGCCATTTTCTGGTGGGCGACCTTGGGCAATGATACCTGAATACTCAGCTCCTGGCTGATCGTCGAACTGTTTGGATAAAACCTTCTCTAAATATGCTTGTTTGTAGCCGCGACACACGCCCGCCTTTACAATAATTTTTTTTGCTTGATCAAGACTGATAAGGCTACCGCCTTTTGCAGTGGTAAGCTTGGCGGAGGCCTGCATTTTATCTTCTGAGATAGAGATAGATAATTCAGCGTCTTTTTGTTTGGCTACGAGTAGTTGTTGTTCGGACACATCACTTTGAAAATATGCTGCGATAGAATCGTGATCTACCTCACAGTCAGCGTAAGGAGAGCACTCTAATGCCTCGACTATAAAAGCTTGGCTTGGTGGTGTTGCTGCTGCAACATCCATTAAAACTTTGCCATTTTTTGTGACTTTAAACACAGGCTTTTCCTTATCGACCATGCGGCCTTTACAAAAGGCTCGCAAAAAATCTAACTCTTGTAAGCTTGCAACCGTATTGCCTTTCTAAACCCTTAAATAAAAGGGGCATTATATGTAAGACAGGCTTGAGCCAGATAAATTCTATCACCACTTTAATAAGCGGTTTTGTCTGTTTAAAATTAATTAGTACCAATGAGCTGGTTTATCTTATGACTCACTTTCAGCTTGCTTAATTAATATTATGTAGTCAAGTGGTTAAGATCAAAGTTCAAAGTGCAAATAAAACATTTTTTATGGATAGGTGAAGGCGGGTTTGAATTGATTGGGCATAAAAAAGCCCGCATATTACGGGCTTATTGTTGAGTTTAGTAAAAGTGACTAATTAGTAGAGGGCAGCTCCATGATGCCATCTATTTCTATTTGGACATTTTTAGGCAACTCTTTAACCCCAATTGCAGCACGCGCTGGATAAGGGGTTCTGAAATACTGACTCATTATGTCGTTTACTGTTGCAAAGTGACTAAGATCAGTCAAAAAGATATTTACCTTGACCATATCCTGAAGCTCACCGCCTGCGGCTTCACACACGGCCGAAAGGTTTTTAAACACCTGATGCGCCTGCTCTGAAAAATCTTCAGAAATGACTTCCATGGTCTTCGGTACGAGTGGAATTTGGCCAGATAGATATACAGCCGTTCCCACTTTAATAGCTTGATTATATGTCCCAATGGCAGCCGGAGCTTCATCAGTAGATATGATAGCTTTAGTCATAATTCTTTCCTTTAGCGTTTACGATAAACGCGTTGTACATCTGGCATTACTCGGATTTTTCGCATGATATTTGCGACATGGATCCTATCTTTTACCGTAACGCCCAGATCAATAATATACAGATTGCTTTCTTTTTCTTCGGTTGCAATCTCAACGATATTTGCCTGTGCACTGGCAACGACATTGGTCAATTTGGCTAGCGCACCTTGATGATTAATAATTTCCACACGTAAAGCAGCAATATATTCTTTTTCAGGATTATCTTCCCACTTCACCACACAGTATTTGGCGCGTTCGCTTTCCCAGCCCTTGATATTGCGACACTCTTGTCTATGCACCATTAGGCCTTTGCCTTGGCTAACATAGGCAGCGATGGCATCGCCTGGTACGGGTCGACAGCACTTAGCATAGGTGACGAGCATACCTTCGGTACCGATAATAGCCGCCTTTGTCTGCTTGGCAAAGCTTTCTATACCGTCATCGGCTTGAAGCAGTCTCTTGGCAATCAAAACACTCATGATATTGCCATTACCAATTTCTACAAGTAGCTCAAGTAGCGTGTTCAGATTATGCTCTTCAAGTACATGCCCTATGTGTTCGGCAGGAATATCATCTAGTTTTTGCTCTCCAAGAGCCGAATCAAGAAGGCGTCTACCCAATTGAATTGACTCTTCTTGGTGTTGGCTTTTCAAGTAGTTTCGTACGCCCAGCCTTGCTTTACCTGTGACAATAAAGTTTAACCAAGTGGCGTTTGGATGGGCTCCTGAACTTGTAATTATCTCGACAGTCTGGCCTGTATCAAGCTCCTTACTGAGAGGGTATGGTTTGCGATTAACTCGAGCACCCACACAAGTATTACCAACATCTGTGTGAACTGCATAAGCAAAATCAACGGCAGTGGCACCCATTGGAAGCTCGATAATGCGGCCATCTGGGGTGAATACGTAAATTTCTTCTGGGAAGAGTTCTGTTTTTACGTTTTCTACGAATTCAAATGAAGAGCCTGCGCTCTGTTGCAGCTCTAACAAGCTTTGCATCCATTGACGAGCACGCTGCTGTGCAGTGTGACCGGCGCTGTCACCAGCTTTTTTATACATCCAGTGTGCAGCGACCCCTTTGTCAGCCATATGGTCCATATCGTGAGTGCGGATTTGAATTTCCACAGGGATGCCGTGAGGCCCAACAAGGGAGGTATGCAGTGATTGATAGCCATTGGTTTTAGGTACGGCTATGTAATCTTTGAAGCGAGTCTCAATGGGTTTATATAAATTATGAGTAACGCCAAGAACACGGTAGCAGGTATCAATATCATCAACATTGATCCTAAACGCGTAGATATCCATTACTTCATTGAACAGAAGCTCTTTGTTAAGCATTTTTCGATAGATACTGTAAAGGTGCTTCTCTCGACCTTTGACTGACGCAGAAATACCCGCTTCTTCCAGTCTAGATTCAATTTCAGTTTGGATATTACTGATAACTTCTTTTCTATTACCGCGCGCTTTCGCGACTTCTGACTTCAATGCGCGATGACGCATTGGATACAATGCTTGGAAACCTAAATCTTCGAGCTCATTTTTTATGTCATGAATACCTAATCTATTCGCAATTGGTGCGAATATTTCAAGGGTTTCTCTGGCAATTCTTCTGCGCTTCTCAGGTCTTAAAAAGCCTAAAGTACGCATATTGTGGGTTCTATCTGCAAGTTTAATCAAGATAACGCGAATGTCCTGCGTCATCGCCATGATCATTTTACGATAGTTCTCGGCTTGAAATTCTTTTTTGTCTTTAAAGTCGAGTTTGTCTAACTTACTGACGCCCGCAACAAGTTCGGCTACGGTTTCACCAAAGATTTCTGCCAAGTCTGCCTGACTAAAGTCTGTGTCTTCAATAACGTCGTGCATTAATGCTGCCATCAGAGTTTCATGGTCTAGCTTCATGCTGGCAAGTATTTGCGTGACTTCTACTGGGTGGGTGATATATGGCTCACCGCTTGAGCGAGTTTGTCCCTCATGCGCTTCACGAGCGACAACATAGGCTTTTTGCACCAGTTCAACGTCTTCTGGTGATAAGTACTCTGAGATTTTTTTCTTGAGACCTTCAAATAGATACATTCACACTCCAATGTTCCAGTGAAGTTAATAGATAGTTATTATTGAATATACGATGAATTGGCTCGGAAGCCAACGCAAAGGCATACTGCATTTGCAATATAATGAAAAAAAACGCCAGCAAAAAGCTGGCGTTCATTCAAACTTTACTAAGACTTGGCATATAGCCGTCTAAAAGTTTATTTTAGCGGTTACCACCAACGATGGCTGCTACTGCTGCTAGCTCAGCTGCCTCTTGGTTTTGTTGCTCTTCACGGTCGATCATGTCTAAAGAGTCTGGTGTTACCAGACCTTCTTCAATTTCACGTAGCGCGATAACAGTTGGCTTGTCATTTTCGGCTTCAACCATAGGGTCTTTACCACCAACAGAAATCTGACGAGCGCGACGCGCTGCAACAAGGATTAAATCGAAACGGTTACCAATTTTATCTACTGCATCTTCTACAGTTACGCGAGCCATCGAAGCACTCCAAAAAATTATACATTTAGCAAAGGGCTAGTTTACTGTAAAGTGCCCGCTTCGCCAAGTGAATGGTTAAAATTTATCGAAAGCAATTGCCATGGGGTGATTGCTTAAGTGTAATAATCAATTCTTAAGCTAACAGCTGTGCTATCAGATTTTGGTGTCGAGTTTGTTGTGCTTTGGTCTGTAATCTCGCAGCAATAACAATGTGTTCTAACTCAGCCAGAGCGACATTGAAGTCATCATTGACAATCACATAGTCAAATTCATCATAGTGGCTGCTTTCTGACTTCGCTTCAGCCATTCTGCCAGCAATGACTTCTTGAGAGTCTTGGCCACGACTATTGAGGCGCTTTTCAAGCTCATTTTGAGAAGGTGGCAAAATAAAGACAGTTTTAACCTCTGGGATCAGGTCACGAACTTGTCTTGCACCTTGCCAGTCAATGTCCAAAAATACGTCAATGCCGTTGTTTAACTGATCTTCAATCGCTTGCTTCGATGTGCCGTAGTAGTTTTCAAATACTTGCGCCCATTCAAAAAAGTCACCCTTGTCAATTAAGGCTTTAAACTCGTCAACGTTAACAAAGTGGTAGTGTTCACCGTTATTCTCACCTGGGCGAGGCGCGCGTGTAGTATGAGAAACAGAAACTTTTATGTTTGCATGTTTTTCCAATAAAGCTTTGATTAAGCTTGATTTACCAGCACCTGATGGCGCAGATAAGATAAACAGATTACCACGTGTCATTGTCATAGTGAGACCTTTGTGTACTCAAAAGGAGATAAAATAGAGCCTGTTACTGCTCGTAAAAAAGCCCTATTTTAAATCGTTGAGCCCAGAGTTACCAGCTCAGTTATCCACGTAACCTAAATCTACTGACTAAAGTTGCCAGCTCTTCAGCTTGTTTATTCAGCTCTTGAGCCGAGTGTGCAGCAACTTGGGTGTCCTGTAAGGAACTTTGACTAGACTGTTCAATTTGCGAAATATCCCGTGCCATTTCACTGGCAACCACGGATTGCTCTTCAGTTGCTGTCGCGATGGATTGGATCATCGCGGCGATTTCGCTAGCGCCAGTGACGATGCCTTCAAGCTGAGTCCCCGCATCTTCGGCCATAGTTACACTATGGTTTACCTGTGAAACGCTGTTTTCCATTGATTTTACCGCATGCTCAGTTTGTGATTGAATTGATTGTACCGTACTGACAACCTCTTCTGTTGCTTTCGACGTGCGCTCCGCCAGTGTCCTGACTTCATCAGCTACTACGGCAAAACCACGGCCTTGCTCACCTGCTCGAGCTGCCTCAATGGCTGCGTTAAGTGCCAATAGGTTGGTCTGCTCTGCAATACTGCCAATCACGCCGATCACATTACCAATTTGGCTACTTAACTCGCCTAAATGTGTCACGTTTTCTGATGTGTCTTGAACTTCATTCGAAGCAGACTTAATTTTATCTACCGTCGAAGTCACTGTGGAGCCACCCTCCGATGCGAGATTACGCGCACCTTCTGCATGGCTTGCTGCAACCTGACTCTGCGAAGCAACCTCAGATACAGTTGCGCTCATTTCTTCTATCGCGGTTGCGACTTGTGTTGATTGATCTGCTGAGGCTTGGCTGCGAGAGGCTATCTGGTTGTTTGTATCCGCAATTTCATTACTTGATGTTTTGACATCATTGACCACATTACTGATGGCTTGTAGTAAGTTGTTAAGGGAGTTGGACATTTTATTGGTAGCTTCGGCGAGACTATCAATTTCATCTTTGCCTTGGTGTTGAATTAAAGGTTTTGAAATATCGCCTTCGCTGATCCCTTCGGCAATAATGAGTACTTCACTCAAGCGAGTGACAATTGAACGGCTGATCACATAGGCTACTGCAATGGCGATAACAGCAGCGATAAGGGTGATCATAATGATGATCACGAGTGTGGTATTGAGCCCTTCTACTAAGTGGTCTAGCGCATTGGTGGCATCGACCTTTTCTTCTTCACTTGAAACACTCAGAATTTTCGACAGTTCAACCATTTGGTTGGACGTTAAATCTCTGAGTTTTTGCTGCGCTTTGGCGTAAGACGTAGAATCATAAGTACGAAATATATCTTTTGCTTCATCTTGAATGGTTGCAAACATGTCTTCAATGCGAGCAATATCTTTGAGTTCATTGGGTTTTTGTTCTAATGGCTTTAATAAATCCAAGTAATATCTAAAGCTTTGTGCATCATCATTAAAATTCTCTTCGGCCCCTGCATCCCCCGTTGTATGAGAAATAATAGCCGCTATCATATCGCCCGCTTCATCAACGAGCTCTAGATAATAGCGCACACCAGGTAAGTCATCATTTAGTGATTCTTGCAGGTCTGAAGATTTCATCGCATCGTTGAACTCTTGCTCTTTTAATGAGTCGAGTAAATCTTCTAAGTCTTCACCTGTGCCTTTATCTAGCTTATCAACACGCTCTTTGACATTTTGGTAGGCCCTTGGGTCATATTTGGCGAAGATTTCGCTCTTTACATCGCGGTGAAACTTTTCTGCCAACTCCATGATACGGGCCATTTTCTCGCGGTCAGATTGTTTTGCAGATTCGTACCCATATAATTCTTTTTGCGTGGTCTCAAAGCGTTCAAATAATTGATTAAATTCTCCAACCTTGCTCACATCACCATTGAGATATTCAAGTGCGGTATTGTTCAGTTGATATTCGAGGTGCAAAAGTCGGTTGTAGAGGATCATACCCGGCAAATCATCACCTTTAACCTCAAATGCGCGCGCAGTTTCTGTGGAGACCTTAAACCATACGACAGTGCTCGAAAATACCATCAATGCAATAAGGCAACCAAAGGACAAATATAGCTTTTTGCTCAAGTTCATATTGTTCCCCAAGAAAGTTGGTTACTCCAATTCCCTGGAATATCAAATTTGCTTACCCAAATTATTATTTAAGGTTAAGAAAATTGCGAATTTGGGAATTAATTTCTCCATTGATTGTTTCGTATTCAGCTATGAAGTGTTTCATAATTATCTATTCGGGGGACGAGGTTGATTTGTAATTGGCATAGAGGGTGGTGGCTATTACTTGTTTTTGAGGCGATGGGCAGTGCTTTTAGTCACTGACATGAAATAACAAATAGCCTGAATTACTGCGCTCTGATGCTATGTGCTAAGCCTTTTAACATTAAGCGCCATAGACACGACTACTCTTTTGCAGGTTAAGGCTCATATCATTAGAAATAATTAAACCAGTGCAGAGGTCTCTTGGAAGGGGAGGGCTAAGGTTAAAAATATTACCTCAAGACTCATTGTAGATTTATTAACGAAAGCGGCCTGAATAAAGCCTGCTATGAACTTCTGGAAGATTAATATGTAAATTTTCATAAGAGTAAGCATTAAAACACAGGCTTACTCTTAAAGTCAGGCTACTAGCTCTTTAATGCTTGGCTGGTTTATCAATCAGTTCGTAGCCAACTTGAGCTGATGCCTGAGATCTTTCTGGTAGCTTAGGAGAGCTTCCATTTGCTCCCCCTTTGATATATTTTAACAGGTCAGTTTTCAGTGATTTCATAATTCAATTCCTTCGATTCAGTTATTAATACATGAGCTAAAAACTCACTGTAATTACACTTAATTGCTTCCTTCCTTTATTGAATTGGGAGTTTTTTGTGCTTTATTTGGTTGCCAGTTTGCCATAGATCTATCTGGTAACCCTGGAGCGTCTGCACTTCCACCAAAAATGAATTTAATCATTTGTTTATTCAGTATTTTCATAATTCAATTCCTTCGATTTAGTTAGTAATACCTGAGCTAAAAACTCACTGTAATTACGCTTAATTAATTCCTTTCTTTATTGAACTGGGAGTTTTTTGTGCTTTATTTGGTTGCAGGTTTGCCATAGATCTATGTGGTAGTTCTGGTGCTCGAGCGTCTCCACCAACAATAAATTTAGCCATTTGTTCATTCAGTATTTTCATAATTCAATTCCTTCGATTTAGTTAGTAATACATGAGCTAAAAACTCACTGTAATTACGCTTAATTAATTCCTTTTTTTATTGAACTGGGAGTTTTTTGTGCTTTATTTGGTTGCAGGTTTGCCATAGATCTATGAGGCAAATCTGGTGAACTACCATTCAATCCACCACAAATTGCTTTTAATTTACTCGTATTCAGTATTTTCAAAATTCAATTCCTTCGACAGTATCTGTAATTTCTTACATACTCTCTGAAAATTAGGGTAAAACAATCTTTGCCATATCGTCGGTTTGCGTGTGTGAAGGCAAAGCTCGAGACTGTTGTTGAGGTAAATCTGGAGAACGGGAGTTACCACCCTGAATTTTCTTACAAAGATTTTTAGTTAGAGCTTTCATTGCTTGTCACATCCTTTTATTAATATAGTCATTTTTTCCAAACTTATAATCTCTAGTCTGAATATTATGTTGAGTTATTCAATTAGTTATGAGAACAACTCAACTTGAGCGATATATTATTCCAACAAGGTCTCAATGCGCTTTTAATTGGCTTTTTCTGTAGTAATGTCTCTCGACTGAGCTTTCAGGGCATATGTGAGCAAACAAGCACACAATACTAGTTGCACACATAAGATAATATTATCTCTAAAATATAGCTTAAAGTAAGCATTGCTAATTAATGAGTGCTTGTAAGCTAGAACTTCAGTCCAAGTAATGAGATTAACAAATATGGCCATTACAAATATGAGTGCAATCATGCGTTCTTGAGCAGAAAGTTTCTGATTATCATATATTTGCTTGTAGAAATCTATGCTGGTCTTTTCATAGATATATATCGCTAAATTCCTACGATAAACTATTGGTAACATAAAAACAACATTTATACTGGCCTGAAATAGGTAGTAGTGTGTATTCCACTGCGAACTTATTGGGTAGGAAGCAAGGTTTAGTACGATAACTACTGCATATGAAATTAAAAACCACCTTGCAGTAGCTGATGTCCAACTAAGCAAAAGTCCAACAGCGATAAATATTAGTTGTCCGTGATCGACTAATGAATATATCTCATACATGTTGCCTTACTCCTTTTCTCGCTCAGTTTGATGTTTATCGACAATCATTGAAGACTTAAAATCAAACACACTGCTTAAATCCTTGCCAAATATTAGAAATAGCTCAAACAACTGGGTAAAGGTCATATCCGTTTTACCGGATTCATAATTACTGATTGTTGCCTGATCGACACCGAGCTTTTTACCCAACTGGTCCTGAGTCCACTTTTTTTCTCTGCGCAGCTGTCGCATAGAGCGCTGCACATAAACTCGAAAGTTCTCTGTTTTGATCCTTCTAGTGCTACCTAACACACCTTGCTACCTCTTCCTTAATCCGTCAGCGTAACATATCAACAGATATTATTTTTATCAACTAATTATTAACAAAAGACCTTTAAAATTAGCATTTTATAAAAGTATTAATAAAAATGGGCGTAAGCTTCAATACCGATTAGAAGTAGCGCGTTTTTTGCTTTTTGTTGTTAACAAAAAAGAAGTAGAAGAGCATTGAAGGTGCAATTCTACATTTGAAGGAACAGAGACTCATGGGGGTTATATAGCCCAACCATAAGGTACGCCTAAAATAGACAGGCGGTAAATTGCTTCTGCTTTATCTCTAAGATCCGCGTCAATATTTTATATTAGACATAACACCGTAATCTTCAGGAATATAGTGGTCGTAACATCATGTAATACCAAGCCAATCTCGATTCTTCTAACCTGCCAATACTAAATAATCGGTAAATACGAGGAATAAAACGATGAACGATGTATTTTTTGGATTAGCAGAACAATACGACACAGGCAGTATTCCCAACGTAGCA
This sequence comes from Pseudoalteromonas luteoviolacea NCIMB 1942, assembly GCF_001625595.1. GTDB lineage: Bacteria > Pseudomonadota > Gammaproteobacteria > Enterobacterales > Alteromonadaceae > Pseudoalteromonas > Pseudoalteromonas luteoviolacea_A. Next base: position 137,117 of record NZ_AUXT01000157.1, read on the forward strand.
ATCAATGCTTCAGGTCAAGTACTGGAGGTACATAAGAACGAAGAAGGCTTTAAACTTTACTATCGCTTTGGCAACTTGAATAAAGCGACTGTAAACTGGGAGGCAAGTCACCATTACGATGACGGTAATACTCCTGCTGTAGCAATGAACAACCGTGGTGTCGCAGTAGAAGTTCATAAAAATCAAGCTGGTTCTTCGCTGTATTATCATGTGGGGGATGTATCCTCAAACGGTGTAAGTTGGCATAGTTCCAACAAATACGATAGTGGCATTGAACCCAATGTAGCGGTTAATGACGATGGTATTGTTGTAGAAGTTCATAAAACTCAAAGCCCTTTTAGCAATGGTCTTTACTATCATGTGGGACAGGTTAACGGTAGCAAAGTTGATTGGCATTCTAGCCACGAATACGATTCAGGTTCTGTGCCTCAGGTCGCCCTGAATAATAATGGTTACGTCGTTGAGGTACATCAGTCACAAAGCAAATCAAAAGTCTGGTATCACGTTGGTCGCGTAAATGGCAGCAAAATTGATTTTGGAAGCAGCCATGAATTCGGCTCTGGGACAGCTCCAAGTGTAGCATTGACCGACGATGAAATTGTGATTGCTGTGTGGAGTCAAGGCGGAACACTGTATCAGCGCAAAGGCCAAATTAGTGGAACTCAAATTGATTGGCAAAGTGATGCTGTTGAATTTGATGATGGTCAACGGCCTTCTGTTGGCATTGCCAATAACACAGCAGTACAGGTGCACCCTTCAGAAACAATTTTATACGGATTGTGGTATTCCACGTCCATACTCACAAACCGAGCATCATGGATTCAAGATCGATTAGGCGAGCTGGGTAACAAAACCATATCTGAATTAGCCCTACCAGCTTCGCACGACTCAGGTATGTATAAAGGTGGACTGGCTGTATTTGGCAAAACACAGGACCTGTCAATTAAAGGTCAATTAGAAGCAGGGGTTAGGTACTTCGATTTGCGCCCAAAATGGACAGGGAGTAAGTTTGTTATTTATCACGGCCCAATTACCGGACCAGACTTATCAGAAGTCCTTTCCGACATTCGCTCCTACTGTGAGCAAGGTCATAAAGAGCTGGCCATCCTTAAGTTTTCTCACTTTGATGGCATCAATAGCGATAATTACCCAGTATTTCGTCAACAAGTTGAAGATGCAATTGGTTCATGGATGGTTAAAACTAAACCTGAAGGTAAGCGTTTGGCTGAAGGCACGCTAAATGAATACGTTAACGACGGCACAGCCATGATGGTCGCCATTGGTAATGATTTATCGATTAATCAGCCACAGCAAGGCTTTTGGGTTTACAAAGATTGGGACTCTAGCTCTGTTGCTAAAGCTGATCTGACCGTATTTGATGAGTACTCTGATACCATTAGTTTTAGTACGATGAAGCAAGATCAGTTCAAGAAGTTTGAGGAATTTACTGGCCAATGCAAAAAAGATCCAAGCGTCCCTTGTGACCTATTTTTACTCTCTTGGACACTTACCCCACCAACCGCGGTATGGCCGGTTTCCAAAGAAGCTAATCGGGCATTAGGAAGTGCAATGGTAGAGCTACCCGCAAAAAACCAATACGGAAAGATTGTAAACCTACTTTATGTAGATTACGTGGAGTACGCTCGAGCTACTGATGTGGCAATCGCTCAAAACAACACAAATCAGCTTTAAAGTCGTTTTCTCAGGTAACAGGAAGAACGGAAAAGGTTAATGCCTTTTTCTTCTTCCCGTTTTACGAGCGGCGCAACGATTACTCGGGTTTACCACGCTTTGGAATTATAGGTCATTTCCATCGTTGGGTTTACTAGGCTCACCATCATCAACTGTGTTGATCTAATTGACGATTAAACTTGGCAATTTCTTACCTTTAGTGCTCACCAATTGGATGAAACAGAATGAAAAAATACGGAACAATAAAAAACAAAACCCCGCTATAAAGCGAGGTTTTTCAGATGGTTATGAGCTTTTTTGAGCGCTAGTGAATTTTACTCTATATTCTGGATCTGCTCACGCATCTGTTCGATTAAGACTTTAAGCTCAACGGCTGCGTTGGTGATCTCAGAGTTGATAGACTTAGACGCTAACGTGTTTGACTCACGGTTAAACTCTTGCATCATAAAGTCTAAGCGACGGCCGCATGCGCCACCTTTTTTCAGGATTTTATGGGTTTCTTTAACGTGCGACTTTAAACGGTCCAGCTCTTCGGCGACATCTTGCTTTTGTGCAAGATAAATTAGCTCCTGCTCAAGGCGAGATTCATCGATTTCGGCCTGTAGCTCTTCAAGTTTTTGAGTGAGTTTATCACGCTGCCATTTTGCGACTTCTGGCATATGACCTTCAACCACATCAACTTGCTCTAAAATCGCATCTAAACGTGTTGTGATCATGGTTTCTAGATTTGCACCTTCACTGGCTCTTGCCGCTTTGAAGTCGGTGACTAATTCATTGAAACCTTCAAGTAGTGCGCCATTTACTTCGTCTAAATCGACTTCTTCTGCTTCCATTACGCCTGGCCAGCGTAAAATGTCAGCTGGGTTGATGTCGCCACCACTGTGTGATTGAACCCACTTCGCGTTGTCAATCAGTTGCTTTGCCAAGGTTTCATTAATTGACATTTGACCAACGTGCGCAGGGTTTGCTGCAAACTTTAAATAGACCTCAACTTTGCCTCGTTGTAGCTGTTTACGAAGGCGTTCACGTACTACTGGCTCTAGTGCCCTAAATTGTTCCGGTGCGCGGATAAACGTTTCAAGATAGCGTTGATTGACTGAGCGGATCTCCCAAACCCCAGTGCCCCAATCTCCTTTCACCTCTTTTCGAGCGTAGGCGGTCATACTATGGATCATATAAAGTACCTATTTAATTAAGTTAGCGTGGCCATTATAGCCTAATAAAAACGCTGCTCGGTAGCTAAAGCTAAGATTTCTTTTGGTATTGCGTGGCATAGCGCAAAGGATCCCTTTATAATATTGCGAAACTTTGATGATAGGGGAACGTGGATGCGTCCAAGCGAAAGAACTGCGAATCAGATTAGACCTGTAACATTTACCCGTAACTATACAATGCACGCCGAAGGCTCTGTGCTTGTTGAGTTTGGTAATACTAAAGTGCTGTGTACAGCAACAGTGGAAGCGGGTGTACCGCGTTTTATGAAAGGACAGGGTAAAGGTTGGATCACCGCAGAATATGGTATGCTTCCTCGCTCTACCCATACTCGTAATGGTCGAGAAGCTGCTAAAGGTAAGCAAGGCGGCCGTACGATGGAAATTCAACGTCTAATCGCGCGAGCTTTGCGCGCTGCGGTTGACTTATCTGCACTTGGTGAAAACACAATTACGATTGATTGTGATGTTTTACAAGCTGATGGCGGTACACGCACCGCGTCAATTAGCGGCGCTTGTGTTGCGCTTGTTGATGCACTTACACACATGCGTGCAAAAGGTATGATCAATGCGAACCCGCTTAAGTTTATGATTGCGGCAATCTCAGTTGGTGTATACAACGGTGAAGCAATCAGTGACTTAGAGTACCTTGAAGACTCAGAAGCTGAGACCGATATGAACGTGATCATGACTGAAACGGGTAAGTTAATTGAAGTACAAGGTACTGCTGAGGGTGAACCATTTTCTTTTGAAGAGCTTGATGAGTTGCTAGCGCTTGCTAAGCACTCTATTCGTGAAATCATCGATATTCAAAAACAAGCTTTAGCGTAAACATAAAAGGTTAGTTATGAAACAGTATCAAAAAGAGTTTATTGAGTTTGCACTTGAAAAGCAGGTGCTAAAATTTGGTGAGTTTACGCTTAAATCTGGCCGTACAAGCCCTTATTTTTTCAATGCTGGCTTGTTTAATACTGGCCGTGACCTTGCTCGTTTAGGCCGCTTCTATGCCGCAGCGTTAGAAGACGCAGGCATTGAGTACGACGTACTATTTGGCCCTGCGTACAAGGGTATCCCAATTGCAACAACGACTGCGGTTGCACTAGCAGATCACCATGACAAAGATGTGCCTTATTGCTTTAACCGTAAAGAGAAAAAGCAGCATGGTGAAGGCGGCAACTTGGTCGGCTCTGAGCTGAAAGGTCGCATCATGTTGGTTGACGACGTTATCACGGCAGGTACTGCTATTCGTGAATCAATGGAAATCATCAAAGCCAATGAAGCGGATTTAGCTGGTGTACTCATTGCTCTTGATCGCCAAGAAAAGGGTAAAGGTGAGCTTTCTGCCATTCAAGAAGTAGAGCGCGACTTTGGTACTGAAGTGGTTTCAATTGTAAAACTTGCTGACTTGATCACTTACTTAGAGCAAGCAGGCAGTGCGTCTGAGCATTTAGATGCAGTTAAAGCGTATCGTGACCAGTACGGTGTAGCTTAATCACGCCAATTTAGAAAAAATACCAGCCATAGGCTTAATGCCAGTCAGTTAAC
>NZ_AUXT01000158.1 GCF_001625595.1 Pseudoalteromonas luteoviolacea NCIMB 1942
GTACAAATAACGTTCGTTTTAGCAAGTTCATTATTAAGCCTTTCAATTTTTTTTGATTATTGGAAGCTTCTTTTAATATATAGAAAAGCGCTCTAGTGACTTTCTACTACTGGGCTACCAAGTAGGTCTGTATGAATAAAGATTACTTTTTTATTAAAGGCATAACTTCTTGAAGCAATACCTGTTCCTTTACAAGAGTTGTAATTACATGCTGTTACTCTTAACTGAAAGTAGTCATTGAATGTACTATCAATTGTTACTTGGTTTGAATAAACAACTTTCAAATCAACCCATTGACCTGCACTATTTAAACCTTGAACTAAGTATTTACTTGCATGTTTTATATCGTCCCAAAAGAATGAAACCGTATTACCGCTAACAACTTTGCGCATATTGATAGGTGACGGAAATGTTTCATCAGGAATTAGAGGGATTACAAATGACACGCTGCCATTACTAATTGGTACCCAGGTAGTTGCAGCGAACGAGTTACTTGAATAGCCAATAATTAAAGAAGAAATAATAGGTAAAAACGCCCGTTTTTTAAGAATCAATTTACTCTCCATTTATTAACAAATTACTGTTTTGAAAATCTTAAATATTCGATAATACAATTACCGCTGTCATGATTTTTTCTCACATCAATTTTTTACCGCTTAACTTGGCTGCTAGGATCACAGACATTAGATCAGCTTTATTTCCTTTATCCGGTATTTGAAAAAATAGGTTAGAAATTGCATTACAAGTAAGTTTTTCTTCGTTCCCTGATGTTTGTAAAAGGTTTATCCATGATGATCGAATATAAATTGGTTTAACATCAACAGACCAGCACCCATTTTCATCACAAGCGGCATTAACCAGTGTCGGAACAAAAACGATACCTGCTAAAATAATATTCTTTGTCTTTTTAAAAAACATTTTAACCCCTTACAAAAACCCTTAACTTAAGCGGGTATAAACACCAAACCATTAATAAAAAAGCCAAATTAATGACCACTAGATTTAAATTAAATAAAGAATCTTTTTGTGTATTTAAATACAAAATTAAAGCTTAAGATAAAAACACCTACTTATCATTAAATTGAAGTGGTATGTGGCTATTTCCCCCTATATTCACATATAAACTCGTAGTTTGATGATATTGAATCTATTTCAAAATCCGAATCATGTCCGGTATTGTACCGTAATCAGTTTTATTGCACTCATACCCGTTAGGGTAGCGAAGAACTAAACTCCCGAATTCAACTTCGAAGTGCGACACACTCTAACATCAAGCGGCCATTGTTAACTCTTTTAAAATAACGGCTGGCTGCTTGAACCCTAAACACTTTCTGGAAGGTTGTTAATTCTTGATTGAGCAAACTGAATATACTCATCCGTTACCTGCCTCAAGTCCGTGCCTTTCTTCACATATTGCCTTAACAGACCATTCGCGTTTTCATTTGCCCCCCGCTCCCAAGACCTATATGGGCGGGCAAAATATAGCCAACCTGCTCATGACCTGCTAATTCTCTATCATTGTCGGCGGTGATTGTGTGTACACCGTCTTTAAATGGCATAAGCATCTCTATTGTCGAAGGCGTTCAGAATTCTGTGTCAGCCTAAATAGCTAAATATCTAGCACACTATCTAACCTACTTTCGAAGTGGATGGCTAACTGTGACAATGTCAGGTTCCAGTTGTAAATTGGCATTATCCACTTATTTGCAGTATTCAATATGCCCGCATACAACAATTTCATCAAGCTATTTTCATTCGGGAATGCACCTTTGGTTTTGGTTAATCTCCTAAAATGGCGATGCACAGCTTCAATAGCGTTGGTGGTGTAAATGGCTTTACGTACGTAATCAGGGTATTTGAAGTAAACAGATAGGTTAGACAATTTACGACGCCAAGACTCGATTACGATTGGATATAGACTGCCCCATTTAGCCTCAAGTTCATCCAATGCAACTTCGGCAGCATCTTTGGTCGCTGCATGATAAACAGGCTTTAAATCAGCCATAAACGCTTTTTGGTATTTAGAGGCTACGTACTTCATCGAGTTGCGAATTTGATGAATAACGCATTGCTGAATCTCTGTTTCAGGATAGATAGTACCAATGGCTTCAGGGAAGTCTTTTAGCCCATCAACACAGGCAATTAAAATATCGGATACGCCACGATTGTGTAAATCTGTAAGCTCTGAGAGCCAGTAATTAGCGACTTCACTCTCTGACACGTATAAGCCAAGTAATTCCTTGCGGCCTTCGATATTAATACCGAGTACGGTGTAAACAGCGTTGCTAACGTAGCGACCACTTTCCTTGATTTTATAATGAATGGCATCAAGCCAAATAAACGGATACAGCGCATCAAGGCTGCGAGATTACCAAGCTTTAAGCTCTGGTATTAACTGGTCGGTTATGCCAGTTATAGTGGCTTCTGATATTTCAATGCCGTACATTTCCTGAACGTGGCTGCGAATATCACGATAGCTCATACCAAGCGCAAACATGGATAGAACTTTTTGATCTATTTCAGGCGTTAATTTGGTTTGATTCTTTTTAACAAGTTGCGGTTCAAATGAGCCTGTGCTATCTCCTAGCGTTTCAAGCTCAAATTGGCCTACCGATGATTGAACCGTTTTCTTGCTAGTGCCGTTCTTACGGCTTGGTTGTGGATCAGATTCTAGATGCTGCTCTAGCTCTGCTTTTAAAACAGCTTCGGTTAATTGCTTAATCAGTGTGGTGTTAAAACACTATCTTCACTAGTTAAACCTTTACCAGATTGAAGTTCAGCTAATGCTTTGTTGAAGCCGAAAGATTGAGTCATGTGTCATTCCTATTTTCTTAATAATACTGAAATGACACAGATTTCTAAACACTACCATAAATGCAACAAATTAATATTAACTAAACAAATTTTGCGGCACTTTTAATACCTGAATATGTACGGTTACCTCTTCGCGGTCGTGATACAGATGTTTAGCTTGGAGTTTATAACCGACATTATAATGAGCTAGCTCATCATCGATCAGCTGCAAACACTCATAAACGCTGTCGAAACGTTTTTTCATTGGCAGTTTTAAGTTAAAGATTAATTCCTTAGCAAAGCCGTTAACTATCCAATCAATCATCAACTGAGACACTTTTCTAGGTTTTTCAACCATATCGCACACTAACCAGTCAATGTTGCGTTTTTCTGGGCGGTATTTAAAGCCATCTTCCCTAAAGTGTTTTACTTGCCCTGTTTCCATTAACTTGTCATTCATAGGGCCATTATCGATGGCCGCAACAAACATTCCTCGTCTGACGAGCTGATAAGTCCAGCCACCAGGGCATGCACCTAAGTCAACACCACGCATACCAGGTTGGGCACGCTCTTCTGCCTGCTCCTTGGTTAAAAACACGTTGAAAGCTTCATCAAGTTTCAACGTTGAACGGCTAGGTCCATCGGCCGGCATTTTTAGACGTGGGATCCCCATGAAAAATGGCGAGTTGTTATCACTAAATGAAAAACCGACAAAAGCGGTATCATTAGCAAGAAACAGAACATGTAAAACAGGTTTTTGCGGTTTTACACTGCGTGTTAGCTTATTTTGTTTTTCTAGTGACTTCGCTAATGGGGTAGAGATTTTTTTACAAAACTTAGAAAGCTCTTTGCCCTCATTCGTATCTGGGGTCTCAACTCTTAGATCGCCACACAAAGGAAAATCTGCAACACATTGCTTTATCTCGCCAACGCGATCTTCCTGTGGCATTTTAGACAAAAGAGTGCCAGCAAACCACTGCCTTGCAAACACTAAACTTTTGAAATCGATTTGTTTGACCAGTCTCTCTGCATCTTCTTTTGCAAAGCACTCAAAAGAAACAAATCCAGTATTGGGCTTTGCTTTTACATAGCCTGCTACACCTTGTAGCTGAGCATGATGATTGATTTCAGCGGCAGCGTCATTTTCAAACCCACTACGACAATAAATTACAACACTCGACATTTAAAATGATCCCAAATTAAAATGATTGCTTAGCTGATTTATAAATTATTACCAGCCAACCAAAAATAAAACACATTCCACCCATTGGCGTGATTGGGCCTAACCATTTAGCACCGGTTAACGCCAACAGGTAAAGGCTACCACTAAATAGCATTATACCAGCTATAAACAGGTAACCAGCCCATTTCATTTGCAAACCCCATTTTAGCAAAAACGCCACCACAATAATCGCCAAACCATGTGTCATCTGATATTCAGCTGCTGTCTTAAATATACCTACCGCATATTCACTGACATGGTGCTTCAGACCATGCGCTGCAAACGCGCCTAGTGCGACAGACAACATGCAAAATGTACTACCAATGATTAAAAATAGTTTAGCCATTACATATGCCCTGAATAAACTGAATCGTACCATCCGCTGCCGTTTGTCGGTTCTGTTGCTCTGTAACGCCACTTGCCTTGCGTGGCTTTAACGAGTGATCTCCATCAGGCAACCAAACGAATTGTGGCGTCTTATCAAAAGACAAATCTGAGATTTCGCTCTTTGTTCCAAACGTATCTCTTTCACCTTGTAAGACTAAAAAAGGGCAAGAGATATCACCAAAATGCTCAATTCTCAACTTTTCTGGTTTCCCCGGAGGGTGGAATGGATAGCCATATGCAATCACACCACATACAGGTACTTGTGTCTCACATGCCAGCATAGAAGCCATTCGACCGCCCATTGACTTACCACCAATGAATAACGGCAGGTCACTATCTAATTGAGATAACACCTGCGCATATCGACTTAACAATTTTGGCGCTCTGTCTGGTGGGCGCTTTTTATTTTGTGCTTTGGCAGTTTCCATATACTCGAAATCAAACAAAGCTACATTTATTCCAGCCAATGACAGCTTTTTAGCCATATCTTGCATAAAGTCTGAATCGCTCCCGGCTCCTGCTCCATGTGCAAAAACAAACTGAGCTATTGGCGACTTTGCGTCGAACCACTGTATTGCGACGGTTTCTGTCATCTTAACCTTCTTTTTATATCTGCTCTTGCTCTACCATCGAGAGCATCCAGTCCTTAAAAGAGACAATTTTACCCAGCTCAGCTTGGGATTCACGACATATTAAGTAGTATGCATTTTTACTTTCCAAACTGTGACTAAACGGAATGACTAATCGACCGGCATCTAAATCAGGTTTGGCGAGTACGCTGTTGCCTAACGCAACCCCCTGCCCGTGCACAGCAGCTTGCAGCACCATTGAGGAGTGACTAAAAATAGGACCCGTATTGGCTGGCACATTTCGTACACCCGCCGTTTTTAACCAAGCTTTCCATGAGCGGCGTGTGGTATCGTGCAACAAATTATGGTTGGCAAGGTCGTTCGGAGTGTCAAGCGGCTTTGGGCCATTTAAAAGTAACGGACTACACAGTGGCACCAAGTATTCTGTGTGTAATTTGTGGGTCTGCACCCCACTCCAATTGCCTCGACCATAGTATATAGCCACGTCCACATCGTCCGTAAGTGAGTTTTCATCTAAATCTTGCGCTTTGATACGCACATCGATTTCAGGGAACAACTCATTGAATTTACTTAACCTAGGAACTAGCCATTGAATCGCAAAACTTGGCGTTAAACTCACCGTCAATGAACCTTTGGCTCCTCGGGCAAGCAGCTTCTCCGTCGCGTCAATCAATTGAGAAAAGATGTCTTTTATATCTAAAAAATAGCCCTGCCCTTCTTCTGTTAGCAGCAATGAGCGATTTTTTCTCAAGAAAAGCTTTAACCCTAAATGCTCTTCTAATGTTTTTATTTGATGGCTTATCGCAGCCTGTGTAACAAACAGCTCTTCAGCAGCTTTGGTAAAACTCAGGTGCCTAGCTGCTGCTTCAAACGCTTTTAAAGCATTCAGCGGTGGTAACCTTCTCGACATAGCAGGACGCCTTTACATGTATTTAAAGTCGGGGTTATTTTGAACTGAAGCGTAACTTTGCTTCTTTATAGTTACGCTGAGCCTAATACAATCAGCTTAAAGGCTGGCACTCGTATCGAGAGGTTCAAAGCTCTTTACCAGTTCATCTACCGATTTCATTTGCGTCAGGTATCCTTCCAATTTAGCCAATGGAAGTGCACAAGGACCGTCGCATTTAGCAACATTTGGATCCGGGTGAGCTTCAATGAAAAGACCAGCTAAGCCAAGCGCTATACCACTGCGCGCTAACTCTGCTGCTTGTGCTCGACGACCATCAGCTGAGTCTGCTCGGCCACCAGGGCGTTGTAATGCATGAGTTGCATCAAAAATAACAGGGGCCATATGCTTCATGTCATCCATGCCCAGCATATCTACAACCAAGTTATTGTAACCAAAGCTGCTACCGCGCTCACATAGAATCACCTTGTCATTACCAGCTTCATTAATTTTCTTAATGATGTGACGCATTTCGTGAGGTGCTAGGAATTGTGGTTTTTTTACATTGATAACAGCATCCGTTTTCGCCATCGCCACAACCAAGTCTGTCTGTCTAGCCAAGAATGCTGGTAATTGAATTACATCCGCAACCTCTGCCACAGGTGCAGCTTGGAAAGGTTCATGTACATCAGTAATCACAGGCACGTTAAAGGTACGTTTAATCTCTTCAAAGATTTTTAACCCTTCTTCCATACCTGGACCGCGATATGAATTGATTGAAGAGCGATTCGCCTTGTCAAATGATGCTTTGAATACATAGGGAATATTCAACTTTGAAGTCACTTCAACATAGTGTTCAGCGATTTGCATAGCTAAATCTCTCGACTCCAAAACATTCATACCACCAAAAAGTACAAATGGCTTATCGTTAGCAACTTCGGTTGTTCCAACTTTTATTATTTGTGTATTCATATTCAATTCCAAATTTAACTAGATACGCTGAAAGGGTTTATCACTCCATCCAACATATTTTGTATACGTTCAGCAAGGTTTAGCTCTTTTACATAACAGCTTGTCCATAACGCAATTAAACCATGCCAATACTTAAATCGTTAATTATATCTTAAACTTGTGGTAATAAATGGGTGGGATACTAAGTTTAGTGAGCACTTTGCGAGTCTCAAATGCTATAAAAATAAGCCTTGATAGAAATTTACGTCTCACCAGTAAACACACTATCAATGTTGATGTGAGAACAGTATTTTGCAAAGTGCAGTCCACATACAAACACATCAACCTTTATCACCGATAATATTACCACCCTTTAGAGGATATAATTTAACGGTCACTTTGACTACTCACTGATAGTCGATATATGGACTCAAACTTTTACTTTTTTACTATATATTTGCGTATGCTCACGCATTGCGTTAGTGCAAAATATTATTGTGATCTGCAAGCTCTTCAATTTGGCTTTGAATGATGTCTATTGTAGGGTCATCTGGGCATTCATCGACAAAGTACTGTAGATCATCTTTTGCCATTTTTGGGCAATTAAGTTGATTTAGTAGATAGCCTCGGTCTCGCCTTTCATATGGGTCATCACCCAATAGTTCCATAAGTAGCTCAACACAGCTTAAAGCGTGACTGAATTTTTCCGCAGCAATAAAAGACCATTTTTGTTGAGCTAAATATAGTTTGAATGCCTCTTCGCCTATGATTAGCTCCATAGGTTCTTGATCTTTTTCCTCACCATTTTCAGGTGTAATATACCAAGATTGTTGTCCGGAGCTTGGGTCAATGACGTAACCTTCTTCGCTGCTTAAAGCAACATGTACTATCACTTCGCTTTCCAAGAGCGCAACTGTTGCGTTAAACCCTGCTCGCTCTAATAAATGGGTTAATAATAAAGCAAGTGCGGTGCTAGTTCCGCTGCGCATTTTCAGTACATAGCCAATATTATTGAGCAAATATTCTGGTACTTTTTGTCCTGTGCCACTAAATACCCATTTGGTGTAAAAGGTATCTAACAGTAAATCAACCCGTTTGTGTAAATCTTTTTCTTTTACACTCATATCGTCAATAGATAATTCAAGCTCGGCAAGCAAACACAGAGTCTGCTCAGTATCAGCCTGTGCATCCCAACGTTGCTCAGCATAAATACTTCGAAGCAATGCAGGAACTGAATAATTCATGCCTAACTCTTGTTGTTCATCAAACCAGATATCTGTCATAGACTGTACTGCTAACCCATGTGTAAATAATAAGGACGTAGTGTAACACTTTTTAAGGCATACCCAAGTGCTATTTTTGGCAGGTACCATGTGAACTGGAAGCATACAGCTCACACGGTAGTTTATTTTTGGACCCTAACTATAAAATAAAGGCGTTTTTAGTCCCTGCAAGATAGCCTATCGCAGCGATGATGGCTGTTGCGCCAATCAGCGCACCTATTTGTTTGGACTTGTGGGTAGACTTTGCAATCACGAGTCCCAACCCTATATAGCCAAATACCAAAATTATTTTTTCTAATAACCACGGTTGTGAGGTCGGCGTTAACCCAGCCATAACAGCAAGGTAAATAGCAGAGATCAATAATAGAGTGTCAGTCCCGTGACTGACTATGAATACGGCTTTTTTACCAGCAAGCTTGCCCGATACCAAACGAGATATTGAGCGAGTATAAAACAATGCCACACTAAGAATTGCAAAAGCCATATGCGTATGTTTTAAAGCGATATAGTCCACATCAACCTCACGATTTATCTGGGAAGCGAGCTAGAATCGCTTCTAAGTCGTCAATAGTATTGTTGAACACTGCAACCAACTTAGGGTCGAAATGTTTGCCACTTTGGTTGTTAATCTCTTCGATAACCTCGGGTAGGTCCCACGCCTCTTTGTAGCAACGGCGGTGCCTTAAAGCATCATACACGTCGGCAAGTGCGACTATACGACCAAAAATATGAATTTCTTCACCTTTTATGCCTTTCGGGTAGCCTGTGCCATCCCACTTTTCATGATGATCTCGTGCAATTAGCGCACCTGCATTGACAATCTCTCTTCTTGAATCGCGTAACAATTGGTAGCCTTTTTTAGCATGCGTTTGCATCACTTGCCATTCAGCTTCATCGAGTTTGGCAGGCTTATTTAAAATCGCATCCGGAATACCAACTTTACCAACATCATGCAGTGGAGACGCTATTCTCACAAGGTCAGCTTCTCTGTTACCCAAGCCATAACCTACAGCAAGTGCATGGCAAATATGTGCAACTCGCTTAACATGATTGCCCGAATCCGTTGAGCGAAGCTCCAACGCTTCACTCAGGCGGTATACTAGCTCTTGCTGGGTATCTTCAATTTCTGCTTGAAGTTGTACATTTTCGTAGGCCAACTGTACGTTTTGCGAGAAGATTTCAATTAAATGTTTTTGCGTATCAGTTAAGAACTCAGGGATCCCAGAGACAAACAACATAGAGGCATGGTTGTATTCACTTGAACAGTAAGAGAATAAATAGTTGTCTTTATATACGATAGTTTTCTCATTCAGTGCTTTTTTACAAGCCTGATATTGCTCATCATTGAGTACATCTTCAATTGGCTTGCCTTCACATTTTTCAAACTCACCTCGACCGGTAAATACAATTAAGTTTTCACCGCATGTATCAGGCTCATTGCTTGCAACTAGCGACGTGGCGTACATAGCCTCATCAACAGTCCCTAACAGCGAAGTGAGTTGTTGCATAACCCCTTCGATAAACTGCTCAATCGAGTGTGTGGCGAAAATGTCTCTAGACGCTGTAATGATTTTCTCTAGCCCTTGACGAGACTGATCAATAGAGAGGATATCGCGGTATGAACGCAAACTCGACATAACGACAGTGAAAAGTTTTTGAGCAGTGAGCTCTGTTTTTGACTTGTAGTCGTTAATATCATAATTGACGATTACTTGTCGCTCAGGCGCCTGCCCTGGTTGGCCGGTACGCAAAATAATACGTATATTGTTGTTCTTGGCCGTTTCACGGATATACTGAGCGACTTTTAATCCCGCATCATCTGTTTCCATTACAACGTCAAGTAACACGATAGCTGCGTCGGGGTGATCCATGACAACTTGCTTGGCTTCCTCCCCTGAATACGCACTCAAAAACTCAAGTTTCTTCTTTTGAAATTCAAAGTCGCTCAGAGCAAGTTTAGTCACTGCGTGCACTTCGGGCTCATCGTCAACTATTATTACTTTCCAACTGCCACTTTGTTCGGTTTCAGTGACATCGGTCGGCTCATCTGAAAACAAAAAATCATCCATATAGAGTCCTTAACGCTTGTTTCGACGCTCGCTAATTTAAAAAATTTTACTGCATTCTATGCATCATTGTAACTTTTGTGCCAATGTTACTCTGTCACAGCCTGCCATATCTTTTATTGTAAGTATATTGCCATACCCCATTTGTGCAAAAATCTCTTGCACACCCGCACCTTGATCATACCCATGTTCTACCATGATATACCCTCCTGCCATCAGATAATCGAGTGCATTTTTAGCAATGTGACGTATATCCGCATAACCTTGTTCAGGAGCCACGAGTGCCGAAAGCGGCTCGAAACGAACATCACCCTGTGATAAGTTAATATCGTCCTCTTCTATATACGGAGGGTTGCTCACAATCAGATCAAAGTGCTGCTTTGGTACATTGGCAAACCAATCACTTTGTAAAATAGTTGCATTAGTAATGCCCAATCGCTGCTGGTTTTTCTTCGCGAGTAAAACTGCATCATCAGAATAATCAACTGCCCATAACTGCCATCTTGGCATTTCTGACGCCAGCGATAATGCAATAGCACCAGTACCAGTGCCTAAGTCAAGTACACATGTATCAATGGGAAGGTCTAACGCTAATGCCTGCTCCACAAGCGTCTCAGTGTCAGGGCGAGGGATCAGGGTGCTATTATTTACGTAAAAGGGCAAGCTCCAAAATTCTCGCTCACCTGTCAGGTGTGCAACAGGGAGCCCCTCACAACGCTGTTCCACCATTGCCTTAAATTGTGCATATTGCTGTTCAGATAATTCAACTTCTGGCCAAGTGAACAAATAACTACGAGGTTTCTCCAAAACGTGAAGTAAAAGCACTTCAGCATCAAGTTTAGGGGAGTCAGAGAGGGCCGTTAATAACTGTGTAGCCCAAGCAATCGCTTGGGCATTCGACGGACAGGTCACGTTAATCGTCACCCATTGCCGCGAGTAAGTCGGCTTGGTGTTCAATTAGAAGAGGATCAATAATCGCTCCAAGTTCACCACTGACCACTTCGTTTAATCTATATAAGGTCAGGTTGATACGGTGATCCGTGATACGGCCTTGAGGATAATTGTATGTACGGATTCGCTCTGAACGGTCACCACTACCTACTAGGTTTCGACGCTCGCTTGCTTCAGCAGCTTGACGCTTTTCATCTTCAGCTTGCTGTAGTCGCGCACCAAGTACAGAAAGTGCTTTTGCACGGTTCTTATGCTGTGAACGTTCATCCTGACATTCAACAACGACACCCGTTGGGATATGCGTAATACGAATCGCAGAATCTGTTTTGTTAACGTGCTGACCACCTGCGCCTGATGCTCTGAATGTGTCTACTTTCAGATCTGATGGGTTGATCTCGATTGCTTCTGCTTCCGGGATTTCAGCCATCACAGCAACCGTACACGCAGAGGTATGCACACGGCCTTGCGATTCAGTCTCTGGTACACGTTGTACACGGTGCGCGCCCGATTCAAACTTCAGTTTGCCGTAAACGCCATCACCTTTGATATTCGCGATGACTTCTTTGTATCCGCCATGTTCGCCTTCATTTGCACTGACAACTTCAACTTGCCATTTTTGAGTCTCAGCATAACGGCTATACATTCTGAATAGGTCACCAGCAAAAATCGCTGCTTCATCACCACCTGTACCTGCACGCACTTCAAGAAAAACGTTATTATCGTCTTTAGGGTCCTTTGGTAGCATAAGTACTTGCAATTGATCTTCTAGCTCTGAAATCGCTGCTTTTGCTTCTTTATACTCTTCTTGGGCCATTTCGCGCATATCTGGATCAGAGTCCTTCAGCATTTCTTCTGCTGTTGCAACGTCTTCTTGTGCTTGCTGATAAGCGGTAAATGTTTTTACGACATCTTCTAACTCTGAGTACTCTTTAGAAAGTGCACGAAATCGGTTCTGATCGCCAATCACTTCTGGATCGCCCAGCATCGCCTCCACTTCTTCATGACGTTCTACTAAGCATTCTAACTTACGATAGACAGACTCTTTCATCTAAATTTTATTCCTGTTCAATACCTAATGCCTGCTTTAGCAATACCAATCGCTCAGTATCGCCCGCTTTTGCTGCTTTTTGAATGGCATGCGTAGGGGCGTGAGTTAGTCGATTGGTTAACTTGTTTGCTAGCTCAAGCAAGACTTTTTCTGAATCTTTACCCGATTGTAGCTGATTTACAGCCTTTTCCACGAGCTCTATTTTTATTTCTTGTGCCGAGGTCCTGTACTGACGAATGACGTCAACAGATTTTAACGAGCGCAGCCAGTCTGCGAACTCTCGCGTTTTCTCGTCAATAATATCCTGCGCTTGCTTGGCAGCCTGCTCTCGGCTTGCAATATTTTCGTTTACGATTGCCTGTAAATCATCAACCGTATAGAGATATGCTGCATCCAGCTCATTCACTTGGCTTTCAATATCTCTTGGCACCGCAATATCAACAAACAACATAGGGCGGTATTTACGTCTTTTGAGGGCCTGTTCAACCACACCTTTACCAATGATAGGCAAGGTGCTAGCAGTAGAACTGATCACAATATCTGCATGATGTAATTCATCTGGTAACTGTGCCAATGAAATCACATCCCCATCAATCTCTTGCGCCAAATTTTTAGCTCGTTCAATGGTGCGATTGGCCACAGTAATATGTTGCGGGTGATGTTGAGATAAGTGTTTGGCCACTAATTCGATGGTTTCACCTGCACCAATCAGTAACACTTTGGTTTTATCTAACTTGCCATAGATATGCTTTGCTAGGTTCACCGCAGCATATGCTACCGAAACGGCACTCGCACCAATGTCTGTTTCTGTGCGAACTTGCTTGGCTACCGAGAATGTTTTTTGAAACAAACGCTCAAACATCGGTTGGATTACATGATGCACTTTAGAGCTGCTGTAAGCTTGTTTAATCTGGCCAAGGATCTGTGGTTCACCTAGCACCAAAGAATCTAAACCACATGCCACGCGCATTAAATGGTTTACCGCATCTTGGTTTTGATGAATATACACATTCTCTGCAAGCTCTTGCTCTTCGATACAATGAAATTCAGCAAGCCAACTGAGTAGTGCTTGGGAATTATCTTGGTCGACGCTACAATAGATTTCGGTACGGTTACAGGTAGACACAATCACAGATTCATGAAACTCTGATAGTTTATTAAGCTGCTCCAAAGCTCTAGACAATTGCTCTGGTGAAAATGCGACTTTTTCACGTAATTCAACTGAAGCGGTTTTGTGATTAATACCTAGTGCGATGATGGTCATAAATGCCAGTGTTGCCCGAGCCCTGCTTTAAAGCGGCCAATTTTACCAAAAATCAACCGAATATGGAAAGTAAGGAACCCCATTTGAAACAAATTCATTTGATTTTGCTCATGTTTTTTTTATTTCTAGGTGGATGTGCGCAGTCGCCTAAGAGCCCAGTTCAGGGACAAGCAACCCTGAACTCCCTAAATAAGTTCGACCTCTGGCAAGCGCGAGGCAAAATTGCCTTTATATCCAGCGATGATCGTCAGTCCGTTAATTTTAATTGGCAATTAAAAAACAACAAGCAAGCATTAACGTTATCTAGCTTTATCGGTACTCAAGTATTAAAAATGACTGAGTTCGCGCACCACAGTGAAATTATCGTGGATGGTAAACCTTATGCCGGACCAGAGAGTGGCCCATTAATTGAGCGCATTAGCGGTTGGCAGCTACCGATAAAACAGGCGCCAAACTGGTTTACTGCGACTCGGTTAGATAATCAATATGAAACTGATAGCAACGGAAATATTAAACAAGCTAGCTGGCAGGACGAACAAGGCAAGCTATGGACAATCAAATATCAACGATATCGTAACTTTAATGGGCTAACATTGCCTGCACGGCTAACACTTTCACATCAAGATATATCAATAAAAATTCAAATCAACGCATGGCATTTTGATACACAATGAGCAGATTAACACTAACAGCACCAGCCAAATTAAACTTGTTTCTCCATATTAATGGTAGAAGAGACGATGGTTATCACGAACTCGAAAGCCTCTTCACTCTGTTAGACTTTGGTGACGAACTAACATTTCAATTGATTGAAGCTGACACTATCGATATAACTGGTGATGTAAACGGAATTCCAAAAGAAGACAACTTAATCTACAAAGCGGCGATGTCTTTAATAACATACCGAACGGTGAAAAAAGGTGTAACTGTACATTTAACTAAACACTTACCCATGGGCGGAGGAGTTGGTGGGGGTTCATCAGATGCTGCAACGACTTTGCTTGCGCTCAATATATTGTGGAATTGTCAATTATCATTAGCTGAATTAGCAAATATTGGTTTACAACTCGGTGCCGATGTACCTGTATTCATCAATGGGAAAACATCTTTAGCTCAGGGGGTTGGAGAAGAATTAACCACTTTTGAACAAGCCGAGAAATGGTTCCTCGTAATCGCTCCAGACGTGCATGTCAGCACTGCAAAAATCTTCACGGATCCGGCTTTACCACGCAATACACCCAAACTAAAATCACCGTGGAGTATGACCGAAACACGTAATGACTGTGAAGAGTTGGTTAAAAAGCTTTACCCCGAGGTTGAAAAGACCCTGACGTGGTTGCTAAAATATGCGCCGTCAAGAATGACTGGAACTGGAAGTTGCTGCTTTGCCACATTTGATGACGAGCAAACAGCACAGCGTGTACTCCAAGATATACCATGTTCTTGGCAAGGCTTTGTAGCAAAAAGTGCAAGTGAATCGATTACTCACAAGCAACTCGCTACGTGGCTAAACAAAGAGAAGTAAATTAGTTTAAGTTAGCCTGTATTGACTGTGCTATTTAAAGTCTTTGCATGTTAGTCCAAAAATTCAGTGCCTGAGGAACCCTACCGTGCCCGACATGAAGCTCTTCGCTGGTAACGCAACACCCGAGCTAGCTCAAAAAGTTGCAAAACGTTTATTTATCGAGTTAGGTGATGCCGTTGTAGGCCGTTTTAGTGACGGTGAGATCAGCGTTCAAATCAATGAAAATGTACGTGGTTCAGACGTCTTTATTATTCAATCAACTTGTGCCCCAACAAACGATAACCTTATGGAACTTATCGTTATGGTTGATGCACTACGCCGTGCTTCTGCTGGTCGTATAACAGCAGTGATCCCATACTTTGGCTATGCACGTCAAGACCGCCGCGTTCGTTCAGCACGTGTGCCAATCACTGCGAAAGTGGTAGCAGACTTCCTATCAAGTGTAGGTGTTGACCGCGTTTTAACTGTGGATCTACATGCAGAACAAATTCAAGGGTTCTTCGATGTCCCTGTAGACAACGTATTTGGTAGCCCTGTGCTTATCGAAGACATGAAAGAGCGTGATTTCGATGACGTTGTTGTTGTATCACCAGACATCGGTGGCGTTGTGCGTGCACGTGCTATTGCGAAGCTTCTTGACGATAAAGACCTTGCGATCATCGACAAGCGTCGTCCACAAGCGAACGTTTCTCAAGTCATGCACATTATTGGTGACGTAGAAGGTCGTGACTGTATCATCGTTGACGACATGATCGACACCGGTGGTACGTTATGTAAAGCGGCCGCGGCACTTAAAGAGCACGGCGCTAAGCGTGTATTTGCGTATGCTACTCACCCAGTGCTTTCTGGCAACGCAGCTGAAAACCTACGTAACTCTGTAATTGACGAAGTAATTGTGACTGACTCAATTCCATTGTCAGACGAATTACGCGCACTTGATAAGGTTAAAGTATTAACCTTAGCTGACATGATGGCTGAAACAATCCGCCGTATCAGCAACGAAGAATCAATTTCAGCAATGTTTGAACACTAATTCATTGCATGAATAAATAAAAAAGCACCAATCGGTGCTTTTTTATTGTCCTAATGGTTTTAATCTAACCATGATAGTGCTATATTAGCGCGCCTTTTTTACCTATTGGGCCTACAATTTGTGAGCTTGATTGGTTTTAGCCAGAAGACTTGGTCGCGAGTTTTCTGACGTTATTAACTTTTAAATATTTGGAGACAGTTATGTCACAATACGTTTTAGACGCTGAAGTACGCGTAGAATTAGGTACTGGTGCGAGCCGCCGCCTACGTCGCGCTGAGAAAGTTCCTGCAATCCTTTACGGTGCGGGTAAAGAAGTTGTTTCTCTTACTCTTGATCACAATAAAGTGATCCACATGCAAGAAGACGAAGGTTTCTACACTCACATCCTTACGCTAAACATCGGCGGTGAGTCTGTTGAAGCTATCGTTAAAGACATCCAGCGTCACCCTTACAAGCCTAAGATCACTCACTTAGACTTCCAACGTGTTGACGCTTCTCAGAAGATCCACACAAAAGTACCTGTACACTTCATCAACGAAGAAGCTGCAACTAAAGGCGGTAACACTGTTGCACACCACGTAACAGAAATCGAAATCACTTGTCTACCAGCTCAACTTCCTGAGTTCGTAGAAATTGATGTTGCTGCTATCGAAGTAGGTGCAACTGTACACCTTTCTGACGTTGCTTTACCTGCAGGTGTTGTTTCAGTAGAACTAGCTAAAGGTGCGGACCACGACCAAGCTGTTGTTACTTTGAACGCTCCTAAAGGCGCTGCTTCTGAAGAAGCTGAAGAAGCAGCTGAGTAATTTTTAAGGTGTTAACACCTTGAATAATATTCAAATGCTTGTGGGCCTGGCTAATCCAGGCCCCGAATATGCAAACACTCGTCACAATGCCGGTGCGTGGTTCATAGAAGAACTGGCAAAGCGCTATAATTGCGTCCTCAAACCTGACTCAAAGTACCATGGCCTAACGGGCAAAGTACTTATCAACAATACAGAATTTAAATTGCTTATTCCGACCACTTATATGAATTTGAGTGGCAAAGCAGTCTCTAGCCTTGCAAACTTTTTTAAAATTCCAGCTGAAAACATCCTTGTCGCACATGACGAGATGGATATGGATCCGGGAGTCGCCAAAATTAAAAAAGGTGGTGGCCACGGTGGACATAACGGCTTGAAAGACATTATTTCAAAGCTTGGCAATAATAAAGAGTTTATGCGCTTGCGAATAGGCATAGGTCACCCAGGCCACAGAGATAAAGTGACTGGTTGGGTGCTTGGTAAAGCGCCGAAAGCCGACCAAGAAAAGATCGATGCTGTTGTTGATGAAGCGGTTCGCTGCATGGAAATTTTAGCGAAAGACGGTGTGTTAAAAGCACAAAACAGACTACATTCATTTAAGCCGTAAGACTTATTTATACGGCAACAATTTGATTAACTGAAGGTTCAAAATTATGGGTTTTAAATGTGGCATTGTGGGTTTACCAAACGTTGGTAAATCAACCCTATTTAATGCATTAACTAAAGCGGGGATCGAAGCCGCAAACTTTCCGTTTTGTACAATCGAACCAAACACAGGCGTTGTTGCCGTTCCGGACTCGCGTCTAGATCAACTGGCTGCGATTGTTAATCCGCAAAAAACCATTGCAACCACAATGGAGTTTGTTGATATCGCGGGTTTAGTTAAGGGCGCTTCACAAGGTGAAGGCTTGGGTAACCAATTCCTTGCCAATATTCGTGAAACTGATGCCATTGGCCATGTTGTCCGCTGTTTTGAAGATGAAAACATCGTACACGTATCAGGTCAGGTAAACCCTGCCGATGATATAGACGTTATCAACACCGAGCTTGTTTTGGCAGATATGGAAGCAGCAGATCGTGCAGCACAACGCAATGCTAAAAAAGCAAAAGGCGGCGATAAAGAAGCTAAATTCCAGAACGAAGTGCTAGAAAAAGTGAAAGCACACCTTGATGAAGGCTTTACACTTCGTTCTTTAGAGCTAACTAAAGAAGAACTAGTTGCAATTAAGCCGCTTAACTTCTTGACCATTAAGCCTACAATGTATATCGCAAACGTAACTGAAGATGGTTTTGAAAATAATCCATTCTTAGATAAAGTGCGTGAAATTGCAGAAGCTGAAGACGCAGTTGTTATTCCTGTATGTGCTGCGATTGAGTCTGAGCTTTCTGAACTTGAAGAAGAAGACAAGTTGGAATTCATGGCTGATCTTGGTCTTGAAGAGCCAGGTCTAAACCTCGTTATTCGTGGCGGCTACGAGCTACTTAAGTTACAAACTTACTTTACAGCTGGTGTTAAAGAAGTTCGAGCTTGGACTATTCCTGTTGGTGCAACGGCACCACAAGCTGCTGGTAAGATCCACACAGACTTTGAACGAGGCTTTATTCGTGCACAAACTATTGGCTTTGACGACTATATTGAGTATCAGGGCGAAAGTGGTGCAAAAGACGCAGGTAAAATGCGCCAAGAAGGTAAAGATTACATCGTAAAAGATGGCGATGTAATGAACTTCCTATTCAACGTATAAACGTTCAGTAATACGTATATCAAAAAAGCTCCTTTTTATGGAGCTTTTTTCGTCTTTAAGCACACTAAAACCCTTCCTTGCAAAAAATCACACTTACTTCAACCTTCCACTCTCTAATGAAGCGATAATTTCTTAGTACTTCTTATCAATCTAGTTTGTACTTTTAGATTTGTTTTGGTATAAAAACAGGCCGTTTCGCTTAATTTATCTGCAAACAATCTGTGATACGAGATTTTTTCAAAAAAGGTGTTGACGGCATGGGGGCATATACGCATAATACGCCCCGCACCAGCGATGGTGATAAATGAAAAGGCATGGCTATGTAGCTCAGCTGGTTAGAGCACATCACTCATAATGATGGGGTCCCCTGTTCAAATCAGGGCATAGCCACCATGTTTTTTCAAGTTGATTAGCAACTTTAAAACTAACTACCTGATGTGCGGAAGTGGCGGAATTGGTAGACGCGCTGGATTTAGGTTCCAGTATCTTCGGATGTGAGAGTTCAAGTCTCTCTTTCCGCACCAAGTTCTCGATAAGAACTAAAATAATCGTTCCGTTGGAGTATCGTCTCGACACGACGTGGAAGCGGTAAGGACTGAAGAGAGAGGTTTTAATCTCTTACTCATCCACCCCCAGATTCAAATCCTGGGACCAACAAATCAGATTTGAAGTTTCGTTGGAGTATCGCCAAGCGGTAAGGCAGCGGGTTTTGATCCCGCCATTCCCAGGTTCAAATCCTGGTACTCCAGCCAATGGCTATGTAGCTCAGCTGGTTAGAGCACATCACTCATAATGATGGGGTCCCCTGTTCAAATCAGGGCATAGCCACCATTTTCTTTATAAGAAAATACATGCGGAAGTGGCGGAATTGG
>NZ_AUXT01000159.1 GCF_001625595.1 Pseudoalteromonas luteoviolacea NCIMB 1942
CCCCCTGTGTCAGGATAGTTGTCGCCTCAGTTTTTCATAAAATAAAACAGGGAGCGGTAAGTTAGTTATGAGTGAAGCATTATCCAGAAGATCATAAGCAAGCAGTCATTAGAAAGCTGGTTGAAAGTGGCTTATCATTAGGTCAATTCGCAAAGCAGGAAAGTATCAACTTATCTACTTTGTATTCATGGCGAGATAAGTATTTAAAAGTAGGGTCTAGTTTGACAGAGAGTAATAGTTTAGATGGTTGGTCACCAGAGCAGAAGTTCTCAATTGTTTTAGAAACGGCAGCATTGAGCGAAATTGAGTTAAGTGAGTATTGCCGTGAAAAAGGACTTTACCCTGAGCAAGTTAAAGAATGGAGGCAAAGCTGTATTGAAGGTAATCAGACGCAAGCCCAGCAGCGTAAGCAATTAACCCAAGAGCGAAAAGCTGATCGTAAGCGGATCAAAGAGCTAGAAAAAGAGCTTAAACGTAAAGATGCAGCCCTTGCTGAAACCGCGGCATTATTGGTGCTAAGAAAAAAGTTAAATACCTACTGGGGGGAAGACGAGGACAGTTAACCTCACACTCAGATAGACAGTATTACGCATCTTTGATTGATGATGCCGTTACCTCTGGCGCAAGAAAAGAGAGAGCCTGTGAAGAAATAGGTTTGTCTATACGGACGTTACAGCGTTGGCAAGAACAGGGTGAAATCATCCCTGATAAAAGGCCAACAGCGAAAAGGCCAGAGCCGAAAAATAAGCTTACAGAGGAAGAGCAACAAGCAATATTAGATATCAGCAACCAAGAGGAATACGCCAATTTAGGGCCGAGCCAGATAGTGCCAATGCTGGCAGATAGCGGGCAGTATATCGCATCTGAATCAAGCTTTTATCGTGTGCTGAAAGCCAATGACCAATTGACTCATCGAGGTAAAGCAAAGCCTAAGAATAGCCGAGCTAAGCCTAGGGGGTATACGGCGACAGGGCCAAACCAAGTTTGGACTTGGGATATCAGCTACTGCCCTTCAACAGTAATTGGTCGCTTCTTCTACCTCTACATGATAATCGACATCTTCAGCCGTAAAATTGTGGGTTGGGAAGTTCATGATAGTGAGTCAGGAGAATATGCTGCGGAATTACTTGAACGTACACTCTGGGCTGAGAAATGCGTTAAACAAAATGTCGTATTGCACTCAGATAACGGTAGTCCGATGAAGTGCCTGACGATGCAGGCCAAGATGCTTGAAATGGGGATAATAGGCTCTCGTAGCCGTCCAGGTGTCAGCAATGATAATCCATATTCGGAATCCCTGTTTCGCACGGTTAAATATAGCCACCGCTGGCCAAGTGAAGGTTTTAAGCACCTTGAAGATGCAAGAAGCTGGGTGAAAGGCTTCACGAATTGGTACAACAACGCACACAGGCATAGTCGTATCAAGTTCGTGACACCCGGGCAACGTCATAGTGGGGAAGATAGAGCGATATTGGCAAAGCGCCGTGAGTTATATAAAAAAGCGCAAGAAAAGAATGCTAACCGCTGGTCAAAGCACACCAGAAATTGGGATGAAATCAGTGATGTGGAGTTGAATCCAGAGAACAAAAAAGAAGCAGCTTAACAGCTCAGGCGACAACTACCTTGAAAAACGCCG
>NZ_AUXT01000160.1 GCF_001625595.1 Pseudoalteromonas luteoviolacea NCIMB 1942
AGAATTTTGAACGCCCTCACTTGATCTGACAGTTACCCATTTTTATCGGAGACTGTCAGTTTAGATTTGAGCTAGGTTCTTTCCAGCTAATTCAAATTAATAACTCAGGTAAGCACACTAGTACAATCTAGTAATTGGTTTTACGAACCAATCTATGTGCTCTTTGGTAAGCTATCAATGTGAGCACGACCAATGGTTTTAGTGGCTTGCATTGACAGCTTTACTTAAGTTTGTTTTACCCAGAAACTGAAAGAGTTCATTTTTTGACGAAAGGATCAGTGTCGTATCATCAGAAATGATAGCTGGATAAGTCGCCATTGTGCGGGTAAATTCATAAAATGCGATTGCTTCAGGTGTTTGATTGTAGGCTTGTGCGTAGATTTGTGCAGCTAAGGCATCTGCTTGCCCTCTGATCTTTTCAACTTGTTGATAAGCTTCTGATTGGATTTTGTTTAGCTCCCTTACTCTATCTCCTCGAATTCTAGCAGCTTCACCATTACCCTCTGATAAGAAGCGCTCTGCTATTTGCCTTCTTTCACTGATCATACGTTCATAGATTTTTGGACGAACACTGGCGTTGTAATTGATTCTTTTGAAACGAATATCTAACAGCTCGATACCAAATACAGCGACTTTTTGTGAAGCTGAATCAAAAATCTCTTGCTCAACAAATTTTCGTCCTTTCTTTATCGGTACTAAGGTGCCAATTTTAAGCTCTTCTTCAAAGGTACTTAATAAACCCTCTCTTAATGCGGTGCGGTCTCGTCTCGTTCTAATAATTTCGATAAGTTCGTGCTTAGCAACCGCATTACGGGTTTCACTACCTAAAATATCATCTAATCTTGATTGAGCGCTGTATTCATCTTTTAATCTAAGAAAGTATTGTAGGGGATCAACAATCCTCCATCTAGCAAATAAATCTACTGAGATATAGAGCTTATCTTTTGTCGGCATATCTGATGGCCTACCATCCCATTCTAAAACACGTTTATCCATTACATTTATCTGTTGTACAAACGGTATTTTTACCTTCAGACCAGCATCTGTTATTGGTTCTCCAATCGGTTTACCAAACTGAGTGATAATGACTTGTTCGACTTCACTGACCGTGTACAGGCTATTATTGGCAAAAATAGACACAATCACTGCGATAAAAATCGTTGAAAATGTGAGTAGATTATTCACTTTGGTTCTCCTAGTCTTGAGTTACCAAAATGTAATAATGGCAAGATGTTATGTTCAGTGTGATCAAGAATAATCTTTGAGTTAATATTTGGCAGTACTTGCTCCATGGTCTCTAGATAGATTCTTTTTGTGGTGACATCGGGAGCTTCAAGGTATTCGACGTACAGTGCCTGAAAGCGTGCAGCATCGCCTTTAGCTTCATTGATGCGCTTTAACCTATAACCATCTGCTTCTCTGATCCTTTGATCTTTTTCTCCTAAAGCCAATGGGATCACTTTGTTGTAATCTCGACGAGCTTCATTAATGAGTTTTTCTTTTTCTTGCTGCGCTTGATTTACTTCGTTAAAAGAGGCTTGAACAGGTTGTGGTGGATTTATATTTTTCAGTTGAACTTGGTCAATTCTAATACCCATAGCATATTTTGTTGATAGTTCTTGCATTTTTCTTAAGGCCTCAGATTCAATTTCTTGCCTGCCAATAGTGATAACTTCATCAACGGTTCTATCACCAACAACTTCTCGCATAACCGATTCAGATACGTACCTTAATGCCTCAGAGGGTTCTCTTACTTCAAACAGAAACTTTGTCGGCTCATCAATACGATATTGAACGACCCATTCAATAAGTGCTGCGTTCAAGTCCCCTGTAACCATTTGAGTTTCTTTTAAGCCTAGAGTTTGTCGTGATGATTGATTACGCGCATCGTTGCCATGAGTTGAAAAACCAAATTCTTGCTTGAGTTGACGTTTAACAGCGACAATGGTTGATTTATCAATATTTAAAGGTAATTTAAAATGAAGTCCTGGTTGTTCAGTGTGTGAAAACTTGCCAAACCGCTGTATCACAGCGACAGAGTCACTAGGAACGGTATAAACCGAGCTCCACACACTCAACAAAATAATGACTATAGATACAGTAATCAGGAAGTGAAAAGGTGGTTTTTTTGGGGCGTTTTTTTGTAATTGAAAAATTTCTTAAATAAATTATTTAGAGTGGGGGGGGATTTACTTCCGTTCCCCCAGGGGTTGCCATTACTTGATAATTGTTTCATTTTTGAAGCGCTCCAAGTTGAGTAGGCTTAGCTGTACTAAGTGAAATATTTATTTACGTAGGGGGAGGTCATAGCTGAGAGTAGCCCCACGTAGTCAATTTTAAATTCAATTTCTTGTCCTATTTGCAAAGGCGTGTCAGTACTTTCTATTACAATGTGATCACTGCTACTTGATACAATTGATAATCCTTGCGGAGAGATGAGTCCTTGAGGGTCAACATCTTGCCTGCCTAAAGCAAGTATTGCCTGATCTACGTCACCTCTGTTTGTCGTTTCATACTGTTCTCCAAAAGCATTTTTATGACGCTTTCCCCAAGGCATAGATGGCTTTCGATTGGATTCGATCACTTCGGCAATGAGCTTTACCGTGTCTGTATGTGCGCCGATAATACAACGTTTTTTGAGTGCTTCTACTCCAAAATAAATAGATTCTCCCAAACGCAATTGATTAACGCGATTTATGTTGTCTGAACTAAACGCCCATAATAAATTTGCAGAATTTCCCCCTGAAATAATGTCGAGTTTAAGTTGAAATTTTGTCTCTATCTCAGACGCTATTTTGGCCAAAAATGCCATATTGTGATGGTCGGGTGCGATACCATATCTACATGTCAAATTAGCCCCAATACCTTTTAAACTTATGTGTGGTAATGAACGTGTTTCTTTGATTATCTTAATAAGATCATCTGGCATTACACCTTCTCTTAAATCGCCTAGCTCGACCATGATTATCACTTGATGGAATACCCCTAGTTTTTTCGCTGTTGAAGAGAGGGCCTGTATGGTTGAAAGTTCTGTGTTCAGGCTAACATTACAGTTCAGCACTACCTGTTCAACTTGGCTCAACATGGGAGTTCTTATCAACATAATAGGCACTTTAATGCCGGCTCGACGCATTCTTTCAACATTTTCAATTCTTGAATCAGCTAGAGTGGTTGCACCCGCATCTATCAGTAGTCGAGCAATAACTGGATGACCCATAAATACTTTAGTAACAGGTACAACGTCTATTGACAGAGGTTTGAGCATTTTAATTAACAGGGCTGCATTCTCTGCTATTTTAATACTGTCAATTTGCAGCCGAGGGTTGCTCATTGTAGCGTGGGTGTTTTTATTCTGAGATGCGGAAACTTTACTAGGATCATATGTACTAAAAACATACTTGAGCGGCTTAATGCATCAGTAACGGGGATCGAGAAATCCTTAGAGTAGCGGTATGTATATTCTTCTATATCTGCATCATTCATCGCTTCATGGTTAATGCATATTCCAATAACCTTTGTTTGCGAAAAGCGTTCAATCAGATCTATTTCGGATGACAGTTTTGGCATTGGCATATCAGCAAAATCTACTCTTTCTTTTCTATGGGGTGCATGTTGTAAAATGACCGCATTTGGTGCACTTCCTCTTAAAATCATCGCACTGGTTGAAAATGCAGGGTGACTTAATGCGCCCTGGCCTTCAATAATGACGATATCGGGCTTTTCAATTTGGTAAGCACGATGGATGACAGCTTCAAGTTCTCCTGGGCAAAATTGTGCAGGTATTGAGTCCATCACTAAACCATAAGGGGCTCCTTGGATAACACCGGTTTGACCTGTTGCAATAAAGACTACTTTTAAACCATAGCTTGCGAGTGCATTACTTAATGTGACTGCTGTAGTGCGTTTTCCTATTGCACAATCAGTACCCATTACAGCAACTCTTGGGCAAGGGACTTCCTTAATAATGTCTCTGAAAACTTGTAAGTCACCTTTATTTATTGGTCTTCTGATGTCATAAAGCGAGACACCATATTTTTTGCTAGCAGCTATAAATTCAGGGTCGTCATTTAAGTATTGATGTAATCCATTAACTATATTCATGCCCAGTGACATGGCTTCTAACATAACTTGTCTATCTAAATGAGATAGCAATCCATTTGCATGTGCCAAACCGTAAATAAAAAAATTGGGAGACTCATTTGCCATCTCAAACGCTTCATTTAGGCTTGAGTAAATCGGGATGCCATTTCTTTTATTATCTAAAGCATATCCCGAGTCTAAACCTGCCATTTCGCTATCAATGATTGAGAGTATCCTAAAATTAGATGAGTGCCGTATAAGTCCATTAGCGGTTTTACCATCACTTTTTGTGAAATTAGCTTCACAATAAACAATCGCTGTAGGAACAATATCTAGGTCCAAAAAAGAATTAGGTCGAAGGTTTTTAACGTGATTTTGCTCGTTATTGTGCCCGCAAGGGCGCAGAGAAAAGGGGTTTTCTGCCTTGAGTAGCTTTCTATTCATGATAACACCTCTGTGTAATATATACTAAGAGGACAATTTGTGCATGCCGAGGCGCTAAATCGGAAGAGGTACAAGTAGTCCCCACTAAGTTAGTTGGGGGGATATCCACGCTAGTCTATTTTTTGACCAGTAGGTAGTGGGAAGTCAAATTAAATTAAGGATATTTATACTTAAACTTTAACCTTGTGCGTTGCAATCAATTTATCTGAGCTAGCAGACAGTCAATCAATTCTTGCTGGACCTTGTATCTTGAGATGACTTGGTGTTTTTGATATTGGTACAAAAGTGCATTGATGCCAACCAATGAACCTTAAATCGGATAAGAGGTTAGCTTAATCGATTTAAGGCATGTTCTTTTTTGAAAGCAAAGGTTATCCCGAGCTTAGGTCAGACATTACTTCAAAGGCATGCGCTCACCGTCTAGTGTACCGCGATAAAGGTTGTCATCTTCGATAAATAGTATTTCTCCATATTTTCCTTTCTTGATACTAGAGTCGATGGCAATTACTTTGCCATTATGGCGGGTTTCTATTTTACGCTGAGATGTATGACCAACAACAACATGGTCAACGTCAAAATGCTTTAACAATAGCTCAAGCTCTTTTTCAGTTGCACCATTATCTTTAAAGTATCCGCGATACCAAACTAAGCCATTGCTTTTATGAAGAAACCTAGCCATTCCTGTGCGTGTTTGATGAGGTTCACCTTTGACTAGGTAGCTTTTAAAAATGTGGTTAAGATCGCTTAAAGACAAAGGGTGTTTGGCCAATGATGGATGAAATCCGCCATGTGTAAACAAGTAACCGTTAATTTTCAGTAGAACAGGTTTTGACCTTAACCAACGACCGAGGATTGTATTTTTATTGACTAACTTTTGAAAAGGTACTTTTAAAAATTCCCCTGTTTTTACATATTTTGGATGTAGGTATCTTAAGTCGCCATTGAGCACCATAACTTCGTGGTTACCTAATAACAGGTGGACTCTTCCACCCGCTCTCAGTGCTTGTTGTTCAATCTTATGCAAAAGCCACAATATTTCAGTGACTTGGTCGCCTCTGTCGAAAATATCGCCGGTGATAACAAAATGCCCTTTACCAAACGCCCAGTTGTCTTTTCTATCTAATATTCCATTGTTTTTTAACAACGTTTTCATAAGGTGATATTGGCCGTGCAAGTCACTTAGGGCTGCGATTTTCTCTTTTGTTTCAAAAATAATCGGATCGTCTTTAAACGTGGTTTGCTCTACTTGCGCACTTAGGCCACAGTAATTAAGTGAGTGAGGAGCCTCTTTTGTTGCTAGTGGGTGGTTTTCTTTACTTACTTGGTCATCACATATCCAACTTACGTTCATATGTTTCGGTTCTACGTCAATATAGGGGCCGTCAGTTACTTTGATGTTTGCTTGCAGGTTGAGTGAGTAAAAAGTAAAAATTATTGCAAATAATTTAAATAAAATAATAATAGATATTGCACATGTTTTCATGTCTGCTCCTAGGGGGCCATCTTCCATGAGGCCCAGTTCTGGTATCAAAATTTCAATTCAACGCCTACATATCCAAACCGACCTTTGCCACCTCCGTAGCCTGAGTAGAAGTTACCTCGCCCACTTGGATAAAACGGGCCAAGGTTATCAAATAAGTTATTAATGCCACCATAGACTTTTAGGTCATACCCGCCGTCTAATTCTGTATTGTAAGACACTGATAAATCGTGTCGAATATAGCTTCCGTAGTCGTTAAACTCGAGCGGCTCGGGGTTTTCGATACAGCCACTGTCTAGCTCTCCTGAGGCACAACGTTCAGCGTTATCAGCGAGCATTTCTTCATACTCTCTTTCATCTGATAGGCTCGCGGTGAATTTACCTAAGTACTTGGTGCGCCAGCGGACTCGCCAGCTCTCGTATTTCCATCTAAGTGACGCTGAGAGCTTATCTTTAGACATGCCATACCCTGCGTTGTCGTCTGTTACCAAACCATCGTTGCCTAAAAAGGTCTCTGAACTTTCTATTATGTGGTTGTGATCGGCTTTAAAGGTAAGTTCACCCAAATCGGATAAGTCGTAGTTATATTCAAGGGCAACATCTATGCCCTTGTAACGCAACTCGTCAAGGTTAAACTGCCGCTGTAGTACTTTGGTGATTTGGCCATCTTCATTGCGCGTAATTTCTTGGCAAAATGCATTGTCATTTCCAAACGGAGTGCTGGAGTTATAACATTCATCCAAAATACGGCTATTCGAGATTTCTGAAATAGCGTCGATTACTGAAATATCAATGTAGTCAACAGCAAGGCTTAGCCCTTCAACTGGTGTCATGGTAATACCGAAAGTGAAGGTATCGGCTGTTTCTTCGCGCAATTCAGGATTACCAGTATTGGGAGAGTATTTGCTGCTGCTTTCATCCTCAAATTCAAAATCAGGATCTGCAGCAAGTAGTGCGGCTATGTTTGGGTCAAGGCGGCACATATCATGACCAGGATCTGTTGAGGTCGCCGTTACGCTGTCACAAATATCACTAAAGCTATCAAAATCACCTCGAGGCGGAGACATGAGTTCTGTAATGGTTGGTGCCCGCTGCGCTCGGGCGAAATTTGCGCGCACAAAATAGTTGTCTATTGGTTGCCAAAGGAAACCTATTTTGTAGCTTGCAACTGTACCTATGGCATCAATATCATAATTAGCCAGTCTTAGGGATGTTTCAAGAGACAGAGACTTCGCAAATGGCTTATTTTTCAACAGCGGTACATCAAATTCAGCAAAAGCTTCAAAAACGCTCATGTCCCCCTTAAATTGAGGAACGACGTTCCAAGTAATACCACCTACTTGCATGTCTCTTGAAGTTTTAATTTCTTGCGTGTCTTTTCTATACTCACCCCCAAATACCGCAGAAACGTGACCTGCTGGCAACTCAAACAGCTCACCAGTCATATACGCCAAAAAGTTTACTTGTTCTATATAGGTGTTGAGTGTTGGGTTGGTACGGATCCAATTGGCCATTTCGGGTGTAATGGAGCCTTCACCAAAGAGATTAAGCGGCACACAACCCGCTTCTCTTGCTGCTGCATCTTTACACTGAATGGTGCCGTCTGCGAGTTTTTCAGCTTGGAGTGCTTGGTTTACGTTTACAACATTCAACTCGTTTAAGCGGATTTGTTCTTGATGGAACTTGCCATAGCCTACAGACATATCCCAATCCCATTCACCATCAAACACAGTTCCTTGAAGGCCTGCCCAGCTTCTTATTGTGGTGCGCGTATTGTCTGTGGAAATGTTACCTACTTCATTAAAGCGTCGGTCCCAATAGATCCTATCTCTATATGGTTCGCTATCGATTATTGCTTGTGGAACAAATGGGTTATCAATTGGTATGTAACCGGGCTCCACATCACCTGCTGGATCACCTGTGATTGGGTCGAATATGGGCACGTCGTCACTTTCTGATTCATTTTCAGGTGATTTATTATTAAACGCATTATTAATACTTAGCTGAACCTGTCCATACGCTTTTAAATCGTCAGAGAGGTCATATTCAATTTTACCTGCGATTGAAAATTTATCGTTAGGGATTTTCAGCATAACGTATTGATTGCTATTGATGCCAAATCGTTCTTCGTTGCCACGCCAGTCATCGCGAAGGGTTTGGCCGTCATACCAAAATTGAGTATCGTTTCGTGAGTTTTCTAAGAATACACCGCCCGGAATACCATCGTTTTTGCTGGCCCAGTCACTTTGGCTGATATCTTTCATACATTGGAAACCATCAACTGTGAGCATTTGATTACACATGAGTTCGTCGTCATAGCGGTGGGCATCTTCAACTTGTGCGCGCTTTCGATCAAAAAAAGTCATTCCGAATTCTCTTTCCCAACTGGTCGTAAGCAGTGCGTAGCCCTTATCCTCGGCAAAGTAGGTACCATAATCCAAATCTAAAGAAAACTCTCTAACACCCCCTTCAAAAGATTCTCCTGTTCTGGCTTTTAAGCTGACCCCTTCTTTACCAGTTTCAGTGATGATATTCACTACGCCTGCAACAGCATCAGCGCCATAAGTTGCTGATGCACCGCCACTTATAACTTCTACCCTGTCGACCATGCCACTCGGAATGGTGCTTAAGCTTACTACGTTTCCGCTGTAGCTATTTGAGACCACTCGGCGTCCATCAATTAAGGTGAGTGTTCTATCTGAACCTAAATCCCGCAAGCTAATCGAAGATAGACCAGTTGTAGATACACTAGACTGACTCGTTGTGTTGCTTATGGCTGCATTGAGAGCAGGGATCCCGTCAACGAGTATTTCAGATAGAGATCCTAAACCTGATTCTGTAATTGCGTCTCGGTTTAATGTAACAAGAGGCGTTGTAACGCTAAAACTATCGCGTTTTAAACGAGAACCAGTAACCACAATGTGCTCTATTTTTTCGTCTTCCTTTACTGCTTTTGTTACTTTCTTTGTTTCAGTTACTTGCACACTTTTAAGATCTGATGCTGAGGTATTTTGCTGTTGAGCTACAACACCAAAAGCTGCGCCAAATATTGCTACTCGTATAGCGCCATAGAGGAGATTTTTTCTCATGTTTTTCATGTATATTTACCCTGTTGCCGATTCCTCAATAATTTTTTTCTACCCAGCTTTTACATCTAGGTTCGCACGTGGCCAGATGATTGTTCAGGCCTATGTGTAATCTAAGCAACCGGATTACAACAGGGCAATACAAACTATCTCTTGTTTATCTCTTTTATACATCTATTTAATATCTAACTTATAGTGTATTGATTAATATAGTTAATTTATCCACCTTGTAGGTTTAACCCACCCGTTTAGCTAGCAGTTGACTTTAATATATTTAAGTGAAATATCGTCAAGGTTCTCATGCCAAGTACAAAATTGAGTACCAAGTTGTGTGGGTCGAAAAATAATATAGATATAAAGTTTTGAATAGGGGGGTGAGCTTAAGGGTCAGGGATGTAGTCAGGCAGAGT
Organism: Pseudoalteromonas luteoviolacea NCIMB 1942; assembly: GCF_001625595.1. Classification (GTDB taxonomy): domain Bacteria; phylum Pseudomonadota; class Gammaproteobacteria; order Enterobacterales; family Alteromonadaceae; genus Pseudoalteromonas; species Pseudoalteromonas luteoviolacea_A. The sequence goes on from NZ_AUXT01000160.1 coordinate 9,501, forward strand.
TACGAGTACTTGGAAATAGAAACTCTGAGAGGGAGGATTCAAGATCATGTGTATCTGCTTGTATCAGCACCTCCAAATTTTCCGCCTTCGGAAATAATGAGATGAATAAAAGGAAAAACATCACGTGCAGTTGTTCGAAGAGTTTCTACATCTAAAAATATCTCTGGCCAACATTTTTGGGAGAGAGGATATTTTTGTGTAACGGCGGGCGAGTTAAATAGAAATGATAAAGGAATACTTAGAGCATCATTTGAGCAAAAGTCACACGACAATGCAGTTGCCAATGATAGTCATTGGCTTCAGCCGAAATATAAGTGGACTTTCAGTCCCCCAAAATAACATACCGCCTTTAGACGGTGGCTAAGTTTTATTTTTTTGCTGAAAAAAAACAATGAGTAGCCCAGTTCTTGTTTATGTAAATTAATTAAAAATATAGATTTACATCTAGTATTCCTTTGATGTGGACCTGTCGGGTTCCTGCATAAAATTTTGGAACACCTTGCCCTCAATTTCGCTAAATATGGCAGTTGCTATAGAGCACCATTGCATAGTGATGTAGTTTTTAGACCTCAAAGCGTGATTTAAGCAAACTGTTTGCCTTTCGAAAACTACTTATTATACCTAAGCCCAATTCTGACTGAGAACAAAATAGAGGCAAAAAAGAGGTTTAAAAGATAATCACGAGGTTTACCTATCTACCTACAAGTCGTATGAATAAATTGGTTCAAGCATAAGTTCCTGCTTTGTCCACTTGTGAGGGGTGAATTCTAGGCTTTTTAATGATTTTTACCAAGATGCTGCCCCTTACTTTTATGTTTAAAAGGCTTAAGTCTGAATGCTGGTCAAACCAAGACACTTAAACATGAGGAAATTGACTGGTGCGACACAAGCCAAAGATTAAACGATCTGGTGAGCGTCAATATCAAGATCTGCTTGGCACTACTTTTTGGCACACTGAGGAAATCATGGGGTAGCAGTTTGATTAGTGGTCTGTATATAAGAGTAGAGCTTTGCAAGAAGTGCACGTTCAAGGGGCATCCATCTAACGGGAGTGACAACAAAGTGTATAAAACCAAATTAAAACAGATAGAAATTATATCTAGAATAGGCGTTGCAGCTTTATTTTGCGTTTCGTCGTTACTGGTGAATGCTGAAGAAGTCAATAATATCGACCTACATTTTATTGTAGCGGCATCGGATAACTCAGGCACCAATGCACAGGTAGATAAAGCAAAAATCGATGAGTCTATACAGAAGCTAAACGCAATATACGGTGGTAGTGGGTATTCATATCGTTATAAATCGACGGTGTTTGTCAGTAACAATGAGATGCCTGGATATAATGACGAAGACTATGATCCAGATAATAGAATGCTGTTTGTAGAGCCATATTTTGATAGAGAAGCATTCAATATAATGGTCGCAGACTTTGAGAGAGTAAATGGGCGAGCATTTTGGCCATATCATGGTATAGACAGTGTATTGGTGGACTCAGAAGATCTGGATAAAACGACTTTGGCACATGAAATAGGCCATAACTTCAGCTTAATACACACGTATTCCGACGGTGATGAAGAGCCAATTTCTGTTCAAATAGGCAGTAAAGGCTACTTATATGGAGATCAAATCATTGATACACCACCGTCTCACGACGGGCTTGAAGACGACATTGAAGATTGTATTTACTCGGGTACAGCAGTTGATGAAGAGGGGACACCGTTTGCACCAGATGCAAAAAATATTATGGGCCAAGGAGACAATACCTGTAGAACACATTTCTCAGCTCAACAAGTCGACAGGATGCAGTATGTTTTACAAAGGGATAAATATCACTTATTTAATAAATATGGTAAGGGGCGCGTAATACCGACCTGTGAAAACTCTTCGGTAGTTATAGACTTTCCACATTTTGATGGCTTTAATTTTAACGAAAAGTTGCAGCACCCTTGGGTACAGGATGTGCAGAACAATCCATTCTTCTTTAGAACATCACCAGATTCAAACTCGAGCAGTACAGGTGCCGACGAGCCTTATGAAGGGCATAGTTACTTGCAAGTAGACAGCAGCAAGCGAGATGATACAGATATCGACGGCCTCGTGTTTGCGAAAAAAGGAGACAGGTTAAACTATGTGAGCCCTTGCTATGACTTGTCATACAGTAAAAACCCAAAGTTAGAGTTTTATTTTAACAAACACGGTGTTGATATGGGGACTAGTCTTATTGAGGCCACAATCGACAATGGCAATACGTGGACTGAGCTATGGAGGAAAGAAGGTGAGCAGCACCCAGATGGTGATGTATGGTACAAAGAGTCTGTTGACTTAGTTAATTATCGCAGTTCTCCAATGCAATTGAGGCTGGTGCATATTATTGAAGGGGAGAAGGGTGATGCGTCATTTGATGCATTCCTCATAAATGGTGAGTCGGTTAGCTACACCTATGACTTTGCTGCATCGGATGTAACGGTGTTGGAAAATGAAGGCAAAGTGACAATTCAGCTAGTAAGGAAGGGGGAGTTAGATGTGTCATCCACTCTGCGCGTTGTGACAGAAGACGTTGATGCAAAAGCGGGTAGTGACTACGATGAACTTGATACAACAATAATATTTACCAAAGATGAATCCGAAAAAGAAATAGATATTTCCATATTTGACAACGATGTTGTCGACGGTGCCCGCGCATTTAAGGTTAAGCTTGAGTCAGATAATTTAGCCGATGACTATGCCGATTTGTTGGTCACGATTGACAATGAAGATATCGCCTACACTTATAACCTTCAGTTAGACAACACTCAGGTATCTGAAGCCGCCAAATCCATTGCAGTTACTATCGAAAAAAGTGTTGCTACGGACATGTCAACGCACGTTTATTTAAAAACAGAAGATGACACTGCAAAAAGTGGCTTTGACTACAACGGGGTAGAGCAGCTAATTACGTTTGAGGCAGGTGAAACCAAGAAGGTCATTGATATTGGCATCATCGATAATTTGGAAGTCGATGGCTCAAGGAAGTTTAAAGTAACACTTGAATCAGACTTTTTACATCAAGACTATGAAGATGCGGTTATAACTATCACAAATGAAGATAAAGATCCGCCGTCTAACGGTGCATTTAGTGTCTGGGGCTTGTTGATGCTTCTTGTACTTGCAATAACTGTTCGCCGTACCTCAAGGCCAAACTCTAGTTACACTGATTAAATAGTGGATTGCAAACCGATTGTTTTTAACCAAGGCAGCTAAGCCAAAACAACCATGCTCTTAGCTGCCTTATTTTATTTAAGGGTCGTATTCGTTATTGTGAACATCGTGCTAGTTGCAACCTAAACATTAAGCCAATAACCCCCATATGTCACGTATTTTTAATCTCCTTCTGCTAGCCTAACTAGTATGCTCATAAAAATTTTACTATTGCTTGAAGTGAAACACTGACCTATCATTTTAACTGAATTGATGTAATGTACGTGTTCTTAAGTTTCACATAGTTAAAACAAAAAACACACTTATCTTGTACACAAAAAATGGACTTAAGGATTTGTAAGTTAAAGAGAGTCCAAGTTGCCTGTTCAAGAGATTGTGTTGGGGTAAAATAATATTGATGACAAATCATGATGTGTTTAGTCTTGGCCCATATATAGTTCATGTCAATGAAAACCAAATTACTTGCCTAGATGAAAATTATCCTGCACCACCAAAAGTCGTGAATGTTTTACGCTATTTAGCTGAACAACATCCCAAGGTTGTTAGTCGAGATGAGCTGATTGAGCAAATTTGGGACGGTAATCAAGCTGTTGGAGAGAAGGCGCTGACTAACACCATTTGGCAAGTTAGACAGTTTTTTAACCATCCAAATGCAGAGATAGAAGTTATCGAAACTATCCGAAAGCGAGGGTACAAGCTTAATGTTACACCACAACCAGTGGGCATAGAAAAACCATTGGTTCAAAGCGACTACACGAATAAAAGCCTAGTTTTCCCTTTAATTGTTGTAGCTTCGATTATTAGTGGCGTTATGTTCTCGTTGCAGAAAAAAGTGACTCAACAAGATATCACCTCTGGTGTGACTAGTATCACCAAAATGCCAGGGAGCGAATTGCGTCCAGTTCCCTCTCCTGATGGTAAATTGCTGGCATTTACTTCTAACGCTGGTGGAGACAGACAGCTTTACGTTAAAACACTTGGTGACGAAAATGTGCCACTCCAGCAGGTAACTTTTGCTGATAAATCGCCATTTAAAGCAGTTTGGAGTTCAGACCAATCAGCTCTATATTTTGCACAAAAAAATGCCGTAAGTTGCGAAATAGTAAAACTGTCTTTAAACACCAAAGAGATCTCAAAGCTTGCTAATTGCCCAGTCAAATCTGGCTATAACTATATTGCGATTTCAAACGATGGCAAAACGTTGGCATTTCATGGGCAAGAAGAAGGGGACCCTTCCGACGGTATATATTTTTTAGACCTAGCACGGCAAAATGCCAAACCAACACGCTTTAGGTGTGCTGTTGACTGTCAATATCGTGACCGAGATATGGCTTTTTCTCCTGACGGGAAAACGCTTGCGGTGACGCAAAGAAAAAGCAAAACTTTAGAGCGAATTGCTTTGTACACGCTTAACGGGCAAGAGTTAAAAATACTGTCTCAGGATCATAGTGACATAGTAGGGTTAAGTTGGCATCCTTCTGGTGACTACCTTGCATATGGTGAACAAACTGCCGATAAACGTACAGGTTTCATTGTTAACGTTGCAAATGAACAAAAGTACAAGATCGACATAGCGGGTTTTAGCTACCCTTCTTTTTCAAACGATAAGGGAATCTTTTTTCAGAAGCGGCGTGAAAATTATTTTGTTGCAAGTTATCAATTAGGTGACGAAGTCGCAATCAGCCCACAACCGCTAATAGAATCTCATTTTGCTAATCAAAACGCCGTATATTCTAAAGAACAAAACAAATTGGCATTTCTTTCTAATGAATCGGGTCACTATGAGCTATGGCTCTCTGATCAAGATGGTTTTAACCGAACACAGTTAACCCATCTAAATAAAAAATTGCGGTATCCAACTTGGTCGGCTGACGGCACAAAGTTGCTGGTGGTGAGCGTCGTTGAAAACAAGGAAGATGACCAAATATATATTTATAATTTGGCGAGTAAAGAGCTGACTAAATTAGAGCTAAGACTTGGTGTAGTTGGCCGCCCGATTTGGCACCCAAACAATAAGGATCTAGTTATCAAGCAAAAGGTTGGTGGTAGATCAAATCTGTTTAAATTAGACATAGAATCGTTTGAACTAACGCAGCTTACACATAAAGGTGCTTACATCGGCAACTTTATCGACCCTCAAACACTCATATACAGTTACGGCGATACACTGTGGAAACAAGATTTACGAGAAGCAAATAAAAGAGAAAGGCTATTAAGTAAAAGTGAATTTAACAATAACTACTCTTGGACCAGGTACGAAGATAAAATCTTTTTTAAGAGTGAAGGACAAGGTTTTTATACAATAAAGTCTTATGATTTTGTTTCTGAAACGGTAACTCCAGTTGTTCGGATCCCTCAAGAGCAAGTGACTGACAGTGACGTCCTGTCTTATAACTCAAAAAAGCACCAGTTAATTTTGACTATGCGTTTAACACCGCAGTCTGATATCAAATACTATGTGCCTGAATTGGATCGTTAGTGTGTGTTGGATTGATAAGGTAAAAGTAGTCGATCGAGTTAAACGTTCTTTCAATTATCATCTGACGCTTCCTAGCCTCCGTATTTTGAACACCACTTGTAAAAGGCGCTCTGCCTGATGCCATGTTTATGGCAAATTTGAGGGGCAGAACTCCTAATTTAGCTTCTTTGATCATGCTGATAATTTGGGTTTCGGTGAACTTGCTTTTTATCATCGTAAATGATTAAGGGGGCAGGATGCCAGACACTGCAACAATCGTAACTCTTATCCAAATTGGGGTAGAAACAGTCGCAGCCGTTCGCACGGATGTAGGGTGGCTTAAGCAAGGAATGAAAGAGCTTAAGGAACAGTAACCAAACTGGAGAACAAAAACCATGTTAAGTACTCTGGGTAAATACCTATTGACCAAACTTGCAACCGAAGTATTCATCAAGCGCGTTTGTCTCGCCACAGCCAAGCACTTGGCCAGCAAGACAACCAACCAACTCGATGATGAATTGGTCAGCGCATAAATGATGCATTGAACAAGTAAAAGAAACAATAATTCAGATAAATAAAGGGGTAAAAGAAGCTTCAGAAGAAGTAGAAAGTCTGGGAGGAAGAGTTAACCCACCAAATACCAGGACGTTTATAGAGCAGATGGTAATTTAATGGGTATTAAAAGCCATGTGGTGACTGATAGGCCTGAAAAGTAATTAATTAAGTTCGATATTGCTGTAACAGTAAAAGAAAGCTCTGATGGAGATACCAGCGCAAAAGCTAAACTGGCAGTTTTGTCTTTTGGTGGAGGTATGAAAAGTAATGATGAATCAAACATAGCTCACCGGGTTAAATTCGAAATACCAGTAGATCTTCCGTGCAAGTTAATTAAAGATTAAAACATCAGTAGGGACAAAAACGTGACAAACCATACCTCATTTACGTCCCCATTCATACACTACTTAAATCCTTGAAAAACAAAACTCTATCAAAAATAGGGTTTTGATATTGCTATTTGGTGGAGCTTACGGAAAATGAGTTGAACCAATAATTCGATGAATTAGTAAAAATCGAGGATATACTTCAAGACACTTCACTTGGAAATAACAAACGCATATTTAAACCAAAAAATAGTAGGTATATGGCTAAATATTTCTACGAATGAAAACCACTTTTTATCACTATTAATGTATTTATAATTGGGTCTTCGACAATTCAAAGCGCTCATTTTGTCGGGTGTAATTTAATTTTTTGTACTTAACGAATTGGGGGCAAAGGCTCTCAGTCACTTTTCTTTTAAAATATGCCTGTCCGAACTTTGTCGTTTTTAGCTATTTGACGATGCGTTAAATCTGCGCCGTATTTTAGCCGTAATATTTCTTTTAATTTTCTCATTGATATAGGTGCCGTTGGCATAGTTATCCCCATCGCGGTTAAAACGATAAGAATAATGGTTAAACACACCTACAATGTGAGAGAAAGGGTGACTTTTACGTCAATAACATCAAGTTGATCACCGAATAACCTAAGTCGATCGCTCAATAAGATTTTTAGCCAAAAGTGATCGGCATCGATGTTATTGCATGATCGCGATGCATGAAAATATGCATAGTGACACTTAGAAGGGCATCCGTGGCAGCCAGTATCCCACTTTCAGGTTAGTTAGAAGTTTGTCAAAAATTCATTTGCTAGTTTTATGCTTAGATGGGAAATCGGGCAATTTTGACACCGTACTGAGTAACTATATAATTGTGCACAACGCTAAATCAGAGAGTTTAGTGCAATAGAAGCTTGCTCCCCTTTTTCTCCACTAGGAGGTAATACAGGAGTAAGTGAAGTAAAATTTAATGAAACAAGTTGGAAAGTTAACTTGAGCTGATGATAAGTTTGTTTTAAGTATTAGATAATTGTGAATCTAGGTAAGTACTTGATTTTATTGGTACAACCGAGTGGATTCGAACCACCGACCCCTACCATGTCAAGGTAGTGCTCTAACCAACTGAGCTACGGTTGTACAATTTTTGAATTTTTTTGGTACGACCGAGTGGATTCGAACCACCGACCCCCACCATGTCAAGGTGGTGCTCTAACCAACTGAGCTACGGTCGTATAAATTTAGACTTAACATCGTTAGGTTGGTACGACCGAGTGGATTCGAACCACCGACCCCTACCATGTCAAGGTAGTGCTCTAACCAACTGAGCTACGGTCGTGTTATATCTTTAACCTAAATTTGTTAAGTTGGTACGACCGAGTGGATTCGAACCACCGACCCCCACCATGTCAAGGTGGTGCTCTAACCAACTGAGCTACGGTCGTACTAGTACACAGTGTTTCTGTGCGACGGCGGCTAATATATAGTGCTCTGAACTTAGGATCAAGTATCTTTGCTAAATTTTTGTTTGTCTGAGTTTTTTTTGATCACAATGGCTTTACTTTGCACACTTTATAAAATGTTTGCCACCAAAAAACGTGTTGCTTAGTTGTTAGCTTTAGTTCATTTAAAATGGGTGTAATGGGGTTTGGGTAGACGTCTTTGCCAAATTTTTCTGTAAAAGTTGCAAAGTAGGGTTCTAGGGTGTGTAAACGCTGCGCTAGTTTTGATTGGTAGGCCTGAATTTCCTGAATATAGTATTTTTGAAATACGTTATTAAGCACCTTCGCTTTTTTCTTATTTTTCCCCTCAGGGCAAATACCGTTTTCTAATGAAAGTTGTGAAAGCCAATGTGTGCTACTGGTGTTCCACAATATCTGTTTTCGTGTGCTGGTCAGCAATGATTGTACATATTGGTTATTGTTGAGTTTTTCGAGCGCATTGGTGAGCTTGTTTTCATCAATTAAATTGGGTTCGTTTAGGTTGTTTGCGAGTGTCGCCAGTATAGACAACGCTTCTTGGGCGGCTATTTCTCCATTACTTATCTCATATGTCACTTCTTCAAAAGTTAGAGACAGAAGTTTGGTTAACTCCTTTTCATTGGTAAACACATGCGCAAGTGATGCGGGGAGACTTGCTTGTTTTTCTGCGAGTGCCAGTGATAAGGTCTCTTTTACATCACTGTCAGTTTGTTGGTGCTTTATGCAGGCTTGGGCATAGCGGATAAAGTTAACATTATACTTAAAGAGCTCACTGGGTTTAGCGAGCTTTCCAAGTTGATTATTATGATTGGCGATATGTGTCGCAACGCGGCAATGGCCCAGTTTTGCTAAGTCAATGACTGAAATAGTGTAGCTTGAAGTTGGAGTTTTGGTTACAAACAACGAAGTAGCTTTAGGCTTTTTGATAACTGCTTCACTCACGCCAATTACATTTGCTAGGCGTTCACTGTATGCTTGATTGACATCGCTAGGGGCTGGTGTGCACCCTAGCAGCGTTAAGCTAAGCGCTATTAACAGTTTGCATTTCAATGAGTTTTCTCCTCACAAAATAAATCAGCAGAACTGCTGCAACGGATAATCCTACAATGATACCAATCCAAAACCCAGTTGGGCCCATTGCTGGTACTATTAGATCTGTCTTTGCTAATACGTAACCCAGCGAAAAACCGATTATCCAATAAGAGAAAAATGTAACACCAGTGATCGGTTTAGTATATCTAAGTCCTCGTAACACACCATTTGCAGAAACCTGTAGTGCATCTGGTAATTGGTAAACACAAGCGAGCACAATAATACTTGAAGCGAGCAGGGCAACTTCCTTTTCTTGGGTATATAACCAGCTTATATCATCTCTAACGATGTAAGTTCCAAGCGCAACGATTGCTGCAACAATAATTGCTAACATGAAACTGGTAAAAGTACTGTTGATTAATTTCGGTACATCATTTTGCCCGCTAATATTGCCGATCCTAATCCCTATCGCCATAGACAAGCTCAGCGGGAGCATAAACAGTATCATGGTAACGCTTGCAGCAACTTGGTGACCTGACACTGCAACAGCACCCAAATCAGCTATAAATAGCGGGATACATGCAAATAAGGTGACTTCAAAAAAAGTCGCGAATGAGATTGGTAAACCCAACTTAAATATTTGCAGTAGCGTTTCTTTATGAGGTCTCATAAAATCACTCAACAGCCACTTACCTTTGATCGTCTTGCTTTTGAGGCTGTAGCAAATTTGAGTAATGGCCATCGTCCAAATAACAATACTGGTTGCTACACCACAGCCTGCACCACCAAGCGCAGGCATTCCTAGCTTGCCATAAATAAAGATGTAATTGGCTACAACATTAATACAGAGGCCTAATACGCCAATGTAAAACGCTACTTTGGTGTTACCCATGCCCTCAATTACATTTCTATAAACTGAAAACACTAAAAAGGCCACTAGACCGTATTTGACGTAATCAATGTAATCTTGTGCAAGTTGAGCAATATGCGGCTCTGTTCCAATACTCGCGAATAGGCCAGGCGTAAAATAGCTTGCAACAAAGCCGAGGGTAGAGAGTGCGACAGCTAAATATAGTCCCTGTTGAAAAAAGCGCTTTATGCTAGATTGATCTTTAGCACCGTAACTATGTGCGACAAGGCTAGTAATAGCCAGTAAAATGGACTGTAAAGAAAACATGAGCGGGTTCATCACGCCGGTAGCGATAGACAGCGCAGCTAAATCATTAGGACTAACCTGCCCAGCCATCATTGTATCAACTACAGACATTAGCACCAATGTAACTTGGGCAAGAAAAACTGGCGTCGCCAATCGCACAAGTCTTTTGGCTTCCCAAAGTTCAAACTTCATATTAGAGCTCAGAATTCATAAAAAAGGTATTCTATTGAAGTTTTTGCTTTTTATCTATGAAATAACTTGTTTCATATTGTTTCAGGCTGACTAAGGTTAGGGTAAACTAGACGCATAATATTATTCTCGGAAAAAACATGTTTACAGGTATTGTTCAAACTCAAGCGTCGGTTGTAAGTGCACTTTTAAATGATGGCGTGATGCGCTTGGTTTTGTCTGTTGGCAATGAATATCTGCAGCAATTAACGATTGGAGCAAGCATCGCTGTCAATGGCTGTTGTTTGACAGTTGTCCAATTTGAAATTAATCAATCAGACGTCGTTGGTCAAGTTTGCTTTGATGTTATTGATGAGTCGTTAAAATTGACTAATCTGGGCAAATTAAAATGTGGTGATAAGGTAAACTTTGAGCGTTCAGTGACATTTGGTACAGAACTTGGTGGGCATATTGTTTCCGGTCATATTCACGATATGGCAACGGTTGATCAAGTTGTGAGAACAGCAGAAAACGTAAAAATTAAACTTTTGCTGTCAAAAGAGTGGTCTAAGTATGTTTTCTATAAAGGGTTTATCGCTGTAAATGGTGCAAGCCTAACCGTAGGTCAAGTAGATGAAGATGGCTTTTGGTTACATCTGATCCCTGAGACGCTGTCGATTACTAACATTGGTCGTGCCTTCAACGGTGATAAGTTCAATATTGAAGTTGACCAGCAAACCTACACAATTGTTAACACCGTAGAACATTACTTGAGAAAAAACACTCTAAACCCGATTGATTAAAAGATTTGCTCGTCGTCACTGTCGATTCGTAATTCCAATTTATTGATTGCTTCATCAATATGCATATTGAGGTGAATTGGGTTACAGCACGCCGCGCAATCTTCGTAATAATCTTGATCGCCTTCACTGGTATCTAAATCTACAAAAATGTGGTGACCACAGTGAGGGCAACTTATACGTTGGTGATACAGCTGTTTCATGGTTTTACTCCAACAACCGCTCTGTCATTCCTTTCTCTATTATAGCAGTTATTGCAATTATTACCGCTATGTTTCAGCTATTTTAAAATTGTCTCAATTTGCTTTTGAGACTGCAATATATAGTCTCCGGCAAACAAGTTGGCGTGGCATAAAAGTGTGTATAGCTGGTATATAGCTTTACGTTGTTGATAGCTTTGCTCAAGGGGGTATGTGTCTGAGTAACCGGTATAGAATGCCTCAGGTAAAGCTGCAAATAGTTCGCTGTTGGCAATATCGACTTCTCTGTCTCCGTAGTAACATGCAGGAGAGTACAAACACGGCTTTTTATGGGCAAAAGCGATGTTGCCTCGCCAAAAGTATCCATGTAGCAAAGAAGGTTGCAGTGGGTGGCTCAGCAATGGTTTAAGCTGCTCGACAAATTGATCGATATCGACCAGAGATATATTTTTTTCTTGAAGAAGTTGAAGCTGCCATGCAATGCGCTCTTCTGCAAAAAAAATAGACCACTTTTTGTGCCATTGGTTTGGTTGAGATAAGCCCAGTAAGTAATTGTCCTGCTCAAGGCCAAACATTTCTTGCTCGTGCCTTGCGTGCATTTTGGCAAGTGTCCTACCACATTCATACCAATTTTCTTGATCGGGCTGTGTATTTAGCCACTCAAACACAATAAAACAATACTCAAGGCTTGAGCCTATTGTGATGGGATCTGCTACCAAAAAGTCACTGTCTCGAATTAAGAGCGTGTGGTTTTGCGCTTCACACTCATAACGTTCAAGTGCACATACTTGGTCAACCTTTACGAGAAAACTGTTTTTATCGTTCTCTATCTTAAACGTTTTAGATTTGGCACTGCAGGGCAGTAGTGTCTTGCGAGTAAACTCAAAATGGTCATGAATTGCATCACTGATGTATTGATTTACAAGGTTCCACATAGTTTGCTCGGCGGTGTCTTCATGCTTTTTTTAACTATGGACGATTTTGGCTATAACACAAATACTTGAGTGCAAAATTAAATTCAATAAAATAGCAGTAGTTTTAGAATCGTATTGGAATTCCACATTGAATAAAAGTGTATTAACAAACTTACTTGCAGCTGCGCTCGTAGCGGGTGGCTGGCTAAGTCAAAATGACTTGGTTTTAACTATGGGTTTATTCGCATTGTCAGGTGCGGTAACAAATTGGCTAGCTGTACACATGTTGTTTGAAAAAGTACCTGGATTATACGGCTCGGGCGTTATCACGATTAAATTTAAAGAGTTTAAGGTGGCAATTAAAGAGTTAATTCTGGACGAGTTTTTTAATCAAGACAAACTACAAAGCTTTGCTTCTAAAAATCAAATAGATATCGACTTAAATCCGGTTATTGAACATGCTGACCTGTCAATTGCGTTTAATAAGCTGGTGCAGGTTATTGAAGGCTCGCAATTTGGTGCAATGCTTGCAATGGTGGGCGGAAAAGAAGCTATAGAGCCGATGAGAGACACGTTTACCGATAAAATGAAAGAAGCATTAAAAGAGATCAGTGAAGAGCCTGAATTTAAAGACAAGGTGTCAGGTATTTTGACAAACGGCCAGTCACTGGACTCCATTCGAAGTGCAATTGAGCATGCAGTAGACGAGAGATTAAATGAATTAACGCCTGTTATGGTCAAGAACATAGTGCAGAATATGATACACACACACTTGGGCTGGCTTGTTGTGTGGGGGGGGGTATTTGGTGGTATATTTGGTTTAATCGCGAGCTTTGTGTAGCTTATAAGTGCGCATTTACAACCCATAGAATGCGCACTTGTTACCTAATTTATACGGTCTAGTCATTATCTTGAACCTGATAATATGACTGTTGCAGGCGTATTTTTCTGAGCAGACAAATCTTTGATGGAAGTCTTAGTATCTAATTCAATATTCATGAACTTAGCATTACGAGTGAGGCTGTAGGTTTCAGCAAACTCTTGTAAATCCATATCGTTACAGTGTAGTTTATTGGTTATATTTTTTTTCAGAGAGTGTTTTCCTCTTAGCTCTGCCAGCATGACATGTGGGCGATTTGACGCAAATGCCACACACAGATGTGTTGCTAAGCTATCGTCAGCGGCGACAAATTCAACGGCTTCTGCATGATTAGCAGTAGATACAAGTCCAACTAGTGCAACAGCGGTTATTAAAGCTTTCATTTTCGTTCTCCAAACTTGGTGTTTTGTGCGACTCACCTTCAGTATTGGTGTTTTTTTATCAAAATGCTGTAATCGAAAGTTGTGCGAATGTAAGCAATTATTACATCGGTAATCTATGCTTCTAACTGGTTAATTATAGGAGCAAAAAAAACCTCAATTATTACTAAACGATAAAAATAAATTAAGGTTATTTTTTAATTAGCATCTTTGTAACGTATTATTTGGAGGGTTTTTCCAACTTTTCAGGCTTTCATTAAAACCTATTTCAAAAGTGTGTCTAGGTGTGTGAAAGTGTGTCTAAAAAATCATCTGGCGAGTTAAAAATTGTACATAAATTTTGAACAATTTTACGGTTTTAAGGTAATTCATCATAATTTATTGCATTTTGAGGCTTTTTTATCGAAATTTATGTGAATTTTAGCTACAGTCACATAAAAACTACAGAGAGAAGAAAATGCATATATTTAAACCCTCTGTGATCGTGCTTGCTCTAAGCACAGCTCTTTTTGGTTGCCAGCAAGATACTGGTCCTCAAAAAGATAAAGTCACAATCGAGAAAAATCCTTATCCAAGTACTTACAAGCCTCACTCTACTTCAAGTACATTAATCACGAATGCAACCGTGCTCACTGGCACTGGCGAAAGAATCAACGATGCTGATGTGTATATTGTTGACGGTAAAATTAGCCAAGTTGGTAAAGACTTGTCTGTTACCGCAGATTCAACAATTGATGCGGCTGGCAAATGGGTTACGCCTGGTATCATTGACAACCATTCTCATCTTGGTGCCTACCCTAGCCCTGGCGTAGAGTCTCACCAAGATGGCAATGAGATGATTAACCCAAACACTGCGCAAGTGTGGGTTGAGCATTCTGTATGGCCGCAAGACCCAGGCTTTAATCGTGCCCGAGAAGGTGGTATTACATCACTACAAATTTTGCCAGGTTCGGCGAACTTGTTTGGTGGTCGTGCCGTTACATTGAAGAACGTGCCTTCAGAAACCATGCAAGGTATGAAATTTCCAAAAGCACCATATGGTTTAAAAATGGCATGTGGTGAAAACCCTAAACGTGTATATGGCGGACAAGGTGTTGCACCAAAAACACGTATGGGTAACATGGCAGGATATCGAGAAGCTTGGATTGAGGCGGCTGAATATAAGCGTGCTTGGGAACAATATGAAGCTGAATATGCCGCTGGTATGAATCCAGATGCTCCACATCGTGACATTAAGTTAGATACATTACGTGGTGTTTTAGATGGCGAGATCTTAATCCATAACCACTGCTACAAAGCAGAGGAAATGGCAATGATGATCGATTTATCTAAAGAGTTTGGCTATCATGCTGGTACATTCCACCATGGCGTTGAAGCTTATAAAATCGCTGAACTACTGGGTGAAAACGGCAACTGTGCTGCACTTTGGCCAGATTGGTGGGGATTCAAAATGGAAGCTTATGATATGTCATTAGAAAACGTGGCAATTGTAGATGCTGCTAAGAATTCATGTGCGGTTATCCATTCAGACTCAGATACGACGATTCAGCGCCTAAATCATGAGGCTGCAAAAGTGATGTACTCGGCAAATGAAGCCGGCTTTGACATCAAAGAAGAGCATGCGATTAAGTGGATCACTTATAACGCTGCTAAATCTTTAGGTGTCGAAGAGCTGACAGGTTCTATCGCTGCGGGCAAGCAAGCCGACGTTGTTATTTGGGACCAAAGTCCATTTAGCGTTTACTCGAAAGCTGAAAAAGTATTTATCGACGGCGCTAAAGTGTACGATCGCCATGACAGTAAATACCAAGCTGTTAGTGATTTTATGTTAGGTCAGCGCTAGGGGAGTGACAATGAACAAGTTTAAATTATCTATATTAACTGGTGCATTGCTTAGCTCTTCGGCGGCATTCGCTCAAATCACAGCAATTACTAATGCGACCGTACATACGCAAACAAATCAAGGTGTGTTAGAGAATGCAACGGTTGTTATCGAAGATGGCAAAATCAAAGCAATAAACCCAAAATCAGTCAATGCAGACATTACCGTTGATGCAAGCGGTAAAATTTTGACACCTGGATTAATTGGCTCGATGAATCACCTAGGGCTTATAGAAGTCGGTGCAGTTTCTCGCTCTGTAGATGCATACGATAAGTCAGGTATTGAATTCGATCCAAGCTCTGCTTTTAACCCTCGCACCAGTTTAATCCCTTATGCTAGAAAGGGCGGCATTACACAAAATGTTAGCGTACCTTCTTTGCCTTGGGGTGAAAGCGGTGTGTTTATGGGTTTAGCATTTGTAGCTGATCTATCTGGCGAATTTGACAGTGTAACCGACCGAAGAACAGCTTTGATAGTTGATTTAGGCGCGGTTAGTGGTGATGCATCACGTGGTTCTGCTATGCAATCTTTTGTTAAGAAGTTGGCTGACCAAAAGAAAAAGCTAACTTCGAAGAAAGACAAGAAAAAAGATAAAGACCCTTCATCAGAAGAAAAGTTATTGACGCAAGTACTGAGAGGGGAGCTTCCTGTTGTTGCGTATGCATCAAGAGCTTCACAACTTCTTGAGTTAGTCGCGCTTAAAGAGCAGTACGGTTTGAACCTGATCATTAGCGGTGGCGATGATGCTGTGCTTGTAAAAGAGCAATTAGCAAAAGCAGAAGTACCTGTTATTGTCAGTGCTGTTTCTAACCTACCATCTGGATTTGACGCGCTGCATGCCCATCTAGGTAACGCCGGTGAGTTAGAAAAAGCAGGTGTTAAGGTTATTCTGAATGTTGCTGGTGATGGTAGTCACAATGTATATCAAATGCGTTTTGATGCCGGTATTGCTGTAGCAAATGGTATGACACATGACGGCGCGCTAAAAGCAATGACTTCTAACGTTGCAGATGCGTTTGGCATTGAAGGTGGCAAGATCGCTGTTGGATCACGCGCAGACGTCGTTCTTTGGACAGCTGACCCATTTGAATTTAGCACGCGCATTGATCAGGTTTGGATTAATGGTGAGTCTGTAACAACGGAATCACGCCATGATAAACTGCGAGAGCGTTATACGACAGATTCAAATATGCCTCATGGATATACTAAGTAACTGAATATTTACTTGTAAAAGGCACCGATAAGCCTGTCTCTTATATACAAATCCTCGCTAAGAAATTAGCGGGGATTTTTTTGAACTAAACCTCCTTAGTGTGATCAGATCTTCAAACCATACACCGGAGAAAATAATGATTGACCAACATACCAAGTGGGCAGAGCAACAATTTGCAAAAAGTGAGTTAGGAGATCCACGAAGAACAGCACGTTTGGTAAAGTTAGCTTCAACACTCGCTAACGAACCTGAAAAGTCTCTTGTGAACATTACACAATCCCCCGCTGATATGGAAGGCGCTTATCGCTTTATTCGTAACGAACACATAGCCGCAAGCGCCATTGCAGAATCAGGCTTTAAAGCGACGACAGAGCAAGCCCAAACGCACAACTTATTACTCGCATTAGAAGATACAATAACCCTTGTTTACTGAATCTCCCCGGGTTTGCCAGAGGCTCAAATTCTTGAGAAACTGTGAACAATGAAAAATCAAATCGCTATACACTGAATGTCGTGAACGTGCAGTTAGGCTGGTTACCACGCAACAGCATGAGTAGCCGTCTCTTTGGGCTGCGCTAGTATCCATTTCAGATAAACTCGGTTGTACACCAGAGACACTCCGTGCATGAGTTAAAAAGTCTCAAGTTCAGCCTTTTGCCTCATCTTTTAACTCTCAATCCGCTGAGGAGTGCTTGGCTGAGTTAGAGCGCGAAAATAAAGAATTAAAACGAACAAATGGCACTTTTAAGCAAGCCGCCGCTTTTTTCGCCCAAGCGGAACTCGACCGCAAACAGAAATAGCCGTGGCATTTATTGACGCTTACCGTGAGCATTTCAGTATCGAGTCAATCTGCAAGGAACTGCCAATTGCACCTACAGGTGATGTAGCCATTAACTTAGGTGAGAGCGTTGCAATTCGCTTTAATGCCAATGATACCGACGGCTTCGTTGAAAAAGTCGCTGTGAGTGTAAATGGCCAGCTATTAACTGAGCTGACAAACACACCGTTTGCACTTAACAACAAACCAACAAAAGCAGGCACATATCAGTTATCTGCGGTTGCGTTTGATGACGATAATGTCCAGTCAAAAGTGGTGAGAAGTACCATTAAAGTAACCGACAATGTTACTGAGCCAACGCCAGAGGCACCAAGCGTTGACTTAACAAGCCCAGCCAACGGCAGTAGCTTTGACAAAGGCCAGCGTATTACTCTGACTGTTAATGCCAGCGACAAAGACCTAAAACAGGTTGCTTACTTTATTAATGGTAAACAAGTCACAGTTTCGACCTCTGCGCCTTATACTGCAACGTACAAAGTACAAGCAGAAGGAAACTACACGGTACATGCTGTAGCGACCGATGCTAAAGGGTTAAGCACACAGTGTAAAACACATCAGTTTAGCATAAAAGACGCAACTAAAACCTATGCAGCACCTACGTGGAATGCCAATGCTGTTTATGCAGCTGGCAAACAAGCATAAACGGTGAGCTATACCAAGTTAAATGGTGGACGCGCAACCAAAACCCAGCTCAATACATAAGCCAGTGGGCAGTATGGAAAAGCTTGGTTCGTGCCTCACCAATTTTAGCCAAGCATTATTAGCCCGTTGAGGCTGTAGGATTACTCTTTTTAGGTACTGATTTAATGGCTTTTTAATTGGTTGCTTTCTAACCTTGAATCGAGTTGGTTGCTGTGAACTAATAGATATTATTCACCCTCGGTAACCTGCTATGGCCAACTACAAGCACAAACATGGGGCTCAGTTGGGGAGCAACAAACCTTACAACCTGCGGTGGCACAATTAAAACAACAACTGGATAAGCTTAATAAGAATACCCAGCCAACTAAACAACATAGTAAATTCACCGCAGACAGCGGATTTAGCAGTGAAGCCAACTTAGAATTTATGGCGCAAAGTGGGTATGATAGTTATATAGCAGATAACCAGTTTAGAAAACGCAATCCGCTGTTTAAAGAAAGTGAAACCTATGAAACGGCGCAAGAGAAGCGCAGACTGAGACGACGAAAAGGCAAACCCCGGTTATTTACATCAGAAGACTTCTATTACGATGAAGCCTCACTAACGTGCAGATGCCCTGCGGGTAAACTCATGTGGCGAAGTGGCACAAACGTAAAAAATCATCATCAAGAATACATGCGATTCTGTGGTTACTTAAAAGAATGCAGAGTATGCCCATTGCAAGTACAGTTTAAAAATGATGACTCGCGTAAAAAGCGAAGCTACATTGATAAAATGAAAGTCAAAATAGACAGCCCAAAGGACATACAGTAAGCGACTAGGATGTATGGAGCCCGTATTCGGAAATATCACAGTGAATAAAGGGATGAATAAATTGACTTTACGAGGAGAAAAGAAGGTGAATGCGCAATGGAAACTGTATTGCTTAGTACATAACCTAGAAAAATTGCGAAACACGATACACTAAGAGTGGGGAGCTCTCCGAAGTCTCAACAAGCCACATAAAACCGCCTCAAAACCGCATAAAGCCCCTCTTAAAGTAGAAAATGACTAAACGATTGAATCAAATGAATAACTCGGTTATCGTTGATACGACAGTGAAAAATTATTAGAAACGAGTAATTCTACAGGCTCGTTATATTTACCCGTAATCAGTAAGGTTTTTCTCTATGAAATTATTATATTTATCATTATAAAATTTCGTTTTACTAGGTTGTAACTAATCTGAAGATACTTCTGATATTACACCTGAAAAGTCAGTAGCTGAGGACAATTTCGAAATGTGGAATAATTCCTCCAAAACTTCGTATACTTTTGTTTATGAAGAAACAGGGTTTACACCTCTGAGTGGGCAATGGGAAATACAAGTTCATAATGATGAAGTTATTTTTGTTAATTACCTTGGTGAGAATAATCCAACATTTGAGATGGGTTTAACGGCGTTTTTCAAGGTAGTTG
>NZ_AUXT01000161.1 GCF_001625595.1 Pseudoalteromonas luteoviolacea NCIMB 1942
TCGGCATTAAGCGTTACGCTGGCTTTTTTTGAAGGTTTATAAGTTCTCTTTAAACAGCTTATAAATACGACGGTATTCATCTAACCAACTTGAAGGCTGAACAAAACCATGAGGTTCAACTGGGTAGATCGCTGTTTCATAGTTTTCTTTTTCCAGCTCGATTAGACGTTGTACCAAACGTACAACATCTTGGAAGAATACGTTGTCATCGATCATCGGTGCGTTAATAAGCATTGGCTTATTAAGACCTTCAGCGAAGTATATTGGTGAACTTCGTCTGTAAGCGATAGGATCATCTGCTGGACGGTTAAGAATGTTGGATGTATACGGGTCATTGTAATACGCCCAATCTGTAACTGGACGAAGTGCAGCACCTGCTTGGAACAGCTCAGGTTGTGTAAACAGTGCCATGAAAGTCATGAAGCCACCATATGACCCACCATAAGTACCTACTGAACTTTCATCTACGTTAGCATTTTCTGCCATCCATTTTACACCGTCTGCCAAATCTTGAATTTCAGGCGTACCCATTTGGCGATAAATCGCGGTTCTCCAATCACGGCCATAACCTTTTGATGCTCGGTAGTCCATATCCATTACCACATAGCCTTCACTTGCTAGTAATGAATGGAACATAAATTCGCGGAAGTATACAGACCAACCCATGTGAGAGTTTTGCAAATAACCAGCACCGTGGTTAAAGATCACAGCTTTACGCTTTTTACCTGTTTCACCAGGTTTGTAATCAGCTGGATAGTAAACTTTCGCGTAGATTGGCTCATCAGTATGGCTTGATGGTACTGCTACAATTTTAGGTGCAATTAGCTTCTTGTTTAGGAAGTTATCAGAAACAGTATTGGTCAGGCGCTTAGGCTGAGTCCCTGGTTTTGCATCCGCAACATAAAGCTCGGTTGGCATCATGATCGTTGAGTGTCTAAGTAGAAGTTTTGACTCGTCTGGACTCAACGAAAAGTCAGTCATACCATTCAAATCAGTGATGGCTTCTTTCTTTTTCGTTTTTACGTCTACTGAATAAACTTCGTAAATACCTGGGTGATCAACATTAGCTTTAAAGAAAAACTGACTGTTGTCTTTTGTAAGCTTTGGCTCTGAAACAACAAACTTACCAGAAGTCAGTTGTTTTGCTTTACCGTCGATTGGTTTTACGTATAGGTGACTGTAGCCGCTTTCTTCTGAAAGGAAGTACAGCGAGTCTTCACCGTTTAACCAGCCAAAATCATTGTACGCGTAGTTTACCCAAGCACTATCATGAAGCCTATGCTGTGGCGTTAGCTCTCCTTTTTCAAAGTCCATCGTAGTAAGCCAACGGTCTTTATTGTCCCAAGCTTTGAACATCAAAGCCACTTCGTCGCCAGCACTGTTCCATTGAATTGGAGATTGAGACCAGTACCAGTCACGCATTAATTTGATTGCACGTGGAGACTTTTCAGATTTATAGCTTTCACCAATTGCTTCTGCGTTTTCTTTTTTTACCGCAGCCAGTACATCTTCATCGAACCCTGGAAGAGTTTCGAAGCCAACTGACTTCTGAGTATCTGTGGCTAAATCAACGTAAATAACTTCAACTTCAACCGGCTTGTTATCTGCAACGCGGCTACGCGCAGGAACTGGGTCGATGTTGCCATCTTGACCAATATAATTTGGCATCATGTCTTTTTCTGTAGATTGAGAGTAAACATTGTGTTCACTTACAACTACAATCAATTTGTCGCCCTTTGGAGAAAGACTTGCATCAACAAGGTTATTACCTTCACCAAGGTAAATGTGCTTATTAGCAATTGATAGGTTTTGGTCTTTAATTTCAGCCTTGCGAGCTTCAGCATCTAGTGAATTTTTGTGCGTTAGCGCAACATAATCGATTAGCTTGTGCTGTTCTTTTGCAATATAAGTACTAGGTTCTTGCGTACCCTTTGGCTTATTTCCGTTATGCAGTTTGACCAACTCAGAAGTTAGCCCAGTTTCAACATTGACAGAAAAAAAGGTGTTGTCCACTCTATAGGCCAAGTCACCAGACAACATAAACTGCACGATGCGCTCTTGAGCAGAAGTCTTGGTTAGCTGCTTAACTTTATTAGTGCGAAGATCTTTAACAAAGATATTGCCTTTGAAAGTATACGCTTGGAAGCGCCCATCATTTGAGTAAATCGCGCTGCCATTGCCTACTTCGTGTAAATCTGAGAGCGAAACTTGATTGATACCTTTATTGCTATCAATCGCAAATGTATCTCTTAATTGATTACCTTTTTTCTTTTGACCGAAATAAATAGTGCTGCTGTCAGCGCCCCAGAATGCACTTTCTGGAGTACGGCTAATCCAATCAGGATCTGCCATTGCTTGTTCTAGGGTGATATGCTCACTACCAAAATCTAATGGCGTTTGTACAATTGGTGCTACGACTGGTGCTTTAGAAATAGCAACTTCTGTATTAGAAGTCTGGCTTGTTGTTTGACAACCTGTCAGCAGTAATCCTGCCACAGCAATGCTCAAAAGGGATTTTTTCATCAGAGCTCTTCTTTTAATTTATAAATCTGGCTAATTTAATCAGAAGATAGAGCAACATTCGACTGGTTTAAGACAAATAAACAAAGTTTTTAGCTTGGTGGCAAAGTTTGGGACGGCTTAGATACTTTTTAGACAAAAAAAGGCCAGTAAAGCTACTGGCCAAATACTCTCTGCGCTCACATAGTCGTTGATGGACAACGAGTATGAAATGAGGCATATCCACGCCTCAATTACTCTGACTTGAGTAATATAAAAAAGTTCAAAAAAATTTGGTAAATTTATTGAATAATTCCGTCAAAAATTAGTAGCAGTAATACTGAACTCACGATAATCCATAAAACTAAAGCCATTACAAAAGGTTGCCAACCACATTGCTTAAGCACTTGCTTTGATATCCCTGCACCGATTAGAAATAAAGTCCCAACAAGCAACTCTTTAGCAATGGAGTAGCATGTATCCCATATACCTTTATACTCTGGGAGCATCGTATTAATGGCTGCAGCCAATAAAAATCCAACAATAAATAACGGAATGCTAGCGCGCTCTTCAGAACGCCAAAATACGCCCGCTAGTGCTGTATATGGCACAATCCACATAGCACGTGTTAGCTTGATCGTAGTAGCCATTGCCAAGGCTACTGGCCCATAAGCAGCCGCCGCGCCAACAACACTACTGGTATCGTGTATCGCTAATGCACTCCAAAGTGCAAATTGACTTTCAGTTAATTCAAAGTAGTGGCCAAGCCATGGGAAGATTAACAAGCCCGCGGCATTCAAAGAGAATACAGTTGCCAATGCAACTGCAATCTCGTCTTGTTTTGCTTTTATAACAGGTGCCATCGCCGCAATAGCGCTACCACCACAAATCGCAGTGCCAAAAGAAATGAGTGTACCAGTATTGCGATTGAGCTTAAAAAGCTGAGTTAATATCTCACCTAGACCGATTATCGCGGTGATGCTAACAATGGTTAAAACCAATGAGCTTCGCCCTACTTCTATCACTTGCATTACATCAACATTAAATCCTAGGCCGACAACAGATATTTTAAGCAGCCATTTAGACAGCGTTGCACTTTGTTCTTCAAATGGGTTTTTAAGACATAGAGCAAAACCAATGCCAAAAAGTAATGCTAAAGCAGAACCCACAAAAGGCGTTACACACAAGAAAAAGAAAGCAACAAACGAAATTTTTAGGACTAATGAATTGTTTGAATTTAAGAAGTTACTCTTAAGCATATTAATTACACTTGTAATAAAAAAGCCGAGCTTGAGCTCGGCTTTTCTTAGTTTAGAATTAACGCATGACTGGTGTCTTGCACTCCTGGATAGTCATCTTCGGGTAGTATATCTGCCAATTCAGCTAGCCTTTCACCTAATTGATGGAGGTTGTCTGCCGAGACATTGATATGTCCCATTTTTCTCCCAGGTTTTGCTTGCTTCCCATACCAATGACTAGAACAGCCGGGTACAGACAGTACGGTATGAGGTATAGATTCTTGTCCCAGTACATTAATCATAGCTGTTGGCCGGAGCAAGCTTGTAGAGCCAGTTGGCAGACCTGTAATCGCACGCATGTGATTTTCAAACTGACTAGTTTGACAACCTTGCTGCGTCCAGTGTCCCGAGTTGTGCACCCGTGGTGCAATCTCGTTTACAAGTAGCTGACCTCCAACATCGAAAAACTCGATTGCAAGCACGCCTACGTAATTAAGCTGTGTAGCAAGCTTCTCAAATGCAGCTTCTGCCTGGCCTTGTATTGCAGCTTTTTCTTTACCAGCTATAGATAAAGTTAATACGCCATTGGTGTGTTGGTTTTCAGTAAGTGGATATACTTTACACTCACCATCTTTACTGCGTACACCGATGATTGAAACTTCTCTGTCAAAAGGGATCATTTTTTCAGCGATGATTGAGTGTGGTGCACTTAGCGTACCAGATTCAATAAAGCCTGCCATCTCAGACCATACCCGCTCAACCTGATCTTCAGATTTTAATCGCCATTGACCCTTACCATCATATCCAGCTTGGCAGGTTTTAATGACGAGTGGCATACCGAGTTTGTCTACAGCTGCTAAAAAATGGCTTTTTTCTGTTATCAGAGCATATGGCGCACATGACACCTGCGCTTCGTCTAACAATACTTTTTCTTTGCTGCGATCGCCTCCCGTCGCAATTGAACGTGCACCTGGGTAGAATTTACCACTAGATTCACAAATCGCGAGAACATCTTCGGGGATGTGCTCAAACTCTGCTGTAATAGCAAATGAACGCTCGACTTCTTGCTCAAGCGTTGAGTTTGACACTTCAAATGTCACAGGGTTAATTACTTGTTTTGTACTTACATCATAAGCCAAAACTTCTATGCCGAGATGAATTGATGAAAGACTCATCATTCTTGCTAGCTGCCCAGCGCCTAAAACTAAGACTCTCATATTATTCTGCAGGATTTGGGTTAGCTAAAATTGTTTCTGTTTGAGCTTTGCGGAACGCTTCAACTTTCTCGAAGATCTCAGGTTGCTGACAACCCAATATTTGCGCGGCTAATAGACCCGCATTGGCTGCGCCAGCATCGCCGATTGCTAAAGTACCTACAGCTACGCCTTTAGGCATTTGGCAAATCGAGAGTAACGAGTCTACCCCGTTTAATGTTTTCGATTTTACTGGTACACCCAATACAGGTAGGCTTGTGAAAGCCGCTGCCATACCCGGCAAGTGCGCTGCACCACCCGCACCCGCGATGATTACTTTAATACCACGTTCTGCCGCCGTCGTTGCATAATCGGCCAATAATTGAGGAGTGCGATGAGCTGAAACTACTTTTGTTTCATATTCGATGCCAAACTTATCTAACATATCCGCCGCATGTTGCATTGTAGGCCAATCTGATTTTGAACCCATAATAATGCCAACCGTCATAATATTTCCTCAATTCTAAATTAAACGATACTTACTACAGCGCTAAAGGGGTTGCGCCGAAATCGCAAGTATTATACCCGAGAGAAAAGTTAAAGCGAACAGCATAAATGTAAAAAACCGCTAAGTGCGGTTTTTTGTTGTAAACATCTGGGATTTCAATGTTTTTTGCTACAGAACAATTAGGTGAAATGATTGCTTATGCCACCTCCCCCTGCTCGGTTGGTTCTTCGTGTTTCGTTTCGCTATAAGCTGCTTTCCAATGTTGTTTAAAGGCTTTTGGGCCAAGTATCAAAAATAGCAAAGCTAGCCCACCTGGCAGAAGAGCTACTTTTAAGGCAGGACCCAATACATAGCTATAAAAAAATATAAATGGCAGGAAAATTAAAGACCCTAAAATTTGCGTTATCATCAAATACCCCCTGTTAATTGAGCGTGCTCATTTAATTTAATGAGCACGCTCAATTAAGTCAAGTGAAAGATATCTTTATCACATTGCCGAGGTTTTATGATATTCTCCGTACAATCTACAAAACATTGATTTAATATGAAAAAAAGAGAGAAAACAGCACAGAAAATTCTTGACGTAAGCTGGCAACTTTTTCAAGATCTTGGCTATGCGGAAACGACAACGAGGCAGATAGCAACTCACGCTTCTGTTGCTACTGGTACTGTTTTTAGTCACTTCCCCAATAAGATTGATATTTTGAAATTAGCAATGCATCAGCAAATTGATGCAGTTATTGCAAAGGCACATGATGAGAACGAGCAAACTAGCCCAAGGTTAAGACTGCGCCACTATGCTAAATACCTATATGGCTTCTATTGTGAGAACAGGTCTTTCAGCAAAGAGCTATTAAAGGACCTAATGTGGCATAGCCAGTACTTTGAACAGCAAGTAGATAGTTTTAAACAGATGCTTTTCGAAGGGCATAAATACGATGATATGAAAGCTTCTGCTATGATGGACTGCTATTTTATGACTTTACTTCGTGGTCTAAATGACGAAGCGCTATCCCCTGTTCAAATGGTGTCAATTTTAACGGCAAAGCTTCAAATGATACATACCTAATGTAAATGTAAGATGTGTTCTTTTAATATTTTACATTGCAACACGTTTGCCCAAATCAAATTCCCTTCCTAAGCTTAATGTTGCGCTGTAAGACTAAATTCTACTTCTATTGTGAAAATATTTTTCGTGTTTTTACTGTGCTGTGGTTGGGTTGTCAGTGGCAGTGAGCTTTCAAATGCTAGCCAAACCAGTAATTACGTAAACCTCAGCTCTCAAAGCAAATATATCCAAGACAATGACTTTGGTATTGTTGACGTACTCTCTTTGCCAGAATCTTCATGGAACGAAAATAAGTCAGATAACTTAAACTTGGGCTATACATCTCGCCATTATTGGATAAAAGTTAACTTTATTATTCCAGACGCAAACCAAACTTATTTTTTGGAAATTGGTTACCCTGTACTCGATAGTTTAAAACTGTATCTAATGCAGCAAGATGAAGTTATTAAATACGCTAAACTGGGTGACAAGTACGCATTTTCAGATAGGCCAATACAACACCATAATTATATAATTCCTATCTCACAACAGGCTTCAGGTGAACTTGTTTTATACATCAAAATAGCGTCTTCTAGTGCGCTTCAGGTCCCTCTTCGTTTATGGTCACAGCAAAAATTTTACGAAACAGATCAAATTAATATGCTCTTCTTAGGCGTTTACTTTGGCTTGATGAGTGTTATGGCCATCTATAACCTTCTCATGTATTTGTCACTCAGAGACAAAACACTGCTTTACTATGTTGTTTATGTCAGTGCGATCATCGCCTTTTATGTGAGCCTTTCAGGTCTCGGCTTTCGGTATTTATGGCAAAATAGCCTGTGGTGGAACGACCAATCTATCCTGTTTTTTTTAATCTCTGCCGTACTCGCTGGCACATTGTTTATTGTTAAGCTTTTGGAGCTGCGTAAAAATAGCAGAACCCTCTACTACGGATGTGTGTTTATTGCTCTGGCAGGAATTGTGTTGCTATTTCTTTCAATCTACTTTAGCTATAGCGTGATGATCCGGGTAATAATCACCTATGCATCGCTTGCATGTTTATGGGGAGTGATCACGCGAACAGTCCGACTGTTTGAGGGCTCTCACTTTTCAACGTATTATTCACTCGCTTGGAACGCTGCACTTTGTGGCGGAATAATCCTCGCTGCGAACAAGTTTAATTTTTTACCCAGCAACTGGTTCACAGAGCACGCTTTAACTATTGGTACAACTATTGAAGTTGCATGCTTGTCTTTCGCTATGGCTGAACGTATCAACTCGGAACGAAAAAAACGAATTGTCGCACAAGCTAAGAGTATGTCAGAGATAAGAAAAGCGAATCAACTGCTCGCAGTAGAAGTCGAGTCGCGAACAAGAGAGCTTCAAGATGCTTATGATAAGTTGAAACACACCTCTAGAATAGACGAGCTAACTCAAGTATTTAATCGAAGAAGCCTAAATGAAGCACTCAATACAGAATGCTTGCGCGCTAAACGGTTTGCTCATTCTATTAGCCTTTTAATGGTTGATATCGATCACTTTAAAAAGGTAAACGACACATACGGTCATCAATGTGGTGATAAATGCCTCTCTCATGTCGCCAGTGTATTAAAAGGAGCATGTACAAGAGCTGGAGACACAGTAACTCGGTACGGTGGTGAAGAGTTTTGTATTTTATTGCCAGAATGTAATGAGCATGACGCTCTAGAGCTTGGTGAGATAATCCGTAAAAGAACACAAGCTACAGTGGTCAGGTTTGAAGATTGCGCGATAAAAATGACCGTAAGTATTGGTGTAACCACAGGCTGGGGACATGACTTGGAGCCGCATAAGTTAATTAAACAAGCCGACATGGCGCTCTATTGTGCAAAGCAACATGGCAGAAACCAAGTTTCTCTAGGGTCAACTTTAGATACATAAGAACCAGTAGATTACCTACTGGTTCTTATGCTGCTATGCAAGATGTGCAGATGACGCCTTTGAAGTTAAATTTTGGCAATACCAAATGCTATTTTCTTCTCCGTGATACACCCTCTGCTTTACTCTTTTAGCGGCTAATAGGCTAGCTATCGCAAAACAGATTGCACAGACTTCAATTCCAAAGTCTGCCGCAGAAGACGGTACCCAAATTCCTATGTTAGGCAGCAATAAACCGCATAACGATGTTAAGGGTACAATTGAACATAATAGAGCAAAGCTATACAGGCCAAGAAGACTAAATCTTGCGGCACCTAAAATAAACGCGCCTATCATGGAAGCAAAAAACAAACTGTAATACACCCACATATATGCAATATTGATATTTAAAGCGGTTAAAGTAAGCCACTTGCTCACAGCAAAAGCACCTGCGATACCAATTACACTGCCAAGACACACTCCAACAGTAAGGCTTGCCATGAAATTGCTGGATTTACTTTGCGTAACCAGTTGTTTCTTTCGTCGCTTTTCAAGCCAAATTAAGTTGCCACTATAAAATAAAAATGCACCGCCCAATCCCATGATAAAATAGATCCAACGGCCTAACTCACCTCCATAACTCCCAAAGTGAAGGCCAAAAAAAGTTGTTACCACCGAGCCCCACACTCCCTGCTGCCCATTGCCATTGGTCACACTGCTTGTGTCGATTTCTAAAGTGAATGGATTCATAAATAAAAAGTCACTATGCGGGCCACGCATGAGCGACTCTTCGCTCAAAACTGCAACACTCGCTGAAGGGTGCTCACTTGTTAATCCACGTAAATTTATGCTTTGGACTTCGTAGCCAGGCGCATACAGCTCTACTTGTTTGCGAATTTCACTTAAATTGGGTAAAGCGCTGATCTCATAACGTACTTCTTCGTGGTGCTCATCACCACCAAATAGAGGTTTATCGCCATACACTTGGCTTAAACCACCGTAGAACAAATCATGAAATGAAAATACAACGACCGTAATAGCTATGATGATATGAAAAGGTAGACTCGCAATACCCACTAGATTGTGACTATCTAGCCAAAACCTATTGGCACCTTTTTCCTGACGTAACGCAAAAAAGCTTTTTACTAAACTAGGTAAAAGAAATATCAAACCTGAAACAAGTGCAATAAAATACAGAAATGCTGCAACACCTAGAACGTATACACCAGCTTGGTCATGACCTATTTCACCGATGATACCCGCAGAACGGTGTAAATAATCGACTAGCATAGAAAGTTCATTTACATGCCGTAACTCTGATACTAACTGACCTTGCGCATCCAAGGAGGCATGCAGCATCTGATCATTGAGTGAAAACCCACGCGCTGAACCACTACCATACCAATATACTGGTGAGCTATGCTCGTCAAAACTCACCGTAACATTTTTTAAAGTATCCGGATGCGCAGCAAAAACTTGTCGTAATAATACATCATGCTGGCCAGTAGCAACTTGCTGTAATTGATAATCAGGTGGCGTAGCCCAGTCATCAATCGCACTACCAAACATCGTCAATGCCCCAGCAAAAAAGCCGATAAATAGTAATAAGCCAGCGGTTATGCCTGTCCATGTGTGTACACTTTGATAAGTTCTAAGAATGTCAGACCTTATTTTCATAGAACTCCCCTTAAACCCGCAACGATTGTAATTGTTAAACACGCTAAACCGCCTAACCACGTCCAAGCTTGCTTTCCTGTTTTAAATAAATAGACAAAGCTTAAGATGGTTAACCAAATAGGTGTAATGATCCACATATTAAACTGTGTTTTCCAAAGCCGCTGCTCTTCTGAAATTTGCAGAGTCAATCCATCCGGACCTAGCCAAGCAAAAATACCCACGATCCCCATACTCAAAAAGAAACCGGCAAAAAGGCCAGCGAGAGTTTTACTCCACCAATGAGGCTGAATTTTAGTTTCGTTCATAGCAACTAGCTTCTCCTCAATACCAAAATAAGCATAGGAATGCTGAACAGTGCTGTCATTAAAAGCATTAACCATAAAAAGACCGCTGCCGAAGCAGTAAAATTCAACAGCGCTATGACCACGCTCGCCAACAGAAAAAAACATCCAAGCCTTTTAGTCAATTTGCTTAATGGCTTTTTTAACAAACGTTGGTGACGGCTAGTTAGGTAAATTAACAGTGTGCCAGTTATTACTAGCAGTACGATAAAGAAAGTATACAAACGCGTGCTCCTTGTTCTTCATTGTTCTTTTAAAAATATTGGCGCGATTATATACAAATTAGGAACTTAATGATAATGGTTATTATTACATAACACTCATCTTAATGAAATTGCTCGTGAAAGACTGCTTGTTAGACCAAACATTTTATCTCAAACAAGAACGTATTGTGCCGCGTTTCGTCCACTGAACAGCTATACCTATATGACCTCTTTACTTTTTTAGTTAACGAAGACACCTCTAGAGAATCACTTACGAGACCATTTTACTAAACTTGCAATTGTCTATTCTTAATACGCTACTTCGCTTTTTATCTGTTTTATAAATTGTGAGGATAATATGATCTCAAAGGGGCTGCTTACCCATAGATGTCATTATTCTAGTACTTTGGGGATTAGTTAATGAAGCTCGGCGGTCAATTGTGAAGAGATATGAGACATAAAACTTCATGTCTTACTGTAATGGTGCTCGTATAGCGTTAATATTTGTGCCCAATAAAAGAATGGGAGCTTTAACTTCTCCCATTCTTTGTCTTCAAAGATTAAGTTTCATGCTCTTAGATAAAAATTCACGATACGGGTGGCAAACGATATACATGTGAACCAAAGTTTGAACAAACATAGACATAAAAAGGTATGGGCCATTAAAAATCTCTGTAATCTCATACCCACGCAATATGAATTGGATGAAGCAAAGCGTCAGGTTATTAATCAACATATATACAAATAGCTTCGAAGGCTGCTCTATGTGAACTTGAGTAAACTTATGAAGCGCATATAAAGAAGCGGCTGCAAATAGTACGAACAGCATTTTACATAAATAAAATAACTTTCTCTTTGTGATGTAATCTGTACTTAGACTAAGCACTAAATCATCAGTGTACACACTGCCGAACCAATTTAATAAAGTCATAGAAGCGACAATACACCAACACGCTTGTTGGTGAGATAAATCACTTCCCTCTTTTGTTTTGATCAAAGATACCAGCTGAACACGCCATTTAACTAGATAAACAGGCAGTAGCAATAAAAGACAGAACAAAAGAAACTGATTGACCGAGGAAAATGTAGCCCTGAAGAACTCTAAAGACTCTACCAAAACAATAGCCTATTATTCTGTTCACCATACCGTGTGTTTAAATCGAACATAAAACTCCCAATTGCTCAAAATAAGACTATTTGCCAATCTATTGGCCACACAAGATAATTAACTTCTTTATGTTTGACAATAAAAAGTTCAGGCCACACTCTTATAGACTAGGTCCTAAGTAAGGTCGCTATGTCATTATACTGTTTGGCTTTTGAAAAACGCTTAAAGCAAGACCAGTGCAAATATACTCTCTACTAATGAGCAAACTTAATGGCAGGTTGAAAACGCTGTAAGTGTCGTGATTTTATCGTACTTTCGGCTGTACATTTAGATATGTTTGCCCCTTGCCTATGCAAGCAAAGGGCAATGAAAATTGATATGCGGCCGTTAACCGCGTGCTTTGAAGTCTAATACCGTTGCATTAATACAATATCTGTCTGTGCCATTCGGGCCTTCGTTTTTAAAAACATGTCCAAGGTGAATACCCGACGATTTTGACCTGATCTCTGTTCGTACCATCCCATGACTCAGATCTCTATGGTAAGTGACACTATCTTTAACAGGATATTTGAAAGACAACCAACCTGTACCCGAATTAAACCTATCTCGTGTATCAAACAGGGGGGCACCACTTAGCTTATCAACAAACAGTCCGTCCGGTGTATTCTTGAAAATATCATACTGTTTACAAAAAGGTCTTTCTGTACCCTTTTGGAAGGCTATATCGTACGCTTCTGAGTCACTCAATTTAAATGCTCCCAGTACTTTATAGAAAGTTTCTCTGTCCATGTAACCCTGAAAGCCCGCTACCTCCTTGCCATTCTCAATAAAAATGATAGTCGGTGTAGCCCAAGTGGCCGACATAATCTCCAACCTGTTAAGTTGGTCAGCATATCGATAGTGTAATGGAATTGAGCCTTTGTAATCGTTTACAACATTACTTTTAAATTTTTCGCAATATGGACAATAGCTACGAGAATCTAGAACAACGATGTGCTTACCCCTGAGCAGATCTTTATTATCTACCGTCGGCTTATCAGCCATTTTGTTGAAAGTAACACCTGTGCTGTGATCTGGGCAATATCCGTTTGGATTTTTAGCTAAGTAATTTTGATGATATTCCTCAGCTGGGTAAAATTTTTTAAGCGGCTTTATCTTAGTTTGAATGTCGCTATATCCTTTTTCTTGTAAAAGGAGCTGGTATTCAGACTTAAGTCGAAAAGCTGTTTCTTTTTGTTCCTCATTGTTGTACAAAATCACTGATCTGTATTGCGTACCGACATCATTGCCCTGTCTGTTTTTTTGTGTGGGATCGTGACTTTCAAAATATGCCTTGATTAAACGCTCTGTCGAAAGCAAGTTAGCGTTATAAGTTACTTTAACTACCTCCGCATAATTATTGTTATCAAATCGTCTTTGCGAACTAATGATGTTTTTGTAGGTTGCTTTAAAGCCTTTACCGTCTGCGTAGCCGGATTCTGCGTCTATGACCCCTACCATCGCCTCGTAACGCTTTTCAGGGCCCCAAAAACAGCCAGAGCCCAAAACAATGGTTTTCACATTGACGCTAGCATTGTCCATTTGTGGTTTTGGCATTTCGGTACCAAACGCGCTAAAAGTGTAACAGCCTAGTACAAAAGCAACTATTAGATTACTTTTCACACATATGCTCCTTAATTTTGTTTATCTGACTAATCAGACCGAACTTCAGTCAAATCCATTTCAATCGAACTAGCTTTTTTGGGTTTGCTCTTAGAAATCTTTAGTCGACAGAATCCGTGTTTAAACTAACTGTAACGTACAGGCTTCAACAACCTAATCATGTTCGGTTTTCAATCCGCTGCAAACCGTATAACTAATTGCTACACTATAACCACAGTGAGTTATTTCTAGTTGCACTTGCAACTCACCCTAGAATCCAAGCAATTCAACGACATTAAATTAATATGCTATTGAAAATAAGGTAAAACATTGTCACTCAATATTCAGAGGATTTTTAACATGTCTTTTATTTCTCGTCTTTCAACAATTGCCGTTGCTCTAGGCGCATCAGTCTCTGTACAAGCAGCCGATATTCAATTTACATCAAAGCTGCAAGAAGCTAAATCTTTAGTTGTATTCAAAACTGAAGAACAAAAGCCTGCATTCAAATTTTTAGATAAGGCGACTAGAACGCAATTAAATAAAGCACTAGAAAGCGAAGAATTCCAAGGTAAATTCGGTAAGACAGTAGAAGTGTTAGCCCCCGTTTCTTCTGAATACGCTCGTATTCTTGTAGTTGGCCTAGGTAAAGAAGACGAGCTAAACGCAAGTAAAATGACAAAGCTCGGTGGAAACCTACACGCAAAACTCGAAGCTAAAAAGTCTGATACTGTTGCCATTGCTTTTGAAAACTTTGAAGGTGAAGTCAATAACTCAGAACTTGCAGCTCAGTTAGCTCATGGTATTAACCTTCGTGACCACACTTTTGAAGTATACAAAAAAGAGCCAAATAACTTTAACGTTAGTTATAGCATCGACGTAGACAGCAAACGTAAAGCCGCAAAAGAATATTTAACACTTGAGCACATTCAATCAGGCGTTTTCTTAGCACGTGATTTAACATCTGAAATCGCTTCAGAAATGACACCTGTGGATTTTGCCAAAGCTGCAAAACAGCTTGAGCAGTATGGGGTTGAAGTAAAGGTATTAGAGCCTGCTGAAATCAAAGAATTAGGTATGGGTGCACTTGAAGCGGTTGGGCGTGGCAGTGCTCAAGGGTCTAGACTGGTTATTGCACACTACAAAGGCAATAATGACAAACCTATCGCCCTAGTAGGTAAAGGCATTACTTTTGATTCTGGTGGCTACAATGTAAAAACTGGTAAATCAATTGCTTTAATGAAAGTAGACATGGCAGGCGCTGCTGCTGTTCTTGGTACTGTTCAAGCAATGGCCAAGTCAAAAGCTGATGTTAACGTTGTTGCTGTTATGCCAATGGCCGCAAATATGGTTTCTGAAAACTCTTTCGCACCTGGTGACGTTTTGCGCACCGCTGAAGGTCTAAGCGTCGAAGTATTAAATACAGATGCTGAAGGGCGACTGATCTTAAGTGATGCACTTTGGTACGCTCGTCAATTTTACAAACCAGAAATCATGGTGGATGTAGCGACTCTAACAGGCTCTAAAATTAGAGCTGTAGGCAATGATTACTCAGCAATTTTTTCTGAAGATGATCAGCTTGTTAAAGAGTTTACCTTAGCTGGTAAAACAGTAAACGAGCAAGTTTGGAGGCTACCGCTTGGTTATAAAGGCGCACTTAAGTCAGACATTGCAGATTTAACTAACATCGGTTCATACGGCCCTGGCGCTTCAACAGCAGCCACTTTCTTACAACACTTTGTTGGCGATACTCGCTGGGTACACTTAGATATTGCTGGGAACGCAATTTCTAAGAAAACCAAAGATGAAGTACCTGCCGGTGGTACTGGTTACGGTGTAAGAATTCTAAGCGAATGGTTATTGAGCGATAATTAATCATCTTGAGAGAAAGGCCATGCATCAGCATGGCCTTTTTGTATGGGTTATATCCTTT
Organism: Pseudoalteromonas luteoviolacea NCIMB 1942; assembly: GCF_001625595.1. Taxonomy (GTDB): domain Bacteria; phylum Pseudomonadota; class Gammaproteobacteria; order Enterobacterales; family Alteromonadaceae; genus Pseudoalteromonas; species Pseudoalteromonas luteoviolacea_A. The sequence continues at coordinate 15,286 of NZ_AUXT01000161.1, forward strand.
TATCGTATGGTCACACTTCTTCCAAAAATGTATATTGAATGCGCAACAAAAATGTAATGGCAACGAAAATATAATAATAAAGTCGCGTTCTAATCACAGTAAAGACAATTGAATGACAAACAACAAGACCTATATTTTGGGCGAACGTGCACTCGTTATTGAAATCGCCCAAACTACCCTATCACAGCAGCAACAAAATAAACTATTTGCGATGCATACTTGGATGCGGCAAAAAAAAGTCTTTATTGATATCGTTCCCGCTAAAACAACGATCACTGGCTACTTAATGCATTCGCAAGATCCAGATTATTGGCTGCAAAAAATGCAAGACGCTTGGGACAATATTGAACCCGAGCAATATCAACCTAGAACACATAAAATCATTACTCAATATGGAGGTGAAACAGGGCCTGATTTAGTAGAGGTCGCGAATTTACTCGAATTATCACCCTCTCAGGTAATTGAGCTGCATTCATCTCAAGCATACCTAGTCAAGTTTTTAGGGTTTTTACCTGGGTTCGCTTATTTAGGAGATTTAGACAAGCAGCTTCACTTGCCAAGATTAGCGTCACCGAGAACACATGTACCCAGAGGTTCGGTCGCCATAGCACAAGACCTTACAGCAATTTATCCGAGTGAATCACCCGGTGGCTGGCGGCTTATAGGCCAAACAAACATGGTACTATTTGATCATCACTCAAAAACGCCAAGTATTTTTCAACCAGGAGATATTGTGAAGTTTATTCCAAGCAAGGAGAGCATATGTTAAAGACTCTGAAGGGAGGGATTCAAGCCTGCGTACAAGACGGTGGGCGCAGAGGCTATAGGCATTTAGGGGTGTCTCAAGCGGGTGTGCTCGACCCTCTTGCGATGAATTACGCTAATGCGTTGCTTCACAATGAAGATGACTGCGCAGTGATAGAAATTACTGTTGGCTTATGTCAGTTTGAGTTCAAAGAAACGACTAATTTCGCGATAACGGGTTCAGATTTAGGTGCAAAATTAAATAACAAACAGATTATTAGTGGCTGGCGGTACTCTGCCGCAGCTGGTGACAAACTGACTTTTAGTTCAAGCAAGGATGGACTAAGAGCCTATTTAGCAGTTCAAGGCGGATTTAAATTGAATCCAGTCTTAGACTCTAACTCAACCGACCTTCAAGCTGGCTTTGGAGGGTTAACGGGAAATTCGCTTAAAGATGGTGATGTACTCGATTACGATAGCAAGCCACCATTGCCAAGCATCGGAGCTGCTCTGCCACTTTACGACAAAAAAATTCGCGTGTTAGCAGGGCCTCATTCTGACCTAATAAGTGAAGAGCAATACAAACAGTTATTTGAACAACATTGGCAAGTTCTACCTCAAAGTAATAGGATGGGTATTCGTATAGATAGCACACTAGATTTGTGTCATACGCAAAGCATACCAAGCCAAGCTGTAACTCCAGGCATAGTACAATTGCCGCCTAATGGAAAACCCATTATTCTCAGTAATGATTGTCAAACAACGGGAGGCTACCCTATCATCGCGCATGTCATTGAAGCCGATTTAAGACATTTAAGCCAACTTGCTTCAAACCAGTACTGCTCGTTTGAGTTAGTAACCCATCAAGATGCGAGAAAGGCGCTACTTGAACAACAGCAACATCTTGCTCAGTTTAAAATCGCCATAAACAACAACGATAAGAACGCAATATGAGTGCACTAAACTTACTGCCTTTAACCGGGATTCTTGTTGTAGTGTTAGGGTTTGCCTTTCGCTTCAACCCTTTACTAGTTGTCACCGCAGCCGGCCTAATTACTGGCTGGGCGGCAGACCTAAACTTCGCTGAGTTGCTTGCTACATTTGGCGAAAAATTTATGAACTCCAGACAGCTAGCAAGCTTTTTATTAATTCTTCCTGTTATTGCCATTCTCGAGCGATATGGATTGCAAAATAGAGCCAAAAGTTGGATAGCGAATATTAAAGGAGCCACTACAGCACGCATTCTAAGCGTTTATTTTGTAGTGCGGGAATCCTCCGCGGCTTTGGGGTTACTGAGCCTCGCTGGTCAAGCACAAACAGTGCGTCCGCTATTGGCCCCTATGGCACTAGGAGCTGCGGCAAACACCCACGGTGAATTGCCAAAAGAAGTTAAAGATATGATTAGTGCTCATTCTGCTGCTTGCGACAATATCGCCGTATTTTTTGGGGAAGATATCTTTATTGCATTCGGTGCAGTACTGCTAATGGATGCGTTTTTGAAAGAAAATGGCATCGCTGGTATTGAGCCACTTCATATTGGCTTGTGGGCCATCCCTACTGCAATTGCGGCATTAATTGTTCACTTGTTTAGGCTGGCTAGGCTTGAAGCGAAAATCTGCGATAAAATTGTGGAACTTAAAAACACCTCTGCAAATTATAATAAATCAATCGACCGTCAGGAGATAGCATGAGCGCAGTAAGTTCAAATGCTCAAGGCGCTCAGCCTGCACTTCTATCCATTGACAATATTTACTTGTTAATAGGATTTGTTGTTCTATTGCTAGTAGTCAAAACACTGCAAGACAAAAACCATCCGAAGCGTTTGACCACGGCATTATTTTGGATGCTATTTGGTAACGTTTTCTTATTCGGAGATTTATCTATCGCCTTGGTGGGTGAAACAATAACCTATCAATGGGTTGGGGTAAGCGTTTTACTCATCGCTACTTTAGCTGGATTGGGCCAAGTCTCAATGGGCACATACAATATGCCAAAAGAAGACGAACTAGAACGGCACTCACAAAGTATAGGCAATAAGCTTTTCATTCCCGCAGTATTAATTCCAATCATTACCGTAATCTGTACTGTATTTTTAGGTGGCCTAAATTTTGGCGGCGTTTTTCTTTTTGATCAAAACCACTTAACACTTGCATCTCTTACACTTGCCTGCGGTGGCGCACTGCTGGTGGCTTGGAAGTTTACATCGGGAAGCCCTTTTCAAGCACTGGGTGAATCGAGAAGACTAGTGGACTCTATAGGCTGGGCAGCCATCCTTCCACAAATGCTTGCTATGTTAGGCGGTGTATTTATAGTTGCAAATACAGGTACAGCTATACAAGACATCGTAACGTTGTTTATTTCCCCAGATAATCGCTTCATGTTGGTCGTGTTGTACTGTGTTGGTATGGCATTGTTTACTATGATCATGGGTAACGCATTTGCTGCGTTTCCAGTCATGACAGCAGGTATCGCGGTGCCTTTTTTAATCCATGGCCACGGAGCAAGCCCTGCTCCATTGGTTGCAATTGGCATGTATTCTGGTTATTGCGGTACGCTGATGACGCCTATGGCCGCTAATTTCAACATTATCCCAGCTGCTTTGTTAGATTTAAAAGACAAATATCAAGTGATCAAGATTCAGACCCCTACAGCAATCGCGCTTTTGATTGTTAACATCTTCCTCATGTACGGAGTTATCTTTAATGACTAATGCAAACCACCCTACAGTGCTGATCACCGGCTTTGAACCATTTGGCGGCGAGGAAGTGAATCCCTCGTGGCAAGCTGCTGTGCAATTGGAAGGCCTTATTATTGAAGGCCACGTAGTGATAACACGAGAATTGCCTTGTGAGTTTGATACTTCTCTGGAGACGCTCTATAACAACATCGCCTTGCATGAACCTGCGCTTGTTTTATGCGTTGGGCAAGCTGGTGGTAGAAGCGATATCAGTATAGAACGTATTGCAATCAACATTAACGACGCGCGAATACAAGATAATGCAGGCCACCAGCCAATAGATACGCCCGTTGTTAAGGGGGGGCCTGACGCTATTTTTGCCAAGCTGCCCATCAAGCACATGCTTTGGGATTTGCATGAGAACCATATACCAGCCAGTATTTCAAATACCGCCGGTACTTATGTATGTAATCATGTTATGTATGGCCTTTGTCACTATATTGACAATCATAAGCAAAATTTAAAGGGCGGTTTTATTCATATCCCTTATTTACCTAGCCAAGCAGTGCACCACAACGGTGCACCAAGCATGTCCCAGTCTACTGTTATTTCCGCCCTGAAATCGATGATTTCTTCTGCGTTAAGGCATGATCAGGATCTCGAGATCGCGGCAGGTACTACGCACTGATCTTTTCTAACCACATTGGTGCAAAACCGCACCAACGTGGTTACTTTCCTCCCACACCATGTTGGTAATTTTGTATGTGACTTATGCAAAATTTTCTGATAGTTATATCCTCTAAGCAGTAAAAATATCACTACAACAAAACTTCTGCGTCGGCAGCATAACTAAAAAATGCGTCATCAAACACAACAGGAATGAGGGTACTATGTGTTCAATATTTGGTGTTTTAGAAATAAAAGGTTCAGCTGATAAATTAAGATCGCAAGCTATTGAAATGTCGAAAAAGCTAAGGCACCGTGGCCCAGATTGGTCTGGTGTCTATGCAAGCGACAAAGCAATTTTAGTCCATGAGAGGCTCGCTATAGTGGGGGTTGCAAGTGGAGCTCAGCCATTATACAACCCAGAGAAAACACACGTTTTAGCGGTTAATGGCGAAATATACAACCATAAGGCACTTGCTGAGACACTAAGTGTACCTTTTGACTTTCAAACTAAATCTGACTGCGAAATTATCTTGGCACTTTACAAACAAAAAGGCCCTGAGTTTTTAGATGATCTAAATGGGATTTTCGCATTTTGTCTTTACGACGAAGAAAATGACGCTTATTTAATTGGTCGGGACCATATCGGTATCATTCCTCTCTATACAGGTAGAGATCAGCATGGGAACTTTTATGTTGCCAGCGAGATGAAAGCACTCACGCCTATATGCACTCAAATTGAAGAGTTTCCTCCAGGGCATTATTTGTATTCGAAAGAGGGGTCTTTCCATAAATATTATCAAAGAGACTGGCAAAATTTTGAGTCAGTACAAAACAACACTGCAAGCGCTCAAGATGTTAAAGAAGGGCTCGAGTCATCAGTCAAAAGACAACTAATGTGTGATGTGCCTTATGGTGTTTTACTATCCGGAGGCCTCGACTCCTCAGTAATATCAGCTATCACACAGCAATATGCAGCAAAGCGTGTCGAAGATAATGACGCAAGCGATGCTTGGTGGCCTAAACTGCATTCATTCTCGATTGGGCTTGAAGGTTCTCCAGATCTAGCCGCTGCCCAAAAAGTTGCAGATCGAATTGGCACAGTTCACCACCCTATTCACTTTACAGTCCAACAAGGGATCGATGCTTTAAAAGAAGTTGTTTATCATCTTGAAACATATGATGTCACCACCATACGCGCTTCTACTCCGATGTACCTTATGGCTAGATACATTAAAGCAATGGGAATCAAAATGGTGTTGTCTGGCGAAGGAGCCGATGAGCTGTTTGGCGGATACCTCTATTTCCACAAAGCACCCAATAGTCAAGAGTTCCACGAAGAACTAAATCGCAAAGTTTCTAAGTTGCATATGTTCGACTGTTTAAGAGCAAACAAGTCTATGGCAGCTTGGGGTGTTGAAGCGCGTGTGCCTTTCCTAGACAAAGAATTTGTCGATGTCGCCATGCGTACCAACCCAGATTATAAAATGTGTAAAGAAGGCCGTATAGAAAAACACATTATCCGCGAAGCGTTCGATGGTTACCTGCCAGATGACGTGCTTTGGCGTCAAAAAGAACAATTCTCAGACGGGGTTGGCTACTCTTGGATTGATTCTCTGCGCGAGTATGCTGAATCACAAGTCTCTGATCAAGATTTAGCAAACGCACAATACCGCTTCCCGATAAACACGCCTGATAGCAAAGAAGCATTTTTCTATCGCACAATATTTGAAGAACACTTTCCAGGCGACGCCGCCGCTAAATGTGTGCCACACGGAAAGTCAGTCGCATGTTCAACTCCTGAAGCGCTTGCTTGGGACAAAAGCTTTGAAGAAAATGCAGATCCCTCAGGCCGAGCGGCAAATGTGCACAATGATGCCTATGAAAATGACTAAGCCCGCTTTTTTGCCTACAGTTGTTTAGCTGTAGGCAACATATCTCTATAACCCTGCTGCTTGTCGGTGTTTTAATGTTTAAGAAAGTAATACACTGCACTAAATTCAATATAAAGAGAAAATCATATGATTGAACAAGGACAAAATATTCCAGCGTCGGTACTATCTGAATTAACTGCTGATGGCATGCAAACGCTTTCAACCCAAGATTTATTTGCCAACAAAAAAGTAGTTGTTTTTGCAGTACCCGGCGCATTCACACCAACCTGTTCTGCATCTCACCTTCCTGGGTTTGTCACTCTCGCTGATGAAATTAAAGCAAAGGGTGTCGACGACATCATTTGTGTATCTGTAAATGATGCATTTGTTATGAAGTTTTGGGGCGAAGCACATAACGCTGAAGAAATCCGCATGCTAGGTGACGGTGACGCAAGCTTTACCAAAGCTCTGGGCCTCGAAATGAATACCGAAAGTTTTGGTGGTGTAAGGTCGCAGCGCTATGCAATGGTAGTTGAAAACGGTATCGTTACACAACTTAATCTAGAAGCACCAAAAACGTTTGAAGTAAGTAAAGCTGAAGTTATTTTAGAGCTTTTATAACCTCAAACAACAGCCACTGAATTTCATAATAAAGTGGCTGTTCTACCCACCTAGATTGCGTTTTGGTAGGTAACCGAATTCATAAAATCTCGTTGGAACACACATGGTAATTACCTCATTTACTTTTTTGGGCAAATGATAGTTAACGGTCAGCCGTATCTTGTCAAACAGATCAGCCCTTACATTTACCTGAGAATAAGCATACCCAACAAGCTTATCATTTGGCCCTTGGTATTCAATAATTTTAGCTTCTGTAGAAAAAGTGCTTTCATAATTTTCATCTAAAATTGCGATGCGTGCATACGCAGCAGCTCCACCTTCCACTTTTTCAGGGAAATACACAGCCACTTCAATCGTTTCAGCGAGTTTTTGTTGTGTGATAAAGGCTTTCAACTCATCACTTTTGCCATGACCTGAACATGCAATACTAAAATACGAAACAAACATGGGTATTAAATAAAGGTATCTCATTTAACTTAACACCGCCTAGTTGTTAATACAGTTAAGTCCGACAAACACTCGCCTATGAATGGTTTAAGCCCTTTCATCTTTAGTAGAATCCATCACTACATGCGTGGTGATATTGCTCACTTGAGGTATCGCGCCTAATACGTCTGCATGAAAGCTTTTATAGGCGTGTAAGTTGCTTGTTTCTACCCGTAGTAAGTACTCGAAAGTACCTGTAACATTGTGACATTCTTTAACTTCTTCAGCTACTTCAATTGCTTCTTCAAAAGCTCGCTGAGCAGGTGTTGAGTGATCTCTGAGACCCACCCCCACATAAGCTATGAACTGCACGCCTAATAACTCACCATCCAATATTGCCCGATACCCCTTAATGACTCCCTTGGATTCAAGCTCTTGTACTCTACGTAAGCATGCAGAAGGAGAAAGCCCTATTTTTTCTGCAAGCTCAACATTTGAAATACGGCCATCCTGCGAAAGCTCTTGCAAGATAATTTCGTTAAACCTATCCATTTCCATTTTTTATTGCTCACAATACGAATAATAGCATTCAATACGCGACCCAATTGTTTATCAAACAGCGTAAAGTTGTTTTATACAATACTTAGAGGTTATACCAATGAATATAGAATTACTATCTGCTTTGGCGCTATTTGCTTTTGTGTCTTCCATCTCGCCAGGTCCAAATAATCTAATCTTACTTAGCTCAGGTATCTCATTTGGCGCTAGACGATGTATAGCGCTGCTGCTTGGCATAAACCTTGGGTTTATGGTGATGATTCTGACAATAGGCTTAGGGATGGGAGAAGTATTTAAACATTTCCCAATTTTATATGAATGTCTAAAGTGGATAAGTACAGCTTACCTATTGTATCTCGCTTATAAAATAGCTAGTAGCGCCTCAACCATTACAACAGAGCAAACACACACGCATCCTATGACTTTTATACAAGCGGCTCTTTTTCAATGGGTTAACCCTAAAGCTTGGTCAATGGCTTTATCAGCGATAGCCGTTTACGCGCCATCAAACAAGCTAGAATCAACGTTAATCGTGGCTGTCATATTTGCCATAATTAACTTGCCTTGTATCCTCTCATGGCTACTTGTAGGTGACAAGCTATCTGAAGTACTTAAGGATAAACGTAAAGTACAAGCTTTGAATTATTTTTTGGCTTTCTTACTCGTTGCGTCTGTTTTGCCTACCGTGCTCTGAGCGTCACATTTAACATGCTAAAAGGTGATGTATATTCCACTACAGCATCACCGCTTAGCAACTTGTTTTATATTTCATTGTATTAAGTTAATACATAGCGTGACAGTGCGTCTTTCCATATTTGGGTTAATTTATCATCAAACATATAAAATACGACCTCTAGGCCATCAGCAGCGAAAGGTAGAGCCGTACATATAGCAATACGTGCTGCTTCCTCTAGTGGGTAGCCATAGGCACCACATGAAATTGCTGGAAACGCGATAGATTGACAGCCATTATCTACAGCCAACTGAAGTGCATTTGAATATGCCGAAGTTAACGTGGCTTCTGGGTTTTGTGCTTGACGATATATTGGACCAACAGTGTGGATCACATACTTCGAATGTAAATCTCCACTGAGTGTTATTCTTGCTTCTCCAAATGGGCAGCGTACACCATCAATTGACTTAACTTTTTTGCAAGATTCTAGCAATTTAGGCCCTGCTGCGCGATGAATAGCGCCATCGACACCACCTCCCCCAAGCATTTTGGGATTAGCGGCATTGACTATCGCATCTTGGCTTGCAGAGGTTATATCATCTTTTACTATAGATATATTGCTCATGTAATTAGGTTCTTTTAATTGGTTAACCATCTAAATAGGTTGCTAATAGACTTTTGTAACAAGCTCATTGGTTGGATCACAAAAGACTTAAGAATGATTTGTTGCTCGTTTTCACTTCTTTGCAGGGCTTCATTTAATGCGTAAAGGTCTACAACCGATAGTGGTAAGGGTGCTTCATTAGGTTGATAGGTCGAGCCAATTGGGTAATATTTACCATGAGTTTTAGTCATTTCAATATGACCACCGAGTATGTATTTGACATCATTTTGCTGAGCAAACTTAACAAGTTTGGCAATGCTTTGTTTATACGCTTCCCAGTCTTTTACATATACCAAGCCAGGATATAAAGTGTCGCCAGTTATCAACCATTTATTTTTGTGGTCGAACACAGTAATGGCTTCCTCTTGATGCCCAGGTGTTGGCAGTATCGTAATCAAGCGTTCGCCCAAATCTAATTGGTACTGTCCGTTGGGCCAGTTTGAAACCCCTACAAAGTTTTGTACTTGCGTCATGTTAGGTGAAATGACTTGCGTATTTTGTAACACGCGAAACCCCGAATCTCCTTGATGGTGGTCGCTGTGACTATGCGAGTGAATAACAATTGTTTCTTTTGTTTCAAATGTGGCCTTACCCAATACAGCTCTAAGCGCTTGCGCATATGAAAAATCCACTACATCTGGAAGCGCTCCGGTATCAATCACCAAGATTTTATCATTACCCTCCAAAACATAACTGAATGGTGCTTCAAATGTTAGGCATTTGTTTTGTCTAATAATTGTGGAGCGACTGTCATGTTTAAAGACATCCAAAGTCGGCTGTTTACTGGTTTCGCAGCGCTGTGCCCCGTATATCCATGGTACAGTCTCTAAATTGGGCGCCGACGTAATATCATGTATTCTCGCCAGCTCTCTTTCAACGACAGAGGAATTAGACATGCCTGTCGCACTGCAGCCACTCAAAAATAGGCAGGTGATCAATACTTTAACTTTCATTTTTAATCCTTATTTTTCTAGTTTAGGGTAAATCAGTCCTCCCCATTAAATCGCACTTGGTTTCTACCCGCAGCCTTAGCTCTAAAGAGCGCCATGTCAGCTTCATCAAATAGCAACTGCGGGTTCACCTCATAATGGGGCTCCCAACTTGAACCGCCAATGCTCACGGTGACAAACTCGTCTTTACCCTTACAATGCGGTATCTCAAGAGCACGTACTGCAGCGCGTATCTCTTGTGCAATCTCCTTGGCATTTTTCTCGTTCGTGTTTGGCAAAATAATGGCAAACTCTTCACCGCCAATTCGCGCCAGCAGCCCATTTTTGACTTTTAACTTACTAGACAACGCCTGACATACATTTTGCAAGCAGTAATCTCCAAGCTGATGACCATAATGATCGTTGTACTGCTTAAAGTTATCTACATCAATGATGAGTAAGCAAAAACTGGATTTTTGTTTTTTTGCTAACTCAAAAGTTTCTGACAATACTTGTTCATAAACACGCCTATTTGCAATACCTGTTAGCGGATCTAAGCTTGCCAGCCTAAGGAGTTCGTCTTCTCTAGCTTTAAAGTGTCTACTGGTGTGATCAAGCAAATAATTGTATGTCATACATAAAGACGCATTGTTTGAACCGTGCTCTACGTTCAAGTGTTGCAAATAGCTCTCATTCTTGGCTATCTTGTCAAATTGCTCCATTAAGTCGATCAATTCGTCTTTCATGCCATGTTCACCAAAGTTCAAACCGATGGTTTCAGTCTGTGCTGATACTCTTAAGGGGTGAATTTGATTAACCAGCCACAAGAAGCCAAAACCAATTGCACAGACCCACATAGCACAAGCGAAAACACCCGCTAATTGCACGATGAGCTGCTCTGTATGAGATTCAAGTTTTAGTTTTTCTAAAGGTACAAACAAAGCGACGGCCACAGTCCCCCAAATACCACCGCCCAAATGCACTGGAACCACACTAACAACATCGTCAATATTAAACTTCTCTAAAAGGTCTGCAAGCAATACACTTATACACCCAGATATCGCACCAATTACAATTGCAGATGGTAAAGTGACTAAATCAGCACAGGCAGAAATCGCAACCAAGCCTGCCAACAATCCATTTAACACATATCGAATACCTTGCATTGAATGTAAGTTCCATGACAGCAAGAGCGCACTGACCCCACCAGCACATGCCGAAAGAGCCGTATTGGAAAATACCCGAGCGAGCTCCGTACTTGGACTACTTACACTACCACCGTTAAAGCCGAACCAGCCTATGAACAATAGGAATGTACCAAGGGCTGATAACGGTAAATTTTGACAGTACATTTCTTTGGGCTCACCTTCTCGCGTGAACCTGCCCAGCCTCGGGCCAACAATTATCAACGCAACAAGAGCAATCCATCCACCAACTGAATGCACTACAGTTGCGCCTGCATAATCAATAAAACCAAGTTCTAATAGCCACCCTTGAGGGAACTGGTCAAAGTGTTTTCCATGCCATACCCAGTGTCCGACTACTGGAAACAGCAGTGTTGCTGTAAGAAACGAACAAATTATATAGCCCGAAAACCGCATACGCTCTGCTACAGCGCCTGACAAAATCGTCGCTGCCGTGCCACAAAACATCATTTGAAATAAGAAGTAAGCTAAAACAGATGGGTTATCGAAACTATCAAGCGCGAACTGACTCGTACCAAAGAACCCATTTGCACTGGCGCCATACATGAGTCCATAGCCTATCAACCAAAAACATACGCCGCTGATACAAAAGTCAGCCACATTTTTTAGGGCAACATTAATATTATTTTTATTGCGAACCAGACCGCTCTCTAAGCAGGTAAATCCCGGCTGCATAAGCAATACGAGCGCCGTACATAGAAGAGTCCATGTAATCGAGATCGTTTGTGGGTCTATTTCAATGTTTTGCAAAAAAACCCTAGCCCGTAAATCTTAAGGAGTATTAAGGAGCTTAGCTAAGCTCCTTAATTTTCTCCACTTAAGGCCCTCAAGATTTTTGGTTTAAGCTCATGCTAGATACGCTTTTGTGCTTCAATCCAATGATTCACACGCTTTTCAAGTATGGAAAGAGGCATCGCGCCTCCACCCAAAATCGTGTCGTGAAAGCCTCTAATATCAAATTTGCTTCCTAGTTCTTTCTTCGCGCGCTTTCTCATTTCCAATATTTTGTTCATACCGATTTTGTATGACGTCGCCTGCCCTGGATTGATCATATAACGGTGAACCTCAGAGCGGATTGATGTTTCTTGAATTGGCGTATTTTCTTTAAAGTACGCAACAGCCTGCTCTTCACTCCATCCTTTAGAATGAATGCCTGTATCTACTACTAAACGGACTGCTCGCCACATTTCATTCACCAACCGTCCAAAATCGCTGTAACTGTCTTCGTAGCCACCCATTTCTTTTGCGAGCAACTCAGCATATAAACCCCAACCTTCAGAATAAGCCGTGAACATAGCCTTGGTTCTGAACTCTGGTATACCTGCCAACTCTTGAGCTATGGATAGCTGCATGTGGTGGCCGGGGTTACCTTCGTGATATGCAATCGCTTCCATATTATTCTTCGGCATACTCGTCATATCTATCAGATGCGCGTAATAAACACCTGGTCTGCTGCCATCTTTAGTACCTGGCATATAGTGTTGCGCAGCACCTGGGCGCTCTCTAAAAGGCTCGACTCGTTTAACCAATAGTTCCGATTTAGGCAAAATACCAAAATACTCAGGAAGTTTTTCGTTAATTTTATCTAAGTAAGCGATTGAGTCATCGATATACCCTTGTCTACCTTTATCATTATTTTCATAGAAAAACTGTGCATCAGTTCTGAAAAACTCAAAAAATGCCTGTAGGTCCCCTTCGAACCCCACCTGCTCAACGACTTTTAACATCTCCCCTTTTATTCTTACCACTTCAGAAATACCTATTTGATGAATTTCATCCGCAGTTAAGTCTGTTGATGTTTGATTTGCTAATCGATAATTGTAAAAAGCCTGACCGTTGGGCTGATCGCTCACACCAAACCCATCTTCTTGTTTTAGATTTTGTATATCTTTTTCAAACCAGCTTACTAGTTGCTCATAGCTGTTTTTATACTCTGTTGTCAGCGCCTGTTTCGTTTCCTCCAACAGATTATCTGCCACCGTTTGTGAAATGACCTCTTTTTCGACCAAGCTATTTATTTTTTTCTTGGCGTCAGCCCATAGCGGTGCATCTTTTTCACTCTCTGAAAATGGGGCACCTATGATCATTGCTTTGGATTGCTTAATGATGCCCTGGTAAGAAAATTTTGGTGTCCGTATACCCAAACTGGCTTTATTTTTTGTTTGAGCAAGTAGTTCATTCAGCGCATGCGATATGGCAATCAGGCGTTTGTTGTAGTCTTCCATATCTTGCTGCGTATCAACCTTATGGAAATTCATCATAAACTGAGTAGCCCAAGACTGTATGCCGAACATATGCGTGAAGATATAGCTGTTATTTACAAAATCTAGATCCTTTTTCTGCTGTTCATACTGATAAATCCATAAATCGTATGAGATTTGCGCTTCGGCATCTAATTTAGTGTAGTCAAACTGCGCTCTCAACTCTGCCACGGTGCCTGCTAACCAAGCTAGGTCTCTACGCGCGCCCTGAATAGTGACATCATCAATTTCGCTGTACCTATCTTTTCTCCCATAAATGGTCATCCGCATAGGGCTCATTTGCAGTTGTTGTTCATATTTTTCAGCGAACCATTCATTTACTCTTTTAGTTTCTTTTTCAACACTACTCATGGTTGCAGCAACTGTTTGCGTGGCGTTTGAGTTGGTTTGGTTTTGTGAATTGTTCGCTTGACACCCGGTAAGTACTGCGACAACAGATAGCGCAACTAACGATCTGTACATGTATTATTCTCCTGACTCTTTTTTAGATACAATAAAGAGAAAATACATATCTTACAATAAATTACCTACTTAAAGTGTAACGAATCATGAAGAATGAAGTACAATTTAATGTTTAAAGTTTTAAAAAATAAAAAAGGGCAACTACGATTCTAGTCGCCCTTCGTGAGCCAGTTTAGCTCAGCTTACTTGTAAATTTTAATTCAATTACTTTTGTTTCATAAACACCACCGCTAGCCCCGCAGTCACAAATGTCAGACCTGCGCAAATATTTAAGCTACCTTGTAATCTTGGTTTAGCTTGTAACACATGTTTAAGACGGTGCGAAAATATCCCCATTAATGAAAAACCGGCCGTCGTCATCAAGGCGAACCAAAACCCGTAAACAATCATTTGGATAGACACACTTCCCAATTCTGGATTCACAAATTGAGGAATAAATGCTAATACAAATAAGCCGGGTTTGGGGTTAAGTGCGGCGGATAGAAATCCAGTCACAAAAATATTGCTAAGCGGCTTTTTCTCAACGCTTTCAATCAAAATCAGATCTCTGTTACGTAACACCTTGATGCCTAGCCAAATAAGATAACTAGCACCAATAAACTTAATCACATAAAACGCGACCACAGATGTTTGAATAAGTAATGTCAGCCCGGCTGTGGCTGCCACAACATGAAATAAGATCCCAATCCCAGACGCAGTCCCAGAAACACTCGCAGCCAGCTTCCCTTGACTCACTCCTCTGGCTATAGCCAAAATATTATCAGGCCCTGGAGACAACACGAGTAAGATGCAAGCTGATGTATAGGCAAAAAAAACTTCGATTGGGAACATGAGATTCATTTTCCTTGAACACATTGAGTCTTTTTGAGCAACCCAAGGCGTTGAAGTTCAATTTACTGACAAATTTTTTTAAGAAGACAGCAAATATGTTTTGCTCATTGTCCTGGCGTTTTATATTACACCTCTTGATTGGTTTGTGGGTAGATTAGGTGATAGGAGTCAGTGAACCCGGCAAGCGGGCCCACCCAGTTAGTTAAAATAGTCCTTTGATTAGTTTTTTAGCCCCACCGACGGCGTCTTCTAGCAGACCGCCAACTCTTTCGACTGTTCTCAAAAACTCTCGACCAACAGACAATACAACTTTACCTGTGTTGAATTGTAAATCTACTTCACTACCGAATATTTCGACAGAAATGGCCATTTCACCAAGGTCTGCTTTCACTTCTCCTGATACAACGCCTAAGGTTTCATATTTCGCTTCAAAACCATTAGCATCTAGCTTTGCACCTAAGTCTGAAACAACGATGGAGGTTGATGCTTCGATTCTGTCTTTAGACGCTAGAGCATAAGCCGATGCAACAAGCACATTAGCACCTAGCTCAATACCATCTTTGCCAGCAGAAAATTCAATAGACTGGGTTCCAAGTTTACCAAGATCGAGTTCTCCTGCTAATTTCAACGTATCATTTTCAAGAGTTATATCGCCATTAAGTTGAATATTGCGTCGGCTAATTTTAACGACGTCCAGACCAGACAAACCGTCCGCTTCATAATTGCCCGCAGGCTTCATTAGGTTAAGGTCATGCCATAAAGTAGAAAAGCGCATACTACCAGGGCCTGTATTGTCAGCCCATTTTTCCGCAACTGCTTCATGATTGGTCAAACCGGTCGCAAAGTCATCACGATCATTGTTGGTATATCCAGAAATTGGTTTATCCGAAGTCGTTGAAAATTGACTGCGACATAGCGCACTGGGGTACTGACTACCACAGATGAAGCCAGCATTATCGTAGAAAAGATATCCATGATGTTTGCCGTGTGGAACAGAGATCCCACTTTTAGGGTAGCTATCACCATAGAGAGGTGCAGCTGTTGGGTCTAGTAAAACCGTGACTAGATTTTGTATCTTGTTACTTTCACGAATACGCATGCCTAAGTCGTGAGCAAATATACCACCTCGACTAAAACCTACAATTACAATATCCCATTTATACTTTCGTTCATTCAAAAACTCGTAAACCACGTCTCCAAGGTCACGAACCTGATCTCGCATATTTTCATCAGAATCCCACTCAACCTGCATATGTCTATACTGGCTATGTTCGAGCGTATTTTCTAAGATTCGATTTTCTAACTCTTTTTGCCAAGGATCTATGCTCGTATTACTTCTCTTAAACCCAGGAAGTGAAACGTATAGGGTTGGACGCTTCGAAAATCTAGCACTGCTTTTGGCTTTACCTTGATACATTGCATTTACAGAAACAGAGTGTAATTGTTCATCCCGTATTGTGAACTTACCTACTTTACTGTTTTGAACATACGACTCTTCCCTAACTAAGGGGAAAGATATGCCGCCTAACGAAATGGGAATATATTCTCGGTCGGTATTAACCTTCCAAGCTTGTGAAACCTTTAAAAGAGCTTTCTGTTTTTCTAAGCATAATTCATATTGCTCTATCTCCATTGCTTGTTCCCAATCGGTTAAGCCACCGATCAAGGGTTCTATGCAAGCAGAGGCATGGGCATTTATATTAAAGATAGTAGCTAAAATACAGATTAACTTTACCAGCGTTTTACTATTAATTTATCTCCCTTAACGCTTATTGTTTACTTCCTTTATATTGTACCCAATTACCCAATTACCCAATAATATGTGTGGTTTTTGGGCTTAATTTTGTATACTTTTCACTATTTATCATGTGGTGAATTTTAACCATACAAGTAAACTAAAACGCATATAGTGTCAAACTATTCATGTTTATGGGGCAATACACTATTATGGCCATCCGTTCTCTTATGCAGCCACAATCAGGAACGTAATCTCACGTCATTGAAACTTTGAAATGAATGTGTAAGTGTCACCTTTAGTCGTCAAAAAGAGACTTTAAAGTATATGAAACACTCGTAAATTGGCCTCTTTTTGGTATCAAATTGATTGGATTTTCTTCTCAAAATAAGGTGACTTTAGTTGTTATTCAGTACCGGAGGCTAAGTGTAATAAAATTGAACACCGGTCGGGTTTGCGCATTTTTTGAACAACCAATAAAAAAGAATTGTCAATCATGCGTTCTATCTCTCCTTGAGGTATAGAGCCATCCAGTATTACCGTGTTCCATAGTCGCTTATTCATATGATAGCCGGGAATAACTGCATCAAAGATATCCCTCAAAGCTTGTGCTTCATCAGGGTCACACTTTAAGTTTAGCCACCAATGACTGTCAGTTTCAGCTTTCGCTTTCATGTTAGATAACGACAATGTTGCGAACATTTTGTCTTTAACTTTGTAGACGTCAACTTCAGGGCCAAACGGCTGACTGACACTGGCATAGGGCTTTGTCATCAGGTATTGGTGAACAGTTTTATTATTCAACGATCCTTACTCCTTTCCTACAAACTGGATTTGCTTAACACCTAGCTGTACTACCAATACAGAGTCTTGACCAAATAACCGGCAATATTCGCGGGCTAGTTCCTTGGCAGTTGCCAGATCATGAGCAGTAGCGTTATACAATGTGACAATTTTTGAGCCCTCTTTGCTGCCTTTGTAGTAACCCGTAGAATCTACCAATGCAAACCCTTCAAATGCTCGTGCCAAATGACCTGTTTCAAATTTAAGCCACTGTTGTTGTGATATCACTCCGCCATTTGGCTTTGATAAACCAAAGTACATTTTGATGCCTTGATTGTTGCTGGAAACTGCGGGAGGCTTTGAGACAGGCGATGAGTTGGTTGTCATGCACCCTGATAATAAAGCGATGGCTGAATATACGAAAAGCGTACGGTAGTGCATGGTCAAATCCTTTATTTACAGTATCTATTTAGGCGCAATCAGTACTAGGCTATGTTGCTATCCATAGGTATTGACAACCAAATGCTTCTAAAAGATAACTTATTAAATCCTTATGTAGCTTTTAACAAAGTAAAAACGCCAGTTTTCTTCTTTTTTATTGTGATTTCTGGCGTGAGTTGCAAATTCTTTTATTAAATATGCTCTTTACCTTTAAGCATGGAGCTTGAGGTATTTTTTGACTTTTTTCATCGCCATTTTTTGTTTTAGCGGCGACAAATAGTCAATGAATAAATTACCATGAAGATGATCTATTTCGTGTTGCATTACGATTGCTAAAAACTCGTCGCTTTCTACTTTAATTGTTTTACCTGCTCTATCTTGCGCTGTTACGTTAACTGAAGTAAAACGCTCAACTTCTGCAAAATAATCTGGTACAGATAAGCACCCTTCTTGGCCTTTTTCTTTATTCTGCCCGTCAGTAACTTCTGGGTTGACCAAAATGAGAGGATCGTTGCGCTCTTCTGAAATATCAATAACTACAACCGCCTCTTCACTACCGACTTGCGTTGCCGAGAGGCCAATACCATTGCTGGTCGCATACATTGTTTCAAGTAAATCATCTATCAAGGTTTGTATCCTTTCAAAATTTTCTACTTTTTTTGCTTTGATTTTTAGTCTTGGATCTGGTGCAGTTAAAATTTCTAATACAGCCATAACTTAATGCTTGCTCTTATCGGTTTTAAGCTAAATGCGTGTATGCATAGCTTGATTAACATAGTTTATTTATATGGGTCCTCGTTACTCGCTGCTTTTTGCAATGCGAATATCACCAGAGGATCAAGCTGATGCGAGCAACATTCTATGTGCTGCCTATGTAAATGCAACCAATTTCTTGGCCAACATATTCAATAGTCGTGGTAATGCTCAATTATTCAAATTTATTCGCGTAAGAGAACAAACTTGGTGTACCACCAGTGTGCCAAAATAAGACCTGTTTTGTATTATCGAGCTCTCCACTTTGCACTGAATCGATTAATGCAGCCATCGCCCTCCCTGTATATACTGGGTCTAATAAAATGCCTTCGGTATGGGCAAGGAGTTCGATGGCATGTTGTTCAGCAGCGCCAATAACACCGTATCCACCTCCCAAATATCTATTATCAAGCACAACTTCACTTTCTTCATAAAGGGTATCTAGACCTAAAAAACGACAGGTTCGATTAGCCAAATCATTTACCTGAGCTTTAAATGTGCAGCCTTCTAATTCATCTTTATCTATCTGAACGCCAACTAGGTTAAATGATGCATTCAACATGGACTTGGCGATCATAAGGCCAGCATGGGTCCCACCGGAACTCGAAGCAAAAAATATGTGGCTGAGATTTTGATAATCCAGCTGTTCACTGAGTTCCATACCTGCATTTACAAATCCGCAAGCACCCAATTCATTCGAGCCGCCATATGGAATGACATATGGCATTTTTCCCTGTGCAATTAGAGCTTTTTGTAAAGTGGGTATACCTTCGCCTTTACGATTTTCTGCCGCCCAATGTATATGCGCACCAAAAAGCTTATCTAATAGTAAGTTGCCATTGATATGATTTGGCTGGGTACCTCCCAGTAACAAGTGACATTCAAGACCCAATTGAGCAGCCGCTGCTGCTGTTTGCCTACAATGATTTGATTGCTGGGCCCCAGCGGTAATTATCGAATCGCAACCTTTTTCGACTGCATCACCAATGATAAATTCGAGTTTTCTCGTTTTGTTCCCACCAAGCGCTAACCCCGTTAAGTCATCTCTTTTTATTAGGATCTCCGGTCCACCCAAATGGCGTGACAAATTCTTCAACGGCATGATGGGCGTTGGGAAAAAACCGAGCTCTGCTTTTGGTAAATCACTCAGCGTGTTGTGAATAGTCATATCATATTTCCCTGTATTGATTTTAGTTCCATATTACTCGGATGCGCTAAGTTTTCAATTTCTAAACCGTTTATTAGCAGCTAACACTTAAAAGTCAGCTTTTAGTCAAATCAGAGGCTTTCTTTTAAATACTATGGGGCCTGTATCGTCGTAACCATAACAAAACTAAAGGAGTGAACTTATTATGAAGCATCTTGCTTTTATCTTACTATGTATTTTTAGCAGCCTTGCTCAAGCATCTTACCTAAATTACAAATACGAACATGTTCCCACAGAACACACTATAAGCTCCTCTACTCTAAATGAAGAACGAAAAGTTTGGGTGATTTTACCAGAGGGCTACCATTTACCTGAGAATAGCGACAAGCGCTACCCAGTGGTCTACACAACCGATGGTGAAAATTTACAGTACTTAACTGGCCACAACATGTGGTTTTTAAATCGAATGGGCATGTTACCTGACTCAATTTTAGTCGCCATCAATACACGCCACCATAGAGCAAGAGACCTAACTCCAACAGAACCAAAAGATAGCCCAACTCCTGAGTTAACTGGTCAAAGTCATCTACTCAAAGCTTTTATTAAAGATGAAGTGATCCCATTTGTTGATAGCGCTTATCGTACTGATGAATTTAGAGTTTTGTCTGGTCACTCATTAGGCGGGTTGTTTAGTATTACAAGTTTACTGTCTGAACAAATACAACCTTTGTTTAAAGGGTTTGTTGCCGTAGACCCTTCTTTATGGTGGGATAATGGTGTGGTTGCAAACTGGGTTAAAGATGCTGATGATATGTTCGATGAAAAAGCGTTTTCTGTCTATATCGTTGCCGCTCATGAAGACAATGTCCCGCCTGAGCATCAAGATCTGTATTTACGTCACATTAATGCTATTGAGAGCACCGCTAAAGAATTACTCGATACCGATGCCACCACAATTCGTTATGACATTACAACAGATGAAAACCATGGCTCTGTGTTGCATGTGGGTATATTTAGAGGTATTAGAGAAGTATTTAAGTGCTACCCTGCTGTTTGCCCTAAAGAAGACAACGACACAGAAGACTAAGTCCAATTGAATGTTTAAGCCACTCAATTGAGTGGCTTAAACATTCATTTATTATCGAGAACGCTTGTCACTCAATACTTTTCAAATGCAGCTTACCGTCATCACCTATCTTACCCCAGCAAGCTTGTGACTCTGTCCATAAATGGTGAACTACACTTATGCCTTGAAGGTACTTGTCGCAAATGAGTCCAGCGGGAATATACATTCTTTCTTCATCATTTTCACCGGGTAAACTTGAACCACACTCAGTGCAAAAGCTACACACCCAATCATGCTCGGGCTTTTGCCATGTTTTTACATGCCTCGCTCCTGAACACCACTTGAAATTAGACTTCTTAGCTATCATTCCAGCAACTCCATTAGCCCCGGTTGCTCTGCGACAAATAGCGCAATGACACTTAAAGAGTGCACTTGTTGTATTGGCATAAAACTCAAAACTAACTGGTTTGCAATTGCAGCTACCTTTTATTAAGTCCATAACGCCAACTTCCAGAATTGATTTGTTTAATTTGACACAAGTCAATTATAGTCATGTACATAAAAAGAAGACAATTTCGCGAATTGCTTATAACTTTTCTAAACTTATCTAAAACATACCTTACATGAGAAAGCCAGCTATGGACTTTAGCACTGGTTTGTTAGTCCTGCTTTTTGTGATTTTTGCACTTTTTACTGGGGCATTCGTTCGCCATATATTAAAAGGTACTCAAATCCCTTACACCGTAGCCCTGTTATTACTTGGTATTATCATAGGATTACTGCAGCGCGCCGACCTATTTCAATCTGAAGCGCAAGCTTTTGGCGACAGCCTAGTACTCATTGCCGACATTGATTCTCACTTGTTTCTCTACTTGTTTTTACCCACTCTTATCTTCGAAAGTGCCTTTGTTATGGAAGTACATTTGTTTAGACGCATGTTCACTCAAATAGCATTACTTGCCGTACCCGGTCTCATGCTGGCCATTTGGCTTACCGCAGAGCTTATTTTTGCAATAACACCGTATTCGTGGCAATGGAGCTGGGCTGTGTGCTTGATGTTTGGGGCACTGATAAGCGCCACAGATCCTGTCGCTGTTGTCGCACTGCTTAAGGAAGTAAGCTCTCGTAAACGGTTAGAAACATTGATTGAAGGCGAATCCTTATTAAATGACGGTACGGCAATTGTGTTCTTTTCGCTATTTTTTACTTGGGTTAGTGCGACGTTTTCTGGTGCCGATATTGGCGGGATAACCTCTCCTCTACATGTCACTGTTGAGTTTATCAAGGTCGTTTTGGTTGGTTTAATTATTGGCTTTGTAGTTGGCTGGCTATGTATTTTGTGGATAGAACGGGTTTTTAACGATCCTATGATTGAAATTTCTCTGACTATTGCCGCTGCTTATTCAGTCTTTTTTATCGCCGAAAATTTCCACGTTTCAGGTGTGGTTGCAGTTGTAACACTGGCGATTATTTTTGCGAGTATAGGCCGTACCCGCATTAGCCCCGAAGTTGCAGGTTTTTTGCATCATTTTTGGGAAATGATGGCACACATGGCTAATACCTTAATATTCCTGTTAGTTGGAATCTTAGTCGCTATCAGAGTGCCATTAGATGACATGCAAGCCTGGCAAATGCTGTTTGTTTTGTATGGCGGTATTTTGCTGATTCGCGCCTTTTCAATTGCGGTGTTTATGCCCGCACTAAAACGGCTCGGCATTGGGATAAACCTCGCCAAAGCTTCTGTACTTTGTTGGGGTGGTCTGCGAGGCGCGGTTTCGTTAGCTCTAGCATTAGCCGTGGTCGCAAGTGATGTCATACCAAAAGAGATAGGTGATCGCGTGCTCTTTTTATGTGCAGGAATTGTGGTGCTCACGATTATAGTAAATGGTTCAACAATGGGGCTGCTGCTAAAATTACTGGGTCTCAACACCTTACCACCCGCCAAACAAGCTACAGTAGATAAGGCGCACGCAAAAATTAGTGCAGAACTTCACGCTATGCTGCCTCAGATGATGACAAATGAATTCTTAAAAGGAGCAGACTGGGAAGCCGTAAAGCTAAAGTCCCAGTTAAAACATGTAGACGAAGTGAAAAATACCGACACAGTATCTGAGCAAGAACTTGATGTAGCTTACAAAAGAAGATTGCTCGAAACGGAAAGAAAACACTATTGGACTCAGTTTGAACAAGGGATGTTAAGTAAACAAGCAACGGCTAAGCTTGTTGAAGCGGTAGAGCAAGCTCTTGACGGAGAGCCCTGCATTGGTCCAAGGGCCTTTATTTACGGTACTTGGCAAATGCCTGCTTGGCTCGCCCCAATAAGAAGCTACCATTGGCTGAATCGATTATTGCTTAAACTTTACTTTGACAAACTTGCCCTAGGCTATGATATTGCTCGCGGTTTTATTCATGCACAAGAGGCGCTAGAAAGCCATGTACATGCGCTTGCGCCAAATCAACAAGTTGCCCAAGAGGTTATGAACTCTGTGATTGCGAATAAAAAGACCACACTTGAAAAAATAGCAGCGCTTCGAGATAGCTTTCCGGAAATAATTCAAGCGTTACAATCACAAGCTGCAACTCGGCTTCTCCTAAATCGAGAACGCGCGGTGATAATCGAGCAACTCAAACAAGCTGTTCTAGACAAGCCCGAAGCTCAAAGGCTACTTATGTCTGTCGAAGACAGAATGCAAGCACTTCAAAATCAGACCATATTTAAGACAACGCAAGAACAACGCTTGGTAAACGACATTCCTTGGGCAAGGCGCCTTTGCCAACAGACTCGAGAAAAGCTGTCTACACTGATCGAACACAACGTTTATGAGGCCGGCCAAATAATCTGTGACGCAAACCAGCCACTAAATAAAATTGGCATAGTAAGTAGAGGCAGCATAAAAGAGCATTGGACTGTAATGAGTGACTCAGAACAAAGGCATATATGCACTAGCAAAGGTCCTGGGGAGTCCATTGCCCTTCTAACGCTATTCACCGCCACCAGTAAAACGCAATGCGTGAGTGAAACACCATGCGATGTAATGTGGATCTCTTGCGACAAGTTGAAACAGCTAATGCAAAAAGATAATCAGCTAACACAGGTGATCTGCAAGCTTATGCAAGATTATTCTTTATAAACAAGTTGAAGTATCTCTGTTTAGGCTTATTTAAACCTAAATAAGCCTATGGACATTACACATGAAAAACTAAGCAATGGGGTGCTCGTAGTCTTTTGATGCCATAGCGGGAACAAGCTCTGTAATTGTGAAACTCACTGCACCACTTTGTACAAATGGTTCTGCATTTAATACTTTGATTCATTGAAATCAGCAGCCCACCCGTTCTTGGTACTTTTTGCCGCCAAACATCAGTTTATTTGCTCAATATTCTCGTTCAAGGTCTCGCTTGTGCTGTTCTGTCAACTCTAGTGTGACTATATCCATATTTATAAAGCTCATATCCACTAGAAACATAATTCCCTCGCTTTTTTAAATTATTAGAAGCGCAAGAGTTTCAACACACCACTACCAAATAAATCAGTGAAAGGCTCCAGCTCAGGTGTCGCAATCATAGCGGTATTTGACTTGCTGGGCCGAAAATGGAATATGAGAATTCTACGGGAGCTAAGTTCGAGCTCATTGAGCTTTAGAGCTTTAGAGCTTTAGAGCTTTACAGGCGAGATGCGATGGGATGACTCCATCTGTTGTAAATTCCAGACTTAAACAGTTAACAGAGGCTCAATTGATAATTACTTCGTCAGAGGGTACCAACTAACAGAATTAGGTGTGTCTTTAATGACAACCCTAGATCCACTGAGAAATTGGGCGAAAGAATGGGAAACTAAGCTTAAGAAGGGCGTGTTGTCTTTGTCGCGTTAGGGCTAATTCCTGCGTAACTAGTTCCATAAGGATTACAGCCTACCAACTCAATATTAAACGTTTCGTTACCTGCTGCATGCATAGACATTGCGTTAAAAAAGATGAATGCAATCTTTCTCACTTAGCTTCCTATATTTGACGTAGATACTTATTAAATAATTTTATTATTGGAGATTGTGTTGTGTTCCTAGGGTTACCACAAGCATTTAACGTGAAATTGTTAGATTTAAGCTAATAATCAAACAAACTCGAAGCCATGTTTTATCGAATTTGTTTAACACACATTAAGCTTACTTATTAGCTGCGCAGCAGTATGTTGACTGTATACTTTTATACCATGAGCAGAGAGTAATTGGGCAGTAACGCCAGATCCGGAAATCTTATTACCTGAAAATGTGCCATCGTAAATTTTCTGACTGCCGCAAGATGGGCTACCCTCAGCCAAAATCGCATATTTAATGTTCTGTGCTTGGCAAAGTCTTAACGCTTGCCTTGCTCCATCTAAAAACTCGATGGTAACATCAACACCATCATCGCCCACTACGCGTGCGCTACCCTTAATAACGTCACTTCCATAGCCACCTATAATTTCAGCAGGCGCTCTCGGAATTGGCAAACCAGCGGATACTTCTGGGCAAAAAATCGCGAGTTCTACATTTAAATCTAGCCACTGTCTATCGGTTTTGTCCAAACATAAACTGCTGCCGTTATATCTCACTTTATTCCCAACCAAACACGCACTAACGAATACTTTTTGCATCAGCTACTCCCACGGCAAAAGCTATATCATGCGTAGTCTATATCGTTTAAATAAAAAATGTTCTAAGTGGAACAAAATAAGCCGTGCACACTTTTAAAATTGCCTATTTTCACAAGGTAATGACCAAATATCATGGGTTAGATTGAACCTTTCAAAAATTGCTTTGGCTTCTGTTATAAACCATTTTTCCCACTCTGGATTTAAATGTTTGCCATACCACACCTTAGCGAACTCCCAAACATGCTCAATTGGTTGCACATCACCTTTATTCATGTGATGACGTTGGCACCACTTATTGATTTGCGCTTGCGACTCAAACAAAAGCATAGTGCTGCAAGTGTAAATAAAATAAAATTACCAATCGCTGCAAGCTTTGCTGTACTTGCCTCAACAACATTTGTTCACCTTTTTGAATGGTCATGGCCAGATGTCGCTAAAGAGTGCGACACATTTTTAGGTCTGCGGTCCAAATATCCCCACC
The DNA here is from genome assembly GCF_001625595.1 of Pseudoalteromonas luteoviolacea NCIMB 1942. Taxonomy (GTDB): domain Bacteria; phylum Pseudomonadota; class Gammaproteobacteria; order Enterobacterales; family Alteromonadaceae; genus Pseudoalteromonas; species Pseudoalteromonas luteoviolacea_A. Next base: position 40,915 of record NZ_AUXT01000161.1, read on the forward strand.
AAATGAACATCACATGCAATCAATCGTGGACTAGATATCAACCAGTGAGTTACCAACTTAAAAGCCGAGGCGGTGATTGCAACGCTTTTGTCGATATGGTTTCTAGATGTAAAGCAGCAGGTGTAGACATCTATGTCGATGCAGTCACAAACCACACGGCAGGGGTACAGGCACTGCATTTCACTCAGGCGTCGTAGCACCGCAACTTCCAACATAGACTGATAACCAATTAACCTGCCTTTGGTTATCAGACTCAAGCAACGGTTGCATTACATTCGTTGATTTTTATAAATTTCTTCTTTTTGCAATTATAAAGCTGAAAGCTCTTTACGTACAATCTCTGCACCCGCACTCAGTGCACTTAATTTATCTCTCGCTACAGAACGCGACAATGGCGCCAAGCCACAGTTTGTGCATGGGTACAACTTATCTGCATCAACATATTTTAATGCTTTACGCAGTGTGTGTGCCACTTCTTCCGGTGTCTCAATGGTATTTGTCGCAACATCAATTGCGCCAACCATGATTTTTTTCCCTCGTACCAACTCTAGTAATTCAATCGGCACGCGTGAGTTATGGCACTCTAATGAAATAATGTCGATATTTGATTGCTGAAGCTTTGGAAATACTTCTTCGTACTGCCTCCATTCAGAACCTAGGGTTTTTTTCCAATCCGTATTTGCTTTAATTCCGTAGCCGTAACAAATATGTACTGCGGTTTCGCACTTCAAACCTTCAATAGCTCTTTCCAAGCATGCTATGCCCCAGGCATTTACTTCTTCGAAGAATACATTAAATGCAGGCTCATCGAACTGAATAATATCAACACCTGCCGCTTCCAGTTCTTTAGCCTCTTGGTTGAGTATCTTTGCAAATTCCCAAGCCAACTTTTCTCGGCTTTGATAATGGGCGTCGTACAATGTGTCGATCATCGTCATAGGGCCTGGTAGTGCCCATTTAATCGGTTTATCTGTTTGCGAACGAAGAAATTTGGCATCTTCAACGAACACTGGCTTTTGACGACTTACCGGGCCAACAACAGTTGGCACGCTGGCGTCATAACGATTACGAATACGAACCATCTCACGCTTTTCAAAATCTACGCCGTCCAAGTGCTCAATAAAAGTTGTCACAAAATGCTGACGAGTTTGCTCTCCGTCACTGACAATATCAACACCAGAAAATTCCTGCTCCTGCAATGAAACGCGAAGTGCATCATGTTTACCACCAACTAGTGCGTCTCCTTCAAGTTTCCACGGTGACCAAAGTACTTCTGGCTCTGCAAGCCAAGAGGGTTTAGGTAAACTACCAGCTGTTGATGTGGGTAATAAAGTTTTCATAATTAATGCCGCTGTATTTTAAATTGTTTTAAGTTTTCGTTAGCTTGTCTTGTGAAGCGAACTCTATCTAGTAACGAGCTAGAGCTACCGATGCAAGCTAACAAACTATAGATTATTCACTTAGTTAAGCGTAACTAGCTGACCATTGTTCAAGAATAGTCTGGTAAGGTTTGATGAAGTTCTCTTCAGCAAACTTACCTTGCTCTTTGGCTAATCGACTGCGCTCTTCTCTGTCATACACAATTTGAGTAATCGAATGGTCAAGGTTCTTAAGGTTTGGTCTATAACAAGCACCTGCAACAGCGTTTGCATTATATATTTCTGGACGATAAATTCTTTGGAAAGTACCCATCGTACTAATGGTGCTGATCAATTCAAGATTACTATAGTCGTTGAGTAAGTCACCAAAGAAGTAAAAAGCTAACGGTGCCACGCTATTTGGCGGCATGAAGTAACGTACTTGTAACCCCATTTTCTTAAAGTATTGCTCGGTTAAGGAAGACTCATTTGGCAAGTACTCAAACCCAAGCACAGGGTGCTGATTTTCTGTTCTGTGATAAGTTTTGTTATCAGATACACTTAGACAAATAACTGGCGGCTTTTTAAAATTGTTTTTGTAAGTTTCTGAATTAACGAAATACTTAAACAGCTTACCATGCAAGTCACCGAAGTTATCTGGAATACTAAACTGAGGCTGATCTTTGTTGTGATCTAGCAGTAACACACTAAAGTCATAGTCGCGAACATAAGATGAGAAGTTATTACCTACAATACCTTCAATACGCTCACCTGTTTTGTTGTCTAAGACGTATGTTTTTAGTACTTCGATTGAAGGAAAGGTCTCACCACTACCTTGAATATCCATATCAACAGAAACTATCTCAAGTTCTACCGAATATCGATCACCAGCTGGATTATCCCAATGTGCCAAGGCGTTAAAGCTATTATCAATCATTTGTAAAGCATTACGTAAATTGGCCTGACGGCTCTCGCCTCTTGCTAAGTTAGCAAAGTTGGTTGTAATACGCGTGCTGTTTGACGGGTGATAATTTTCGTCAAGACGAAGGCTTTTAATTGTAAACGTAAATTCTTTATTCATGATGATCTTGTATCCAAATTTTAGGTAAAACCTTAAATAATTTCTCCCCCTAGACTCGGCTTTTTAGCCTTATCTTATAATTCTAAAATCGGATGTTTGGTTTACATCTCATTAGGATTTTTAGAATTCTAGACGTCTAGAGCTTTTCGTTGAGTTATTTATACGTGGATACTGGGTTATTTCAAAATGTTATAAATTCAAATTGATCATGAGTAAAATTCATAACCAATGAAACCGCGGCCCACAAAGGACATCTAGCCATCTTGATGGAAATTAATGTTAAACGTGAGGTAAATTCATAATTAGATTTACTTTCTCAATATCAGCCGCCATTTCATCACATTATAAAATTAAGTTATTGTTTTTTATAAATTACATTTAATTTGAAAAGTTAATTATTGGGTGTTACCTAGTTAAATATGCTTAAAAACGTCATGGTGCGAACGTAATTTCATTCATGTAGTATTGCAGCCCCAAATATAAAAAAATGTGAATGGAATGAGTGAATTGTTGTTGTTGATTGTATATTGTGCACTGCTAGGCAGCGGTGTTGGTTTTTTGGCCGGGCTACTCGGTATTGGTGGCGGATTAGTCATAGTCCCTATATTAAGTATTATTTTACTTCAATTTGAAGTGTTACCTGCTGAGCAAGTGGTTGTAGCTGCAATTGCAACGTCATTGGCATCTATACTTTTTACATCGACATCTTCAGCCATTGCGCATCACAAAAATGGCAACGTCCCTTGGGAGCTAGCGCCGTGGATAATGACTGGCGTCGCGCTAGGTGCCCTGATAAGTGGATTCCTAGCAGCAATGTTACCAGAGCAAATAGTCAGGTGGGTTTTTGCTATAAGCGTCGCGCTCATATCTGTGAAAATGTTTTATAGCAGTGCTAAAAGTGATGAAGAGCGTAAGATGCCAAACAAAGGCCTATTAACGGTCTTAACAACGATTACTGGTGGGCTGTCTGCAATGATTGGCATAGGCGGTGGAGCCTTATTAGTTCCGTTGCTGACCTTCTTTTCTGTGAACATGAAAAAAGCAATTGGATGTGCATCAGCATGTGGGATCGTTATCGCGCTTTTTGGTTCAATCGGTTACATAAGTTCTGGCATTGCGCACTTTGATTTGAAAGACGGCTTTGCTGGGTTTGTTTACTTGCCTGCGTTACTGGGGATTGTTTGTACCTCTTGGTTTACCGCGCCTTTAGGCGCCAAAGCGACAAATTACTTGCCAGTTTCAACGGTAAAGAAAATCTTTTCAGTACTGTTAGTCGTTATGGCAGCGAATATGATTCTAAACCAATAAATCTCCATTTGAGGGCCAATTGATTTAATCTGGCCCTCGTTCTGAATATACATGTGTCAGGCATGTATCAATTTAGGTTGCACCGACGTAAATAACTTTACTGCCCTGTTAAGGTCATTTGTGTGCCAATAAGCACTAAAAACCAGAATACTAAACCAATAAAAATCCATACAAAATTTAATAATGTGAATCTGTCATTAGCACTGCCTGAAGGATCTGAACTGGCCAAGTTCACAAGTGTTTGCGCCTTGTATAGGCAAAAACTTGCAACAAACAAAGTAACATACATTGCGTATGCACTGAGTGGTAAGCCTATTCCTTTGTCAGCTAAACGACCTAAAATGTTACCAAGAATGGATATCAAAACGAATACGGTTGCAAAATGTATTATTCTACTTGGCTTTTTTTTGCAGTTTATTTCATGTTTGGTTTCAAATAGTGAAAACAGCGAGTGAGCAAAAAAGATTGAAAAAATACCTCTCGCAATAGGCCAAATATCCTCACCAGAGCTCTTTTTATACTCGCTCCAATGCTCATAAAACCAGTAAACGGAATAAAACCCAAAAGTCATTAAGTTGAGCGTCCAAAGCTTTCTCGCTGATACTATGTAAAAGTGCATTTTTGCAGGTTCGTCTGTAATTGACTTAGGTAAAACTTCTTCTGTCATTGCTTCCTCTGTGCTAATTTTTCTTGGCAGGGTAACCTGTTAGAAACCATGCCACGCAAATGCAATTTGTGCAATAGTTCTTCTAAATATCAACTTGGCACGTGCGCACAGAGGTTACATTTTACCAGTGGTAACTATTACTTCAATTACACGCAATAACCAACGCCTTAGCTGCTGATGTTCGCAACGCGATTTTACTTAACTCAAGTTTAGCATCTCCATTTAACGCAATATTAAAAGGAAACTCAGTATGAGCTAACCTCCGCCAAGGCTTTCAAAACATGCCATAGGCACCGCAACTCGTTGCCATTGATTTTTAAGTTTTGAATGCGGTATTTTCACCACGGACTCACATTGCACTTCACTGATGCAGTTCATCCCAACTGTAGCCCTAGAAATAGCACCCTCTTTCACTGAGATATCAAAAGTTAAGTATGCGTTCGATTCTACATAAGCACTTAAATCTTCTGTAAAGCCGTGGTTACTTTTCTCAAATGAGCCATTCGCACTTAACGTAATTTCACCGCCCGCTTTTTCTACTTGCTGCTTAATGCCTTCAAAGATTGAAGTTCCACCGGGGAAAGTCAGCGTTCGTATTGTTTGTCGCTTGCCAAGTAATGGTCCATCCTCCGGACTGTTTACCGATGTTGTGTGCCCCATCACCAGTAATTAAGATATTTTGTTTTGGTGATAGTGGCAAAATACGTACTTTATTTTTGAGAAGCACCATTGATTTGCGCACAGCTTCTCTGGCGAGCGCTCTGTGTTGCTGATTACCCATCATGTTACTGTCACCTGCGTAAAGCCGCTGTGTTAGGCTTGGTTTACGGAATAAGCCAGCTCGTAATTTCACTCTAAGAATTCGGCTTACCGCATCATTTACTCTGCTCAAAGGTATCGTGCCATCTTTGACTTGGTTAACAGTGTTATAGAACAAAGGCTTCCAACTTTTAGTTGGGGCCATAAACATGTCTAACCCTGCGTTGATTGCTTGAGAACAGCTCTCATTCGTACAACCTTGGATCTGCCCGTGACCAATCCAATCCCCTACCACAAACCCATCAAACCCCATGCGATCTTTTAGTACAGTAGTCAGCAAATACTTGTTGCGATGGATCTTATCACAATCCCAGCTATTAAAGGATGCCATAACGGACTGTGCGCCTGCCTTTAAGCCACCCACAGAAGCACGCTTATCGCCATTTGGAAATGCCCCGTCACCATTTAAATAAGAACCGAAAACGTATTTGCGCATATCTTCAACTGTGATATCACGTATTTCAGGCTGAATCATTTGCGCTACTTTTTGCTCAGTTGTCATTTCGGCAAGTAGTTTTAACACGCGATTCAACATCTTTCGAAACAACGGCCTCCGATGTAATATAAGGCCAAATTGATGGTTCTTTATCTTTCGCTGTTTGTGTTTCAAGTTGCTTGGATTGTTCGCAAGCGCTGAGTAGACTCACCACGCAAACGCATAATAAGGCTTTTTGTTTGATGTTTTTCATTGCGCAGCTTCCTTACTTGATTTTTTATGACACCCCCAAAGACCAAAAATTAGCAATGAAGATATAACACGCTGCGGGTAAAAAGAATGAGCCGTGTAGGCCAATAATATCAGCAAGTAATCCTTGCAAAATGGGAATGATCGCACCACCAATAATTATTAAACACAACAGGCCAGAGCCGCAACTTACTTCTTTGCCAAAACCAGAAATGGCCAAACTAAAAATTGTTGGGAACATAATAGAGTTAAACAAGCCGACCGCTAGCATGGCCCACATTGCCAGTACTCTCGTTTGATTTACTGCAAAAACAACCAGCATCATCGAGACTACAGCATTAAAAGCTAACACTTGCCCTTTGGCAGCGGTTTGGGCTCTGAGCGACATTTCATGCTCTTTTTGCAAACGCGCGTTGTATAACATAATGAAAAATATTGCAGTCCACACAAACAAGGTAGAAACTGAAAAAAACCAGCCCCAAAAACTCGGTCATATTGAGCTCTTGGTACCAAACTTGGTGATATACAATGGTTTTGTATGATACCAACTTGATGACATTAAACACTAAACCAAGTACAGCAAAACTCGCAATCAAAGTTCGCTTAAGCGGCCAATGTACAATCCGCCTAATAATCGACCACATTAAAAAACAAAATGAAGCCACAGATCACCTCAACAGATCAATTCAGCAACTGACCTCTTAAGTTAAAATCGTTGTCGTCAAACTGCGGGGGGAATGATGGAAATAAACACCACCATTGTATATCCGAGCCACCCAAGGAGCTGTAATGACCAAAACTGGTAACTTTGTTTTGAAAATGCTTGGAGTTAAATTGTCAGTTCTGACCGAGTTGGTACATTCATTATTGTTGTACGGTATAAACTTATCTCGTTTCAGTATAAGCGCTCACCATCAAGGAGCCCAAATCAGTAACAATCACAATTGAGCGCGCTCACATTTATTGAATGATTATAAATTTCTGAATATATGCATATTTTAAAAAATTCGAATGCATCAAAAACAGACTAAACTAGAGTGGACTTTGTGAAGAGCATAAATAAAAACGCCCCCAGCCAAAATGGCTGAGGGCGTCTAAAATAGATAAAACTATTTAAAAATTAGGGCAAATTAAGCTGATTGCTTACGCTGCTCTTCTTTTTGCGCTTGCTTTTGTTCTTTACGTTGACGAAGTGCTTCTTGCGCTTCATGGCCGATGTGACCTTCTCCGCGCTCTTTTGCTAACTCCATTTGCTTTTGACGTTCAGCGAAGCGTGCCTTTTGTTCTTCAGTCACATTATCATAGCAGTAGTGGCAAGATACGCCTTCCATGTACTGCTCTAATTTCATTTCTTCTTCAGTGATTGGCATACGACAAGCATGACATTGCTCGTAAGAACCTTTGTTTAAGTCGTGATCTACAGCTACACGGTTGTCGAATACAAAGCATTCACCTTCCCACATTGTCTCTTCTTTTGGCACATTTTCTAGGTACTTAAGGATACCGCCTTCAAGGTGATATACCTCTTCAAAGCCCTGCTCTTTCATGTAAGCAGTAGATTTTTCACAGCGAATACCGCCCGTACAGAACATAGCAACTTTTTTGTTCTTTGCTGGATCAAGGTTTTTTTCAGCCCACTCGGGGAATTCGCGGAAAGTTTTAGTCTTAGGATCTACTGCGTTTTTGAAAGTACCAATTTCGATTTCATAATCATTACGCGTGTCGACTAATACAACTTCAGGGTCAGAAATAAGTGCATTCCAATCTTCAGGCTTAACATAAGTACCAACTACTTTTTTCGGGTCGATACCGTGTACACCCATGGTCACAATCTCTTTTTTCAACTTCACCTTAGTGCGGTAGAACGGACATGTTTCGTCAAAAGATTCTTTATAAACAATGTTGTCCAGATCCGGTTGCTTGTCCAACCATGCAAGTAACGCATCAATACCTTCACGTTTTGCAGCCACAGTACCGTTAATACCTTCTTCTGCAAGCAGTAAAGTACCACGTACCTCATTCTCTTCCATTACTTGCAATAAAGGTTGACGGATCTGCTCAAAGTTAGGCAACGAAACGAACTTATACATTGCGCAAACAACATAAGGTTTAGTCATAATAATTCTCTTTTGTAAGCTTTAAAACAACCTACACTTAAACACGACGCGTAGGCACAAACCGAATCGTAAATCCGGCGCTGAGGCGTGTATTTTACGGATTTATAGAACAAATGCAAAAAGCGCGGAATCAAGTGCTAAGTTTTTATTCCAAGTGATTAAAACGAAAGCAAAAACAATTTTAAACTGAGATTTATGTAGTGCCTTTATCTAGCTCTTTGCTATAATGGCGCGTTTTTTAGAATAATGACTGGAGAAAGTAACTTTGAGATTTTCCGAACTCGGCCTTGACCTTCGCTTTGAAAAGCAACTACAACATCAGGGAATTAATGAGCCTACTGAAATTCAAGCACATGCCATCCCCACAGCTTTAGCAGGCCACGATGTTTTTGCACAGTCAAAAACCGGTTCAGGAAAGACCTTGGCGTTTTTGTTACCCGCTGTCCAGCGTGTAATGAAGCAAAAAGCGCTAAGTAAACGCGATCCTCGTGTACTCATCGTTGCCCCTACCCGCGAGTTAGCCAATCAGGTATTTTCCCAGTGCCGCCTACTAATTGCCGGTACTTCAATGACAGCTACCAAAGTGCTTGGCGGTGAAAACTTTAACGACCAAGTAAAAGCGCTGCGTAAAAACCCACACTTTGTAATAGGTACACCCGGTCGTATTACTGACCACCTTGAACAACAGTCTCTGCACCTTGCGGGCCTTGAGCTTTTAATTTTTGATGAAGCAGATCGTATGCTTGATTTAGGTTTTGATAAACAGCTCAATGCCATTAATAGTCAAGCAGATCACCGTCTTCGTCAAACCATGGTATTTTCAGCGACACTAGAGCATGCGCAAGTAGAACTTACCGCAAAGGCACTATTAAAGTCGCCGAAAAAGATCCTTTTAAGCGGCAGTAATGAAAAGCACGAAGATATTCAACAGGCCCTGTATTTTGCAGATCACCTAGACCACAAAGAAGCGTTACTTAAACACTTTGTGCAACAAGATGAAGTTGGACAATGCATTATCTTCACTGCAACGCGTCAAGATACAACTCGTTTGAGTGACTTACTTAACGAAATGGGTATTAAAGCTATTGGTTTAGCGGGCGACTTAGCGCAAAACAAACGCCTTGATATTATGGACGCGTTTAGCCGTGGTATTTATAAAGTGTTAGTCACAACAGATGTGGCATCGCGTGGCCTTGACCTATTAAACGTCACGCACGTAATCAACTTTGATTTACCAAAACAAGCGGAAGAATACGTACACCGCATAGGACGAACAGGCCGCGCGGGCTTTAAAGGCACCGCAGCTTCATTAGTCGGTCCAAAAGATTGGAATAGCTATCAAGCAATCGCACAGTATCTAAAAGAAAAACTGACTTTCCACACAATTGAAGGTCTTGAAGGTAAATTCAAAGGCTTTAAAGAAAAGCCTAAAAAGCCAGCTTATAAAGGTAAAAAGCCTGTTGCTGGTAAAAAGCCTGAACACAAACGCAAGTTTACGAAAAAGCCTAAGGCGCCTAAAAAGCCAATTGCAGCGCCATTTGATGTGGATGGAAATTCACCACTTCGCAGAAAACCAAAGCCAGCCGAGGAATAAACCATGCTAGGTACTAAGCAATTTTTAATGATTGAAGAGATCAGCGCTGAAGGCGCATATCTAGACGGTAAAGAGCTCGGTGATGTGTTTTTACCTTTGGATGAAAAGCCTGAATATTTAGAAGAAGGCGATAACGTCGAAGTGTTTATCTATTCAGATAACCAAGGGCACCCCTGCGCGACAACGAAAGCTCCCATTGCTCAAGTTGGAGAGTTTGCACTACTTCGAGTTAAACAAATCAACAAAGTAGGTGCATTCATGGATCTTGGTATTGCTAAAGACGTGCTAGCGCCCTACAACGAGCAAAAGCCTAAAATGCGCGAAGGCTATAGCTATCTAGTTAAGCTTTACTTAGACAACGCCAGTAAACGCCTGTGCGCATCGAGCAATATCAATAAGTTTGTAAATAAAACACCAGCGGACTACAGCAAGTTCGAAGAAGTGGACCTGATCATTGCCTCAAAAACCGACCTTGGCTACAAGGTCGTCATTAATGAAACCCATTTTGGTATGGTGTTTTTTGACACCGTATTCAAGCGCATGTATATTGGCCAGCGTATGAAAGGCTATATAAAGCAAGTACGTGATGGCGACAAAATTGATGTTTTACTTGAAAAGCCAGGCATTGAGAAAATTTCAGGCTTAGGTGAGCAAATTCTAGCCAAGCTAGAAGAGAACAATGGCTTTTTACCACTGGGTGATAAGTCAGATCCTCAACAAATTAAGCAAGCTTTTTCAACCAGTAAAGCGAACTTCAAAAAAGCAATTGGTGGACTCTTCAAGCAAGGTATAATTGACATAGAAGCTACTTCAATTTCACTTCGTAAGTGATTACCCGTAGGTGATTTGAGCACTTTGCACAAATCACCTAATTAACCGAGTTAAGCTTTGCTAAATAAACCCAGTTTAGAGCTTAAAGTCTTCAATGTAGTGAGCAGCAATGTTATCTACAAATTGGATAGGCAGAGCACCAGCTAAATTTGTTAACACGACAATCGAAACATTATTTTCAGGATAATGGATCATAGTTACCGCATTGCCGCCACTTGCACTTACCGCAGGGTAATGCTTGCGGTCTAATACTTGCCAGCCAATCGCATAGCCATTTTCCAACTTACTAAAGCCACCTATTTTACCATTGTTTAATTTGATTGGGTTCCAAAGCAGTTTTGTATTTTTAACGAGCTTGTTGGACTGCAATGCGATTAAGTATTGTGCAAGCTCAGTCGCAGTTGAATTCATACCCGCCGCCGTTCTCATCATATAGAAAAATCGCCCATAGATATTAACAAAGCGCTTGGTTTTACGTTCGTATAAATACTGCCGAGCTTGATTTTTTATCACCGGAGTCATGTATTCGAAACCCGATTCTGCCGTCAAATGCATACCGACTGGCTTTAATTGATGATCGGTTATAAATTCAACAAAGCTCCCATCAACATATTTATCGATGATTTTACCAACGATTACATAGCCTGTTTGGTTGTAATCAAAACGCGTGTTTATGTCAGATATCATTGGCAAAGTTTGTACCTTCTTCCAAGCAGCTTTCGGATCACCTCTGACAATCAAATCAATATAATAACCACTTAGTATTTTAGGTAAGCCCGATGTATGTGCCATCAAATGCTTAATCTGAATTTTATGCCAAGCCTTTGGTAACTCAGGAAGGTGCTTACCGACTTCGTCATCAAGGCTAATCACGCCCTTTTCCACCAGCTGTAAAAGCGCTACGCCAGTAAAGGCTTTGGTCATAGAGTTAATGGAAAATACTGTATGGTTAGTCACTGCAATATCATCTTGCAAATTTGCTACGCCATAGCCTTGAGTTTTTATAATCTTCTTGTCTTTAACGACAGCCAGTTGCAAACCAGGAATATGGCGGTCCGCCATTATCTGCGTAATAATCGTATCTACTTCATCTGCTTTTACAAACAGTGAAGTGAAAAAGCATATGGCTACAAGAAGGACAAGTTTAAGTTGTTGTAATACTGCAAAGTTTGTTTTCATAAATTTTCTTATTTTTAGTGCTTGAAGTTAATACGGTAAAAATTAAAAACAATACTGTTTTCTACCGATAACAAGATATAGAGTTTTAATGATAAAAACAGCTAGAAACCAAGATTATGAAAATTAAAATACCCGCGAGGTAGGAATGACCTGAAAAGAGCTAGGATATGTGTGCTCCTAAGCTCGTTTTCTATTCAAGTACTATTTGAAGAGCTGTTTAGATTTCTTTAATCTGTTCTAAAGAAGTTACACTAAATTTCAGTTAGGAAAAAGTAGCTAACATTTTTATACCGTTAGACTTCAAAAATACCTGCTTTCTTTTCGCCTCTCCAGTGACCTGAATTTTTTGCCTATAAAATTAAACCTTAGGACTGAGTCCTTCTTTGCGAATAAACGCTCTTATCACTCCTGGTGATAAGGCTATGCTAACAGAGCGGCTATCTCGGAGATTTTCTTGAGTATTCAGAAAAATTTCTCCGTTGACTTTGCCTGTGGCCTTCACCTCAAACTCAAATGTTCCGCTTACACTACAAGGTACTTTTGCTTCAGATAAAGTGCACACGCAAGTGGTAAATATTTCGTTTTATGTGTCCCTGCTAGCGTAATTGTTCCTTACTATTATGTTTTTTGGGACGAATTTAAGCTACCTTGTTCCTGAAACTTTAATATAAATTTTATATTTAAAACATTAAGAAAAGCCGAATACAGTGGTTAAATTTTCAGTAGTATTTAATTCTGCTTCTCTATACGTTGTATTTCTTGCCACAAGGAGTCAGCTTCAGCTGTGAGCATAGCATACCCTCTAATATCGCCGTTTCTTTGCGCATGCATTGCCTTTTCAAGCAGTATACTATGTGATTTTCTCAATTTTTTTGATGGATTGGATTTAAAAATACCAAACATATAACCGACCTCGTTAATTGCTTCGCTTTCTTAAACGAAGCAAAATTAATTAGGGATCACAGTGTTTGGCAAAGAATCATAGCTGACTACTTTTGTTCCGACCAAACCGCAAATTCATTGCCACTAGGCTCTTTGAAATGAAAGCGACATCCGCCAGGAAAATCAAAAATCGGCTTTACTATCTTGCCACCATGCTGCACCACTTTATCAAGGGTCGTCTGGATATTGTTACTGTAAAAGACCAATAATGCACCGCCTCCACTTGACTGACTATACATGTCTGCCTTGTAAAACCCACCATCTAAACCTTGATTTGAAAATGTCGTGTATTCTGGCCCATAATCGACAAACTCCCAAGCAAAAACTGCACTGAAAAATGCTTTAGTCGCATTCAAGTTCTTTGCAGCAAACTCTACATAGTTAAGTTTTTCGTGTTGGTTCATATTAAACCTTTTTTATTTCTTATTTATCTTTTAAAGCTCCGTAAACTTTGACAGAATTTCAAATTATAGTTATCACTGTATACGAATACTAACGCCAACCTAGACAGTAAAACAAGCTGAAACGGCCTATAGGAAATTACGTTTCAACATGTACACACCACCATTTAGGTTTCTTGGAAATATATGAGTGCGAAGTTGGGCGCAATTCTGTTTTATTAGGCCAGTCAAATATCCCCAAAACTAATGCAATTACAGGCGCATCATCAATGGCACCGATTGTACTGCCACATTTATTACAGAAACTGCGGGATGAATATTCTGAAGAGCGCCACTGTTTCGGCACACCACCCGCACCAACCCACGCGACATGACCTTTTTCAAATTCGACCCATGCCTGTGTTAACGAACCACCATGACGCTGGCACATTTTACATGAACAAGTATGCGGATTTTTTGGGGGACCAGACGCCTCAAATCGAATATTTCCACACAGACACCCTCCTTGATAAACCTTTGCCATCTGAGTACTCCTTAATTTTCTTTATCAAACTAATACAAGATACAAGCTCACACATTATACGGCAGACTCAGTTGGTAACGGTATCCCCTTGAAATATATAAGCATGAAGGTGAACATAACTCCCACTGGCTAGAGCGGTCATTACCTAATCAAGTTTAAACCCACCAACGGCCTGCCTTAATTTACTAGCACTTGCCATTGCTTGGTCGGCAACGGACTCATTTTCAACTGCGGTGTCAAAGTTTTCGCGTGTACCCTCAGACATGCGAGTTAGGTTGCTGCTAATATCATCTGTCACTTTACTTTGCTCTTCTGTTGCTGTCGCTGTTTGTAAAGCCATATCAGACACCCGCTGTGAGGCAGTCGCTATTTCACCCAAAGACTCTAGCGTTTGCGCTGAACATTCCACTGTTGACTGTGTAGAGTCATTGCCTTTTTCTATTGAGGTAACGGCTTGATCTACCCCCTGCTGTAAGTTTGCAATCATCTCGTGAATGTTTTCTGTAGACTGCTGCGTTTTGCTAGCAAGCGTTCTCACTTCATCTGCAACAACAGCAAAACCTCTTCCCTGCTCACCTGCTCTAGCGGCTTCAATAGCCGCATTAAGCGCAAGTAAATTAGTTTGCTCAGCAATACCACGTATCACATCTAGTACAGAAGTAATATTGGTAGAATCTTCAGATACTTTAGAAATAGTTTGAGAGGCCGTTGCGATAATATCCGAGAGCTGATTGATCTCCGCAACTGTTTTGTTAGTGACTTTAGTGCCTTCATCTGTCAGCTGGTTTACATCAGAAAGGTCCTGCGCCGTTGAACTCGCATTTTCTGCAACTTCTTTAATCGCATAAGACATCTCGTTCACTGCGGTTACGATGACCTCTATCGCCTGTAGCTGATTAGAGCATGTATCATGAATACTTTTAGAGCCCCTCTCCAAAGCCTCAACGCCATTGGTAACAGCAACGGTCTCGTCAACAATCGTACGAATTAACTCTGACAACCCAGCAACGAAGTTGTCAAACTCTCTCGCGACATCGCCCAACTCATCTTCACGCGTTGAGTTTATTCGTTTAGTTAAATCACCATCGCCTTTACTCATATCTCTCAATTGGTAAACGAGGTCGTTAAGTGCGTTGGCCATTTTCTTAGGTGCAATCAAGCCGATGGCGATGATCATCGCAATCACAATAGCACTGAAAATAAGGATCACAGTTAAAGTACTGTTCACCTCACTTATGGACTCTGAACTTACGCGGCTACTAATTTTGTCAGCAGCCTCCCCGGCAACATTGAAATAATCTCTAAGCGCATTAAAACTTTGCGTCGCCGCACCTTCACTTTGGACAATCGCGGCATCACGCTCGCCCTGACGAATAAGGTCAAAAACTTTTTGTGAATCACTTAACCAGATTCGATATTGGCTATCAAATCCACGTAGTGGTGCAAGTGCACTGGGGTAATCTGCCATGAAAGCTCGGTACTTATTCATCCGATCTAACGCTTGTTGCGCGTTTTCTTGATAGGCTGCGTATAACGTTTGGTAACCTGCTTGTAACTCCGTTATATACAAAACATGTTGCTCAGCAGAGAGCGCTTGATACAAGTCTCTATCGGCATTGATAACAGCGGAAATAGCTGGGTTAAACTTATTACCAACCTCATCCAAACTTCGTTCGGTCTTACTAATAAGAAATAGATTTATTGAAACAACGACGATAAAAAACACAGAAATCGCAATGAAAAGCATTGAGTATTTTACTTGGAGGCTTTTAAGGTTCATGAAGGACCACTATTTGTTCGCTACTTCATACAAATATAGTAAGTAATACTTACTTTTCAGCATTGATACATGAGGCGTTACAAAGAATTTGTTTCTTAAGTTTCGATTTTTGGCAATTCAAGATGCAAATATCAAGGCAAGGTAGCTAAACCCAAAAGCAAATTTACTTATTTCCAACTGTTAGATTCGGCTCCAAACCTAAAAATTTCAACTTTGTTTCAATAACCTGAAATACAAAAAGTCTATTTATTTATCGTACAGAGAAAACATCCGTATTAGAGAAAAAGAGATTGAATAACTCAGAACTCGTGTAATCAAATCGCATTGGTGGTTTATCACCACCAACTTTTAGAAAATTATTAAAGTTTTATTATTTGGCATAATCAAGCTAGGTACACTCTCATTGGCGCTTAATTTGCCTACTCTATAAGCTTAGCTTAAAACGCTAATCCTAACTTTTTAAGCTCTTCTTCACATTGCCCTGCATCTTTAAATTGAATTGCTTCAATGCCCATCGCTTGTGCGCCGGCTACATTATGTGGCATATCGTCAATAAATACGGTTTCATTTGCGTTTAGGCTAAAGTGTGTCAGTAATGCATCGTATATAGCAGGTTGTGGTTTGAGTACACCTAAATCTGCCGACACAATAGCACCTTCAAATAACGGCCAAAATTGATAGGTTGCCTTTAAGTAGTCAACAATCTCATGGACATTATCCGTAAGTGCATAGACTTTATAACCTGCTTTTTTAACTCGTTCTATCAAAGCTACTGAGTTGTATACAGGGATCAAAGAATGCTTAATATAATGGAACAAGCGTTCACAATCACCTTGACTCAAGTCTAACTCCTTTTGATACCTGAGTTTTGTTTCTTCCTCTGTCATTAAGCCTTTGTTTAAGTCCAACCAAATATCAGAGTGAAATACGCTTTCGACTAATCCTGTTTGAAGGTGTGACTTCCCAAATGCCATGCTGATAATGTCTTCTGGGGACCAACGAACTACAACATTTCCAATATCAAATACAACATTTTTAATGGTGGTTTCCATTTAACTTCCTTTTGAATAATTAGCGCACTTTAGCGTTAAAAGATACTACAGCACACACTTTAATCGTGCTACAGGAAATAAGTATTACGGTATGAAATCGGTGCGGTTTGTTGAGATGCAATTTGCCTGAACAGGTTAGAAGTAGTTTATTCAGGGGCTGAGTAATATTTTATAGTAGGCCAATTAAGGCCTACAACAACAAGGGTTAAAGACTGCTAAAGTGTGGGGTATGTTAGCAGTTATCAGAATAGCACTGCCAAGAAACAGGACACTTAACAGTAGGTAAACAGCCCAGAGAATCTAGGCCCTGACCACCACCGATCTGAGGAGTTTGCTGCAGGTTAAGCGCTTTGTTTGATGTGCTTAAGTTTTTGACTTTCTTTTTACTAAGTTTAAGTAACATATTAATTTCCTTTGGTTAGTTACATTCAACGCGCTCACAATAACAGGTTTATATATTCATTCAAGATCTTTTATTGGATTTATTATTTAAATAAAGTTGAGTTAAAGAATTAAACAACCTTTAAAATTCGAATAAATAACATGAATCCCCTTATGAATGATTTCATTTTGAGCATATTTAACATCTCTGTATCTTAAACCTGAATAAATTACCTTTTGTAAGCGTCGCCCCTTGCGCAAAGGTAAATATTTTAATTCGAATGAAGCTATAAATATTTCGCGAATTTAGTCTTGGTTGAACAGTTGAACAGTTGAACATTTGAACATTTGAACATTTGAACATTTGAACATTTGAACATTTGAACATTTGAACATTTGAACAGGACTTTAGCCATTAAAAAGTTGGCGTGCATGGAATCTAAAACAGAATATCGAAACTAAAAGTGGCTTAGAAAGTCATTCTTTAGCTCAACTGTTGCATGGCTTTTTAGTAGGTTGCGGGGAGGAGTAAGTAAATACAGGGCATGGACAATGCCCTGTATTGTATTAGGATTAGAGCGATAAACTGCTTAGCAGTTCATCGTCTACATTGTTTGCCAATGTTACCTTTAACTTAGGTGTTCTTTCCATTTCGCGTTTGATTGCGAAATTGGCTTCTTCGTTACGTGCCCAGCTACGACGTGCAATACCATTGTTGACATCAAACAGTAGCATTGACTTCAAACGGCGCTCTGCGTCACTTGAGCCATCAAGCAGCATACCAAAACCGCCGTTGATCACCTCACCCCAGCCAACACCACCACCGTTGTGGATTGAAACCCAAGTCGCGCCGCGGAAGCTATCACCGATTACGTTGTGGATAGCCATGTCTGCTGTAAAGCGACTACCATCATAAATGTTAGACGTTTCACGGAATGGTGAATCCGTACCACTCACATCATGGTGGTCACGACCCAAAACAACGGGGCCGATTTCACCGCGCTCAATGGCATCATTGAACGCTTTCGCTATTTTCATACGCCCTTCTGCATCTGCATATAAAATACGCGCTTGAGAACCAACAACTAACTTGTTTTGCTTCGCATCATTGATCCAGGTGATGTTATCTTGCATCTGCTGCTGAATTTCTTCAGGTGACTCAGCCATGATTTCTGTAAGTACTTTTGCAGCAATCGCATCCGTTTTATCTAGGTCTTCTGGCTTGCCAGATGTGCATACCCAGCGGAACGGGCCAAAGCCATAGTCAAAACACATGGGGCCAAGAATATCTTGTACATATGAAGGGTATTTAAAATCGATGCCATTTTCTGCCATTACATCACCACCAGCGCGTGATGACTCAAGTAAAAATGCATTACCATAATCGAAGAAGTAAGTACCTTTTGCTGTGTGCTTATTTACAGCATCAGCATGACGCTTAAGTGTTGCTTGTACTTTTTCTTTGAAAACTTCAGGCTCTTCACGAATGAGACGATTTGACTCTTCGTAGCTAATATCAACCGGATAGTAACCGCCTGACCAAGGGTTGTGTAATGATGTTTGGTCAGAGCCTAGGTGGATGAAGATGTCTTCTTCTATAAATGACTCCCACACATCAACCACATTACCAATAAATGCGATTGAAACCACTTCTTCACCAGCTTGGGCTTTTTTAACACGCGCAACTAATTCAGGCATGTTGTCAACTAGCTCATCAACCCAACCTTGCTCGTGACGTTTAATCGCAGCTTTAGGGTTTACCTCAGCACATACAGTAATACAGTTTGCAATGTTACCTGCTTTCGGCTGTGCGCCACTCATACCGCCAAGGCCAGCAGTTAAGAAGATCTTACCTTTTGGACTTTCGCCTTTCTCAAGCACTTTACGAAACGCATTCATTACCGTAATTGTTGTACCATGTACGATGCCCTGTGGACCGATATACATGAACGAGCCCGCTGTCATTTGGCCATATTGAGTCACACCAAGTGCATTGAACTTTTCCCAGTCATCTGGCTGAGAGTAGTTCGGTATCATCATACCGTTAGTAACGACCACGCGCGGTGCATCTTTTGATGACGGGAATAACCCCATTGGGTGGCCTGAGTACATGTGAAGAGTTTGGTCTTCTTCCATTTCGCTCAGATATTTCATCGCTAACAAGTACTGCGCCCAGTTTTGGAATACCGCGCCATTACCACCATAAGTGATAAGCTCTTCAGGGTGCTGTGCAACTGCTGGGTCTAAGTTATTGTCAATCATTAACATGATTGCCGCAGCTTGCTCGCATTTAGCTGGGTAGTCTGAGATTGAACGCGCTTTAAGCTCATAGTTAGGCTTAAAACGATACATATAAATACGACCGAAATCTTTTAGCTCTTTTGAAAACTCAGCGGCTAATTCTTTGTGCCACTCTTTTGGGAAGTAACGCAGTGCATTTCTGATTGCTAGCTGCTTTTCATCAGCGCTTAAAATATCTTTACGCTTTGGCGCGCGGTTCGCGCCTGCCGGATAAGGCTTCGCTTCAGGCAATTCGCTAGGGATACCCTGCTTTATTTGTTCTTGAAAATTCATGTCGGATTTCCTTAGTTCACTGTAACCGTAAATGCTTGTGAATTAACAAACTCAACCATAGCATCAATGTCTGGCTTAAGTAGTCTGTCTTCTTCAAGTTTCGCGACCTTTGTACGGATCAAGGCATGATTTTGTTCAATAATGTCTGAACACTTGTTTGGACGTCTAAAATCAACAGCTTGCGCAGCGTACATCAGCTCGATTGCGAAGATTTTTTCAAGGTTACCCAAGATTTGATTGAATTTACGTCCTGAAATACTACCCATAGACACATGATCTTCTTGACCCATTGACGTCGGTACACTGTCAGCCGATGGAGGGAAACATAGAGACTTATTCTCTGTAACCAAAGCAGCGGTCGTGTACTGTGGGATCATCATACCTGAATTTAGACCACCTGATGTGGTGAGCAGTCGAGGTAGTCCGTGTAAGCCTTCAAGTAGTAAATAACAGCGACGGTCTGAGATATTACCAAGCTCTGCCGCTGCAATTGATGCGTAATCAAGTACCATCGCTAAAGGCTGACCATGGAAGCTACCACCAGAGATGGCTTCTTCTTCACTGATCACAATTGGGTTATCTGTCACTGAGTTCATCTCTGTCTCAGCAAGCTCTTTTAAGTGGTTATATGCGTTACGAGACGCACCGTGCACCTGAGGAATACATCTTAATGAATATGGGTCTTGAACGCGATCGCACTCTTCATGGTCAGCCATGTTCTGTGAATCTTTGAATAAATGACGCATGCGTTTTGCAACTGCAATGTTACCTTCAAATGCACGAATCGCATGAAGTTCTTCACGGAACGGTTGCTCACTGCCTTGCATGCCTTCAATGCTCATTGCACCGGCCACATCTGCAAGGTCTAATAGATAGCGCATTTTTGTCAAACCAGTAATGGCGTGAGATAGGATAAATTGCGTACCGTTAATAAGTGCTAGACCTTCTTTAGAATCAAGATCCATTGCTTCAAGGTTATTATCTGCAAGTACCTGAGCCGCAGCCTTAATTTCTTCACCTACCCAAAACTCACCTTCGCCTAGTAAAGGTAAGAATAAATGAGAAAGTGGCGCGAGATCACCGGATGCTCCTACTGAACCTTGCTCTGGCACCACTGGGATAATGTCTAACTCAATAAACCTAAGCATACGCTCAATAACGGCTAAACGAATACCAGAAAAGCCCTGACTCAGCGCATGCACTTTGGTAATCAGCATCAGCTTAGAAATAGACTTAGCGATTGGGTTACCAACACCTACAGCGTGGGTAATAAGTAAGTTCTTTTGTAGTAGCTTGGTTTCTTCAGGAGAAACTTGAGTATCACACAGTGGGCCAAAGCCAGTATTAATACCGTACACTGCTTTATCAGACGCAGCCATTTTGTCAACGCGTTGACGGCTCTTGTTAATTTTATCTAATGCTTCCTGACAAAGCTCTGCTTTAATACTGCCATCGGCAATGCCGTTTACAATATCAAGGTTCAGACGATCAACACCATATCTAAACGTCATCTTATTCTCCTAAATATTTGTGTTTCTTGAGCAACTATGTGCTTCGATGGCGGAATGTTAGCTTGCTAGAGATGTTTTATAAATGCATAATAATCGTAATTCATTCCGGCTTTATCAAACTTTAAAAACAATTGCTCATACAAAACACAAACTGAGCAATTACTGTGCTAAATAGACTATTTCATAGTTCGCTAAACGAAGTTATAAGAGGCTACCCAGTGCAAGTTCATGACGTAGATTTACGCCTTCTAAGGATTTTTGTTGCCATCGTTGAATGTGGGGGACTTTCAGCCGCTGAATCTCGCTTAAATATTGGACGTTCAACAATCAGCTCTCACTTATCTGACCTTGAGGTTAGATTAGGGATTAAACTCTGCAAACGTGGTAGAGGTGGATTCGAATTAACAGAACCTGGGCGCGTAACTTACCAAGCTTCTCTTGAATTACTGCAACAGTGCGATGCATTCGCCACCACTGTAGCAAGTTCTAAAAATGAACTCTCAGGTCGTGTGACAATCGCCACGATAGATACCATGGTCAGTGATCCGCGTTGCGGCGTAGCCAGAGCAATTTCGGCACTCAAAGCAAAAGGCGGAAATATCCAATTTGAAATTAATGTTTGTGAAGCAAGAGAAGTTGAGACGTCTGTTATTAATGGCCGTTCTTTAGTGGGACTTGGTGTAAGTCGACATCATTTACGCGGACTTGACTATTACCCACTTCATGACGAAACCAACTTTTTGTATTGCGCCCAAGGGCACCCCTTGTTTGATTGCAAAGACTCTCGAGTAACACGACTGCTTAAAAATGCTGAGGTAGTAACAAGTAACTATATGAGGGATAGAGAAACCAGAAACGACGGCTTGAACTATCAAAACAGCGCGATAGCATATCACGATGAAGGCATCGCTCATTTGATTTTGTCAGGCGAGTTTATCGGTTACTTACCAGAACATTACGCCAGTTATTGGGTTGATAAAGGCTTGTTTAAAGCGATTTTACCAAAAAAGTATTCTTATAAGATTCCGGTAGTTTTAATCACCGCAAAAAATAGCAGTATGTCGCCGCTGGCCAATGCAATTATCGAAGAATTGAAAAGAAGTCACGCTGTTTTACAAAATAGCTAAAATCTTATGCTCGAGTTTATTTAGTCAAAAAGCCATGAGAACAGAGCTTCGCCTATGGTTAAAGGTAGCCGAGATCTGATTGCCGCACGCCCATTTGATGAGAATTGCGCTAAATGTGCCTGACGAATATACACCGACAGCTCATTAGGTCGCATTACATAAATAAATGGGTAATAACTGTTTATCAAAGATTTTAGAGCGGCATTTTATATAAAAGAAATGCCCTCATCACGCACTACGCCAAATGCCAAATGCCAAATGCCAAATGCCAAATAAGGACAGTAACAGTTCATAAACAAATTACAGTTAAATTTTAAACTCAAAGAGTGGCGACTTAGACTCACCGTAGAGTTGTGATTTTCAATGAACTGAGATGAACTTTTATGACCGAGTAATTTGGTCACAATAACTCACCTGCCACAAGCAGAAAACTCTCGACCACACTTCATTTTGAGAATGCGCAATCATCGTTTATGTTGGTAATTTGCAACTTGGTATCTAGTTAAAGCGTTTTTTATTTGACTATCTGGTGTTGTATCCGGAAATAGGAAGTAGCTTGGCGCCATGATTTTTGACTTAGACTCTATGTGAATTACAAATATGTTTTTAACCGGATAGCTTTCGTTAGCAATTTCACGAATTGACTTTAGATATTGTTCACCTTTGTCTGAATTTGTGTCTATGACTTCAGCAGTTCCCTTTAGTTTAAAACCTCTTTGTTCAAACACATCTATCAAAGAAACGCACACCTTGGCGTTAGCTATAACATTGCGTTCACTAATTGGCGAGGCGATATTCGCTATCAATAGCGTGTAATCATCTACTAAAGTGAATATTTCCTTTGGGGACACATTTGGCGTCATATCTTCGCCAACTGTAGCGAGCCAACACAACACACTTTTATTTATATACTCTCTTAATTCCATGCCACAGCGCCCTTTTATATCTTGATGTGCAACAATTTAATCCATCGCTTTTATATAAGCCACCGTGAAGCTCAACTGTATTAGAAATTCTCACATGTGAATTAAGACAATTACCAACACACTACGAATTTTCTAGTACTAAGCCCAATTAATTCCCTGAGGTAACTCATAGCAGCTAAATTCCATATGCACGAAGCTTCGCTCTATTGAATTTAATAACTTTTCTGATGCATGCAGAAGGTGTGACCGCATAGCCAAGATTACACCAGCAAGCACGTCACAGTTTAATGCGTTGTACTCTTTTACACATGTTTTGATCTCATCCACCGAGAGCAGCTCTAGCTGATGACTCACGGGGATCACCTTTAAACACCATTTTTGTAACTCGTATCATTTAGATGCAATCTCAAAGTCACCATTTGGTTTAGTGCATCTAACGAAGGCTGTACATGATGCACACCTTCCTTAACATTCCAAAACTAACTGTTTTCTCTTGATGCCATGGACCCCAGTTGTTAGAGGAAGACTTATAAAATAAGATTGCACGAACTAAGCAAGCTTTTTGCCCAAACAAATGACTGGCGAGCGTCAATATATATTGCGAATTTACCAGCGCATTGATAGAACTAAAGTTCTTCTCTGCATTTCGTATGCCTGGCCGGGAAATAACACAGCGATGAGCGAGCTCAAGGTTGACTTGTTGGATGACTTAGCCGGATATAGCAGCGTCAAAAATTTCAAAACCTTGTTCGTGTAACGTCATACAAATACCTCCAATTTCACACTTAGTTAGTTTTCGGGCGTTTTTTAACTCAGAGAGTGGAATTATCTTAAACTCGTTAGCAGTTGGTTTGATTTCTTCAATTCTATCACAGCGAAATATGCACATATCATCACGTGGATGATCCCACGCAAGTACATACCATACAGGGTAACTTAAAAACAGTTAGTTAGGTTCTATAATACGGGAGCTTCGTATTCCTTGCTCATTAATACAGACAACCTCTATGGATTTCATCATCAAAAAAGCTTGGTGTAATAGTTCAACCGACGCATGCGTCGCTGATTCAAGGTTTGATAATACAAAGGTTGATGCGGACTTGCCTATGATAATGCGTGATTTAAGTCCGTTTACTTTAGATTTCATGACTGGTGAAAATGACGCCATTATTTTGTGTCTCACACTGCTAAGGCGGGCAATAAATAACGGAGGTTCCATCTGTTCAGCAATGGCTCAACTAATCATTAAGTCGACTGTTTCTGTATAGCTTAAATTAATCCGCCCTACACCCCAGTGTTTGGCTAACCGTATTACTCCGCCTTAGCCAACATCGGTTTCGAAAGACAGTCCTCTCGACTTCAAAACCTCAATATCACGATTTAATGTTCGGTGCTTACCCCCACTTCTTTGGCGATATATCCAATAGTAATTGGCTGACCTGATTTTAATCGGGCCGTAATAATTTCAAGCCTGTCGATTCGGGAAATTGTAGATTTTCGCAAATTGTTCGTCACGGTGCTGATTTAAAAACACATCGCTAACACTGCAAGCCAGTACAATTTACCCGCGCACAACCTTAATTTAAAAAGTGTCTGCGACAGAAAAAAGATGCGCTATTACTTTCCTGACAAAGTCGTTCATCGATCTATTAACTTAGACATCGCCATACTCGATTGCTATCACAAGGAGCTGAAGCCTTTAGAGCATTATATTGAACAAATGGCCAAACAGTACAACCCTATACACCTTTATATTTTGCAAACAATTAACGGGATAGGTCGTATTCTAGCACTCGCCATTATTTACGAAATTGGTGACATCAATCGATTTTCAAGTGTACAAAAGTTCGCTTCATATAGTCGGTTAGTCAAATGCAAAGCCGAATCTGCTAGTAAAATCTACTGGCAATACACATCTAAAATGGGCTTTCTAGGAAGCCGCCGTATTGCTGCTTCGCCATAATCATAATGCCAACAAATATATTGAAAAACTACAAAAGCGAATGAGCAAAGCCAAAGCACTATCAGCACTTGCCCATAAGTTGGGCAGCTGTGTTTACTACACGCTAAAAAAAGAGGTGGTGTTCGATGAAGCTCGATTCTTAAAGAGTTAGTCACGGTACTGAGTGAGATGAACATCTCACTGGATATAAGGCTGAGCATCAATCAATTGGGTGAGTTAATAGCCAATGACCTGATTATAGGTAGTGTTCAAAAATCTGTGTCATTTCAGTAAACTGGTAAAAATAGGAATGACACATGACAACTCAATTCAACTTTGATGATGCTGTTAAAGCTCTTCAATCAGGCAAAAAACTTAATGGTAAAGATGGCGTACTTACCGATCTTATCAAACAATTAACAGAGTCAGCTCTTCA
>NZ_AUXT01000162.1 GCF_001625595.1 Pseudoalteromonas luteoviolacea NCIMB 1942
TCAATGATTATCTTCTTCGGTATATGGTTTGAAGATCTGATCACACTAAGGAAGTTTAGTTCAAAAAAATCCCCGCTAATTTCTTAGCGAGGATTTGTGTATACGAGACAGGCATAATACAGCCTTTTTTATCTCATATTTTGGTGTTAAATATCTTCGAGCGCTTTGGCACGTTGATCTATGAGTTTTTGCACATTCTGTGCATCTTTCACCAGTTTTTTCACATCTGTTGGCTTCATATTATCTACATCAATCTTGCCATCAGAGGGGCTTTTTTCTTGACGTAGCTGCTCCAAAATCTCAGTATTTTCAGCAGCCATAATAGTCATTTTAGTAGGATCAAGCGTATGAACTTGACTTTTTACTCGACTATTTGGCCTGTCTGAATAATGCCAATTTCCTTTTGCATCTTGCCACTTATAAATTGTTGTTTGTGAAGTTGCTGTTTGCTCATCGTCATTAAGCACTTTCTTAGCTGAATCGACGGCCTTGCCTAACTCTCGCTTTGACTGATCTAGCAGTGCACTTGCTTGCTGCTGCGCATTGCCAAAAATCATATCTACACTAAGCCAAGGTTTTCCGTCCGGACGTTTAATGACAAATAAAGAACCAAGCCCGATAAGCATGATCATAATGATGAGGTAACTGGAATATTTCATTTAGGCACTCCCTGTTTCTTGAGGCCACACCTTTAGAGTATAGCTCTTTCTAAGCTAGAGTTTGACAATTGAGTAGAAAATTATCAATCCATAAATAACAATATTTAGTGACCTACAAACTAAAACAGCCACTCGATAAGAGCAGCTGTTTAGTCACAAGAATTAGTACATGTATTACAAGTATTTAAATACCATCGCCATCAATATGAAGGCCACACTCTCGATTTAACCCAAAGAAACGCGTTTCTTCTTCAGTCATACCCGGCTCAAGTTTTCGGGTTGTGTGTACATCCCCCATTGACACATAACCTTGCTCCCAAAGAGGGTGGTAAGGCAAGTCATGTTTCGTTAGGTATTGATATACATCTCGATTATTCCACTCAATAATCGGATACACCTTTACACTACCTCGGCTGATCTCTAAAACCGGCTTGTCAGCACGAGAGGACGACTGCTGTCTGCGTAAACCACTAAACCATGTGCCAACATTCAGCTCTTTTAAAGCACGCGTCATTGGCTCAACTTTATTTAGTGTATTGTATTTTTTAATCCCTTCTTCACCTTGTTCCCACAATTTGCCAAACTTAGCTTCTTGCCAAGCAGGACTATAGTCACTGCGATAGACCCGAAGGTTTAAGTTTAGTCTTTGTGTCAAATCATCAATGAATTGATACGTCTCAGGAAATAGGTAACCGGTGTCAGTTAAGACCACAGGAATATCTTTTTTTTGCTGTGATACCAGGTGCAACATCACCGCTGCCTGAATACCAAAACTGGATGACAGCATATGGGTATCAGGCAAGTTCTCAAGTGCCCAAGCAACACGCTCTTCGACACTTTTTTGTACCAACATGCCGTTAGCATCGGCAAGCAACGCTTGTTGTGTTGCCTTGTCTAACGTCAATATTTGCTTAAACTCGCTCATAGCTTGTCCTATTATCGGGCGCGAAGCGCCCATTAATTAAGCGTGGAAATCCGTTTTAGAAACTTTCACTTCTGCAACAATGCCTTTGCGAATAACAAAGTCACCAAAACACTCTTGTTCGTTGCGCTCTGAAGCCCACTGACCAATTAATTCATCTAATGCAGGTAGGTATGTTTCTTCACCCACATTCTCTAAGTAAAGTTTCGGTACACGTGTACCTTCACGGTTACCACCAAGATAAACGTTATATTTACCCGGACCTTTACCTACTAAGCCTACTTCTGCCAACATGGCACGGCCACAACCATTCGGACAGCCAACAACACGTAAAATAATGTCATCATTTGCGATTTCATGTTTCGCAAGCAATGCTTCCGTTTTTTCAACTAAGTCAGGTAAGTAACGCTCTGCTTCAGCCATTGCAAGTGGGCACGTCGGCATTGCCACACACGCCATAGAGCTCTTTCTTTGCTCTGTATGTGTGTCGTCAATTAAACCGTGTTCACGGGCAATCTGTTCGATCTGTGCTTTGTCTTCTTCCGCCACACCTGCAATGATCAAGTTTTGATTCGCAGTCATACGGAAGTCACCTTTATGGATTTCTGCAATCTTGCGACAACCAGTTTTTAGCGACTTTTCAGGGTAGTCAAGAATACGGCCACTCTGTAAAAACAGCGTCAAGTGATGTTTGCCATCAATACCCTCTACCCAACCGAAGCTGTCACCGCGGTGGGTAAATTCGTAAGGACGGCTCTGTTCAAATGTAACACCTGCACGTTTCTCTACTTCAGCCTTGAAAGCATCAATGCCAAACGCGTCGAGCGTGTATTTGGTCTTTGCATTTTTACGATTTACACGGTTACCCCAGTCACGCTGTACACTCACTACGTGCTCTGCCACTGCTAAGGTGTGCTCTAGCGGGATAAAACCAAAATCATCTGCACGACGTGGGTAGGTGTTCACATCGCCGTGTGTCATTGCCAATCCACCACCTACTAACACGTTAAAACCAACTAACTTGCCTTCTTCCGCGATTGCTACAAAGTTCAAGTCATTTGCATGCACGTCAACTTCGTTGTTTGGTGGAATAGTAACAGTCGTTTTAAACTTACGTGGCAAGTATGTTGAACCTAGGATAGGCTCTAGCTCTGTCGAGTCTTTACGCTCACCATTGAGCCAAATTTCTAAATACGCGCGCGTCTTAGGTAGTAGATGCTCAGAAATTTTTGCAGCCCATTCATACGCTTCTTGGTGTAGCTCAGATTCTACAGGGTTCGTTGTACATAAAACGTTTCGGTTTACGTCACCCGCCGTTGCAATCGAGTCAATGCCAACATCATGAAGTGTTAAGTGCATTTCTTTAATATGTGGTTTTAACACACCGTGAAATTGGAAAGTTTGACGCGTTGTAAGACGGATACTCCCGTAAGAAGTTTTCTCTTCAGCAAATTTGTCAATTGCTAACCACTGCTCTGGCTTAATAATCCCGCCAGGCATACGCGCACGTAGCATTACATTGTGTAGCGGCTCAAGCTTTTGCTTGACACGCTCGGCACGAATATCACGGTCATCTTGCTGATACATACCGTGGAAACGGATCAGCTGGAAGTTATCTTTGGTAAAACCACCCGTTAACTGATCACCTAAATCAGTTTCGATGGTGCCACGTAAGTGTTCACTATCGGTTTTTAATCGCTCGTTGTCAGCAAATTTTGCATCGGGATCGTGCTTACTATTTGGCTTGTAATCTTGGTTGCTCATTGTCATTCCTAAATTCGTATGCTGTGACGGAAAATAAGTGCGTTATGACGTCTATTAATAGACGTCTTTTTGATAACGGTTAGCACTACGCAGCTCTTTTAAATATTGCTCGGCCTGCTCATCGTCTTTTCCACCATGGGTCTTAACAATGTCCAACAGTGCCTGGTGTACATCTTTAGCCATACGCGTGGCATCACCACATACGTAGAAATGTGCACCTTTCTCTAACCAAGCAAAAACGTCTGCGCCCTTCTCACGAATACGATCTTGGACGTAAATTTTCTCTGCCTGGTCCCGACTAAATGCCAAATCAACACGATTTAGCATTCCAGATTTCACATACCCTTGAACTTCAACTTGGTATAAGAAATCTTGTGTAAAGTGTGGGTTACCAAAGAACAGCCAGTTCTCACCTTCCGCTTCACGTGCATCACGCTCCTGTAAAAACGCTCTGAAAGGCGCAATCCCAGTACCTGGACCAACCATGATTACAGGCGTGTTATCGTCAGCTGGCAAACGGAAGTTATCATTGTGTTCGCTAAATACTTTGACCTTTGTACCTTCTTCTACGCAATGTGCTAAGAAGCCTGAACAGCCACCATAATGTTGCTCACCAAAGGCTTCGAATTCAACTAGCCCCACAGTCAAGTGCACCTCTTCTTCTACCTCTGCTTGGCTTGAAGCAATCGAGTACAAACGCGCTTGGATTTTACGACAACAGTCCACAAGGGCTTGTGCTGCAATGTCGCTTGGATTTTGTCTAATAACATCAAATATCTGACGGGCATCTAGATACTCACGCAGTGCCGCTTTGTCGGTCACCAACTGTGCAAGTTCCTCATTCCCAGTTGCCGCAGCATATTTTTCGACAAAGCCAGGGTAAGATTGTGTCAACTCTAGCTTTTCAATTAATGCTTCTCGAACACTTAACGTATCTTCGCCTAGCTTAACTTCGGCATCAGCAGCAATATTTAAGGCAATGAGTACTTCATCAACCAGCGCTTCGTCATTTAAGAAATACACACCAAGTGCATCACCTGGTTGGTAGCTTATGTCAGACCCTTCGAGGTCGATTTCAATATGACGAACATCTTTAGTCGAATCACGTCCAGTAATCTTAACTGCTGACGAAATTTCAGCTGTAAAAGGGTTCTGTTTTGTATATTGGCTATGTGCAGCTTGCGGTGCGCCAAATGGCGCATTTACTACATTGGCACCGCCAGCACTTTGCTGTGCTTTTAACTCTGGTTCAAGTGCATCTAAGGCAGATGCAATCCAAGCTTCTGCTTGCTCATCATAATCGACATCTAAGTCAGCACGTGCCACAACGCTTTGCGCACCCAGCTTTTGCAAGCGCTCTTCAAAATCAATGGCAGTTTGACAGAAAAACTCATAGCTAGAATCACCCAACCCAAGTACGGCGATTTTTACACCCTCTAACTTTGGCGCTTTTTTGCCAACCAAAAATTCATGTAGATTTTCTGCGTCTTCAGGTGGCTCACCTTCACCGTATGTAGAAACAGCAACAGCGATGAACTTTTCTTTTTTCAAGTTGCCCGGCTTATAATCGGCCATGTTAACAAGCTTAGCCGTTAAACCACGAGCCTTAGCTTGTGCTTCAAGCTGTGCCGCAACGCCTTTGGCATTGCCTGTTTGCGAACCATATAAAATAGTAAGTGGTGCTGCTTCTTGCGCAGGTGCAGCCGTTTGCCCGATTACGCCACCGAGCGCCGCAGTATTGGCATTAGCAGCCAAGTAACCACTCACCCAAGCCTGTTGAATTGGATTAAGCTCAGCCACCAACCCTTGTAACTTTTGCAGTTGTTCTTGTGAAAGCGGACTTGCCGCAGCACTCAGTTGACTCAACAACATTGATTATTCCCCGTAACCCATTTCGATTTACTTGCTCTCGCACCTGATTGTTCAGGTCATTTTATAGCATGCAGGATACTGTTCCTATCTCACAAAAAAAAGAACAGTATCTGCTTTGTTATTCCTTTTAGTTATGAAAAGAAAAAAACTCCAAATAAAACAGATTAAAAGTAGTGAACATTTTTTGATCAAAAGTTACTTAACATATTAATAACCATCAAGTACATTATCTGACCTTAATTAACCTACTCAAAACAATAAGAGAGAAAAATGAAACACCGTAAAAATCACAGGTTCAGTATAAAGACTGCTGTTTTAATTGGGTTAGTTTGCCCAACAGTAAGCGCTGAAATCAGCAATGGTAGCTTTGAAAATTGGCTACAAAGCACGCCGAGTAATTGGTCTACTATTGATACTGGCATTACACTTAGCCAAGTAAGTTCGCCTATAAAAGACGGTCAAAGCGCCGCTGCTGTTACAGTAAATACAGCGACGCAGGGTCGTACCGACTTGCGACAGACGATTTCTGTCACTGGTGGACAAAGCTATACATTCAGTACATGGGTCTATCACACCGAAGGCAATGTAAAAGCAAGGTTATATGTTGATGGTTACAGGGGTTACTCCAACGAAAATCAAACTGCCCAATGGCAGCAATTAACCTATCAATATACAGCCAACAGCAGTAAAAACATTGAGGTCGGCCTGCGATTTTATGACACAAACGGGTTTGATGGCTCAGAAGTGGTGTATGTAGATCACTTTATGCCAAGTGACACAACGACAACTCCTCCTCCTCCTACCCAATGCCAACAAAACCCAGTCCAATTTAAACTTGTCACCGATAACTATGCCAACGAGACAAGTTGGGAGTTGAAAAACAAGCAAGGACAAGTAATAAAAAGTGGCAATGGCTACGCCAATACCACGACATATACCGAGTCACTATGTTTAGCAGACGATACATACACATTTATTATTTCTGATAGCTATGGAGATGGCATTTGCTGTTCACAGGGCAATGGTAGTTATGAATTAACATTCAATAATCAAGTACTGGTTTCTGGTGGCCAATTTAGTAACCAAGAGCAAAAACAATTCACTCTAGGGAATGGTGATGGTGGCGGTGGCCAAGACCCAACTGGTTACTACGCATCTGCCGCTGGTCTATCAGGATTTACACTAAAATCTCAACTGCATGCGATCATTAAAGATCACAACAACCGTGGTTACAGTGCCCTTTGGTCCTTCATTGATCAGTACGAACGCGACAGCTTCTTTGAGAAGGACAATACCGTGTTGGATAGATATTCTGAAAAGCCAACCACTGCTGATACCGTGAGCTTTACAGCGGTAGGCGATCAATGTGGTAGCTACAGAGGCGAAGGTGATTGTTACAATCGAGAGCACTCATTTCCTAAGAGCTGGTTTGGTGGCAAAGTAGAACCAATGAACTCTGATGTGCATCATATTTTCGCTTCAGATGGTTTTGTTAACGCAAAGCGCAATAGCTACCCATTTGGTGAGGTTGGTAGTGCCAGTTATTCCTCCAGCAACGGTAGTAGGCTGGGAAGTGCCAGTGGTATCAATTACTCAGGTACAGTCTTTGAGCCCATCGACCAGTTCAAAGGAGACATTGCGCGTATTTATTTCTACATGGCAACACGCTATGAAAATGTCGTTGCTGGTTGGCAGAATAAATCTAGCTACGGCAACGATGTATTAAATGGTACTGCGAATGTGGTTTTTGAACCTTGGGTAGTTGCACTTCTTAAACGGTGGCACCAACAAGACCCAGTGGATGATTTAGAGCGTGCGCGTAATCAAGCGGCCTATGAATACCAAGGCAACCGTAACCCTTATGTTGACCATCCAGAATTTGTCGAAAAAATTTGGTAACTAGGGTGGCATACTGTTGCTGTTTTAACGTGTTAAAACAGCTGTAAAGAAAAAAGCGGCCTAATCCATTAGGCCGCGCAACATACTCAGCGCAGAGTCTACGTGAGTGTTTAATAAAGGTAAGCTAACCTTCTTCCTATCCTGTAAACCGTTTTGATCTTCCACCACCGCCGCGATTTACAAGTGTACTTACCTTGGCTCTATCGTTAAGGGAGATAAAGTCATTTTCGCGTTATTGCTTGCCCCCATTACATTGTTGTATTGGCGGTTTTCAAATAACGTATAAAATACATCAACATAATCATCATCATTGGTGAACCAGTGACTCGGCATTGCCTTGATTAACTCATTGGTTAACTGAGGAATAATCGCGTAGCCTTGCACGTTAGGATCTGGTATCAACCTCATTACTTGCGTCACAATATTCAAGAAGGTTGTTGCAAGCTCTTGATAGTTTGTATTGTCATCATGCTCCATCAACAATACATCAGCTGCCTGCCAACGGTATCTTTCCCAATGAATAAGTATCTGGTTAGGCGTGTAATCTTGGCCATCATGATCTAAGTAAGGTAAATCCACGACGTCTAAAGCTGGCTCGTCACGGGTTGGACTCACCCCATTTACCACGGCGTACACCTCTGCTGCGCCAGAGATCCAAGGCTCTTTGTCGTCATTTAAACGAATGCGGCTTATAACAGAAGTGGATATAGGTGCAGCTTGTTGCTCCAAAAACCCTAAAGACAGTGTATTGCTGTTGCCACCAACAAGTTCGCGATTTTGATTGAAAACTTTGCGCATCACTTCAATGCCTTCGCGTTGTACGAGTTGTTTATCCAACTCTACAACCAATACCGGACGAGTAGGCATTTTTTGTGCGTCTAATAAATGTAGCTCACCATTTGCATCAAATGCTTCAACATGTAACCATTCTGTATCATCGCCACGGGGTGCAAAAGCGATTAGAGGCACTTGACCACCTTGCCATTGCGATAGCATTGAATCATCCGCTAAGCGTAGCTGGTATACGTTACTACCTTGGCTAGATAGTCCTTTTAACTGTCGAGTTTGTTCACTGGCTTGTGCACTTAATTGCGCACTAGTCGCAGGTAGGCCTAAGTCCGAAAAGTTCAGTTTATTAGCACTATTCAATTGATTTAACCAACCAGCTTGCTTGGAGCTTAATTCCAAAGCCACTGTCTGAGCCACAACTCTTTTGATATCTGCAACTTGTATACTTTGCGAATTAAACCTATCTATCGATTCTAATGCACTTAAAGAAGCGCGATTGACGCTCGATAGTTGATCGGCAATAGCTGCTGTACTGGTTATCATTATGGCTGAATTCAGCGCCACAAACTTAAGTAACCTATTCATAACATTTCCTTGAAATAATCCGTGTGTTTTTTATTTGCCCTAAGATAAACAACTATGTGTGCAACACCACGATAAAACAGCACAATAGATTTATCAAGATATTAATAACAGATTAACATGAAAAAATTCACAACATCCATATCATAATGATATATAAGACTTTACCAATTATTTAAACAAAAAACTGGATAATGAATTATCGCAATAATAAGAATTACAGAACTGTGGCATTAGCAAAAAGAAGCCAGTTTGGCATCTAAACCACACCTTATACATTGCAACAGGAACTAAAATACAAAAAATTAAATTAATATATTGCAGGTACTTAATGATATATTGGATAGGAGTTTCGCGCTGACATATAGAGTATTTCAGAAATGTAAGAACAAGCTTAGAATGGTAATTCAAGCAGCCTATTCAGTTATTTTAAACAATCAAGTTAATCTCAACATTTTACCTATTATGGGTTTTTAATTAAAAATAACGTGAACTAAAATCTTGTTCTCAAGTAAAAGCTCAAAAAAGTCGCTTAAATGCTCATTAAAATTGGAAAGATTTTGCTTACTGCTGTCATGTACCATAATCAGCACTGACAGCAATATTGCATAAGATGAAAAATTATTTTTCTAGGGGGTAAAGTGTAATCTCAATACCTGCACCAATAGCAGATATACGCAATAAAGTATCAACGTCAATTGCCTGAGAGTAGCACTTAGGAGCGGTGCCTGAGGTAAAACCAATATCAAAGGTACGTTTTTTACATCCCAACCATTGCTTCAACGCAGCTTTTGAGCACGACTCAATTAACTCACATAAGTGGTTAATCGCCTTGTTAGGACTGGTGACTTCAGCACTAGATTCAATTCTAGCGAGCTCTCTATATTCATCTTTGTCATAGTGTAATACAACAGCATTGCGCTTTAGATCCTCAACCAAAGCGGAGATGTCGTGTTTGGACTCTAGCTCTAAATCGACATTTAAAAATTGGATTTCTGACATTGCGAGTGCGTTACCTTGCTTTGTGATGGGACCTAAGCCCGCTAATTATTTAATGTTCATACCGCAAATTACCACATAATGAGCGTCAGCCCCCCTTTAAAGTCATACTTTTGGGTGCGACAATTTGTCACCTTGGATTTTACGTTAATTTCAATAAGCTATCAGCAATTTTGACTAAAAAATAGAGTAATGAATAAAACAGCCCTAAAACCTGCCAGAAAAATACACAAATACCTTGGCTATTTACTTGCTCTGCAGATCTTTGCTTGGCTGCTTGGTGGTTTTGTGATGAGTGCTATTCCATTAGAAATGGTGCATGGTAAACACTTAGCTCAGAGGCAGTTGGAAAACCCTTTTCATGCTAAAGACTACACCGCGAGCTTAGACGACATAAAACACACTATCGTCAATTTACAAAAAATTGAATATACGCATTTTCTTGAACGCCCTATTATCAAAGTCACAGGCAAAACCATCCACTTTTTTGATGGACAAAGTGGCATGCCAGTGCAACCACCATCTGAGTCTCAAGTTCGCCAACAAGCGCATGCCCATTATTTGGGTAACGCGCAGTTAGCCACAATTGAGCTGCTAGAAAAAGGCCCAAGAGAAGTTCAATACCGTAACAACATTTGGCGTGTTGAATATGGAGATTGGGTTAGTACAACGATATATCTGGACAGTATTACAGGCCAAGTCATTACAGTACGCAGCACATTGTGGCGAATTTTCGACTTTTTCTGGATGTTGCATATTATGGATTACGACGAACGAGATGACTTTAACAACCCGTTGCTAATTTCGTTTTCAGCTACCAGTGTACTGTTTTGTATCAGTGGTATGATATTACTCTTGCAATCACCACCATGGCGACGCAGACGCATTCAACGTAATTAATCACATATTGCCGTTTATTTCGTTACGATGAGTACAGTCCTGAAGTCCACCTTAGGTGAGAGGCATGCTCAAAGTAATCCCTTTGGGTGTGGCATTGCTGTTGTTAACCACAGCAGTCCACGCCCAATCTTTCGATAGCTTTTATAAAGCAAAGAAATATTTAACGCGTCAGATAACACCACATGATACAACCATATACTGTAGTTGCGAGATCAAAAAGCAGGGCAAGAAACTTACCCCTGATCCTGCTGGCTGCGGTTATCAACCTAGAAAGCCCGTTACCCGAAACGGTAAGCCGAATGTGCGTGCAACTCGAATAGAGTGGGAGCACATAGTACCTGCTTGGGAGTTTGGCCACCAGCTCCAGTGCTGGCAAAATGGCGGACGCAAAAACTGCCGTAAAATCAGCGCTAAATTTCGCCAAATGGAAGCCGACATACATAACCTCGCTCCTGCAATTGGAGAAATCAATGCCGACCGCAGTAACTTTCGCTTTGGATTACTTCCCCACACTCCTTATCAGCATGGCGCATGTGACGTAAAAATTGACTTCAAACAGCGTATTATAGAACCCCCCTATTATGCTCGAAAGCAAATAGCGCAGGCTTATTTTTATATGCATAAGACCTATGGGCTTAAACTCAGTAAGCGGCAACGTAGACTCTTTTCTCTCTGGGCGGAATAAGGCTCGCTCCTAGAAAAAGTGAAAATCCTAATATCCTTCAGAAACAGGTACAAATATAGGGTGTTGTCATTGTAATCTTGCATAACAGTTGATAATTTGAGCCCATAATAAATATATTGGACATACATATTGAAAGCGCGTACCACTTTTAATAAGGTCTTTATTAAAAGTGTTACGCCTGCAGCAATTAGGAACGGAATATGAGACAAAAAAATAATCTCTACCTTGCTATTGGTTTAGCAATGACAACAGCCTTTCTCGCAGGGTGCGGTGGTTCTTCGGGAGGCAGTTCAAATAACAATCCTGTGGTCACCCCTGACCCGCAAACCACACCGCCAACTTGGCAAGCTGGTCAATTCCGTCCTTCAAGTGAATTCGCTAATTTGTGTGCAACGCCTCGTTCAGGCATTGACCCATTTGAGAATACACCATACCCAGACGCAGCCGGCACAGCAACGCATGAAAAAATGTGGTTGCGCTCTTTTAGTAACGAGACCTACCTTTGGTATGACGAAATAATTGATAATGATCCCAGTCAGTTTTCAACTGTCGCGGCGTATTTCGAACAATTAAAAACACCTTTGACCACTGCCAGTGGCAGGGATAAAGACGAGTTTCATTTCAGCGAAAGCTACGAAGATTTTAAGAAAGAGTCTCAAGACGGCGTATCTGCCAGTTTTGGTATTAACTGGACGATTCCGCAAACTCGTATGGCCTATGTAGCCTATGTCACTGCAAACTCTCCGGCAGCCCAAGCAGGCGTTGAGCGTGGGGACAGGTTACTCAAAGTAGGTGACCTAGACTTTACGACATTTAATAACCAAGACACAGCCCAATTCAATCAAATTATTAGCGCTTTTTCTCCGGCTAAAGATCAAACCGTCGTGCTAACTTTACTCGGTCAGAATGGTGAAGAAAAGCAGCTCTCTTTAACTGCCCTCGACCTCGAATTAGAACCTGTGCGCAAAACCCAAGTTTTTGAGTTTGAGGGTAAGCAAGTGGGTTATATGCAATTTAACCAATTTATTGCTAGTGCACAGCCTGAGCTTATAAGTGGTTTTAATCAATTTAGTAGCCTCGATGAATTGGTACTAGACATGCGTTATAACGGCGGTGGTCTGGTGTTTCAAGCTTCACAAGTCGCATATATGATTGCTGGAGATCAGCATAATAACCGCAACTTTTCAGTGAAAACCCATAACGATAAGCAAAGTGCCCAAAACGAGCCTCTGGGTTTTGTAGACCAGTCTATCAATTGGAATACATTGACCTATAACGACGATAAATTACCTGCGGCGAATATGAAACGTGTTTACATGCTCACTACCAGCGGTACGGCTTCAGCGAGTGAAAGCGTCATTAACGCGCTACGTGGCATTGATATAGAGGTAATATTAATTGGCGACAACACCCGCGGTAAGCCTTATGGCTTTGTCCCACAGCAAAACTGCGGGACTGTGTACTATACTATTCAAAACAAGTCAGCCAACAACAAAGGGTTTGGTGATTACGAAGACGGCTTTGTTATTACGCCTAGTGAACAGTTAGTAGGTGAAATAGGCCTTGATGCAAGGATACCTGGGTGCAAAATATCAGATGACTTTAGCAAAGCACTGGGTGACCAAACCGAAGGGTTATTGGCTGGCGCATTACATCATATTTCTACTGGCAATTGCCCAGTAACGGTAGCACGTGCATCCCGATCTGCTGTTACTCAAGATGTCGTAGAGCAAAATATGAGTAACAATTTTTCGTTGCCATATCACCCATTCAGACAGGGTGCCATCTATACACCAATGAAAGAGCCCTCGAATGACTAGATCATGGCTTACAACCTTGGCAATAGCACTCTCTGTGAGTGCTTGTCATAGTAACGACAAAGTCCAACCTGTACCGGCGTTATTGAGCGAAACGTCGCCTTCGGTGATTTCAGAGCTACAACAGGCCATTGTCACCTTAAAAGGGGGCAAACCGCCGACGCTGGCTTACAATGCACTCACTCACTCTCCCCAGCTGATAATCAATGCTGGGGGGCAGTCTAAATTGAGAGAAAACCCTGCCCTGATGACAGTAGAGCTTTCACAGTTACCCATCAGTGCATTTGAGTTACAAATAAGAGATGACTTATGTGTGCTCTATTTTTCGCGAGCAGACAAGTTTGTGCCGTTACAACATGCTAAATGCATCCGCTATAAACCTGACTAACCCTGCTATATTTACCACACTTGGTGGCAAATAAGCTTTTGTTAATATTAGTAAACTTGCATCCTCGTCTGGGATAGGACACACTACGTTGGCTTAGTCGAGGAGTTGTACATGCACATCACTGAACAGTCACCTTTTACACCCATATTGCCCTACTCGTTTCACTCCACAGCATTTGATGCTAGCCAATATCAGGATGACGATTACACATATTTTAACCAATCATTGCCCATCAAGCTGCAACGCGCAGTGGCGAAACGTAAAGCTGAATACTTGGCAGGTAGAGTATGTGCTGCAAAAGCTATGGCTCCCCTAGGCATCACCCATTTTGAGGTTCTCAGTGGAGAAGATCGCGCGCCCATTTGGCCCGCAAAAATCTGTGGTGCCATCACCCACAGTAAAGGAATTGCAATGGCCATGGTCACCGATGCCGAGAATGTTTTGGGAATTGGCATCGACATAGAGCACTATATGGCTGACAAACAAGAGTTGGAGCTACAAGGACAAATTCTCAGAGAAGATGAAAACGAAGCGTTTGCGCAGCTTGGTCAGCTACATGGTAAGCCGCTCACACTTGTTTTTTCTGCCAAAGAAAGCATTTACAAAGCACTCTACGGCCAAGTGCACAGGTTTTTTGGATTCGATGCCGCACGTCTTATAGGTTGCAGTGAAAACTCGTTACGTTTTGCACTCACGTCGTCACTTCATGAAACGCTACCACAAGGTTTCGAAATCACAGTTTTTTATCAGTACGCACACAATATGGTATTAACCGAGTGTGTACATTTGCGACAATAACAATACAACATAAAAAACGGTGCAAAGGCACCGTTGTTTTAATGGTTAGATTATTAGAAGCTGTATTCTAATTGTAATGCCACTTGTCTCTGTTGGCCCAATTCAACATAGTTCCAACGGCGACTACCTTGTGAATTGATATATTCGCGATCGAGTAGGTTATCAACCGTCAAGAATACACCCCAGTCAGCAGGCTTATAACCAACACGCGCATTTACGATTGTGCGACCAAGAATATCTGGATCGTCTAATACGCGGTCGCCATTCTCATCAACAGTCTGATAAACTGGCGCTGCAAACTGTTTCGCACCATCTTGATAGTTTACATTGATATTGGCCAACCAACCTGTGCCAGAGTCATAATCAACGCCTAGGTTTGCTGTCCAGTTTGGACTTTTTGGAAATGCACGACCGACAAAATCATCACCCGTTACAACTTCTGAGCGATTAAACTCAAAGTCTGTGATCTCAGTTTTAGCATACCCTAGCCCAGCAAATACCTTCGTGGTGTCCGACCAAGCGTAATCAAGACTGGTTTCAAAGCCTTTTACCTCAGACTTACCCGCGTTGGCCACTTCTAGGTCAAACAGGTTGCCAGACAGCTGCACACGCACCTGTTGGTCACGCCAATCGATATAGAATGCATTGGCATTTAGTACCAACTGTTCATCAAGCCATGTACTACGTAGACTTAATTCATAGTTATGCGTGTACTCTGGATCATAGGTGTAAATCGTATTTTTGGTCGTATTTACGCCCAAACCACCTGAACGGTAACCTTTTTGATAACTCAAGCTGACTGACATATCTTTGTCGATATGTAGGGTAGAGCCAATTTTAGGTAAGAAGGTTGTAAAAGACTCTTCAGCTCGAGGCTGCACACCAGATGCACGCTGCGCGTTAGCTGCAATCAACTGGTTAACACCCGTGATAAGTTCAACCATCAATGGGTTTTGTGCAAAGCTTTTTGGATCCGGTAATGTTGTTTCAGGCGCTAAAGTTTGACTTGCAACCGATGAGTTTACACGCGTCTCTTTATCCCAACGCGCACCACCAAATACCGACCACTGATCATTTATTTGATAGACAAAATCACCAAAGATCGCTTGGTTTTCGACTTCTTCAATTGGGTTTGTTGCACCGTTTACCATCACGGGATCAGCACCAGCCGCGCGATAAATACCTATCACTTGATCAGCCATCACTTCTGCTGGTAAACCTAATTTTGTAAATTGGGCAATCAGCTGATCACGCACAC
The DNA here is from genome assembly GCF_001625595.1 of Pseudoalteromonas luteoviolacea NCIMB 1942. Lineage (GTDB taxonomy): Bacteria > Pseudomonadota > Gammaproteobacteria > Enterobacterales > Alteromonadaceae > Pseudoalteromonas > Pseudoalteromonas luteoviolacea_A. The sequence goes on from NZ_AUXT01000162.1 coordinate 15,333, forward strand.
CTGTCTCAACGAAACCATAACTAATTTGAGATGCTGTCGTCATGTTACGATCATCATTCGCAACAAACGCACCAAATATACCACTGAGCTTATCACCTGAATAAGTGAACTTAAGCTCATGACCGCGACGTTTGTCATCATTTGTTTGTTGCCATACATCCGATTTAGCAATGCCAAAGTCGCTGTCATTTAAACGCGTGTAATCACTGTCACTGTATGAACCCGTATAAGAAACCAGCCACTGAGCTGAGAAATCATAATCTACATTTAGTACCCAGCGCTCAGAGTCATTTTCAGTGTATGCATCGGTATTAATGAACAGGTATCTTTTATCAAATAAATCGTTTACAGGGTATTTTGCATCTGGCGAAGTATTTGATTGGAATAAAGTGCCATTCTCGCTGCTGAAATTTGAGTAACTTAAACGCGCCGTTAGTTCAGTCATTGTAGAAGGCGTATAGGCTAGGTTGACACGCACAAAATCACTTTCTTTGTCATCCATGGTTTTGTTCAGCACAGGGTTGTATATTTCACCTTCTTGCTGTTTATGCTCAGCCGCTACGCGAAATGCCAACTCATCTTCGATTAAACTGCCACCAAATGCAACAGCGGCTTGCTGTTCGCCATTTTGTCCGTAGATTACACGCGCTTTACCAGAAGAAGTGTGCTCTGCTTCACGAGTTTTAACAACCACGGCACCCGCCAAGGCACTGCGCCCTTGCAGCGTAGATTGGGGACCACGAAGTACTTCAACTTGCTGTAAGTCCCATGTTGAAAACGCACCTGCTGCCGTCATGTCTTCAGACAATGCTGCACCATCAACGTAAATACGCGCTAGGCCACCATTGCCACCACCGGTAATGGTGTATGAATCGATACCACGAATGCGATAACCTGTGCTTGGATCACCAGATACGTTCGGGGTACGCATAGTAATGTCATAGAAGTCTTGAATATTCTCTTTTTCCATAGCCGCTGACGTGATAACAGCTACACTGGTGGGCGTTTCTTGCAAGCTTCTATCGATTTTCTGCCCGGTAACAACTATTTTTTCCAACTCTTGCTGCTCATCACTTAGCGCGGCGCCACTGTGCGCGCTCAGTGCCAAAGCAACACCGCAATAAAGTGGAGAAAAACGACCTAGTCGACCCAATGATGCAGACACAGCACCCTCCTTAAATTAATATGTACAATGATAATCATTATCATTGTACATATTAATTGCATAATTAAGAAAGCGTTTATTTTCTTTTTATTTGTTTTCTATTCAAAAAATCGAAATTTTAGTAATAAAAATTACATAAATGCGGGTTTTAGTGAAAAAGGAAGGGGTTATGGAGAAATACGACACTTTAAAAAAAGTAAATTATGTGACCGTCGTTGACGATGGACACTGACAGCGTGTGCTTTAGTATGCATCGTCAAAGACTTTACACTTTACTGGCTACCCTACCATTTTGCTAGCAAGGTGATTTGTACACTCTGTTAGGCAGCCATTTTCCATACGCAGGAGTCTATCAGCGAGGTGGAAGTATTTGTCATCATGGGTGATGACAAAAATAGTTTTGCCTTTCGCACTGAGTTCCGGTAACAACTCTTTGTAAAACACATCCTTAAACACGGGGTCCTGATCTGCTGCCCACTCATCGAAAATGTAAAAAGGCCTATCTTCTAAATACGTCACGACCAAGGCTAATCGCTTGCGCTGTCCTTGAGACAGCTTTTGGGTGGTAAACGCGCCATCTTTGATTGCCACTTTGTGGTGTAAATTCAGCTTTTTAATCAGCGCATTGCCCTTTTCTTGTAAGACTTTGTCTTGGCAATCAAGTAACCTATCAAATAAATGAAAATCACTGAATACGGCACTAAATAATTGGCGATAGCCATCTAACTGGGCGGCACTAATGTGGTTATCGTCAACATGTAGATCCCCTTCATTCGCAGGATATAAGCCACATAGCAGTTTAGCAAACGTCGTTTTACCACTGCCATTACCGCCTACTAGGTAAACTATCTCTCCTCGATTTAACGTCAAATCAATCGGGGTTAACGCAAACACTTCATCACTTTGCTCGTGATAATATCCATGGCTAAGTGCTTTTAGCTCAATTTTGTCGAAAGTTTCTAATTGAGTTTGAGGCGTTTGAGCAATTAAATGCATTTTTGACGTCATTTCGGTAATGGTGTTAGCCGATGCTTTAGCCGCTGCAGCTTTTGGTATCGCGGCTAACATCACCTCAAGCGGCGTCAGCATGTACAAGAACAATAAGGCAAAGCCTGACATGACTTTGGTGGCTTCATTGCCTTGCCCTGATAGGAAGTACAATGCGCCCCCAATAAATGCAAAAATACTGAACCCGCCCCAAGATGCAGCATAGTGGTAAATAGTTGCCCCTTGCACTCGACGCGTGCGCAGTAATTTAATGGTGTCTCCAATCACTTGATCAACAAAAATACGACGCTTTGATTTATGCAACTTCAGCTCTTTAGCACCATCATAAATTGAGTCAAACTGGCTATACAGCGTGTCTTGAACTCGTGCTGCTTCAGTCACTTTTTTAAATGCCGTCGCATTGGCAAGGCTATATCCAATAGAACCCACAACCAGAGTTAACACGGCAAATATAAATACTCGCCAATCTAACCAAGCCATGTAAGCAAAACTGCCCAGTACTATCATGGCATTAGTTAAAATCCCCGGTAAACGCTGGAAAAACTCCGACACACGTAGGCTGTGTTCCGTTAAACACGATTTAATTTTGCCAGCGCCTTGCGCCTCCACATCATTGAACTCAGCATTTACGACATGTTCAGCGACTTGATTTCTTACCGTTGCCTGACTTTGCTCTGTCAGTTGCTCTGCAAATATTTTTGAGCATAACTGCAGGATAACACCTGAGATTGCCAAAATGGCAAAGTAGGTAAACTGTTCAGAGCGCGCTTCCGAAGAGCTATTGATAATTTCATTGATCAGCGCAACTAGCGCAACACTGGCAAGGCCAAACAAGGTACTGGTGACGGCCGTTGCAACAAAACGCCACCAAGTGGCGCGGATTAGATTAGCAAGCACGTTACTTCTCTTTTCGTTAATTAGGACTAGGACTAGATACAGGACGAGAGCTGTGCAAAAAAATTCATAATCCACAGTGCATTTATGCAAGGAGCACAAACAATTCGCGAAATTGACCCATTATCAGTGTGAGGCCCGCAATTGCTGCGTGTTTAACCTCCCTATTTAAATGCACTTTTTGATTAACTTCGTTTCCTAAAAGCTGATACGTCGCAACCCCGTTGTCACTGCGCGTAATATAGTCAGAACAGAACAATCTTACACAGCACTAAATCTTTTTGTGATTGACACGTCTTGAACACACATTGAGGGCTGACCGCATTTATTGCAGCAGTCGAATGACAACGCAAAAAGGTTACATTATGCATGCTGGCGAAATATCCAACTTAGCGCAAGCTCAGTCTTTGGGCGAATTTCTATTAGATCAAGATTGTCTTTTTGTATCAGGCAATAACTGCTTACTTGGTCATGGTATCAAGCACCGCTTTAGTATCCCCATTGCTAATACCGAATATTTAGTCGAGGAACTTCAGTCACAAATGCGTGTACACCAAGGAGAAAGCGACAATGCAATCGCCTTTGGTGTATTGCCTTTTTGCAAACACCAAAACGCTCAGTTTATCATTCCAAAAACTGTCGCGCGTTGGGACAAAAGTGTGTTTAGCCAGTGGCTTAATGCCCAAGTTACTGAAACGGATGCCATCAGCAATTCGCTAAAAGCAGTAAATTATCTGCAAGATAGAACCCACTTTGAGCAAACAGTTAAGGATGCGAAGTCCCTGTTTAACAGAGATTTACTTGAAAAAATCGTGCTGAGCAAACAAGTCGATTTAGAGTTTTCAAAACCACTCAACCGCAAGCATGTACTGAATCAACTGTTGCAGCAAAGCCAATCGGGTTACCACTTTGCATTTCCTACTCAAAGTGATGCGGTATTAATGGGTGTTAGTCCAGAGCTATTGTTAAGCAAGCAAGATCAAACGGTGATTAGTAACCCTCTAGCCGGCTCGATCCCGCGCGATCCGTGCGAAAAAGTTGAGGCACAGCGTCGCGCTGTTCTATTTAGTTCGAAAAAAGATCGTTACGAGCATGCCGTGGTGATCAAAGACATGCGCCAGTTGCTTGAGCCCGTGTGTGACAACCTGACGATCCCCGCTGAGCCAGATCTACTCAGCACGGCAACCATGTGGCATTTGTCTACCGTGATCTCTGGACAATTAAAAGATCCAGAAACCCATATTTTAGGGTTAGCGAATCAGTTACACCCGACACCTGCACTGTGCGGTAAACCCACGAAACCTGCTTATCAACACATTCTCGATTTAGAGGGTCATGATCGCGGATTGTTTTCGGGGATCATCGGCTGGTGCGATCAACATGGCAACGGAGAGTGGGTAGTTGTGATCCGCTGCGGCGAGTTAAAAGAACGCGTTGCGCGTCTGTTTGCAGGAGCAGGTATTGTCGCCGCTTCTGATCCAAAATCCGAGTGGTTAGAAACCGAAGCCAAACTTAAAACGATGCTGAATGCCTTATCGGTACAGCAAGCTTATTCCAGTTTTAACAAGTAAAATATATGAGCATCGAATACACACCTTGGCCAGCTGAGCTGGCCGCACAATACCGCGCCAAAGGTTATTGGCAAGATAAACCGCTGACTACGATCCTATCTGATCAGTTGACAAATAATAGTCAAGGTATCGCCGTTGCTGACGGCCAACGCCAAATTACCTATGCAGAGCTTAATGACTACAGTGATAACCTTGCAGGTTATCTCAAGTCGCAGGGCCTCCAACGAGGCGATACTGCCGTTGTTCAATTACCCAACAGCATTGAGTTTTACATTACTTACTTTGCCCTCCTAAAGTTGGGAGCCGCACCGGTTTGCGCTTTGTTTAATCATCAGCGCACAGAGTTGCAAAGTTACTGTGAGATCTTGCAACCCAAAGTGATGATCGTCTCCTCGGCTCACGCTTTATTCGGTGACGAACAGTTTACAGATGAACTGTTCGGTCGCTTTTCTTGTTTGAGTAAGATCATCACAGATCACAGCAAAGGTAATAGCGAGCTAAAACAGGGCTACCTTCATAAACACACTTTTTGTGCAAACGATCTCAATCCTGAAGATGTGGCTTTTTTCCAGCTCTCAGGTGGCAGCACAGGTACACCAAAGCTTATCCCACGCACACACAATGACTATCTCTATTCTGTCGTAGCGAGTAAGGAGATCTGCGAGCTTGATGGTGATACGCGCTATCTATGTGCGCTGCCTGCACCGCATAACTTTCCACTCAGCTCTCCTGGTGCTCTGGGTGTGTTTATCGCCGGTGGTACCGTGATCTTGGCCAATGATCCAAGCCCGACGATCTGCTTCCCACTCATTGAGCGCTTTGCCATCACGCACACCGCTTTGGTGCCACCAGCACTACAACTTTGGCTTCAACATGCCAGCGCTTCTGATACCGATCTCACGAGCTTGCAAGTGATCCAAGTCGGTGGCGCGAAGCTCAGTCGCAGTGTTGCTGAACAGGTATCACCTGTACTTGGCTGCCAACTGCAGCAGGTGTTTGGTATGGCTGAAGGTCTTGTGAATTACACCCGATATGATGACGATCAGGAGTTGATCCTAACGACCCAAGGCCGCCCTATTAGTGACCTTGACGAAATAAAAATCGTTGATGAAAACGGACAACCTGTCACTTCAGGCGAATCAGGTCGGCTGATGACACGTGGCCCATATACATTCAGAGGTTACTACAAATCTCCAACACACAATGCCAATGCTTTCGATGAGGATGGTTTTTACAGTTCAGGAGACATTGTTAAACAACTGCCATCGGGCCATTTGATAGTAGAAGGCCGCGACAAAGATCAAATTAATCGTGGCGGAGAAAAAATAGCAGCCGAAGAAGTTGAAAACCACTTGCTTGGCCACGACCACATTCAACAAGTTGCGATTGTGTCCATGCCTGACGAAGCACTTGGAGAAAAAAGCTGTGCCTTCGTCGTTGCTGATCAAGACGTTAAGCTTACCACACTGATTTTGCGTAAGTACCTTCGACAGCTCGGCATCGCCGACTACAAAGTACCTGACAAATTCAAATTTGTAGAACAACTACCGTTAACAGCCGTGGGTAAAGTGAATAAAAAAGCCCTGCGTGCCACTTTCGAACAATAGAGAATAACATGAGCATTCCAAAGTTAAACCATTACCCGCTGCCACGTGACGCAGAGTTGCCACAAAACCGTGTTGACTGGGAATTAGATCCCACTCGCGCGGCACTGTTGATCCATGATGTACAACACTACTTTGTGGGTTTCTATGGTGAAGACAATCCATTGATCGAGACCATGATCCAGAATATTCAGGCACTCAAAGCATACTGTTACGAGCACAATATTCCAGTGTATTACACGGCTCAGCCAATCAAACAAGGTAAACACGAGCGCGGTTTACTATCGGATATGTGGGGTCCAGGCCTTCAAGATCCGACGCAGCAACCCATTGTCGATGCACTCGCGCCAACCGACAAAGACGTGGTGTTGACGAAATGGCGCTACAGCGCGTTTCAAAAGTGTGATTTTGAGCAACAACTGCGTGATAAGCAACGCGATCAGTTATTAATTGTTGGGATCTACGGCCATATCGGTGTAATGACCACAGCCGTTGATGCATTCATGCGTGACATAGAACCATTTTTAGTGGCCGATGCGATTGCCGACTTCGGTAAAGAAGAACATATGATGGCGCTTAACTTTGTCGCAAAGCGCTGCGGTAAAGTGATCGCTATGTCTGAAATCTTAGGTACACAGAGTCAAGATCTGACTTCTCTTGAAGGGCTTAAAGCACACATTCTCACTTTGATCGATTGTGAAGAAGACGAATTTGACGAGCACGAAAGTCTGATCGACTACGGATTAGATTCAGTTCAAGTGATGAACTTGATCTCCCTATGGCAACAACAAGGGATCGAAACCAATTTTATTGAATTAGCCCAGATCCCAACATTGGCTGCTTGGGTAGAGCTGTTAGAAGAACGTAAGGAAGACTAATGAGCCACCCTCTCTCGCTTACTGATTCGCAGCATGCTATGTGGCTGCTCGATACCATAAGTGGTCGAGGTGAGCTATTTAACGTCGCCGAGTGCTTAGAATTTAAAGGTAAGATCTCGGCAAACTGGCTACAGCAGTCATTGCATCATGTTTGGCAGGCAAGCGATACGCTTGCTTGTCGCTTTATACGCGGTGATGACTACACGCCAAAATTGCTCCCCGATGACACTGTGCCTGAAATCATCAGCCAAGAATTGGAAAACGCCCCTGCAGATGTATTTGCCTTTGCGCAAAACTTTGCCAAGCCATATTTAGCGAAGCCTTTTGACCTAAACCAACAAGCCCTCATGAAGTTGTTTTTGTTGCGTGCACCGGAGCAAGACTACTTGTTGATAGTTGCTCATCACTTACTCCTAGATGGCTATGGCTTTGGTTTATTCTTGCAATCGCTCAATCGCTGTTACAACACGCTCAGCAAAGGTAAACCCTTACCTAAACTGCGCTTCACTCAACAGCAGCAGTTACTCGAATTACATAGCAGTGAAGCCTATTTGGCACAGCAACAGCAAGCCAAAGAGACGCTTAATCAATGGCTTGATGCTGTACCAGCGGTCAATACTTTCAGTGATTCTAAAGCTGATGTTGCAGAGCCAAATACTCGCCTGACAACCACCTTTGAACAATCGATATGGCATACTATTCAATCCGCAGCGCAAGTTGCCGATACAACCAGCAGCGAAATACTACTGGCTGCGATAGCTGCATCTCTGGTTGCCCAGCATCAACACTATCATGTGACACTAGGTATGGTGATGATGAATCGCCATGCAATACCTGAACTGAGCTGCCCGTGTGTTCAGAGCAATGTGTTACCTTTGCCTCTAGACTTCGAAGAAAACACCGAATTAAGTGCTGCTACCGCGCTCATTAATCAACAAATTAAAGCACTTAAGAAAGTGCAGAGTTATCGTGTTGAGTCCCTCAAACGAGACAGAAAAAAACTGGGTAAATCACTGAGCATCCTAGGACCAACAGTGAACTTACTGCCTTTTGCTAGCGCCCCTAAATACGCAGGCATAGCAACAAACAGCCATATTCTAAGCGCAGGTACCACCGACGATATCATGCTGCAAATTCATCTCTTAGCAGATAAGCCTGCCACGGTCGACTTTGATAGCAATACCGCACGCTACACAGAAGCTGACACTTTAACGATTCAAGCACGTATTTTTGCTGCGGCAGAAATTTGGGCTGCGCAGCCTAAACTGACCCTCAGTCAGGTCGCAGAATTACTTCGCCAAAAATATCTATAAGGAGTTTATGATGCAGCTTGAACAAACCTTAAAGGAAGAATACCGTGACAAAATTGTCTGGGTCACAGGTGTAGGCCAAGGTATCGGCCTTGCGGTAGCAAAGCAGTTTGACGCCCTCGGTGCAAAAGTCATAGGATTTGACCGCCAATTTAGTGAAACAGATGCGCTACACAAACAAGTGTTTTGTGACCTTTCGCAGCCAGAGCAAGTGGCGCAATTGCTTACAGAGCTCATTGAACAACAACTTGCCCCCTACAATTTAATCTATGTTGCTGGAGTGCTTGAGATGGGCGCACTCGAAGAATTAAGCCTAGCCCAGTGGCAACACTGCCACAATGTAAATGCTGCCAGCCTCTTCACGTTTATTAAGTACTGTGGCGCACATTTCAAACAGCAGCGCACTGGTAGTTTAGTTACTATAGGCTCCAATGCCGCTGACACGCCACGTCAGAAAATGGCTGCCTATTGCGCCTCTAAGGCTGCGGCAACGCAATTAACGCTGACCGCCGGCATTGAGTGGGCAAATTACAGCGTGCGTTGTAACGTGATAGCACCGGGCTCAACCCTCACCCCAATGCAAACTGGTATGTGGCAGGACGACCAAGGCGCACAATGCGTGATTAATGGGTTTGCGGAGCAATATAAGTTGGGTATTCCTTTACAAAAAATCGCGACCCCTGAAGAAATTGCCAACAGTGCTGTGTTTTTGGCATCGAATCTTTCTTCACATACCACCATGCAAGTGTTAACCATTGATGGTGGCGCAACATTTTAACCCCCGATGGTGGTGTCCAACTTTGACCACACAAACCAAAGCCACCTCTCCTTAGCAGGTGGCTTTTATCAACCCTATTCGTCTAAAGCGCTACTCTAAAACAACTGACTGCATTGATCTCTAAATATGCAAGAAAACAGGCATCCCAAAAATAGCCCCACATCAGTGAGGCTTTGTACTGCGAATATACACTGCTAAGCGCCTAGCGCTAAACCAGGCACTTATATCGCGTATTTAGAACGAGTATGTCAGCTGAAGTGAGTAATTGCGTGGGTCACCTGGACGAACCGTCAAGAACGCAATCTTAGCGTCATACTCTTTATCTAGTAGGTTGTGAATATTGAACTTAGCACTCAATGCTTCATTGAATTCATAGTAAGCAGAGAAACCAAGCAGTGTATTCGAACTCACATCAAAATACTCTGTGCCACGGCCGAGACCATTAAAGCCTTTTCGGTCGCCAGCATACGTTAGGTAACCACCTATGCGTAAGCCTTGTAGCCCATCTTCAAAGTCATAGAAAGAACTGAACTTGAAGACCTCTTTTGGTTGAATAATGATGGTTCTATCAATCAAAGAATTCGGGTTTGATACGTCGATATCCGCATAAGATGCTGAAGCAAACCATTGATTTGTAATATGACCCGTTACCTCGACTTCATAGCCTTTTGATTCAATACCGCTCTGCCCTACGTAGTAAATCTCGCCGGAGTCATCTTGCGCAGCAACCCGCACTGGGTAGTTGTCCTGACTGATGTCAAAGTAAGCCACATCGACTGTAAAAGCATCGTCTTGCGTTGCATACCTAACACCGACTTCCTTATTCTTACCCACAGGAGAGTCAAGTAACTGGTTGTTTTTGTCGTAGTGTGCTGGCTGGTCAGAGATATCTGTATAGCTTGCATAGACCATCGTTTGCTCGTTGAAACGATACACACCACCGAAGTAGATATTCGTGTCAGAGAAGTCGCGCTTACTCGCTACATTGCGTGACACGCCTTCTGCTTTAATGTCTTTGTAGTTAGCACCAACCAAGAAGTTCAAGCTGTCTGTGACATTTAAATTCAATGCCAAACGTAAACTTTGTGACTCTAACTGACTATGTGTTAAAGCACCATTATCATAATCGAACGCAGGCTTTTCTGGCTTAGTTTGTGCTGGCTGCTGTGCATGCTCAGCGAAGAAGTTACCGCCAGCACCGCCGACAGGACGGTAGCTCCAATACTCCTCTTCAAACTCGGTATCCGCATACGTAAAGTTCAGGTCATGATCACGACCGAACAGGCTAAATTGGCCGTTTAAGTTGAACTCAGTACGCTCAGACGTGTAATCACGTCTGTTGTCGCGCAGATATAAGAAGTAATCACCGTTGCGTTCTAAGTGGAAATCAAGATCAGTATATAAATGATCATCTTCCATTTCCGATCTGTGTGTACGCGCAACTACATTCCATTTATCGTTGATCTGATAACGGACTTCACCCATTAAATTTTCTTGATCTGTGCTCTGCGTTGCCCAATCAGGATAAAAGTTCAGCTCGCTGCCAGCTTCTATACGCTCACCCGTAATAAATCTGTATGGTAAGCCGTTGGACATCGCATCCAAGTCATCACTTTGCTGACTAGTAAAGACTGATACTTGTAAATCATCGCTCAAGTCAGCAGTCAACGTGCCATAAATTACTTTACGTAATGAGCCTGAGCGCTCTACAAACGACTCTGCGTCATCATAGACAAGTACTGTACGCGCACGAACAGAGCCATCAGCGGTTAAAGCAACATTCACATCCGCATCAACACGGCGTTTATTCCAAGAACCATATTCCGCAGAAACGGAGCCACCAGTCGTGTTGTAAGCACGCTTTTGTACAAGATTTACTGTACCTGAAGGCTGCCCAATCTCTTGGAGCATACCTGTTGAACCACGGATCACTTCAACACTTTGGAAGATACTAGTATCCAATAGGTTACTGTTTACTGGACTGCTACCAGCCCCCATACCATCGATAAGGTAACGGTTAATTTCAAAACCACGTGAGTAAACAAAACGAGAGCGGTTAGCTAATGAGTTTTCAGCAAATACACCCGCACTGTGTGATAGCGCGTCACCTACTGAGTTAACGTCATGGAAAGACATAAATTCGCTGTCAACAATCGAAATTGACTGTGGTGTATCGCCAATTGCTAGTGGCAGACCTGTTGCACCTACATCACGGTGGTGTTTACCCACCACTTCGATACGTTCTAGATCTAATTTCGCATCATCTGCGAATACTACTGAAGAACTACTTGCCAATAGTCCGATACATACCGCTTTTGCAATCGTAGAATATTGCTTCATACGTCGTTTGACTCCCTTATCCTAGTCGAAGTAAAAACTCTTAATTACTGAAGGGTAGACGATGCAATATTCAAAAAATTTAGCGCCGTTGTGTCATTTGTAGTTAAAAGCAACACAACTTCAATTAAAACCTATTAATATCAAAACTTTAAATAGTGAAAAATATTTATGATTATATTAATAGTAAAATAATTTAAGACAATTTAGGCGAATGAATTAATCCCAAATAACAAAATAAATAATCCACCCATAGGGACTAAATACTTGGCGGCAAGCAGCATTTGAGACTTATAATCACCTAGCATAGTAAAATGAAAAGCAACCCCTGCAATTATTACGATGCTAAATAACTCTGAAATAGTCAGAACGCTATGAAAATCAAAATCAAATAAATCGAGGCTCAGCCAAATACCACCCCTTACGAGTAACCAACCAACCAGTAACCCAAGTACCACGCCAAAGTTCAAAACACGCATTATAATACTCCTCCAATCGCAGCGAGGGTCAGCAGCATAAGGACTGGTGCCGTGCCTCTGTGATGTCCCATCATAACCACGATTGGCAGACCGATACTCAGTGCAAATAACACCAAGAATAACGCAGCGAACAACCCCATTTGCAGATAGTAAACAACCGTCAATACTGTCACGCTTGCCAAGAGCACCAGCTTCGCACTCACCAGCGTAAACAATCGTTCAAACACACGCACAGGTGCATACGGCCAATACTTAGATTGGCTGAATAACACAAAACCTAATAACACAAAGTAAAACCACGCAATCATTAGGCAGGCTCCAGCTCAATACTGCGTTTTTTCACTTTATCTGTTACCCGTACCACCACAGTTGCCAAACCAAAACTCAAACCAGATAGTGCAATAAATGCGATGTTGACTGTGATCATGTCTCTGCCTACAAAGCTATACAATTCATGGCCTGAGACAAAGCGAATTAAATCAATGAGTGGCAACAATAAGAATAAAACCCCCGCTCCTTGCAGCACAGCATGAGCAGAATCTTTTGCTTGTGAAAAATACAGCGTTAGTGCACCACAACCGAGCAAGCTAAAGGTCACGATAAGTTGATTTGTAAGCACCAGTAATGGTTCACCTTGACTAAACAACCGTGTGCATACCAGCAGAAGTGCCACAGCAAATAAGGCCCCACATGTACCCGCCTCTAAACAAAAACGCTGCAATTTAAATAGAGTTTGTCCAGCACGCTTTGGCTCACGAATAGCTAACCAATACAAGTTCCCTATAAGCATCGCGGCGATGGCCATCATGGAAAGTACAAAATAAAGTAAATGCGATGACTTACCTAGCAAGTGCCCTTCATGCAGCTGTACCATAATGTTGTATACATCATTTAATGGCTTGCGCTCGGGCTCATACAATAAATTGCCATGGACATCATAAAATGCGGTTACAAACTCAAAGCTGCGGTCCGACTCTCCACTCACCCTGAGTCGAACCCAAGGTCGTGGGTATATATCAAAGCGCGCGATACGCATTTCAGGGTAAGCTTGCTGATAGTCAGAAATGACTTGGTTAAGTCGCTCTGCGGTTAGCTTTGCATCCATATCATAGTTGTTGGGCTTGCGTGGAAAACCCAGTTCATCCCAGTAGCTATCACCACTTTTTTGTGCATACTCGTGATATACTGGCCCGTTAATTTCGTAGCCAACGTTAAAGTAAGCACTGCTCCAGCCATACATCAGCATAAACAACAGTACGCCAAGCCCTAACAAGACATGACTGTCTTTAAACACATCGCGAGACTTGCCTTTGGCACGGTACTGGTGAAACTTTTTCAGCAGATCTTTCCAGCGGATCCATATTCCGCTAATGGTGACCATAATCAAGAAGATACACGCTAATGCAATGATATCCGTACCAATATGGGTGGTAAAATTAATGTGCCAAAAATACAAGAAGTCAGATACCGCTTGTTGTGCTGAGTCTTGGCCAAATAATTGTTGAGTTTGATTGTTGTAGAGTAGGCGCTCGTCGTGGCCAACGTAAATTTGAAACAAGTGATTGTGCTGCGGATCAGTCGTCAATGTGATACGTTTATCAACAAAGTCAGGGACCTTCTCAGTCAAGTCAGTAACCGCTGCCTGCCAAGACATTGAGCGCTCCAACTGACTATCTTGCTGCCAAGCAAACTGCCAATTAAGCAATTGGCCGCGGAAAAAAAGTAAGCTGCCACAAACAAAAACGATGGTAAGAATACAGGCGCTGATAGCACCTAAAACAGAATGTTGCTTGGTTAATCGGGTCAGCGTTTTTTTGTCCATAAACTCCTTCCTGTTTACTCCACGGCCGCTTAGATAACGTTACGTAATAGACCGCCAAAAATGCACCACTGAGATCGACGAAAGAAGTTTAAAAAAATTTAAGAAAATAAGATTAAACAACGCAAAATGGGGCCTTAGTTTCCCAACGCCCCATTTCAATTATGTTGTCAGGGCCTTCAATCGACCCGATCATTGGACTAGCCCGCCACAGCTTTTAGCAGATGCGCGTGACTCACCACCTGCTGGTGGCCACAGGCTAACCGTTGCTCTGTTAACTGCGCGCCGTTTGCAGATAAATGACCGCGATAAGACGCAATATCACTAGCTAGGCGCTCACTTGACCACCATACTTGTGTAGTCAGTGTTGTCGGTAAGCTTGGCAACGTACAGCCATTTTCACGCTGTGCCTTTAGCTTTTCACTATTGGCAAACGTCTCAGCCAATTGAGTACCATCAATAGCGCTGTAAGGCAGCGGTAACTGAGCGCTCTCGGCTTGCCAAAATACGGTTAACTGCGCTTTAAGTATGTCAGCTTCAAGCTCAGAGCTTTCCAGCAGAGGTTTGAAGTGCGCATCAATGCAGCTTGACCAAGCCTCTCCACCATTGCCTACCACCAATGTTAGGAATTCATGCACTGCTTGAAATTGAGTGACAACACGTGGTTCGACAGTGGGGATCCAGGAATCTGCCAAATAAAGATGCGTGACAGATTGACCAGTAGATTCTAGTAATACCGCTACTTTTGCCGCAAGGAGCCCTCCCATTGAAAAACCAAGTAATTCAATGTTCTCTCCACTAAACTGCGCTGTAATTTTTTCAGCATATAGTGTCGCTAGCTGATCAAAATCAGTAGCTTCAAGGTCCACTTTACTCGGCACTAAGGCAAACAAATTCACTTGCTCTGCCAGTTGTTCAGCTAACTCACGGTAACTTAAAGTGAGACCCAGTCCATCATGGAAACAGATCACCTGACGGTTACCCGCTTTATGCGTATTCAACGGCGTAATAGCCTGTGCATCACGGCGAGTTAGAGCCATAGCCAATTGCGCCACACTCGGAGCTTGGAATAGAACACCTAAATCAAAATGTAATGACGCAGCTTCTCGGTCCGCCCAGCGCTTCACCAACTTAATCGCTGAAATAGAATGCCCGCCCAACTGGAAGAAAGATGCGCTACGACTTACCTGCGTTAGCTCCAAGACTTCAGCGAATATGGCAGCCAAACGTCTCTCTAAATCACCTTGAGGCGCTTCATAAGCAACGACTTGCGTTGCAAACGAAGGCAGTGCTTTGCGGTCAACCTTGCCATTACCCAAACGCGGCCACTGCGCAACCACCATAAATGCCGAAGGCACCATCGCCTCGGGCAGCTTTTGTGATAAGGCTGCTTGCAGCGCCGTTGCCGCCCTGCTATCGAGTGCGCCCTCAGCAAATTGGTTAGCGACAATGTAAGCTTGTAAAGTGACCTGCCCATCTACTTTATCGGCAATCACCAAGCAATGTTCGATACCCTCAACTTGCTCAATGCTATTGGCCACTTCGCCCAGTTCAATTCTAAAACCGCGCACTTTAACTTGGTCATCTTTACGGCCAAGGATCATGACTGAGTTGTCAGGCATATAGCGCGCGAGATCGCCCGTTGCATATATGCGTCGCTCCAATTCATCATGCGCTGAAAATGCCGGATGCTCTGGCTGAGCCAGATAACCTTCACTCAGCTGTGCACCGGCGATGTACAGTTCACCCACTTCACCATAACTGCACAGCTGTCCAGCTTGATTTAATATATAAGTTTGAGTACCCGTAAATACTTGGCTCAGCTTAGCCACGCCACCATCGCCCGCCTGATAGCGATGACACATCACACCGACAGTTGCTTCACTGGGTCCATAGTGATTATAAATCTCACTTTGAGGTGCCCACTGTTGTAATGAGCGTAAAAATGTATTTGGACACGCTTCACCGCCGAGAATAATCTTTTTAGGGAAGTAAGGCAGTGCTTTCAGATCGCATAGCGCTTGCAAATGAGATGGTACAATCTTGATACAGTCAATCTGGTGTTGCTGTAAAAAGGCAGTAAACGCAGCGCTGTCCATACTTTGTTGTTCGTTAGCTATACATAGCTGCTTGCCTAGGTATAACGCATTAAATAAACAGGTATAACCCAGATCGGCGGCCACGGTTGCGGTTAGGGCAAAGTTTTGCTGCGCCGCTAAATTCAATGCTTCACTCGACGCATGACAATACGCACTTAATTGCTGCTGACCAATACGAACGCCTTTAGGTGTGCCTGTAGAACCCGACGTAAAAATAGTATAAGCCAGGCTGTCTGCCATCGCTTCAAGTGTCGGTAACAAAACATCACGGCTTGATTGAAGAGAGGTCAAAGTAACACCAAAGTCAGTCGATGCAGCAATCACCACCGCATTGTCAAACTGCGCCAGTACTTTATCAATGCGCGCCTGCGGCCAGCTGGGATCTAAAGGCACAAAGCCAAAGCCTGCGCGCATGCTCGCCAGCATCGCAACGATTAATTCAGTGCTTCTAGGGAGCAATAATAATACAGGTTGCAAAGACTCAGGTTGCTCTGTCATCAAGCCTTTGGCAACTTCCTCTACTTGCTGCCAAAGCGCTGCGTAGCTAAGCGAACCAAGCTCATCTGTCAGTGCTGTATGAGTGGGCTGAGCTTGGGCAAAGCCATAAACGCGCTGTACCACACTCTCCAATTGCTCACTAAACTCAGTACCATTGATAGCCATTAACTGAGATTTGTGAATATCACTCAGTACACTGATGTCAGCAGATTTGGGCTTGGTATTGCCTGTGGCAATAACATTGAGGACTTGCGCCAATTGAGCCAGTAAACTTGTCACGGCGGCAGCAGAGTAACTGCCTTGGGCATAAGTTAAAGTCAGCGCGCCATTTTGAGAAATCACGATATTTAAACCATGACCGTGACCTATATGCCAATCAAACGGTTGTTCGCCTTGTGGCAGCAGGTAATCCGCGGCGGTCAATGCGGTTTTCAGCTGAAACTCGTTGGCACTCAGCGCATATTGGCGAAGGTTTTCGCACTGTTCGTTCAAGTCGCTCAGCCATTTCTCTAGCGATTGCTCCGGCTGATATTCAACAATTAACGGTAATGCTTTTGCGTAGCGGCCAATGGCCCCCTCAAACGCCTCATCTTCTTGACGTGGGTCGTAATGCAACGCCGTTAAAAAGCGCGGTGTGGTTGCAAGACGCGCCATCAACCACCACCACGCATATTGCGTAAGGTTTTGCGCTGAGACACCTAATGTCTCGGCGTAGCTACTCGCTCCCTGCCATACATCCGCATTTAAAGTGTGTTGTATTTGACTAACACTGCATTCACCTTCGCTTACAGCCCTCATATTATATGGCAGCTGCAATACCGAAGGCACATCACCACTCAAGTAGTTTTGCCAAAATGCTTGCCCCGCCAATCCTTCATCTTCACTCTGCATCTCTTGCTGCCAAGCAACAAAGTCAGGGAATTGAAGCGCTTCTTCATCATCCGACTGGCCATTAATAATCGCAGCTATGAGCTCAAGCGAAGGTAGATCAACAGCACCAGCAAAGCCGCGCAGTGCAAGCAGGCTTTGCTCATCCGTTTGCACATACGTGAGCTGTAAGTTGCAACCACTTTGAGGTGCCAAATCCACAGGCGACAATAACGCTAACTGCGCGAGGCTTGGTACACCCGATGGAGACCATTCAATGCTGTCTACGGCAATTTTTGCACTTTCATTAGGCAGTGCACGCAGACCTTTAAAACCAGCGACTGGTTGATAATTTGACGCTAAGCTTATGTGAGACTGCACCAGTTCGTCAGCATAGCGTTGCACACTTTGGTACGTCGCAGAGCACGGTATCAGCAACTGTACAAGCGGCAGTGACTGATTGAGATCAGCAGTGAAACACTGCTGATTGGCCGTTAATACAACTCCTTGCTGATATTCTTCGATGTATTCAGCGATCATGCTAAACACTCCTGATCGGCTTTCGCCTGTTCAGCGTTCGCCTCAACCAACTGCGCTTGAGACACCATATCGCCCATTGCGACTACGATTTTTCGCGGCTCTTCATATGGGTCACGGGCATGGGCTGCCAGCATGTTGTCTAGCATCACCACATCGCCTTTTTGCCAGTCAAACCTCACCGCACAGCGCTCATACGCTTCACCAATGATCGCCATTTCTTCATAGCTGATTGGCGTCCCATCACCAAAGAACACGTTACGCGGTAAATACTCGTGACCAACCATCTCGAGGAGATCATCGCGCACACTTGCCTCTAAACAAGATTCGTGATGCAGTTGCACTTGGTTAAAGAAAGACTCCTCACCACTCAAGTGGTGCTTAATCACACCATGCGTTTTAGTGCGAGTTTGCAAGCCTCCATTGTCCAACCAACGGAACTCAGTGTTGCTTGCCGTAAGACGCGCTTCTACTTCAGCTTTGTCGTCCGTTTTGTAAAAATCTTGCCAAGCCACATCCAGATTTGGAATAAAGTTACGTACGTATAACAGTTCTTTTTCTTTGATTTTTGCAACGAGCTCTTCTGGCAGCTCTTTGAGCATACGACGGCAATCCACGATTGGCGTAGCGCCCCCTACTTTCGAAGGCAGTTCACAGAAGAACCATTGCTTGCGTGGCCATTTTCCTAAATGCGAGCTTTCATTGTGATACAGGATCATCTGACGCTCAGGGTAAGGCGTCGATTTATAGGTTTTTTTACCACCTTCTTTTTTCGGTAAGTCGCCGTATTGACCATATAGGCCCGGCTGAATGGCATCGGCAAAAGACTCAAACTCCTGCGGCGACTGAAGCGCGAAGTTTCTAAAAATGATCCCACCGTATTGTTGTAAATAACCGTCTATCACATCGCGGTTATTGCTTGCCCAGTTAATTGGGTCAAGATCGGGGGACGTCGGCTCTACGAGAATTGGAAACTGCTCAGTCTCGGGTAAAAAGTATGTTTTTATCGGCGCAGCAGGTGCCTTTGCACGTTTCTTAAGACCTTTTTTTAATCCTGAAAATGAATTTCCTCGGGCTGCTTTTTGCATAGTTTTAAATTCCTGAATCATTGGCGAAATTACATTGCGAACAGGCTGTTCGCTCATCTCTATGAGTTGCAACACGCATTGCTGCCAACGCCCCAACCATTGCTGCATAATCTCTGGGTTATAAAGCTGTTTTCTAAACACCCACTGGCATTGCAACTCATCCGCCTCAATGACGAAGAGCGCGCTATCAAATTTACTGCTAATCGCACTTAAACTCTCCACAGGTTCTAGGCTAATTTCAGCCATTGGCCATTGTTGCTGTGGCGTGTTTTGCATCACAAACAATTGCTGCACCAAAGGTTGAATATTGTTCACACGCGGTGTATCGACCAACTCAGTTAGTGACTCAAGCCCCAATGCTTGATGCGCCATTACTTGCAGTGACAAATCTTGTGTTTGTTTAATAAAATCAATAACTAAAAACTCTTCCTTGAGCTTACTTCGCTGTGGTAAAACCCGCACGAAGAAGCCAATGAGCGCCTCCAATGCTGGATTGTCACGCCCTGCAAAATCACTGCCCACAATCACATCTGGCTTGTCATTGACGGCGTGCAAGAATAAGAAGTACCCAGATAACAACAGTGCATTGAGTGAAAGACGCTGCTCGCTGGCAAATGCTTTTAAACGCTTGGTTTGATCTGCATCAAATGACCCTGTTACCAAACTGCCTTCATTACTTAATTGTGCGGGGCGGGGATAATGGTTTGGCAAGGCGCTATTTGCTGGTGCCGCCGCAAGGTGGTCGCGCCAATAATCACGTAACAGCTGACCGGCTTCTTGACTTTGCATGGCCTGCTGCCACTGCGCATAATCAACATAATCAATCTCTAGCGGTTGCCAGTTTGGTGATTGCTGGGTTGTTAGAGCTTGATAGGCCTTGCCCAGATCATCAATTAACACGCCCGTCGACCAACCATCCGATATGATGTGGTGCATGCTGACGGATAACAGAAACTCACGCCCCGCTAGTTTCACTAACATAGCACGCAACAGCGGAGCTGAATCTAAATTAAATGGCTGATTTTCAAATTCTTTTTGTAGCTTTTGTGTGTGTTCATCCCGCAGTATTAGGGCAAGGTGTGACAGGTCATGGGTGGCTAACTTAAACTCAACGTCGTCGGCGACAATCATGCTTGCTTCGCCTAAATGCTCTTCAAAACGCATACGCAATGATGCATGACGGGCAACCACCAGTGAAAATGCCTGTTGTAACAAATCGATATCCAACTCACCGCGCAGTGTCACAGCACCTGAAATATTAAAAGCATGTTTATCTTGTTCTTGCACCATCTGGTCTGACAACCACAAGCTCATTTGCGCGGGGGCAAGATCGTAACTAGGCTGCCTGTCTACCTTCTCAAGTACAGGGAGTACATTGGCTGATGCAGAGGTCAATCGTGCTGATAAGGCTGCCACCGTGGGCGCATCAAAAATATCTTTAACAGCGCAATTGAGCGTTAATGACGCACTGATGCGACTTGCCAATTGCAATGCAATGATTGAGTCGCCACCAAGCGCAAAGAAGTCATCTTCACGACCTATCGGTGAATACTTCAGGACCGTTTGCCAGATGTCCGCTAATTGCTGCTCTTGTTCGTCAGCCGGTGCGACAATGTCTTCACGGTGACTGTCTTGTACCTTGGGCAGTGCATGACGGTCAATTTTACCAGAGTTATTCAGTGGCAATGCATCGAGCACCACAATCACGCTCGGTACCATGTAATGTGGTAACACTTGCGCCAATTGGGTTTGCAAAGTATTGCTCTCAAGATCGCAACCAGCCACATACGCGACCAAACGTGCACCGGTTGGTAATTCTTCAGCTATCACCACGGCCTCAGTGACGTTCGATTGATGATAAAGCTGCGCTTCAATTTCACCCAATTCAATTCTAAAGCCGCGAATTTTCACTTGGTGATCGGTGCGGCCAAGGTACTCTAAGTGTCCTTCCACATTATATTTCACCAAATCTCCGGTGCGATACAGTCGGCTGCCGTTATCGCAAAATGGGTTTGCCACAAAGCGTTCAGCACTGAGATCTGGACGATTTAAATAACCTCGCGCAAGGCCTGCACCGGCGATATAAAGCTCGCCTGCAACCCCATTTGGTACAGGATTGAGCGCCGCATCCAAGACATGAAATTGAGTCGCGCGAACGGTTTCCCCGAGGTGTATTTGACCATCAACCACACGTTGACAGGATGACCAAATCGTTGTTTCAGTCGGTCCATACATATTCCAAAGTGTCACGTTGTGAGCCAGTAGCGTCTCGGCAAGCTCTGCTGGCAGCGCTTCGCCGCCACACAGCCCCAGCACCGGGCGCTGTATCAGATTTTCAGCCAGCAGTGCCCGCCAGCCAGCAGGGGTTGCTTGAATTAAAGCAACCTCCGCCAATATCGAGTCGTTTAAATCACTTTGTTGTTCTGCGACCAGCACCTGTGCGCCGGCATAAAGTGGCAGGTGTAACTCAAGGCCAGAGATATCAAATGACAAAGAGGTCAGTGCCAGCACTTTATCGCTCGCTTGCAGAGTAAGCTTGTCCTGCATCGCGGCTAAAAAGTTACTGAGATTTTCATGGCTAATCGCCACCCCTTTTGGTTTGCCCGTGGAGCCTGAGGTATAAATCACATACGCTAATTGCGCCCCGTGAATATCAACAACAGGCGCAGATTCAGGTTGTGATGCTAGCGCAAGTGTTGCAGTATTAATCGCCACAACCTTTTCAGCCAACTCCAATGGCGTATTGTGCAGCACCAGCAAAGACTCACTGTGATCCAAAATATAGTCAATGCGTGATTGTGGTAACTTAGGATCAACAGGCACATAAGTGCCACCAGCACGCATCACCGCCAACATCGCCACCAGCATGTCGATGCCTCGGCTAAACATCAGCGCCACGGTTTGCTCTGCCTGTAGCCCCTGCGAAATCAAGTAATTAGCTAACTGCGCGCTGCGCTTATTTAAGTCCCCATAAGTCAGGGAATGACCCTGTGGCTCCATCGCGGCAACTTGTACAGCATGTGACTCAAAACGCTCGGTCAATTTTGTTAAATAGCTTGGTGCTTGCGCGATTGGCTGAACGTCCGCAAGGGATTGCTGCACTGTCAGAGAGACGTTACCCATTGCTTGCTCTGGCTGTGCAACCAATCTCTCAGTCAATACCAAGAAGCTCTCAAGAAGATGGGGTAATACCTCTGCATCACAGTGCATGGGGTCGCCCTCAAACTGAATCAAAATCGAGTCTGCCTGCTCGACCACTTCCAATGAAAGCGGAAACTTGGCCTCGAATTGATCCACAATAATGGGCGTCAAAGGCAATGGCATCGGTCCATCACTACTTGGCTGATACTCCGAGAAATTGTACATGGCTTGGAAGTGACTTTGCTCTGCCGTTTGCTGCCATCCCAGCTCTCTTGCCAGCCATTCATAGGGCACCAGTTGATGATCAATCACGGCCAAGGTGTGCTGCTGTACAGCGCGTGCAGCTTCAATCAAAGAACGCTCCGGTAATGCCTCATTTTTATAAAGCTGGGTGTTCACAAAAAAACCGACAATGTCACTAATATCCGGGTGGTTTCTCGCCGCGGTTGGCACCCCTAATAAAAACTGCTGAGCATCGCTAAAGCGTGATAAAACAACTTGGTAAAGCGCCATAGTCAACGACGATAGCGTCAAGCTATATTGCTGACACAAGCCGCGCAACGACCGCGTCATCTCAGTCGATAGCTGCGTTTTTGCCAAAATGGCGTAGCGGCCATTATCAACTTGTGTCGCCTTGGGTATATTGAATTGCTGCGGCTCAAAGTTTACGTAGTCACGCCAGTAATCGCAGGCCTTTTGACCCATTTCAGCTTCAAGCGCATCCCGTTGCCACTGGGCATAATCGAGATACCTTAGCGCCGTTGGCGCAATATGTTCACCAAAGTATGCGCGAGCAAGGTCACGTAAAATCAAATTTGCCGACCAGCCATCACTGGCAATGTGATGGTTGTCCAAGAGCAGGATCCCACCTTTACCAAACGCGAGCCAAGCGGCACGCATTAATGGCGCATGAGATAAGTCAAAAGGCTGGGCAAACCAGTTTTTCACCACATCTGACGATAATACCTTAACGGCTGACCCTACTTGTTGCGCCTCAGGCAGTGCCAATTCAGTAAGTGGCACTTGAGCATTGTCGACAAGGTACTGAACTGGCGAATTGTCATCGCTAAAACGCGTAGCCAGTGCCTGATGGGTGTGTACTAATACATTCAATGCCTGTTGTAGCTTGGTTAAATCCAACGCTGTCTCAATGTAATAAGCACGGGGCACATTGTAAGAAATAGACTCAGGCGTCAGCTGTTGCTGCAACCATAATCGTTGCTGCTGAAATGACAAGTGGCCAAAGTTATCCGCATGACGACGGATCTCGCTGTGTGTTTCTGGTTGCTCAGCAAATAGTTCACCAAGTAAGTCTAGGTCTAATTCATCGGCCAGTGCGTCAAGAATATCGTCGTTGTTCATGTGTATCTCTAAAAAAGGGAAAAGGGAGTCACAGACTCCCTAATGTAAAGATTGATTTGATTAAGCGATTAGCTGCCTAAACCCAACTTTTGTTGTAGCACTTCGCGCTGCTCTGGCGAGAGCGTAGCGAGCTTTAATTGGGTCATGGCGATTTTTTCTAGCTTTTGCGCATCAGGGTGCTTGGCACTCAATGCGGCCGCCAACTTCACGATGGTGGCATTGTCAAAAATAATGCCAGGGTCAACATCCATCAACAGTTGCTTTTTAATCCGCGTCACCCATTTGATGGCTGCCAATGAATGGCCACCTAAGTCGAAAAAGCTGATATCACAGCTGACTTTTTCAACTTCTAAAATATCTGCCAGCGAGTCTGCTAACCACTTCTCCAGCTGTGAACTGGGTGCCACATAAGCTACGTTTTGCAGTTCATTCGCCTTAGGTAACTGAGTACGGTCAACTTTGCCATTGGTAAGTAGAGGCAGTTGCGCTAATGCAATGAAAAATTGCGGTACCATGGCTTCAGGTAAATGGTCACGCAGATGCGTTTGCAAGTATTGGTTCACCTCACCGTCTAGTAGGCCAGATACTGGATTACCTTGGTATTCAAACCCGGTTAAATAAGCCACTAATGCGGTTTGACCGCCAAGATTTTGCGCCATGACGTAACACCCAACTGACTCAAGTGTACGGCTTACACTTGCGGCAACTTCATTGGGCTCAACCCTAAAGCCGCGAATCTGTACTTGGTCGTCCTTTCGGCCCGACAAGCTAATCGTGCCATCAGGCATATATCGCGCGACATCACCTGTTGGATATAATCTGGGTGCCCATTGGCTATCGCTGACAAAGCCTTCGCTTTCAGCTTTACCTAAGTAGCCACGCGCCAGTTGCGTACCAGCAATGTGTAACTCACCTTGCTCACCCACCGCACACAGCGTACCGTGCTCATTAAGAATATAAATTGACGAACCAGCAAAGATGTGGCTTAACTTTGCCACTGTACCTGCAAAGCTTGATAAATCATGATACTGATGAGACAGCACACCGACCGTCGCTTCGGTCGGCCCATAGTGGTTAAATACCTTCGTATTTGGACTCAAGCGATGGATCTTTTGTAGTAATGTCGGTGCACTGGCTTCACCACCGAGGATCAGCTTGTTTGGCAGAGCTTTTGGCTCACTCTCTAACAGCGCTTGCAGATGTGAAGGCACAATCTTAACCACTTCCACTTGTTGCGCACTGACATACTGGGCAAAGGCCTGACCTTCCATAACTGCCTGCTCTGGGGCAACCACTAAACTACCGCCATTGTAAAAGGCATTAAATAGGCACGTATTACCGATGTCAGCCGCAACGGTTGAGGTTAAACCATAGCGCTGTTGACCAAGGTTCATCGCTTCACTTGAGCCAAAGCAGTAATGTGCCAATTGAGCGTGTTCAATCACCACGCCTTTTGGTGTTCCCGTAGAACCAGATGTGAATAGGACATACGCCACTTGTTGCGCGTTAGGCAACGCAATGGTGTCTGCGACCGTCAGCTGTTCTGCTGCAGCCAACAACTCAACTAAACCTATGCTGTTCTCATCACTTTGTACTGCAATATGGCGGGTCGCGCCAGCTGCTGTAATAATTTGTTGTTGACGCGAGAGTGGCCAAACAGGGTCCACCGGACAGTAAGCTGCACCGAGACGTTGAATCGCTAGAATCACCAACACTTGCTCAAAGCTGCGCGGCAGTGCAACCGTGACGATGTCGTTGCTGGCGACGCCCTTCGCTTGCAACACATTGGCAATACGCAGTAAACGCGCATCTAAAGACGCATAGTCTAAGCTTTGTTGGCCATCTGTCAGGGCAAGTTGTGTCGGCTGAGTCGCAGCAAAATGTGTGATTTTATCAAACAGTAGCGCGACTTCTGTGGCTGCACGGTTTAGGCCTAAGTGGCGTTTTTGCTCTTGCTCGGTGGCTATCTGTAATTCACCCACTGGCGTATTTAGTTGACTACCTAGTTGCTGCAATAATTGCTGATATTGCGCTAACAAGGTTTGTGCAGCTGCGTCACTGTAGGCTTGACTATCATAGCGCAGCGCCAGTTGTGCTCCCGTGTCTTTTAGCACACAGGTTAAGTGTAATTCGCTGCTATCGTCCAAACGCAATAGCTGACCATAAGACTCGCCATGCCATACCTGCATAACACAGCTTGGAGACCAGTTTAATTCATACTTTTCAGTGCCTTGATAAGCTTCGGCCCACTCAAGGTGTTGCTCACACTGGAAAGCAAACTGACTAAGCCACGCGGTCAGCGTTTGCAAAGGGTCCACGTCAATGACAATCGGTAAGTGCAATTGGTACACGCCTAGCGCGCCCTCAAGTTCTTCGCTCATTTGTCTTGGGTCGTAACCCAGTGCGGCACTAAACCCTGCATTCTTGCTAATGCGAGCAAGTAACATCCACCAAGTCGCATGCAAAATCACTTCGCTGTCTAACTCAAGTTGCTCTGCCAAACCATCAATACTTTGCAGAACTGAATCGCTCAGTGACACAGCACAACTTTGCTGCGTGCACAAATCAGTGGCGGCAGGCGCCTTGTGATAAGGCAGTTGAAAGTTGTTATCTACATGCTGTAATTTTGTGCTTACTTGCTGCCAATACGCCGCCCCTTGGGCCGCTTCTGGCGTTTCATTCATCTCTTCAAGCCAAGCTAAAAAGTCTGGATATTGAATTACTTCAGTGTCGCCTTCCACACCATTGAGTAATTGACCAATATATTCATAAACGCTGGCAATATCTAACGCTAAAGCATTGGCATGAATCAGCAAATACGCTTGCTGCTGGCAAACAAAATGGCTGAGTTGAATGTTTTGTCCATGTGCCGTATCCAATGTGATAGGAATAAGCTTAGCTTGCTCAGTAGCCACTAAGTCAGCTTGGCTCGTAACCGCTTCACAGATTAAACTGTGTTGTGCATTAGGCACCTGACGCGTGCCTCTAAAGCCTTCTACCTGTGTGAATGCAAACTGCAATATGAGCTGTTGCTGCGCAATGGTTTCAGCACGCTGAGTCAGCTCTGCCACTGTTAGGCTGGGTTCGATTGGCACCAAAACACTGTGCACGGTAACGGCGGCATCATCTTGCTTTGATACATGTTGTTTTTGTTGAACACTCAGGCCAAGGCCCTGCGGATACGCATCGATATATTCTTGGATCATGCCAAATGTCTCTTGCAGTAAATTTAGAGCCATTTGGCACACGCGATTGCATCCAAATAGCCCATTATGAAAAACCAATAATGTGCATGTCCCTCAAGGTTTGGTGCCAATAACATTGACGCATAAGGCGTCCTAAAAAATGCATTAAATGAGGCTATTTTGCCCACAACCTAGGGATGTGTCTTAATGACGAGCAAAGCCCTAGTTTTTTTAAGGAAAACCCGTAAGTTTCTGCCAATCCCATGGCTGATAAGTATTTTGTTGATCAAAATCAAGGCTGGTTAAATAACAAAAGCCAAGTGCATTAACACAACTTGGCTTTTGGGTTGACGGCACTAGGCGAAATACTATTTTTTCAACTTACCAAATTTCGCCATTTTACGTTTTTTCATGCCACCACTGCGTTTGGGTTTTGGCAGTGCTTGTTCAGGCTGAGACGCCAAGGTTGCTAACAAACCAAGCCACTCTGTGAGAGTCGCCTGCATCTTATCTTTCACATAGAGCTCACGTTTGAACACCATGTTGCCACTCAAACCTTGCGCCGTTGGCTCAATAAAAATGGCAGAGTCGAATTTACTAGTTACCCCTTCGCTCGGCAATTCACTGATTTCAATCCCCTCAACAGGCCAGCGCGGTTGCGGCGTATTTTGCATTACAAATAGCTGCTGGAAAATCGGCGACACGCCGTTTTGACGCGGAGTATCTGCCACTTGCGCAATATTCTCTAGCGTCAGAAGTTGATGATCTTGAACTGCTAACAGTTGCTGTTGAACCTGTTGTGCAAGGCTAATAAAGCTGTCGTCGGTTTTTAGCATAATACGAACAGGTAATACCTTAATAAAGAAACCAATCAACGGTTCCAAAGCAGCCTCTTCACGACCCGCTAAATCAGTGCCTACCACTAAGTCTTGCTGCCCCGTTTGCTGGCTTAAAAACGCCATATAACTGGCTTTCAACAAGGCAAATAACGACAGGTGATGCGCTTCGCTCAATGCTCGCAATTGCGCGCTGAGTTCTGGCGCGATATCAAACACCACCTGCTCACCTTGACTGCTCGGTTTATCTGGACGCGGCAAGTGCAGCGGTAAAACACTAACCGGCGGAGCAGCTTGTAGCTGCTGTTGCCAAAATACCTTGTTGTGCGCGCCTTCTGGCGACGCCAAGCGCGCAGTTTGCCAGCTTGCGTAGTCTGCATACTGAACTTCCAACGGCGTTAACTTAGCGGCTAGACTGCTATCTCCAAGCCGCTCAGCATAGAATACACCCAGCTCTTGAACGAGATTGGCAATCGACCAGCCATCGCTGATGATATGATGCATGCTAACCAACAATTGATAGTGTTGCTCACCCAGCTGCAATACCTTGGCGCGCATGAGTGGCGCGGCGCTTAAGTCAAAGTGCTGTTGCTCAAACTCGTTGCGTAGATGCTGCGCCAACAGCGTATTGTCTATCGGCTCAACAGCCAATTTAAAGGTCAGGTTCTCAAGCACTTCAACGCGAGGCTCGCCCTCAACATCCACAAATCGCGAGCGTAAAATCTCATGACGCGTAAGCAACGCATTGAATGCCTGCTCAAGGGCAATCACATCCAACTCGCCGCTCAGTTCAACCGCCCCCGCAATATTGTAAGCAGCTTTATCGGCTTCATTGGTGCTGAGTCTATCCGTCAGCCATAAGCTTTGTTGCGCGGGAGATACCTGCATCAGCGCGGTACGCTCAACGCGTGACAACGCCAATCGTTTAACGCCTTGCGAGGACTCTGATACACACTGAGCCAGAGCTGCTAAATCTTGGGCACTGAAGATATCTTTCACTTCGATGCCGTACTCGCCGAGCTCATTGAAGCGCGACACCAAGCGCAGTGCTGTTATCGAATCACCACCAAGGGCAAAAAAGTTATCGTGACGCCCCACCTGCTCAACATGCAACAATGACTGCCACACGTGCGCGATTTGCTGCTCTAATTCGCCTTGCGGTGCAACATAACCGCTGGCGTTATCCGCTAAGTTCACGTCAGGTAAACGCTTACGGTCCACCTTACCATTTTGGTTAAGTGGTAGCTGTGCCATGATTTCAATGGCTTGCGGTATCATGTAATCAGGTAAGGTTTCACGCAGTTGCGCTTGCAACTCATTCGCTGTGTGTACGGTAACCGCATAGGCAACTAAAACAGGCTGTTCCTTGGCGCTTTGAACCACGACAATGGCTTGCTCTACGCCCGCAAGTGCGCTGAGCTGCGCTTCGATTTCTCCCAACTCAATACGATGGCCACGTATTTTGATCTGATCATCCACACGGCTAAGATATTCTAATTGTTCATCCTCATTCCAGCGTACTAAGTCACCGGTGCGATACAAACGCCCGCCTTGATCACCAAACGGGTTGGCCACAAAACGTTCAGCGGTTAATTCTGGCTGGCCAATATAACCCGCTGCAAGACAACTGCCGCCGATATACAGCTCACCTGTCGCACCTTTTGGAAGCAGGTTAAGGGCGTTGTCCAATACGTAAACTTGACGGTTACCCATAGGTAAACCGATCGGAACGTAGCGACCTGCCACTTGCGACTGTGCATCTCCTATCCACAGCGTTGGTGTTACTACCGCTTCGGTGGGACCATAAGCATTGACAAACTGTGCCTGAGGTAGGCTCTGCTGTGCTAACTTAAAGTCCCCTCGGTGCCAGCCTTCACCGCCAACAATACATAAACGCACCGATCCCAACGTTGAAACATGACGTAAATACGCAGGCGGCAGATCCACAACAGTAACGCCCGCTGTGGCTGCGTAGTCAACCAGCGCATCGGGACTCAGAGCCTTAGGATCAACCACACTCAGTTGTGCACCGCATAGTAGCGGCATAAGCAACTGTTCAAGCGCTGCATCAAAGCCCATAGAAGCGAATAACAACGCATGATCTTGACTCTGATATTGGTAGGTCTGCTGCATAGCGTAGCAATGATCTGCCAAGGCTTGATGAGACACGGCAACCCCTTTTGGTAACCCCGTCGAACCAGAAGTAAAGATCATATACGCCAGCTGCTGAGGTTGAATCACTTGATTTATTGGGGTGGCAGGATAGTCAGCAACCAAGCCGCTCTCCAGACACTGAATATATGCACCTTGCAGCTGGGTGCTTGTGTCATCACTGAGCATCAAACTTGCGGCACTTTGCTGAACGATATACTGCTGACGTTCAATTGGCAGGCTCGGGTCAATCGGCACATAGGTCGCACCAGATTTCAACACCGCCAGCGCGGCAACCACCATCTCAGTGCCACGCTCGAAGCGCACAGCAACCACTTTGTGTTGCTGTGCACAAAGATAATGTGCCAAACGGTCGCTCTGCTCTGCTAATTGCTGGTAATTCAACTCAGTATCTGCAAATTTCAAAGCCGTGTGTCGTGTGTACTGCGTTGCAATATCGCGCAGCCGCTCTATCACTAACGGCGCGGGTGCATGTGCTTGGCCCTGACCTAAAGCATGTAATTGCGCTTGCTCTGCATCAGGGATCAACTGCAAGTCTGCAACGCGCTGGGGTTGTGAACCAACCAAAGCGGTGAGTAGTGTGTTAAGCGCGCTTGCCAGCTCTACACGACGCGCCTTACTGAAGCGCTCTTTGGCAAATTCAAACTCAATGTTAGTAAGGCCATCATTGTTTTCATAACAGTTAAGTACTAATTCAAACTGCGCTTCGCTGGCGTCAATGGTCACAGGGCTCACATCCAGCGCTGGTAATGTAAGCAAGGCATCGCCGTCCACACGTTGATGGTTAATCATCACTTGGAACAGTGGCTGTGCTAGGTCTCGGTCTAGATTCAGGCTGTCTAACAGCTGCTCAAATGGCAAGTCTTGGTGCGCTTGTGCGCCTAACATATGGGTTTTGACTTGCGCAAGCACCTCGCTCAGCAGTGTATCACCGCTTATTTCAGTGGTGATCACTTGAGTATTAACAAAGAAACCCACTAAAGATTCAGTGCCCACAGTGTGACGATTGGCAATCGGCATCCCAACGCGGATCGTAGACTGGCCACTGTAGCGATGCAGTAATACCTTGAGCGCTGACATCAAGACATTGAATAGGCTGGTATTATTAGCTTTAGCATAGTCCACTAAAGCCGCTTTTAACTGCGTATCAAGCTGCACTTGCTCCGTTACTGCTTGATAGGCACTTTGTACAGAGTTTAAATCACTGGGCAGACGCAGTGCTGATAAGTCATCCCCAATGACGCCATGCCAATATGCTAGTTGCTGGGCTTTCACCTCGTCATTCAACCATGCGCGTTGCCACCTGGCATAATCGCTATAACGTATTGTTGCTGTGTCAGGCAAGTGCAACGCGCCCGCCTGTGCTTGACCATATGCCTTGGCAAAATCGTTAATAATAATCTGTAATGACCACGCATCAGAGATAATATGGTGCATTACTACCACCAGCTCATGACGCATGTCACTGTATTTTATAAGCCCCACTCTAAACAGGTTGCCCTGAGTCAACACAAACGGCTGAGCGACAAAGTTTGCTCGCCAAGTGCGGCTATCTGCGCCTTGAGACGCGTCAAACACCTGATAAATACACGCACCTTCAGTGGCAATATACTGAGATACCTGTGCATCTTGGTCTTCCACATACACAGTGCGCAGTGCATCATGGCTGTTTTGGACGTAATCCAATGCGCTTTGCAATGCGCTGGTATTGAGTTGCCCATCCAACATCAACGCGCCCTTAATATGGTACGCGCTGCTCTGCGGCGAGAGCTTCCATAAGAACCACTGGCGTTGTTCGGCAAACGATAATCCAGTATAAGTCTCAGCATCACGTACCAGCGGTAACCGATTAGTTGCGCTGTTGCCGTCAATCATTGATGCCAATTGCGCAAGGTCCTCGGTGCTGAATAGCTGCGCAATTTCAAAGTTTAACCCTGCGCTCTGACCTTGACTGGCGACACTCAATGCTTTGATTGAATCCCCCCCAAGGGCAAAGAAGTTATCACGACGGCCGACTTTTTCTGCCCCCAGTACCGACTGCCAAATTGCCGCGAGGCGCAATTCAGTCTCAGTTATTGGCGCCTCATATGCTTGGACAGCTTGCCACTGCGGTTTTGGCAGCGCTTTGCGGTCAATCTTGCCATTGCTATTGTGTGGCATGTTGTCAAGTGCGATGACAAGTGCTGGCACCATGTAGTCAGGGAGCCACTGCGCAATGTGGCTTTTTAGTTCGTCACCATTAAGTTCTAAGCCCGACACATAGCCAACCAATTGTGTGCTGCCAGTGCTGTTGTCATCCACAACCACGGCTTCAACTACGCCGTCACAGCGATAGAGCTGCGCCTCAATGTCACCGAGCTCAATACGATAACCACGGATCTTCACCTGATGGTCGGTGCGGCCTAAGTACTCAAGCTGACCGTGTTCATTCCAACGCACTAAGTCTCCGGTGCGATATAAACGGCTACCATCCGTTGCAAACGGATTGGCCACAAAGCGCTCGGCACTGAGCTCAGGTCGCGCTAAATAGCCGCGAGCTAAGCCGGCGCCCGCAATGTAAAGTTCCCCAGCGACACCTTGTGGGCATAGGTTTAGCTGGTTATCAAGCACATACAACTGCGTATTTAACGTCGCAGCGCCAAGGTGCACTGGTGATTGCTCAACACGGTAACAACTCGACCAAATGGTCGTTTCGGTTGGCCCGTACATATTCCAAAGTTCAACACCCGTTGCGGTTAAATCAGTCACGAGTTCCGCAGGCAGCGCTTCGCCGCCACACAGCGCCAGCTTGCCAGCCACGTCGGTCAGTAGGTTGAGCGCTAACAGACTGCGCCAACCCGCAGGGGTAGCTTGCAGTAAGTCTTGCTGTGCTAATAATTCAGGTGTGAGCGTCGTAGCATTGTTTGCGACGGTCACAGCACCACCGCTGATCAACGGCAAGTAAATTTCTAGTCCAGAAATATCAAACGACAATGAGGTGAGTGCGAGCGCATTCACCGCCTCACTTAATCCCAATTGCTGCCTCATTCCCAACAAGAAATTGAGTAAGTTGCCATGACTTATCGCAACGCCTTTGGGTAAGCCGGTAGACCCAGAGGTATACAGGGTATACACCAGTTGTGCATGATGACGCGCTTTGATTGGCGTACTGTCTGCGTAATTGTCTAGTGCAATTTCAGAAACATTTAAACATCTTACGGCATTGCCAAACGTTGCTGCTGTATTGGTCAAGACAAGCGTTGCTCCGCTGTGCTCACAGATATAATCGCGACGCGCGTCAGGCAGCTCCAAAGCAATTGGGACGTAAACGCCGCCCGCTTTACCGATGGCTAACATTGCCACAATCATATCAAAGCCGCGTGTCATGCTCACGGCCACGGGCATTTCGCTATCAACCCCCATTTCAATGAGTGCCTGTGCCAATTGATTCGCACGGCGGTTCAACTCACCATAACTAAGTGCTTCGCCTTGCTCATTGCGCACAGCTATCGCATGTGGCAATTGCTGTACCTGCACTTCAAATAGGGCCAATGCATCTAGATCAGGCAGCGCTTCACTGCGCCCCTTACCCAGCTTGCCTAGTACATCTTGCGCACGCTCATCCAACAACTGAACTTCACCAAGCGAATTGTCCACTTGCGCCTGTAATGTATCTAGTAAGAACCCTAAATTATTAGCAAATTTCGCCACCAACTCAGCGCTTAATTGCCAGCTCTGATAAGCAAAATTAATCGTTAGACCTTGTGCCGTCTCGACAAAAACGGTCAGCGGATAATTGGTTTCTTCGCGGTTCTCAACCAAATTAAAACGTGCGCCGCCCAATTCAGACGCACCCAAAGTCTCAGAGATTGGGTAGTTTTCGAAAATCAGTAAACTGTCAAACAAGCCTTGCTGGTTGAAGTCCACCTGCCCTTCAGCTAGTTTTTGAATTTGATACAAAGGTGTGTGTTCAAACTCTCGGCTTGCCATGCTGTCTTGTTGGCGGGCTTTGAGCCATTGCCCCACCGAGAGCGCATTGTCTAGCGTGCTGATCACCGGTAAGGTATTGATAAATAGACCCACCGTACGGTCACTACCAACCAAGTCGGCAGGGCGGCCAGACGTCGTCGCGCCAAAGCAAACTGCTGATTTGTTCAGCATTCGACCCAAAAGCAACGACCAAGCACCTTGTAAAACAGTATTAACGGTGATCTGTTGCTGTTGTGCAAAGCTTTGTAATTGCGCGGCTTGTTGCTCGCTTAATTGCAACGTATGCTGCGCATAGCCCAGTGACTCATCCAAACGACCGCGCACTTGCAACTGAGTTAAATATGAGGCATCACTCAGTAGCTCAAGGCGGCTTTGCCAGTAGCTGCCTCCCGCGGCGTCATCTTGGTTCGCTAAATACCCCAAGTAATCTTTAAACTGACCACCAGGTGACGGTAATGTTTGCGCTTGATAAGCTGCCATAACTTCGGCCAACACCGCCGTGCTGCTCCAACCATCTAGCAGCATATGGTGATAGGTCCAAATAAAATGATGCTGCGCTGGCGCTTGCTGAACTAAGGTGAAAGACATCAGCCCAACTTGCTCTGTGACTGCAAAACCTTTATCAAGTATTGATTTGGCAAGGGTATGTGTCGATTGTGCAGGTTCTGCTTGCCAATCAAGCTCTGTAAATGCAACTTGATGGCCTTCTACCACATACTGTAAAGGCTGCTTAGCCGCCGAAATAAAGCCGCTGCGCAATGCGTCATGGCGCTCAACAACCTGTTTCCAAGCGGCTTTAAAGCGCATCACATCAAGGCTGCTAATATCCAATCTAAGCTGATTGAGATACGCTGCACTTTGTTCCACCATGGAGTGGAACATCATGCCTTGCTGCATGGGTGAAAGAGGATAAATACTGGAAACTCCCTGCTGTGAAATGGGGAGTGCATCCAGCTCTGCTTGAGACAGCGCCAGCAATGGCACATCGGCAGGGGTTAAGCGCACGTTGGCATCGAGGCAATGCTCGATTACCCGGCCAAACGCCTGTTCAAGCAAGTGGGCGAACTCGGCCATATCGGCCTGTAACAGGCATGCACAGCTGTAAGTCACGGCCAATTGCAACTGGCCGTTTTGAATTCCCCCATTGATGGCAATGTCTGCACTGAGTGCGTTTTCAGGGGCTATGCTACGGCCCACACCCTCAGTACTCATTTGCCACTCAGCCAGCTGCGTATTGCCATTGGCATCAAGCTGACCTAAGTAATTAAATTCAATTTGCGGTTTGCGCGCGCTATGCAGCGCTTGCTTTTGCGCCTCATTGCCAAAGCACTTAAAAGCACCGTAACCAATGCCTTTATTTGGCAGAGCACGCAAACGCTCTTTGGTATGAATAATCGTCTCTGCAATATTCGCGAAGCTGGCCAATTTAACGGGATACAGCGCCGTAAACCAGCCTATTGTACGGCTTAAATCTAGTTGCGACTGCCACGGCTCACGACCATGCCCTTCAAGAAATACCTGCGCTTCATCGGCACCGGTCCATTGCTTCAAGGCCACACTTAACCCCGCCAATAACAGCTCGTCGATTTGTGTTCGGTAAGGGCGCTGAGCCTGAGTTAACAATGCCTGAGTATGTGACTCGCTGAGCGTGATATTCAGCGTTTGTACACTGTGCATGGTGTCATCGCCATCAGCAACAAAGTTCGGTAAGTCTATCGCGTCGCTATGCTGCGACTGCCAAATTGCAAATTCGTCCTCGTGGGCAGTGGGGTAAGTTTGTAATTGCTGCGACCAGTATTGATAGCTGTGGCTCTTTGGTGCAAACGCGACCTCTTTACCAGATGCAGCCTGCTCAATACCTTGCAATAAGTCATCCACCAAGATACGCCAAGACACCCCATCAATGACAAGGTGATGGGCAATTAAAATCAACTGCTGACGAGTATCACTGTGAACGTATACAACGCGTAGTGAATCACCACGCATAATGTTTAAACTCGCTTGTGCCTGCTCCGCCAATTGCAGACAGTAACGGTCGAAATCTTGCTCTGTGGTTGATTGATACCACACCACTTCACGGTAATCCGCTTCGTCATAGTCGCGATAAGATTGCAGCCACTCGCCCTGCTGCTGATATTGCAGTCTCAATCCATCATGATGCTCAATAAGTGCTTGCACACTCTCTGTTAGCGCCGCTAAACCTATGGTGGCTGGTGGCGTTAAGCGAATGGCTTGGTTCCAGTGATTAACTTGTTTGGGCTGTCTTGCAAAATAAGTTTGCTGAATTGGTAACAAGGGGACTTCGCCACTGACAATTTGTGGGATCTTATCTTCTTCCCTTAATTCATTGAGTTCATTGGCCAATTGCGCAATTGTTGGCGCTTCAAATACCAGCTTCGCACTGAGGACAAAACCATGCTGGCGCATCGCTGCAACAATTTGTAAGCTCAGAATGGAGTCGCCACCTAAGGCAAAAAAGTTATCATCACGGCCAATTGGGCTTTGACCAAGTACCTGCTGCCAAGTTTGACACAGCAGTTCTTCACGCTCGCCCTGAGGTGCTTGATAGGCAGTCTGAGTTTGCAGACTCGGGGCTGGCAGGGCTTTGCGGTCCACTTTACCATTGCTGCTCAGCGGTAATACATCCAGTACCATAATGGCACTCGGTACCATGTAATCCGGCAGTGTATCAATGAGCCCTTGTTGCAACTGGCTTTCATCTAATGACTCGCCACTCACATACGCGGCCAAACGCGCGCCACCATTGGGCCCAGTGATGGCCACAACCACCGCTTCTTTCACGCCCGGCTGGGAAAATAATTGGGTTTCGATTTCGCCCAGCTCAATACGTAAGCCTCGGATCTTTACCTGATGGTCGGTTCTCCCTAGATATTCAAGCTCGCCCAATTCACTCCAACGCACCAAGTCTCCGCTGCGATACAAGCGACTGCCGTCATTGGCAAATGGGTTGGCTACAAAACGCTCGGCACTGAGATCTGGGCGGTTAGCATAACCGCGGGCGAGGCCTATTCCGCCAATGTATAACTCACCCACAGCACCAATTGGGCTGAGGTTTAACTGTTGATCAAGCACCCACAACTCGCAGCCTGCAATCGGTTTGCCGATAGGAACCGCGTTGTCGGCGCGGCCATCACATTCGTAATAGCTGACGTCGATGGCGGCTTCTGTCGGGCCATATAGGTTGTGAATTTCAAGCTCTGGTAGCAACTTCAAGGTGTCCGCTTGAAGGGCCGCAGGCAGTGCTTCACCGCTACAAATAATGTGTTTAATACTGTCACATTGCTGCGCCATTGGTTCACTGATAAAAGCCTGCAACATCGAGGGCACAAAGTGCAGTAAGGTCACTTGCTGGGCCTGAATAAGCGAGGCCAGTTCACGAGGCTCTTTGTGGATCTCAGGCTCCGCTACGACTAAGGTTGCACCGCGCATCAATGGCCAGAAAAACTCCCAAACAGACACATCAAACCCATACGGTGTTTTTTGCAGAACACGATCTGTTGCGCCAATTGGGTAGGCTTGGTCCTGCCAGCTAATGCGGTTATATAGAGCGTGGTGGTTATTCACCACGCCCTTGGGTTTACCGGTCGAGCCCGAGGTATAAATCACATACGCCGCCTGCGCAGGCAAAATAGTCACATTTGGGTAATCATCATTTTGCCCAGCTAGCGTGGTTTCAAGCGTTGACCACACATAATAAGGCACTGAAAACGCGTTATTTTCGCGATTGCCCAGCACCAGTTTGAAGGTGCTATTTTGCGCGATATACTCAACCCGGTCGGCCGGTAAATGAGGGTCAAGGGGCACATACGCTGCGCCACTTTTCATCACGCCGATTAACGCTATCACCATTTCGAAACTACGGTCGAAATACACCCCGACTTGGTCTTCAGCCCCAACGCCTTGTGCTATCAGCCAATTGGCCAACTGATTGGTGCGTAGTTCAAACTCCCCGTAGCTCAGGTGCTCACCAGCAAATATCAGTGCGTTGTGCTGCGGTGTTTGCTTAGCCTGTTCACTGATGATATCGGCAATAGAGCGTTGCCAAGGAAATGCATCTACGCCTTTTGAGAATGCTTCAAGGCACTGCTGGCGCTGCTGCGGATACCAATCCAAGTATTGCAATGGAGAGTGTGGGTTGCTGACAACCGCAGATAATAATGCAGCGAGTTCATCTAAACAGTGCTTGGCAAAGGCTTGACTGTAAAGTGTGTTGGCGTAGTACAGGTGTAACGTTGTATCACTCGTAACTTCCTCAATCACATCTAATTGCAGGTCAAAAGGCATCGAAAAGCGCAGTGCTTGGGTGTCTTTGAGTGACACGCCTTGCAATGCATCCATAGCACCCTTGTCACGTTTTAAGTAGTTAAACATGACCTGAAAAAGCGGGTGACTTCCGGTGCTGCGCTCAGGCTTAATGACATCCAAAAGGTGTTCAAACGGCAAGTCTTGATTAGCCTGTGCAAATTGTGAAAACGATTTGGCTTTTTCCAGCAATGAGACAAAATTGTCTTCTGGCGCAACTTCTAATCGTACTACTTGAGTATTAATAAAAAAGCCGATGAGACCATGGGTTTGTGCATGGTGGCGATTGGCAATAGGTACCCCGACCTTCACATCACTTTGATCACTATAGCGATGCAGAAGGTACTGAAAGGCACTGAGCAGCACCAAATATGGCGTCACTTGGTGCTGTTTTGTCAGCCCTTGCACTTGTTGCCACAATGAATTTGGCAAAGCCAAGGAGTGCGTGCTAATCGGGTAGTTACCCCCTTGTCTTGCCAAGCTATTTGCAGGAAGACGTAGTGGCTCAAAATCGTCCCCAAGCGCCCCTTGCCAATCCGTTAACTGCTTGGCCAATAACTCCGATTGGTCTTGCTTGGCCAGCCATAACGCATGGTCCAAATAGTCTGCTTTGGTTTCAACTTCGGGTAAATCTTGCTGGGATTGCAGCAATGCATATGCTTGAATAAACTCATTAAATAGCTGCTGCATCGAAGTGCCATCGGTAACGATATGGTGCATCACCACCAGCAAGGTGCATTCGCCCTGTGCTTCTAACAAGGCTACGCGTAGCAGAGGCTCGGCCGTTAAATCAAAGGGTTTGTCTGCAATCTCAAACGCCTGCTGCGCTATATCGCTTTGCGTTGGAATATCAATAAAGGTAAATGCATTGTCGTTTTGCAATTGCTGCACGGTGATGCCAGCATCTTCACTAAAACGACTATTCAAGATCCCGTGTTTGGCAACCAAGTGCGCAAAGCCAGCTTGCACCCACGCCTTATTCAATTGCCCCTGAAACGTCAGCGTACCCGCTAAGTTATAGACGCTATCTTGTGGGTCCAATTGCCACGCGGTCCACAGACGTAGTTGGGCGGGCGTTAAAGGCACTTTGGCCATTCTATCTTGACGCACATCCAACTGATTTTGTTGCGCTCTGGCCTGACTATCGACCAATTTGGCTTTAAGTTTTAGCTGTTGTTCTTCAGTTAATGCGCCACCGCGCTCGCGTCTTCTTCTGCGCTTTTGCTCGCTCATGCTGATTCCACCTGGATCTCGATTATTATGCACTGCTAATCTGGTTGACTGGGTGATACGGGTTTCAACTTACATCCCCGTTTCACCACATCGCAATTCTTGGCGCTATTTACCTACTGACAGACATAAAACCACACCACTCATATAAGTGTAAGCTATTGTTTTAAATCACTTAAACTAGCTTTATGACTGAGTTTTGTACATCGCTTGTTATTTTGATGTGTTGGTAAATTTGCCCTTGATGCCAGCTAGACGTTGGGAAATGAAAAAAATAAAGCAGGAGGCCACAATGGCCTCCAAAAAATTC
Source organism: Pseudoalteromonas luteoviolacea NCIMB 1942 (assembly GCF_001625595.1). Lineage (GTDB taxonomy): Bacteria > Pseudomonadota > Gammaproteobacteria > Enterobacterales > Alteromonadaceae > Pseudoalteromonas > Pseudoalteromonas luteoviolacea_A. The sequence goes on from NZ_AUXT01000162.1 coordinate 54,793, forward strand.
AGTGGTAGGTTAGATATGGCAAAGTTACTCGTTAAGTAACTGCTCTTCGATTAAGAAGGTAAGATTATCTAGATTAGGATCTTCAAAGAAGGTAGCCGGTTCAACTTCAACTGTGAACTGCTGCTTCACTTTTGCCAACATTTGAATTGCAATCAGTGAATCACCACCGAGCTCAAACAAGTTATCGAAAATACCGATTTCATCAAAGCCCAAAAATTCACTCCAAATTGCAGCCAACTGTAACTCTAGCTCACTCTCTGGCGCTTCAAACTCTGTGCCTAGCTCGGGTCGCTTGTGACCTTTTGGTGCCGGAGCTTTGGCCTGCATCAAGCGCTCAGTTAGCTCAGCAACTTTGTCTGCACGAGCTTGCCAAGGCAAACTTGCTGCGTACAACTGCGGCGCTTGAGACTGACCAATACCTGCGAGTAAAGTGTGTGCTGCGGCTTCATCAATACCAAACTCTTCCCCCACACTATGCCCTGCTGCCATACCTATGTTTGCCCACGCATCCCAGTTAACCGACTGCACCAAGAAAGGCTGTGGCTGCGCTGCCACCGCATCTAAATAACTGTTGGCCGCACAGTAATCACTTTGGCCAAGTGCGCCAAGGACCGAAGCCAATGACGAGCATAGGATCATGCGCTCCAGTTGATGGGATTTAAATGCTGCCAAGAGGTTATCAGTCCCTCGAGTCTTAGCAGCCATGCTCTGCGTCGCTTGCTCTGCGGTGAGCTGCGCCAACATACCACCACCCGGTAGGCCTGCTGCATGGATCACTTGCGTAACCCTGCCCAGTGATTGTTCGGCGTGACTAATCGCTACATTCAAGCTCGCAATATCTAATACGTCCGCCTGCACCACCGCAATACGTGCACCAGAGTCTTGCAACGCTTTTAATGCGCTTAATTGGCTCACCAATTTAGCGTCACAGTGCTCATCCGCAATCAATGCAGCCCACTGCTCGCTTGCAGGCAGCGCGCTACGGGTTTGTAACACCAAAGCATGACCTTGAGCTGCCAAAAGCTTAGCAAGTACTAAACCCACACCGCCTAAGCCACCTGTAATAAAGGTCACAGCTGACGATGATTCCTCGCTCACCTGCGTAGCCACTGTCGGCAATGCTTGCTGGGTCAGCACAAAACGCTGACGGCCACGATAGGCGATTTCGCGCGCGTCATTTGCCATATCGACCACCAATTGCGTGGCAAATTGTGGCAGGCCATTGTCGCGCAGCGTGTTTGATACTTCGCGCAACTGGCAGAAAATAGCTGCCTGCTCCATACCGACAACACGGGTAATGCCAAGCGCCGTGGCTTTTTCGGCAGACATAACCTCATCACCTAAAACGCTAAATAGCTCGCTTGCAACTACAGTCCAATTAATTTGGCCTTGCCCTAGTAACCATTTCGACAGTGGTAGCAACAATTGATAGCCACAGGCGTGCTCATCCAATAGACGACAATCAACAATACGCGCAAAGCCGTCAACTTGCTCATGTAACATATTTAATTGGCTCGCATCTTGGCAATCTAGGCGATACTGATTTTGCTCAACAGTAGTGAATGAATCGCCCTGCCAAACTTGGATAACAGTCGCGCCTTTTGCAACTAGAGCTGAGCTTAGTTGTGTTATGAGCGGTGCATCCGAGGCAAATAACACCACCTTTTGGCCCTGTAAATCAACAGATGAAGATACTGTACTGGGCTGTTGTTGCCAAATTGGCTCAAGCAACTCAGGGCCGGTATTTTCGCTAACACTTGTATTTGAAGCTTTCACCGTTTTGGCATCAACCCAAAACTCGGTCTTATCAAATTGATATGCAGGGAATGCCATTTCAACGCCCTGCGCGACTTCGCTCACTTCTGACCACTTGATTTGCACACCAAGCTGCCACAGCTTCGCCAAGGTCATCACAAACGGGGGAATTGGCGCTTTGAGGTCGCGCGCGTGAGCAATTGAATTGAGCACGGTCACCGTGTCAGATACAGATTGCTTAGCTAGCTTTTGCAGCGTATCGCCCGGGCCTGCCTCAACGAGTACATCACAGCGCTGCGCCAGCGTGTTCACACCATCCACAAAGTTAACTGCTTGGCGGATATGATCTAACCAATATTGCGTAGACGTCGCTTGCTCTGCTGTGATCCAAGTACCCGTTAGATTAGACACAAACGGTGTGCTAGGCGCACTTAACTGCACTCGCGCCAGTATATCTGAAAATTCGTTTAACACCGGCTCAGTCAGGTGGCTGTGGAATGCATGAGACACGTGTAAACGTGCCACACTAATATCGGCTGCTTTCAGTTCACCTTGTAGGGCTTTAATCGCCTCTTTGGTACCTGCAACCACCGTATTACTTGGACTGTTGCACGCTGCGATATCTAATTGCTCGTTTAAGTACGGCGTCAGGCTTTGTGCATCGCTCATAACCGAAAGCATGGCGCCTGGCGCCATTTTTTGCAGCGCTTCACCACGTGCGGTGACCAGCTTAACAGCTGTATCTAAACTCATCACCCCACTCAAACATGCCGCCACGTATTCACCAATACTGTGTCCTAGCATCGCCTCAATATGAACACCGTGACTCTGGTAGCACTTCGCCATGGTATATGCCACCACAAAGAGGGCTGGTTGAGTCAATCGAGTTTGACCAAGCAACTGGTTAGCAGCCAATAATTCATCATCATTTGGGGTAAATACTCGACGTAGCTCATCTTGTAGTTCACCGTTGAATAACGCAGTCACCTCCTCAAAGTGAGCCTTAAATGCCGGCACGTGTTTCAACAGCGGTTGTGCCATCGTCACGTATTGCGACCCTTGACCTGAAAACATCAAACCAATTTTATGGTTGGTTGCTTTGTCACCACTGACATCTCGCACCAGAAGTTGCTGTGCCTGCTCAGCACTATCGACCACCACCGCGTGACGAATTGCTTGCGCTGTACGGCTATGTTGCAGCTGTGCAGCAATCAATGATAATTGCGCTGGTGATTGTTGTAGTTTGATAGCCAATGCCTGACGCTGTGCTTCCAACGCAGCTTGACCACTGCCCGACAGGGGTAAAATGTGCCAAGGTGCGACATGACTATATTCCACCTTAGGTGCTACGTACTCTTCTAAGATGACATGGGCATTTGTGCCACCCATACCTAATGAGCTTACTGCTGCGCGGCGCACAGTGTCACTTTGCCAAGGCTTAAGTTCAGTATTTACGTAAAATGGGCTGTTCGCAAAGTCGATTTTGCTGTTTACGGGGGTGCTGTGCAAACTTGGCGGTAGCGTTTTGTGGCGCAATGCTTGAACAGCTTTGATAAGCCCAGTAACACCCGCTGCCGAGTCCAAGTGACCAATATTGGCCTTAATTGAACCAATGGCGATTTGCTGGTTGTCGCACTCCCCATATGCTCGGCTCAATGCCGCGATTTCAATGGGATCGCCAAGCGTTGTGCCCGTACCATGCGTTTCAATATACCCCACAGAGCTCGGTTCAATGTCAGCAAACTCAAGAGCCGCCTCAATAGCGCCCGCCTGACCTGTGACACTCGGTGCCGTGTAACCGACTTTTTCTTTACCATCGTTGTTGATAGCAGAGCCTTTGATCACCGCAAGAATATGATCGCCTTCTTCAATAGCATCTTCTACACGTTTTAACACCACCGCGGCGCTGCCACTGCCAATCAAAATCCCATCGGCCTGCTCACCAAACGCACTCAACTGCCCTGAGGGAGACAAGCTACCACCCGCTGGCGCATGATAGCCTTGCTCATTATTTAGATTGAGCCAGACGCCACCCGCAAGGGCCGAGTCACATTCATAGTTCTGCAAAGAACGACACGCCATATGCACAGCCACTAATGAGGTTGAACACGCCGTTTGCACCGTTACAGCAGGACCCGTTAGGTCTAGCTCGTAGCTGACACGCGTCGCCAATGAATCTTTATCATTACCATTGGTGAGCGCCAGCAAACTAGTGATATCCTGCTGGCTATCTGTCAGCAGGTTTTGTAATAGATAGGCGGGGACGCCGCATCCTGCAAACACCCCGGTAAAATTACTGCCATTGGTGGTGATGCCGGCATACTCAAGCGCATGCCAACAGGTTTGTAAAAAGACCCGCTGCTGAGGGTCAAGTTGCGCCGCTTCTTTTGGTGTGTAACCAAAAAATGCCGCATCAAACTGCGCCATGCTCGCAAACGGCACACCGCGTTTCACATAATCTGGGTGCGCTAAGTCTTCCTCGCTAACACCCACAGCGCGTAGATCCGCATCCGCTAAATCTTGCACGGCACACTTTCCGTCTCGTACATTTTGCCACAGCGCATCAACATCGTCGGCATCTGGGAAACGGCCCGCCATGCCCACAATGGCAATATCTAGTTCGCTATATTTGTTTTCTGACATTGTTATGATTCTCTTGCTTTTCTTTTACGCGCGGCAATCGCGCCCATGCCGCGTTTTTGTTTCGCGCCACTTGGTTTATTCGGTGTAACAGGCGCTGTATTTGATTGTGCACTGCCAAGTAGCGTCGCCAAACTGGCAATGCTTGGGTGCGCAAACAGCTCTGTCATTTGTAAATTGGGGTATTGCACTTTTAGCTCTTCATAAACGGCCATGAGTAACAAAGAGTGGCCGCCCACATCAAAGAAATTGGCATGACGGTCAATCTCTTGCATCTTTAAGTGTTTTTGCCAAATTTCAGCAATAGTACGTTCCGTGTCATTTTCTGCCAATGAAACAGACTGGCCGACACGCTCCACTTTTGGCAGCTGGCGGCGCTCCAATTTGCCACTGGCATTGATGGGTAGCTTTTCCATTACGACGATGTCACTTGGCACCATATAAGCTGGCATATGCTCGCTTAGCGCGCGTTTTAACATGTCAGCAAATGTTTGATCACTAAACTTGACGCTTTGAATATAGGCAATTAAACCTAAACCGTGACTTTGTTGCTCGGTGACTACCACCGCCGTATCAACATCCGGTAATTGACTTAGCTGCTGTTCAATTTCGCCAAGCTCAACTCTAAAGCCACGTACCTTCACTTGGTGATCGTTACGACCGTGATACATCAGGTCGCCACCTTGCCAGCTGACTAAATCGCCAGTGGCGTACATACGCGCGCCTGTGTCGCTAAACGGGTCGGCGATAAAGCGTGTCGCGGTCATTTCAGGCTGCGCCCAATAGCCACGGGCTAGAATGTCACCGCCCACGTAGAGCTGTCCCACATGACCATTAGGCACTATCTCGAGGTTGTCATCCAAAATATATAGCTGACGGCCAGCCAATGCGTGTCCAAGCGGCACAGACTGTTGTGCGTTATCACTAACATTCAAGTCTTGACACGGATGGATAGCGGCTTCCACCACGATTTCGGTTGGCCCGTAGGTATTGAGCAATCTCACCTGAGCAAGACCCGTATTTTGCCAATCTTGGATCCCAGCTAAAGACATGGCTTCACCGCCCGAATGGACCTGCCTTAATTTAGGAAGCTCAAGCGGTGTAAGCTGCGCTTTGCGTGCCCAACTCGCACTGATACTGCGCCAGTAGGCCGCACTTAAGTCCATAACCGCCACATGGTGTTTTTGTGCCTGCGCGTAGAGCGTGTCGGCATCCCACAGTGCATCACCACGCAGCAGTACTGCCGCTCCCACCGCCCATGTTGGGAACAATTGTTCAACAAACGCGTCAAAATTGGCCGTAGCAAATTGCAGCACGACGTCGTCGGCTTGTAAGTTTATAAAGCGTCTAGCCGAGTCAATGTAACGTGCTAATGCTCCCAACTCGATGGCCACACCTTTCGCTTTACCGGTCGAGCCTGAGGTGTAATTTAAATAGGCCGTTTGATTGTCGTGATAGTCCACGGCTGGCACTTTGGTATTTAGGTGCTGTTCACTCAACAAGGTTTGCGGTGACAAAAGTGCACCGTCAAAGGTCACGGGCAATGACGCTTCATCACTTAAGATGGCACCACACCCACTGTCTTGCTGCATATGTTGTAATTTGTCTGCGGGGAATTGTTTATCTAGAGGCAAATACGCCGCGCCTGCCTTTAAACACGCTAACGTACTTGCCAACATCAGCGGCTTTCTGCTTTGCATTACACCCACTACACACTCAGCACCAAACCCGTTGGCAATCAACCCATGGGCTATACGGTTTGAAGTCTGCTCTAACCATTCAAAGCTATAATACTGGTCGTTATAGATCACCGCCGTTCGCACTGGCGTTTGTTCAGCAATCTCGCTGATTTTTTGCAGCCAAGGCGTCGCTGGCAATATAATGTTTTCTCCACGCCCTTGCTGAGCAGATTCAACTTGCAGTGTGTGCAGCGCAAGGTTGCCAATAGCTTGTTTTGGGGCATTAACAATTTCATTTAATAGGGTATTAAAGGCACTCGTCACACTGTCAATATAATCGGCATCGTACAACGCTGCGTTGTATTGGAACTCCAACAACAACGCACCATCGTTTAATAACCGAGAGTCGATACTCAAATCAAATTGCGCTTGCTGTTGCAGTGCAGTGACCTGTTCAACCTCAACGCCCGGTAACTCAAGCGCTTGCTGTACGTCTTGTTCTAAGTGATTGAACATCACTTGGAATAACGGGTTTTGTCCCAGACTACGGTCAGGGTTCATCACCTCAACAAGTTTTTCGAAGGGTAAATCCTGATTTTTTTGCGCATCAATAGCGTGTGTTTTAGTAGACGATAACACCTCAACAAAACTTTGCTCCGCTGACAGTTCATTGCGCTGTACAAGCGTATTAATGAAAAAGCCCATCAGTGAGTGCAATTCAGAGAAACGGCGGTTCGCCACCGGTACACCAATGCGCGGTGTCCGCTTACCAGAGAAGCGATAGAAGAATACTTGTATGCTACTGAGCAACAGCATAAATAAGCTAGCACCGTATTGATGTGCCAAAGCCTGCAATTGTTCAACTTGTTGATAAGAAAGCTTTATCATCTGGCTTTGCATAGGGGCTGGCATGTCTGGTTGCCTTGGGTGTTGCGGCGCGAGCAGCTCTTCGTCATCGTTAGCCTGCAATTGCTGCTGCCAATACGTTAATTGTGCTTGGGCTTCTGAACTTGATAGCCATTGCTGTTGCCAGGCAGCAAAGTCACCATAATTCAAGGTATGAGCTATGTCGGGGAAGGGGTTTGTGTCAACTAGTGCCGCGTAATAATGGCTAATATCCGCCAACATCAAATCGAAGCTCCACGCGTCACTGGCGATATGGTGTATTACTAAAATCAGCTGAGCGCGATTGTCTGACAATTTAACCAGAGCAGCCCTAAAGTTATCTCCGCGCTCTAATTCAAAGGGTTGCTTGTAGAAGGTTTCAACCCATGCTTTTGCAGCGGCGTCTGAATCCGAGCTTTCACTAAAATCAGCCTGTTGCCAATTAAGCGTTTGTTCACTTAACTGCTGTTGCCACTGGCCTGATTCAGCTTTGCCATAGGCATGACGTAATACGGCCTGTTGCGCAAGGATATGTGCCACGGCGCTATGCAAATGCGTTTCACTGATCTCACCCTTAAGCGTCAAGCTGGCACCAATATGATAAGCGCTGCTCAGAGGTTCTAACTGCCATAAAAATAGCTGTCTTTGTTGCTGTGCACTCAGAGGATAAGCGGCTTTTTCTAGCGCAGGGATAAACGACTGTTTTTGCTTAGTTGCAACACTTTCACGCACCAACTGGCAAAAATCGCCAAATTTATGGGCAGCAAATACCGCCGTCGGCTCTATCTGGCAATTAAAGGCTTCTTGCACCTTTGCCAGCAGTAAAGCGGCTTTAATCGAGCTGCCACCCAAAGCAAAAAAGTCAGCTCCATCTCTATTAACTGGGTAGTGCAAAACGCTTTGCCACAATGCAGCTAAACGCTGTGCCACCTCATCCCATGTGTGCTGGTCGTCCCCACCATGACTCACTGACAGCTGTTGCAACTGTGACAGGTTAAATACCCCATAGGTTGCCAATTTCTTGGCTTGTAGTAATTTCAAACACGCGCTGCGCTGCAATTTACCACTGGAGGTTTTGGGTAACCCGCCTTGGTCCAGTAACACCACAAGTTCTGGGCAATGACCAAATTGCGCAATAATAAAATCTCTGACAATCAGTGCCGTTTGCTCTGCGGGCACTTCATTGCGATATACATTGGCGGTTTCAATCGCCACACCAATGCCTTCACCGCTTTGCTCACTCGGGACAGGGAAAGCAGACACGCGGCCCTGACGCACAAAGCTCAGTGTCCCTTCGATGGCACGTTCTATGTCTTGTGGGTAGACATTATGACCATTCATGATAATGAGGTCTTTTTGACGGCCTGATATAAACAACTGGTCGTCATGGATATAGCCCACATCGCCCGTTCTTAACCAGCGTTTGCCTTCATGCTCCACAAAAGTGTCTTGGGTTGCTTGCTCATTACGCCAGTAGCCCACCGCAATGCTTGGACCACTCGCCCAAATCTCGCCAATACTGCCCTGTGCAACTTCATCAAAACTGGTTGGACAGGTAATACGAATCTGGTGTTCGCTTGCAACAACGCCACAACCAACTTGATGAGTATATTCGCCACTATCGCGCATGTCTTTAGCGTGTTGTAATACTGCTTTGCCCGCTGCCAACTCACGAGTATCAAATGCCTCAATCACCGCACCTTGTGATGGTATGCTACCGGTGACATACAGGGTGCCTTCGGCGAGCCCATAACATGGGTAAAGCGCCGTTGGTTTAAACCCTTGCGCAGCATACTTTTGCGCAAAACTCAGCAAAGTATCGTGGCGAATTGGCTCTGCGCCAGAGAAAAACACCCGCAAACTGCTCAAGTCTAAATCTGCTACTTGCTTGTCTTTCACACGCTCGATACACAGACGATATGAAAAGTCAGGACCGCCACTCATGGTGGCTTTGTACTCAGATATCAGCTGCAACCATCGTGCAGGGCGCTCCATAAAGTACCTTGGAGAGCACAGTACGAGTTTATAGCCTGTGAATATTGGCTGCAGTAGGCCACCAATCAACCCCATATCATGGAACAGTGGTAGCCAGCTCACTAGCACATCATCTTGGGTAATATTCATTCCCTCAGCAATGGCTTTTTCGTTACCAAGCAAATTGCCATGACTTACCATGACGCCTTTAGGCTTCGCCGTCGACCCTGACGTGTACTGTAAAAACGCGATTTCTTCAGACTTGGTTGGGTGACGTTCAACCGTTTCATGCTGTTCGCAGAATTCATCAATCACCAGCATTTTGCTATCGCTGACCTGCTCAACAAGGGCTTCCACTGTCGAGGTAAATCGTGCCGTGGTTAGCACCACAGCTGCTTCTGAGTCTTCTGCAATACCTACTGTACGTGCGATATGCTGCGCCTTAGTCGACTCAGGTGGAAAGCTGGGAATGGCCGTCACACCAAGATACTGACATGCTAAAAAACTCGTCACATATTCAATACCGGTGTCCATTAAGATCAGCGCTCTATCGCCTGCCACCACATGATTTTTCAAATGGCTGGCAACCATCAAGCTCTGGGCATATAGCTCTCCAAAGCTCCATGGCGTCTGTGCTTTTTTATCCACACAGACTAGCGCGATGTTGTCCGGCTGCTGCGCAGCGTGTTGCGCTAAGTGATCCATGATGGTGATGGCGGTCATGATTTACTCCATGAAATTTATCTAGCAAATGCGCATACTGAGTTTAATTTTGGCTATTTTTTTGTATGATTACGCCAAGCTGATGCGCTTGATTAAATGGGTGCTGCCCACGATTCGGATTTATGAAATGAGGCGTTGAAAAAGAGCGACTTGCTAGACGCTCAATTGTCGCTTACACGTCTTGTTGAGCCATTGCGTTTCTGAGGCTCAAGGGACGCATATCTGTCCAATGTGTTTTAATATGCTCAAGACACGTAGCCTTGTCACCACTCACACCAGTGTCTTGCCAACCGCCGGGTACTGATTTGTAACTAGGCCACAAAGAGTACTGTTCTTCGTGATTAATGATCACTTTAAAAGTGCCGTTTTCGTTATCGAAACTCATCACATTTTTCCAAAAATTAGACTGTCGCCACTGTGACGCGCGACAGTCTAAGATTTTTAGTCTTTTTTCACAGTAAGTGTCATTTCGCTAATTTTGCCCTGCTTAATTTGCACATCGGTATACGGCAAATCAATCAGGCCTTTACCTGCCGCATAGTGGTCACTGGCATCGGTAAAGTGCGGCGAATTAGGGTTATTACTCTGTGAATAAGTCAATAAGCCGCGCGCCTGTGGCCCGTGCTCATTAAAGCCAACCACCATCATCCAGCTTGAACCATAGTTAACAGGGTAGCCATCGGTGCTCAGGCCCGTTCTTGTTGGCCAAGTTGGATCTAAGACTTCACGAATCGGCGCAGCCATGGTGGGGGCGAACGATGTTAAATCCATTGCATTGGTCGTGGAGAAAATATTGAAACCACCACTGTGGTGATCAGATCCAGGCCATGGGATGCGACGGTCGCCCTTCTGTAGATATTGCAACTCACCTAGTGTCGCATCAATGGCAAACCCGGCATTCTCTAGTTGCTTGCTCGCAGCAAGTAATTTAACTAGGGTCGACTTTTCTGCTTTGACAATACTGGGGGTAACCGCAGGGAACGCAGCATTAAACTGCACAACAAGGTCTTCGTCCGTTAGCAAGTTGAAGAATTCTTTAGCAAGGGGGGCCGATTTAGAATTGGCATTGAATTTACCATCCCACTTCGCAAATGCCTGACAAGCAGGGTTAACTGGCATGCTTAACGTGTCAGTTACTGCCAACGTTTGCCCTGCATACAATGCGCATGTTGCCATCACAGTCGGCTTGTATAGTTCAAATGAGGCGCTGGTCCCTGTCACTATGTTTTCCAGCTCATGACGGTCAAATTTGCCGTCTGCGCCACGGGCAAAGCGCATAAGGTTGATATTGTAACGGGTACGGCGTGTTTGTTTATAATCAACATGACCGTATAGCGGCGAATAACCACTGAGCTTGCTTTGTAAGTTAGTTAACCAGTAAGAGTTATTGGCATTTTGCACATAATCTTGACGACGCAGTTTAGGGGCACGCTCATATGGCACTTCTTGTTGAAATACCAACGCACTGCTTGTACCAGGAAGTACAGCCAGTTTGGTTTTTTTGTAAACCTCAGAGATTAACGGGTGACTGCGCAGTAGCTCCTCACCAACAGGGGTAACATCAGGTACGTTTGAATCGTCAATAAAGAACACCTCGCCAAGCTTGTCGGCCACTAGGGTATTATTAAACGCAAGGCCATCATGATTTTTGAAGGTATCGATAAAGTTGTCTAGATTTGTTGCACGGTTCATCGACAACCAATGATCGATACCGTCTAAGTTATCAATATTGGTATCGCGAACCACGTAGGCGTTTTTGCTATCCCATGGAAAGTTTTTCTGGTCCTCGATGACGTAACCGATTGGAGTTATAAAGTAATCTTTTTTCATGGTGTGTACACCCATCGGGGTAAGCACTTCAACATTGACTTGCTTTTTCTCGATATCAACCCACTGGCCATCAAACTTATATTGCAGTGGATTTTGCGGGTTCAACTCCAACTGATAAACCACTTCGTGCCTTGCCGCAGAATAAGTGTGCGTCCAAGCTAGGCCTTCATTAAAGCCGATATTTACGATGCCTGGTACGCCAATGACCGACGCCCCCATCGTGCTAAAGTCACCTTCAACACTGGCATGGTTAGCCCAAAAACGTAAGTTGCCGTTGAATGGGAAGTGCGGGTTTGCAAGCAGCAAGCCGCGGCCATTGCTCGTCACTTCATGACCCAATGCCCAACCATTCGAGCCCTGTGTTAACTGCTTAGGTTTATAATCAATATTACTCGCCATTAGCCATGGTTTTTCAGGTTGCGGCTCTTGCTTTGCAATCGTCGGTAGCCACTCATTACCTGTCCCAGGGTTAGCCTGTAAGATTTGGACTAATAAACGCCCAATGCTGTTTTGTGTTGCAGAAGCTAACACCGATGCAACCACATCAACACCATTGATTGGTTTTACCCATGCTTTGCCACTACAAGCCGGTGCCAACTCAGCTTTACCAGCCAGTACATCTTGCAGATATTGGTTATACCCAGCTGCGAACCCATCAGCCAAAGCGCGGGTATTCGCTGACAAATTGGCGTACTCACGGGCAACGCGACCATGTAAATCAATGATTTTGTAACCCAAATCTAAACTTACAAAAAAGTTATCCTGACCATTTTTGTGCGGCCCTAAGTACTTAGCACGCTCACCTCTGACACGAACATACCCATCCGCCAAGATACATGCATGATCTTGTGCTTGCGCGTAGGCATTACCATACCCTAGTCCATACAAAGATTTTGCCTGAATATGCGGGATGCCATGCTCTGTGCGCGTGATTTTAACATCTTCACTTAAGCTCTTGTTAGAGGCACTCGCTTGCGCGATGAAATGGCACCCAGAAATGGCAAATGCAGCCAATACAGGCACTACCGTAGATTTTAACTTCATAGCTTTCCTTAATTTTTTACGCTGTTAAAAATTCAAACCCGTGCAGACATGACGGATATAAACAGAAAAAAAAAACTGAAAGTAACGCACCAAATTGTTGTCAAAAACAGAACAAAGGTAAGTAAAAAGAAAGCGAGTTTAAATACAGGTTAATGACAGTTTAATTAGCAAAGGCGCACAAAGTACTTGACTGCTAATGCAAGATCAAAATAACATAATAGTGATAATTATTATCATTCTCTATTACGGAAAAACATTCAGGACAAATAGGAGTAAAAACAGTGCAGCAGCTCTGTGTTAAGTGGTCAAAAGTTATTGCTGAAAATGAAGCTAAGTTATTGGCTTATTTGAACAACATTTTGCGCTGCCCTTATCTAGCCGAGGACGCATTACAGGACACATTCATTCGTTTATCTGGGATGTCAAAATGTCAGGATTGCCAAGTTAAGAATAGCAAGAGTTACTGTTATCAGGTCGCAAGGAATATCGCCATTGATATGATCCGCAAACAAAATAGAGAATCTCTTGTTGATTTAGAGTCTGTCCAAACAGAACAATTTGACGACGAAAGCTCAAACATTGAAGAAAAGTACATTGATGCACAGCTGTCAGATAAGGTAAATAATACCATTGGTAAACTCTCGCAGCGCCACCAAAATGTCGTTAGTTTCTACCGTGATGGTCGCCTAAAGCAAAAAGAAATCGCCAAGATGTATCATATTTCTCCGACGTTAGTGAACTTTATGATCAAAGAAGCCATTCAGTCTTGTCAAAACGAATTGCAAGCCGGTGCCGTTGCACACTGATGGCGACTTAATCAGCTAGACCTAGCGCGTCTTTGGCGCGCAGTTTAGCCGAAATAAAATCACCATGGGCAACATACATTAACCCCGCAATTTTGCGCACAGTGTAGTCTTCTTGCGGGTCTAACTGACCATCCGAAAATGCCACCATCCACATCAGCTCAATCACTTCGATGCGTGCTAGCTCGTCGGTATGTTCGTTGACAACTTTGATAAAGCGATGAAGGTCAATTGCCGTATCTACCAGCTGCTGTGCCTCTGAGCGAATTAATTCACTGCTTTGCGCACTTAACTGACATTGACGTTGAAGAAGTCTGGCTACCATCTCTAGCTCTTGTGGCATAATCTCATTGTCTGCACGCATCACTTCAACCAGAAGCGCGGCCAGTGCTGTTGCAAAGCTCATAGAAGCTTGTTCTTCATGAGAATTATTTAAACTGGCTAAAAACTCTTTAACTCGTTCTAACAATTGTCGCTCCTTTTGATACACTTGAAGTATCATTCAAACAGTGGTTTTAATTCATACGACCCAAGCATTTTAAGGTTTCATACATGCTTAAAAGTGTTTTCACCCTGCTGATGTTTATCTCTGCCATGCTACTCAGCGCCTGTCAATTTACACCCGGAAAAATTGGTGTCTCAGAAAAATACTATGACTTTGATCATAAAGTGCATTACGAACAAATAAAGTATAGCGATGACCATTACTATTTGAAGATAAAGTCCGACTCTTACAATCATTTTTTGCAACAAAGTGTGTTTTTATTACGTCATAGCCAATCACTCTGCCAAGGTCTGAAACCGCAACTATTATTGCAAGGAGGTGTACAAAAATTTGATCGGCTGCCTACAACTCCACGTGCCTATGAACCAGACTTAAGCGTTGAAGTTACCTGCATTAAAGGCGACGAAGAATAATCAATGCGACGAGCGCACTTCAGTTAAGTGCGCTAATAAATTAAGTCTGACCCTAGTCTTTATAACCCCAAGGTGCTTTTGGCGCTTTAACCGGTTTCGTCAAATCAAAGTCGACTCTAAATTCACGTCCTTCACGTACTAATCGATAAGTAAACTTGTCGTCATAGATAAACATTTGCCAAGTATTACCTATTGATTGAGGGATCTCTTGTGCGATAAATAGCTCTTTTGAATACTGATCGGCAGGGAATGACTGTACCGTGTCAAAGCCTGCATCTACAGTGTGACCGCCGTACATCGTTGACGCGTCGTCGCTACCATCTTTATGACGGTGGTCGTGCTTTAAACTTAATCCACTGCCAGTTTTGGTGATGATCCACGTGCGCGATGCATCTTTCCCAACATGGAATGGCACTTGTAGCTCGCGCTCATTGCAACGGCGAACATGCATCACTAGTCGTGCTTCACTAAATGAACTTGGACCTTGGTTATCAACCGTCACTTTACCTTCGTAAGCTTTACCACAGTGCGCTTTAATTTTATCAAAAAACGCATCATGAGTCGGGATTGATACCAGTGGTGCTGGTCGAGCAATAGCCGTGCTACTCGCAACTAAGGTTGCCGCAGCCATAAGAGAAGCAGAGAACTTATTCATTGAAGTGTTCCTAAATATGAAAAGCCAAAGGCTAAATGGCCTTTGGCTTAATGGCAAAAAAATGCGATGGTTGCAGCGTCAGTTAAGATTACTGCCAAGGCCTAACGGCTGATAGTTGTTGCTCAAATGCGTCGATATGCTGGTTAAGTTGTTCTGTTTCACCGATAAAGTCCAACCCGCTTAACAATCTGGCTTTTATATCTGGGCGCACCGAAAATGGAATTGGTGCAAATTGATCGCTAATAATTTGTTGGCTTTCAAGATCAATCTCGACATGCACCTGCTCATGCTGTTCACACACGGCAAATAAGCTATCTAACGTTTGCGTATCCAGTGCAATACACAGCATTTGATTGTTACCGCAGTTATTGAAAAAAATATCAGCAAAGCTTTCCGCCAAAATAACCGTAAAGCCATATTGCTTTAATGCCCATGGCGCATGCTCGCGCGACGAGCCACAGCCAAAATTATCACGGGTTAATAAAACCGTAGCTCCTTGATAGCGCGGATAATTTAAAACAAACTCTGGATCTGCGTCTCCGCTATCCAAATAGCGCCAATCATAAAATAGCGCCTCATCAAACCCATCTCGGCTGGTCGAGGTCAAAAACTGCTTTGGAATAATCTGGTCGGTATCCACATTGTTTTTATCCAAAGGTGCCATTAATCCAGTGTGATAAATACTCATGCTTGCACTCCTCGGATATCAGTAAAACGTCCTGCAATCGCCGCAGCAGCTGCCATGGCGGGGCTCACTAAGTGGGTACGTCCACCTCGCCCTTGACGGCCTTCAAAATTTCGATTTGAAGTCGAGGCACAGCGTTTTCCTGCACCAAGTCTATCGTCATTCATGGCTAGACACATCGAGCACCCTGGCTCTCGCCACTCAAACCCTGCTGCGACAAAAATATCGGCTAACCCTTCCTCTTCAGCTTGTTGTTTAACCAAGCCAGAACCTGGCACGATCAAGGCTTCTACACCGTCGGCTACTGTTTGACCTTTTACAATCTCTGCTGCTGCGCGTAAATCTTCAATACGGCTATTGGTACAAGAGCCAATAAATACCGTATCCACTTTGGCATCAGATAGCTTTTGTCCAGCTTCAAGGCCCATATATTTCAAGGCAGAGCGCATCGAGTCAGCTTTGATTAAGTCCTGTTCTTTATCAGGATCTGGGATCGGTTCATCAATGCCAATCACCTGCTCTGGGCTTGTACCCCAAGTAACTTGTGGCTGAATATCTTCAGCGGCCATTTCAACCACTCGGTCAAACTTTGCACCTTCATCTGAGTGGAGTGTTTTCCAGTAGGCGACAGCCTGAACAAACTCTTCGCCTTTAGGCGCGAACGAACGTCCCTCTAGGTATGCGTAAGTCGTTTCATCTGGTGCAATTAAACCTGCTTTAGCTCCCATTTCAATGCTCATATTGCACAGCGTCATGCGAGACTCCATTGACAAAGATTCTATAGCACTGCCACAAAACTCAGCCACATAACCAGTGCCACCAGCAGTACCCAACTCACCAATAACCGCCATAATTAGGTCTTTTGCGGTGACGGTTGGGCGCAATTGACCATTTATTTGGATTTTTAGAGATTTAGCTTTTTTCTGCTGCAACGTTTGGGTTGCCAATACATGCTCAACTTCTGAAGTACCTATACCATGCGCCAATGCCCCAAAAGCGCCATGAGTTGAAGTGTGACTATCTCCACAAACAATTGTTGTGCCCGGCAAGGTGATACCCTGCTCAGGACCCATAACATGCACAATCCCTTGATTTATGGACTCTAAATCGTACAGTCGAACACCAAACTCTTGGCAATTTTGCGCCAATGCTTGAAGCTGGTTTTTACTCACTTCACTGGCGGCATCAATCGAGCGGCTTTTTGTCGATACATTATGATCCATCGTCGCAAAGGTTTTTTCTGGACAACGCACTGGGCGGTTCTTTTCACGCAGCCCTGAAAATGCCTGTGGAGAAGTCACCTCATGGACTAAGTGTCTGTCCACATAAAGTAAGTCGGTTTGCTCGTTAATTTTGGCAACCACATGGGCTTGCCATATTTTGTCGTATAAAGTTTGTGCCACTTGCTACATCCTTCCTTTAAACGCTAAATCACTCATTCATGGTTCGTTACTAGATGCGATTCACAATCGCTTGAGCAACATCAAGGGTCGTATAAGCCGCTTGCGGGTAAATATCTGGCGTACCAATCCCCTGCGCCACAGCTTCAGCTACCGCTTTTTCGATACGTCTAGCGGCTTCGTCCTCGCCCAGCGAATACCGTAACATCAACGCTGCACTCAAAATTTGAGCTATTGGGTTCGCGATCCCCTGTCCTGCAATATCAGGGGCCGAACCACCCGCGGGCTCATATAAACCAAAACCAGATTGATTCAAACTAGCAGAAGGTAACAGCCCCATCGAGCCGGTGATCATGGCGCATTCGTCCGATAAAATGTCACCAAACAAGTTGTCACACAGCAACACATCAAATTGACTTGGTTGTTTCACCAGTTGCATGGCTGCGTTATCAATATAAATATGATCTAGTGTGACATCAGGGTACTCATTGCTCACTTCAACAACTACTTCACGCCATAATACGCTAGACGCCAAGACGTTAGACTTATCCACCGATGTCACATGATTACTGCGTAACCTTGCTGCTTCAAAGGCAAATCGTGCAATGCGTTCAATCTCTTTACGACTATATTTTTGCGTATCAAACGCATACTCTTCTTCGCCACTACCATCACGCCCTTTGTCACCGAAGTAAATACCACCTGTCAGTTCTCGAACACATAAAATATCAAAGCCCTGAGCACTAATATCGGCACGCAGTGGTGACGCAGCACTTAATGCAGGAAGTAGTTGTGCAGGTCTAAGGTTGCAAAACAAGCCAAAGTGCTTACGTAGTGGCAGCAATGACGCGCGTTCAGGTTGTTGTTCTGGAGGTAAATCAGCCCACTTAGGGCCACCTACTGAGCCGAACAAAATCGCATCTGCGGCTTCGCATGCAGCTAACGTCTGGGCAGGTAGAGCTTGTCCAAACTCGTCAATCGCAGCACCGCCAATAGCCTGTTGCACCATATCTAAGTTAAACGAAAACTCTTCACTGACTCGCTTTAACACCAGCTCTGCGGCTGCCATTACTTCAGGGCCAATGCCATCCCCCGCTAGAACCGCGACCTGATAACTTTTCTGACTCATCCTGCTTTCCTTTGTTGCTTTAGATCCGACACTTTACGTGCCCTATCAATTAAGTTGTATACACGTATAATTGCTCTCACTGATGCTTCGACAACGTCAGCAGCTAGACCCGCACCGTGATATTGGCGGCCATCAAATTTAGCAATGATATTTACTTGGCCCAGTGAGCTTGCACCTTGGCCTGTTGCTTCTAAGTTGTATTCAATCACTTCAACCGCTTGCCCTGTTATGCGCTCAATAGCTAAAAACGCGGCTTCAACTGGACCGTTGCCCGTGGCCGCTTCTTGGCACAACTCATCGCCTAAACTCATGCCTACAGTTGCACTGGCAATAGATTGAGAGTTAGATGATGCGTTTACAAATTGCAGCTGATAAAACTCATCCTGCTCAGCTAACTTGTTGAAATGGATCATGGCTTCAAGGTCATAGTCGTAAACGGTTCCCTTTTGATCTGCCAACTCAAGAAAACTGGTATAGAGCTGATCCATATCGTAATCTTCGGCTTGATAACCCAATTCAGACAGGCGATGTTCAATAACATGACGCCCCGAACGAGACGTCATATTAAGTTGATTGTTTGGTACACCCACCGTTTCAGGTGCCATAATTTCATAGGTATTTTGCGCTTTTAAAACACCGTCTTGGTGAATACCTGAGCTGTGTGCAAACGCATTCTCTCCAACAATGGCCTTATTGGGTTGTACTGGCATATTACATATTGTTGCAACCTGCCTTGATGCACGATAAATCTCTTCACTGCGGATATCAGTGTGTACCTTCAAGTGGTCCTGACGCATTTGCATGATCATAGCCACTTCTTCTAGCGAGCAATTGCCTGCGCGCTCACCAATACCATTGATGGTACATTCAATTTGTCTTGCACCAGCTTGCACCGCAGCAATAGAGTTCGCCACAGCTAAGCCTAAATCGTTATGACAGTGCACACTCAAGCGAGCTTTATCAATATTCGTGACATTGTTGCGCAAGTGGTGAATAATCGCTGCGTATTCATCTGGTGTGGTGTAACCCACCGTATCAGGAATATTGATGGTTGTTGCACCCGCACTAATAGCACGGTCTACGACTTTACATAAATCATCGAAAGGGGTTCGCCCCGCATCTTCACAAGAAAACTCAACATCACCGGTATACTGAAGTGCTTGCTTTATCGATCGCTCTGCCATTTCGATGACATCGTCTAAAGACTTGCGCAGCTTGTGTTTTAAATGCAATGGACTGGTCGCAATAAAAGTATGGATGCGTGGTTGGTCCGCACCTTTTAAAGCCAGGCCACAGGCCTCAATATCTTTTGGCATCGCACGAGCTAGCCCGCAAATAGCTGGACCTTTGACCTCATTAGCAATGCGCTGTACCGCTCTAAAATCCGCAGGGCTAGATACTGGAAAACCAACTTCCATCACATCAACATTGAGTCGACTGATGGTGTGCGCTAATTGAATCTTGTCTTCTTCGGTTAGGCTGGCTTTTAAAGCCTGCTCGCCATCTCTTAATGTTGTATCAAAAATCCAGACCTTGTCCTGCATTCCTATTTCCTCGCGCAAAATAAAAAACCCCGCTCGATGGCGGGGTTTGCTATTTGGTTGCTCACGACACGCAACTAAGCCCCGCCCTTACTTAAAGTAAGCAGTAAGAGGTTAAGCAAAATTGACAGTAGCGTGATGTTTTTCATTTGAGCAATCATACCTGTTAATGAATTGACTATGTTGTAACACGTGAAAAAACAACAAATCAAGCATAATCTTTTCACTTCAACGCGATAAAACAGGATTAAAAAGAAAATAAAATCCACTTATTAAATATATATTAAATTTTATTTCCAATTACGTTCCTTCTTTTAGATTCTAATTAGGCTAATGTCCGGCATCACGTGGTTAAAAATTGTGGACGAAAAAAAACCGCCATTAGACGGTTTTTTAGTCAAACAAAGAACAAACTATAAGCTTTTGTCAGACTCTTTTTGATACCCAGACGCCCCTTTGGCGATGTAACGCAATTGCCATATTAAGCGTTCGGTTAGCTCTTCCCGCTGTTGTAGATCTAGGTCAAGCGCTTCAGCGCCTGAGCTAAATACAATGATGACCATAGCTTCAGCTTGCATGTATGCATGATGCGCTTCTACTTTTGTTTCTGATTCCAGGTAATGCGCTAATTCCAGAATAAAGTGTTTAATTTCACGTGCAACGGCGGCGCGAAAGGCAGGCGACGTGCCTGAGCGCTCTCTTAACAGCAACCGAAACTGGTTGCTAGACGTTTCGATAAATTCCATGAAGGTCAGTACAGAAGTATTAATCACGCTGCCTCCACTCGCAATACGACGTCTGGCCTGACGCATTAGTTGGCGTAGCGTTAAGCCAGCTTCGTCCACTAAGGTAAGGCCAAGTTCATTCATATCTTTAAAGTGACGGTAAAAAGAAGTTGGCGCAATACCCGCCTCACGTGCAACCTCACGTAAACTCAGATTTGAAAAACTGTGTTCCGCACTCAGTTGGTTAAATGCCGCCTCAATTAGCGCCTGTCGCGTTTTTTGCTTTTGTTGTGCACGCACACCCGACATGAATGCCCCCTACTAAATTCGCTCTATTGTGCTCTTTGGGCAGTCTAATACTTGACGGCGCAAGAATGAAATACTATTTTAGCGTACAAGTGTACGCTGAGATTTTATAAAATGAATAAACCGCCGATTATTTGGACTAATGTAATATTTTTTAGTCTGTCGTTTTTAGCCGCCGTCACCCTCGTCCCATGGTATGGGTTTGAGTATGGTTATACCCTGACCCACTGGGTCGCCTTTATTGCCTGCATGTTCTACGCAGGTATGTCTATTACCGCAGGCTACCATCGTCTCTGGGCGCATAAAGCCTATGAAACACATCCAATAATCCAAGTCTTTTTTGCTTTAGGTGGCGCATTTGCCCTGCAAAATAGTATTTTGCACTGGAGTAGTGATCACAGAGTTCATCATGGTCAGGTTGACGACCCTGTTAAAGATCCCTATGCGGCAACACGTGGTTTTTGGTATAGCCATATTGGTTGGATGCTAAGAGACTATCAAGGCGACAACTACGGCGACTACAGTAACGCTCGAGATCTACATCGTAATAAAATCGTAATGTGGCAACACAAACATTATTTAAAACTGGTTCTGCTAACCAACATTGGTATCCCTCTTCTATTGGGCCTAGCACTTGGCGATATATTCGGCATGCTGCTACTTGCAGGTGTGCTACGTTTAGTCCTAAGCCAACATTTCACCTTTTTTATTAACTCTTTGGCACACATCTGGGGCAGCCGTCCATACACTGAAAAAAATACGGCCAGAGACAATGGTTTCTTGGCATTGCTAACATATGGCGAGGGGTATCATAACTTCCACCATATTTTTGCCAGTGACTATCGCAATGGCATTCGTTGGTACCATTACGACCCAACCAAGTGGATGATCCGCGCCCTAGCCTACCTTGGTTTAGCAAAAAAACTAAAACGTACACCTGTCGAGCGTATTGAAAAAGCCAAGGCAGAAACGCTTCTGAACAAAACAAAAGTTACCTTAGCAAAATTGCCTTTAGCTCAAGATAAGCTTACATTGTTACAACAAGAATATGATTTACTTCTGAAAAAGCTTCAGTACTTCTGTGCAATACAAAAGCAAGTACTGGAAGCGAAAAAGCATGCCGTGTTAGAACAATGCGAGCAATCTGCACTCCACAAACAATATTTGGAGTTAGAACAAGCTTGGCATACACAAAAACAGGCGTGGTTAGCACTTAACTCGAGGCTGTTAAAAGGCGCAGCAAGTTAGCCCCACGCTGCCTACGGCCTCCCAATAGCAAGTAAGGCGAGGCCGTGACAAAATCAAAAGACAAACCAACAGACACTCCCGCAAAGTCATATCAATATGACGCCATCATCATCGGTACTGGCCCAGGTGGCGAAGGCGCTGCCATGAATTTGTCAAAAAGCCAGAAAAAAGTAGCCGTGATCGAAAAGCAAACTGCGGTCGGTGGGGGCTGTGTTCATTGGGGAACGATACCATCAAAAGCGCTTAGGCACTCAGTAAGCCGCCTTATTGAATATAAGGCCAACCCGCTTTATCGATTTACAGAGCGCCCTAAACGGCTCACGTTTCAAGATATTTTAAATCATGCCAGCGATGTTATTGGCAAACAGTCTTCACTGCGTTCAAGCTTCTACGATCGTAATCGCATTCATTTATACCAAGGTGAAGCCTGTTTTGTTGATGCCAATACGATTCGAGTTACACACCTTGATGGCTCACACGACACCCTCACAGCTCACACTATCGTTATCGCGACAGGTTCGCGACCTTATCGCCCGCCGGGGATCGACTTTGACCACCCTCGAGTGTATGACAGTGACACGATTTTAAAGCTAGAACATAATCCGCAGCGCGTTATTGTCTATGGTGCGGGGGTGATAGGCTGTGAATATGCTTCGATATTCAAAGGGTTGGGGGCTAAGGTCGATCTAATCAATACCCGCGACAGACTATTGTCGTTTATGGATGATGAAATTTCTGATGCACTCAGCTACCACTTCTGGAATAGCGGCATCGTGATCCGTCATAACGAAGAATATGCGAAAGTAGAAACCTCTGACAAAGGCGTGATTTTACACCTACAGTCGGGTAAAAAAGTCAAAGCGGATTGTATTCTTTGGGCTAATGGCCGAACGGGTAATACAGACAGTTTAAACCTTGAAGCCGTGGGATTAAAAGCAGACGGTCGAGGACAGCTACGCGTCAATGAATACTACCAAACTGAAGTAAATAATATCTATGCAGTGGGTGATGTGATTGGATATCCAAGTCTCGCGAGTGCCGCATTTGATCAAGGTCGAATTGCAGCAAATGCCATCGCCAATGGGCAGTGTGACGATCG
Organism: Pseudoalteromonas luteoviolacea NCIMB 1942; assembly: GCF_001625595.1. Taxonomy (GTDB): domain Bacteria; phylum Pseudomonadota; class Gammaproteobacteria; order Enterobacterales; family Alteromonadaceae; genus Pseudoalteromonas; species Pseudoalteromonas luteoviolacea_A. The sequence continues at coordinate 77,832 of NZ_AUXT01000162.1, forward strand.
CTTAATTACCGATATTCCAACGGGTATCTATACAATTCCAGAAATGAGTTCAGTGGGTAAAACTGAGCAAGAGCTAACCGCCGCTAAAATTCCTTACGAAGTGGGTCGCGCTCAATTTAAGCATCTCGCGCGAGCACAAATCGCCAGTACAGAAGTCGGCAGTTTAAAAATCTTATTTCACACCAAAACCAAAGAAATACTGGGCATTCACTGCTTTGGCGAGCGTGCGTCAGAGATTGTCCACATTGGCCAAGCCATCATGGAGCAAAAAGGGGAAGGTAATAACGTTGAATACTTTGTCAACACAACTTTCAACTACCCCACAATGGCAGAAGCCTATCGTGTTGCTGCGCTCAATGGCCTAAATAGGCTATGTGACTAGCCCCCTTGAAGTGAAGCTGTAAGGCTGCGATTTAACGTAGCCTTGTTTTAAAAGCGATATTCACCACTCACTCGCCACAGTTGCTCAATTTGCCTTGTCGGAAAGTTACCATCGATACGATTAGCCACCTTGGTTTCTAAATATTGAAATTCAGCACCAAGCCGCCAACTATCCGTGATACGCCACTTAAAGGTTGTGGTAATTGCCCCACCATCACTTGCATTGGGGTCAAAAGCCCAGTGGTCCAAGTCTTTTACTTTGAATTGCTCAATACGCCCACTTAAACGGAATTTCTGCCAGCGATGTGTTAACAACACAAACTGACTATCAAAATCATTATCAACACCTCGCGATCTGCCCATTGCAGTATTCCCTGACATGACCTGTGCTATCAAATGGGTTTGGCGTGTAATTTTGAACTTATATGCCAAGCTCCAAAACTTAGTGTCCCATGCATATTGACCCGTATCGTAGTTTACTATTGCGGGATCACCGTTATTGTCATACCAATACGCCCGCAATGAATGACGGTTTTGATAACTCCAATGGGCCCCGAGATAGTACCCTATGCGCCCGTCAATTTCTGTGAAAGGCTCTATTTGCCATGCTTGGCCACTGAGTTGAGGTGTCATAAATCCAGCAGTAGGGCGCAGCTTCAGAGATTCATTAAATACCGATTGCCTATCGTGAGAGGAAAAACCGCGCCAAGACAGTGCGGCACCGGTTGGATCATTCCCTTTGAAGACCCCTGCAAACCACTGCCAATTATGCTCACTGGGCTTGCTCAATCGCTTGCCACTGCGCTTTAGGCTGGCCTCAAGGCCAAAAATTCTGAGCTCTTCACCCAACCACGTATTCAACGCCGAATAATTGTAATTGTAAGGTGAAGACCAACCAATATCGGGGTTTTCTAAAGACATTTTGGGATAGAACCCGCCAACACGTAGCTGGGGTTGATATGCCCCTTTGCTCACCGGTTTATATTGTGCATAAAGCTCCGTAAAACCCACTTTACTCTCTGGATCTGGGACATACTGAACCACACTATGCGCCGACCAACTGCTGCTCAAATCAAAGCGAGAGTCGAGTACAGCTCGACTCAGATTCAAGCGATTATCACCTGCACCAAATCGATTGACCGAAGCACCTCGCTCGTACCAAGACGCATACTCACTGGCTGACTGCCAGCTTGCTTGTATATAGCCTTTATGTTGCGAACCCTGACCGTAGGCCAACGCACTCGCACTCAGCGCGCCACTCAATAGACAGGCTGATAATACTTGGGATCTATTCATAGTCGTCAAATTCATCTGAAAAATCTTCCTTTGGTTTGAACAACGACTGATTAAGTTGGTATGTCAGCGTTTGATTAGTTTTAAGTTTTACCATTTTCATCGATTCTGGCTGATCTAAATTAGCAAACCCCTCATGCCATACGTTGATTGTCACGTCTTGAGCAAGTGGTTTGGCCAAAGTAACTTCAGCCACTCCCTTATCATCCGTTATCGCAAAATGAGTTGAATCAACAACCAAAATGTATCCCAACATCCAATCATGGATGTTACACCCCAGCTCAACAACCCCAGTATTAGCAAAAGTAAGTGCCTGCGGATTATCTCGATATAATTTAAATTCAAAAGGTTGCGCTGCTGAAAAGGAATAAACGTGATGTAAAATTGAATCATAATTCGGAAAAGAAACCTGAGCCCCTTTTGGTACCACCAAAATATGCGGCGTAAACGATCTGTCTCGCTGCCCCATTTTATAGTCTAATTGCGTTACCGCACTTTGCTTGGTTAATTGAACTCCCTCAAACCACACAACCGCCCCATTCACTGGTTGACCGCTTTCATCGGTCACGTTGATGGTAACGGCCTTAGCAGCCATACTCGTAGCCCCTACCACCGAGAATACCCCCCCCAATGCCAATGCTGATAACGCTCGCCTTTTCCTGTTTTGCTTTGTTGGTATTTTTACTTGCTGTTGACGCTGCATATAACGCTGTCCTTATCAGGTCTAATTTTTCATTTGAGTATAGACCGGACGACGTAAATAATGCATTCATCGCATTTTAAATTTGAATACGTATGCAAGCCATTTAGAGCCTATTGAATTGCCCTTAAGCTAGATGTAACTAATTGCACAAAGAGAATAACAAAATGCGTTACCCAAGCTCACTCAACCTTGTGGTTAGCCTGACCACGGGGCTTTTCGCACTCAATATGACTGCCCATGCAGCCAGTTTCAGTGTTCAATCACCAGATAAACAACTCACCTTCACCATCAGCGATGATCATACGCAACCCAAGTATCAAGTTGCTTTTCAAGGTCAAACGATTATAAATCCATCGTCACTGGGTTTTGATTTTGCTCGCGCTCCATCCATGCGCGATAATATGTATATCAGCAGTACCGAGCGAGCCAGCCAAAACAGTACTTGGCAGCAACCTTGGGGTGAAGCCAGAGAAGTCACCGATCATCACAACGAATTACTCGTCACTTTTGCAGATAAAACCGCCAAAGCTACTCAGTACAGTGTTCGTATTCGTGTCTTTGATGATGGGTTGGGGTTCCGCTACGAAGTCAACCAAGACAACGCACGATATATTACTCGTGAACTCACCGAGTTTAGTATTAAAGATAGTGACAAAAGCCAAGCTTGGTGGATCCCCGCCAGAGGCTGGAATCGCTACGAATATACTTACAATACAACCTCATTACATGAAGCTGCTCACGTACATACGCCGTTTACTTTTAAAAACAATCAGGGTGTACATATGAGTATTCACGAGGCGGCACTTGTGGACTATGCAGGCATGACATTAAACCAGCGCAGACCGGGCACCTTCGTCAGCGATTTAACGCCTTGGTCTGACGGTATAGCGGTTAAAACCAACGGTCAGTTTAAAACGCCTTGGCGTACCCTTCAAGTCGGTGATCAAGCTACTGATTTGCTGAACTCTCACCTTATTCTCAACCTGAATGAACCTAATAAACTAGGCGATGTATCTTGGGTCCAACCTGGGAAGTACACAGGTATTTGGTGGGGCATGCATATCGGCAATCACACGTGGGGCAGTGGTAAAAAGCATGGTGCGACCACTGAGCGCACTAAAACATACCTCAGCTTTGCGGCAGAGCATGGCTTTGATGGTGTGTTAGTTGAAGGTTGGAACGTCGGCTGGGATGGCGATTGGTTTTTCAATGGAGATGTATTCAGTTTTACCGAAGCCTACCCTGATTTCGACATTAACGACATTAAGACGCATGCGGACAAAGTTGGCGCGCGTCTGATTGGCCATCATGAAACATCTGGCAATGTCAGTAACTATCGAAAGCAAATGAATGCCGCCTTTAAACTGTATGAGCAAGCTGGTGTCACTCAGGTAAAAACTGGCTATGTTGCAGACGGTGGCAATATCAAACGCATTGATGAGCGCGGCCATGCAAGATTCGAGTGGCATGACGGACAGTTCATGGTGAACGAGTATTTAGGCAACATCAAGCTAGCTGCAAAGTATAAAATTAGTATTAACACTCATGAGCCAATCAAGGATACTGGCCTGCGTCGTACTTATCCCAATTGGCTTACCCGTGAGGGTGCGAGAGGCCAAGAGTTCAATGCTTGGGGCACGCCTCCTAATCCACCAGAACACACACCAATGCTAGCCTTTACACGCATGCTATCCGGTCCAATGGATTTTACCCCAGGCATTTTTGATATGGGCTTCAATGGACTTGGTGATAAAACCAATAGACCGCAAACAACGCTGGCAAAACAACTTGCCCTCTATGTTGTGCTTTATAGCCCTGTTCAAATGGCCGCGGACTTACCTGAAAATTATCTTGCAAGGCCAGATGCATTTCAGTTTATTAAAGATGTGCCAACGGATTGGGAGCACAGTATCGCTCTTGCTGGAGAAGTCGGGGACTACGTTGTATTTGCTCGTAAAGAGCGTGAGCGCGGAAAGTATGCAGGCAAAGATTGGTATTTAGGCGCAATTACCGATGCAGATGCACGCACACTCATTGTCGAATTGGACTTTTTGTCATCTGGCCAACGCTACGAAGCACAAATCTATCAAGATGGTGACAACGCCAATTGGCAGCAAAACCCGTATGCACTGGAAGTTAAAAAACAAATAGTGACACACAAAGACACACTATCACTCAACTTAGCGGCCAGTGGTGGAACCGCTATCCGCTTCAAGGCGCTATAGGCTTCACCTTAAGAAAAGGCTTCAACTCATACGCCTTTTCTTTACAAACTTCTCGTTACGAACTAAACCTATTTAGGCACTGCCTAACCATCTCGCTATCGAAACAACCACTTAATAACACGTTAAATTAACCTCCACGTAATAATACGTAATCAATAGTTCGTAAGTTACCCCGATTGAAAACGAGAAAAATTACTTAAGTTGTATCCACGGCCTTAAATCACCTTGTTTATAAATTTCCAAATATGTAAGAAGCGAATTATTGTGCTTTTTACTTTGAAAGGATTTTCGCTAGACAAAAGTTAATATTGCTTTGGAGTCAACGATGAATGAATCAACACTAAGCGCTATCTCACCATCAGATGCGATAGAAAACCAATTACCCCTCACCCAATCACTTACTCGCTATCTCAATGCGAGATGCTCGGAACATACTCTTAGGCAATTGTCTTTGGAGGTCGAGGATCAGACTCAACAGTTAAAAACGCATATTGTTTTTAATCAAGAAAACAGCTTGGCCAGTAACAGCCAACAAAGTTACCCCATTGTGTATCAAAGAAAACGTATCGGGGCTTTAAATTTACTAACCAAAAGTAGCCTGCCAAGCCCAACACAATCAGAACTAACACAGCTTTCTAGTCAAATAGGTATACTGGTTACACGCAATGCAATTCAGGCACTATCGAGCAGATATCTTGGGAAAAAAGCATCGCTGCAAGGCTATAGTGATCAAATATTAAATTTGGAAAAAACCATTGAGCGGATCGCCGCTAAATTATGCCCAGTCTATATCCAAGCTGAGTCAGGTAGCGAGGTTGTCGATGTCGCCTGCTCGATCCACTTTAGTAGCTATGCCAAGCATCACCCATTCTATGAAATAGACTGTGCCAGTTGCAACGAGGAAGATTTTGCCAAAAAATTAAGTCATGTAAACACGGCGATGAATCAAGGGTGTATTTTCTTCAGTCACATTGATGCACTCTCTTTGACACAACAAAAATACCTGCTCGAGCAACTAACAACACAAAGTAAAAATAGTGCAAGCTATACCAGTAAAATAGACTTACAACGTATTCGTATTATCAGCGCCAGCGAATCAGACATTCAATCACTGGTTGACCAAGCGCGATTCTTGCCTAGCCTTTGGCAAAAATTAAATTTCTTTAGTTTGCAGATCCCACCATTACGCGATCGGCCTGACGATATCCATACACTGGTGGAACAACTCTCAGAGATTTATCAATTGTCGCCACAGCAACAGTTAACCGAACAAGCGAAATCGGTCTTAAAAAACTATCGTTGGCCAAACAACATCGCTGAGTTGGAAAAAGTGCTACTACGCACTTTTACGCTGGCACAAGAAAATGACATCAGTGAACAAACCTTAGTCAATATCTATCCAGAGCTTGCTAAAACAACGGCATTTACACAAAACCCACAACATTGCGTAGAGTATTTATTGGTCGGTGATATGGCACCATTTAACAAGTACCATCCTAGCCTACAAAAGGCTCTGTCATATATTCTCGACCACTGGCAGCGAGATATTTCACTTAAAGAACTAGCTGCCAACGCTTATGTCAGCTCTTCACACCTTTCATATTTATTTAAACGCGCATTGCAGCGCAGCTTTAAACAAATCCTCGCTGAATTTAGGATCCGTAAAGCTTGTCAGCTAATAGAGCAAAACCCTAACTTGAGGATCACCGATCTGTGTATGGAAGTTGGGTTTGGGGATCTCAGTCACTTCGAGAAAATCTTTCGCCGCTATACCCAAATGTCTCCTCGGGAATATAAAAAGCGTCAACAGCCTTAACTGCCAAATTTACCCCTACTTTTCAATATATTGAGCCGATTAATTGCGGCACTAAATATCTAAACTGGCTGTATTGAAAACGACGGGTTACAAGATGGCAGACATTGAAGCACTGAAGCAACTGAACGAATTGGTAGCGCAGCAAGCACCAGGCCTCTCTAGAGACATGTTATTGCAAGCTACCGCCCAGTCTTTAGGCAATGCTGCCCACAACGCGACGCTCGCACAACATCAACACAATGCCATTATCAAAACCAATACGGCACTGGCAAGTGAGATGTTACTGAGCATGGGCCCTAAGGCATCGAAATAGTTTTTTGCCAGCGGTTTTGGCTAAAAAAGTCGGTCTTTGAAGACCAATAACTAACCAATAGAAGGAAAATACTATGGCAGCAGCACCAAGTGCGGCAGGTGGTGTAAACGGCCAAGTGACAGACTCTGTCACTCAGGTAAACACCAGTGTCACAGGTTCAACACCTGCATCAAGTACGGGCAATCTACTTCTGTCAACAAGTCATGCATTAGGCACCGCAGCGCTGAATGCAACGACGGGCAATCAGCAAGCAGGTATTACAATGCAAGCGGCGACAGTGCAAGGCATTAACTCACTTATGTCAACTGGCACAGCCGTTGTTGGACGTGGCAGTGCAGAAATTCTTAGCAAAGGCTAATTCAGCCAATTAATTAACTATTTAATGAGGAAAATATCATGGCAGATACAGTAAACGCAGCAATCACTGATTCAGTTACTCAAGTAAACACAAAAGTAGTTGGTGAAACACCAGCAATGGCAATGGGCAACCTATTAATGTCTACAAGCCAAGCTTTAAGTAACGCTGCTCACAACGCGACATCAGCGCAACAACAAGCTCAAATCACAATGCAAGCAGCAACTGTACAAGGTGTTAACTCACTGATGTCTATCGGTAGTTCAGTGGTTGGCCGTAGTGCTGAAGGCATTATCGAGAAAGGCTAATAGCTTACTCGCTAAACATATATCCACTTAACTAAATTAACAGGAGTCAATCATGGCAGATACAGTTAATGCACAAGTAACGGATTCAGTTACGCAGGTGAATACCAAGGTCGTTGGTGAAACACCAGCAATGGCGATGGGTAACCTGCTCATGTCTACCAGCCAAGCATTAGGTACCGCAGCACATAATGCAACAGCTGCACAGCAGCAAGCTGCTATTACGATGCAAGCTGCGACCGTTCAAGGCGTAAACTCACTTATGTCAATCGGTACTTCAGTCATCGGCCGTAGTGCAGAAGACATCATAGAGCCTGATGCTTAATCAAATTTGGATTTGTTGATTAAAGGATACTGATCCACTATCCCAACCAAGCTCTTAGTGACCGAATCACTGCTAAGAGCTTTTTACTGTTTGGAGTTACATATGGAAAATCTAAATAGCGCACCCGATGCTGCGGAATCTGCAGTACAAAGTGCACAACAATCGATCGCACAATCCACCGCATTGGCACTGTCAGATGCAACTGATAACTTACGCAACCTCAACACATTGAGCACAACTGCAATTGGTGTCGCACTGTCTCAATATATAGAAACTGGCGATGATAAGTTTTCAAAAATCATTGAAGATGCACAATCTATTGTGAGCCGAGGTGCGGATAACTTCAGTGCCGTAGGAGAAAAAATTGCCACTGTCCTACATGAAAATCAAGACGAATAGCAGCCTTGGGGGCACGCCCCCAAAATCCTAGAAAAGCCCGAATCAAATCTAACTTTACCCGATTTTTAAACGGTTAACCTCCGTATTCTAGTTGCAACGATTGCTCAGTTGTTGAGCGACTAACCAGTTTGAATTTAACGAGGACTTAATCATGAATGAGCAAGACAAAGACAGCGTGCCGTTTTCGCAACAAGCGACCAGCATGACCGAAACCACTTTAGCAGAAACGCTCGGGCTATCTATGCATAATGCCGTAACCAGTCAACAGCATGCTCAAATGACGACCGCGGCTTCAATCACCAATGCTTGCGCCAGGTTGCTAAAAACGCCTAACCCAACTCAGGCAGCTGAAAAAGATAAAGAAAAACCGCAAGAAGCGGCTGATGAAGCCATGGTAGCAGAACCCGTTGAACCGGAGCCAAGCAAACAAGAGAAGAAGCCCCGTTTCAACCTATTTCGCTTTGGTAAAAACAAGCAGTCAGCACCAAAAGAAGCACCAATCAAGCCCGATGAACCAACCGATACGGAGTGAACACCATGGCTTCACTTGCCAAATATAGCGCTCTTTATGAAGAGCATATGGCGCAAATCCAAGCGCTCTCTGAAAAGCAAGAGCAAGAAGTAGCAGACTTACTGGCAGAAAATGATCAACGACTCGAATCTCTAGCGCCATTTTCTAACGCTCAGAGTGTTAACCTAGAAGTTACCAAGCAGTTAGAAGCCGTCGAGGAGCAGATCAGCGATGTACTTAACGAAATTAATAGCCAGCTCATTGGCTAAACCGCCCATACATTTAACTTAAAAGGAAATAGCAATGGCTAAAGACCCAACTGTAAACAAGCAAATTACCGACTCGATCACTCAAGTCAATACCAAAGTACTTGCGGATAACCCATCAATGGCGATGGGAAATCTCTTCGCCTCAATGGGCGCAGCACTATCAAATGCTGGCCACAATGCAAGCAATGCACAACAGCAAGCGGCAATCACTGTGCAAGCTGCTACGATTCAAGGCGTTAACGCCTTGGGAGCGGTTGGTAGTGCCGTACTTGGACGCGCCGCATCAGCCATAACAGACAAAGATGATGGCCAATAAATCATCCTATTGTGCAGAGGCGTATACCGCCTCTGTTTGAGCATTTGTATTCCACTTAATTGGCGTTTCGCCTTACTTTTAAGAGGTAATAACCCATGTCAGATAAAAATGGACCCAGTGTCGAAGAGATCATCTCACAATTAAGTGACTCTGCGCTTGCCGACACAGTGGGGTTAATGATGCAGAATGCGGTGACAGCACAACAAAGTGCACAGACCTATACATCGGCATCCATCTCCTCAGCCTGTGCACTGATCCTTGCACAAGGTTGATAACTTACCATGGCAGACAAAACTGCAGCGCTCATCAAAGCCCAACAAGCAGTGGCACAGTCAACATCCATGGCTGTGCAAGACGCGACCGACAACTTGCGAAACTTAAGCACAATTGCCACCACAGCCATTGGTGTTGCTCTATCGCAATTGCTTGCAACCGGTGATCCCAAGTACGTCAAAGTCATCGAAGAGGCACAAAAAGCAATGACCAAAGGGACAGAGAACTTTTCCGATGTAGGCACAAAGGCAGCGAAAATCTTAAAAGATTTTACCCCTTAATATATTCGCTGTTTTTGTACCACTCCTTATTCATATATCGATAGTGGCTGAGTAATTTAGAGCGCTTACCAACAGCTCTTAACCCCACAATTAAATGATCAACGCAGTTGTACTTGGCAATATCGTAATGCACCGATTTGCCTTGATTTAACTTGAAAAACAATTTGTCGACCTGCGCAACAGACATTCTTTTCGCCACCAGCTCTCGCGCATACACTTTTACTCTTTTCGGTATGGGCTCGGAGCAAAACCCTGTAAACCCAAACCCATAAGCAAACCAGCGCCCATCGAGATTATTACGCAACACTAAGCTGGCATGACGACGATAAAGAGGATGATTATTTGGCAGCCCCAATGCATCTGTTGCAAGGCTGATTCGAATGTAAGTAAAAACCATAAAGGTCTCAACAGGGTGTAAAGATGTGAACATGGACCACCTGGTTAGCTAACTACCTAATTAGACTAACCATTTGGTCCACTTTTAACTCGCTGAAATAAATGATGAATTGGGTTAAACTTGGGATGCTTGCGCGTTATTCACTTTGCGCAAGTGAGGGGTAATAAACTGACTCAAAATCAGTGAACAAGCTGCTAAAGCTGCACCAAAATAAAACACCAAAGACTGATCATATAGCCACACAACACCAAAACTGGCTGGAATGAAAACCGCCGCAATATGATTAATCGTAAAGCTCACACCTGCGGTTGCTGCAATGTCTTCTGGTTTCGCTATTTTTTGAAAATAGGTTTTCAGTGCAATTGCCATTGCAAAGAAGATATGATCAATCACATACAGTACTGCGGCCAAATTTGCAGATTCCACAACGGCATAGCCTACAAATACACCTATCAAGCCGATGTACTCCACCGTCAATGCTTTCTGCTCACCGATACGCCCTATCCAACTGCCGATTTTGGGCGCTAGAAAAATATTAATCACGTGATTAAGCATGTATAACGCGGTAATTTCCGCAACATCATAGCCAAACTTTTCAACCATTAAAAATCCGGCAAAAACCATAAATATTTGCCTGCGAGCGCCGGAGAAAAATACCAACATATAGTACAAGCTGTACTCTTTTCGTAGGATTAACTTCTTATTTTGCGGTGCAGATTCAATAAATTGCGGATGTGTAAAGGCTAGAAACATGGTCACCAATAGGCCTGCCCCACCAATCAATAAATACATCCATACATAATCACTGTGAAACACACTAAAACCAAGCCAAATTACGGCAAAGGTTACCAATGCCGCCATAGACTTCACTGACAATAGCTGGCCTAACTTTTCAGCTGCTTCATCCTTTTTAAACCACTGTAAACTTAACGATTGATTGATCGTTTCAAAATAATGAAAGCCGATGGACATCAAAACGGTAGTCGCATACAAGCCGTATATCGTTGGGAATAGGCCCGTTACTGCCACTCCAATAGAAAGCAAACACAGACTAATAACGGCAAATGTTTGCTCTTTGAGAACCAACAAAATAAACACGGCTGTAAATGCAAGAAAACCAGGGATCTCACGCAAAGACTGTAACATTCCCATATTAGCACCTGTAAAGGCGGCAGCCTCTACAGCAAAGTTGTTTAGCATTGCTGTCCATCCTGCAAATGCCATAGCCATTACGATGGTGGTCAGTACCAAGAAACTCATTGGGGTGGGCGAAAACTGCCAAAAACGTCGTTTGTTCATTCACTATCCTAAGCACATTGAGAGAAAAGCCTGATTAGTATATGCTCAATTTTTGTTGGCCAAAATTCAAATACATGACAGAAAATTTATCAAAACAGACAAATCAATCTTGGCAGCATGTGAAGTCTCGCTTTAAGCGTACCTCTTTAGACAGGCCCGTTTTCCCGCGCGCGTCAACGATGCCTGAGTGGGAACATGTGGAAGAGCACAGCCACGCTTGGGGGCAACTGACCTATATCAACAATGGCGTGATGACCATTTTTACCCCGCAAGGGACGTTTGTGATCCCACCCCAACAAGCACTTTGGATCCCGCCCAATGTCGCACACGAAACCTACTGCCGATACGGCGGCCACTTTCGCAGTGTCTATATTGATCAAAAATATGAGTCCTTGTTAGGTAGTACCGCCAAATCTCTGGTCGTCAGTGATCTGCTCAAAGCGATGATTTTGGAGATATGTACATGGCCAGAAGACTACCCTCTAGATGATAAAACTCAGCGTTTTATAGACGTGTTTGTCGACAGGCTAGAAATCGCCCCAACCAGCGACTTCTTCATCCCCAGTGCACAAGACCCCCGTCTGCACCCCATTGTATCAGAATTGTATGCTAACCCTGGGAGCTCACTCACGCTGGAACAGTGGGGCCAACAAGTGGGCGCATCTAGTCGAACGCTAAATCGACTGTTTCACAAAAATTTTGCAATGGGCTTTAGTCAATGGAAACAAAAGTTAAGGGCGCTGCGCGCCGTTGAAATGCTCAATGCCGGCCAGTCGCAACAAATCATTGCACAGCAACTTGGTTTTGAGTCAAGTAGTGCCTTCAACAGCGCCTTTAAAAAGGTATTTGGTGTGCCTCCCAAGCAGTACTCCAAACTATAATGGTGACCGATTTACCAGTGTAATACGGTACGCAGTGTCATCACATTTTGCCAATTGGCGACAACACCGGGCTCGTCGCTATTGACGGCACCATCGTGCCACTGCGCCGCGACCGTGGTATGCAAGTTTTCTGACCAGTCATATTTTACGTAGCATTCAACCATACGCGTCACAGCCGTTTGGCCACCTGACGACTCATTCCCTATAAAACTTGCCCCAGCGGCAAGCGTGAATGCTTGGTGGTTGTACTGCCCTGAAAGGCTCGCGAAATGGGTCTTATCCAACGCCTCATCGTCTTCTGTTTGTTGATAACTGCCACTGTGACCTAAGCGACTATGCAACTGAACCTTGCCTATTTCTTTGTAAAGTGCACTGTATACCCCGTGTCGCTTTGTATCACTGTTATGCCAACTCCCAAAGGTCAAGGTCATGTTTTTTGCGAGCTGTCTTTGCCCTTCCAGTGTGGCAAATACCCCATCTGCACCATTTATCTGGTTAAATGTATCCGCGTAGTTTCCTTGATTGTCGGCCAACCCTTTGGCGCTCGACAATAACAAACGCCAACGCCACTGGTCACCTGAAGTCGCCCCTTGGTAACGCAGTGCAGGCGCATAATCAGGAAAGTCGATGCTAGGGTTATTTACAAATCCAGCAGTCATAAACTGCCCAACTTCATCGTTGGCCACATCATTGGTATCAACCAGCATGCTCACTTCGGCAAGACCCAGCAGAACCTGTTGCTCACTGCTGGGCAACGCGTATTGCCAATATAATGAAGATAATTGAGCGCGACTGGTTCCGCGACCATCTTCCGTTGTCGCGGCGTCTTCATTAGTATTGCCAAGCCAGGATGAAACGCCCCCCTCACTCGGGTTTCGACTGTGCTCAAGCCACATAAACCAAGTATGCGCGGCACGTGTTATGGTACTTTCAAAGTCAATGGAATAGAGCCGCTCTCGCTCTACATCCAACGAACTCCCTTCTAACGAGACACTATGCGCACTCGGCGCAAACTGGTCGCTTAACAATACTGAACCGCTAGACTCATAGTTAAATGGGCTACTACTCGCAGCAGCATGTACCGCGTAAAGGTTTATTCCGATCGCCATCAACCACACGCTGACTTTAGCTGTTTTCCAATGCACTTTACTTCTCACTATTTTGTTTTGTGATAAAGAAAAGTTACCAATTTGAAAGCTCAAAAACTGAGCCAAATCGATGTAATATCAAGGGAAACACAGCCAGAATTAAACGTTTTGTGTATCGAAGGTGGTGTTATAAAAGCTGTCGGTAGTCTTCGCTGATGATAAAGCCACGTTGTTGATGCAACCTTGGTAGCTGTGCAAGCAACTGTGGCTTTCCTACTTAATTTACGGACTGTGCCGTTATAGTTGTCACGTCAGAGTTAGATGTGCGACGACTTCTGTATCACTGGTTGGTTTCATGCTGGCATGCAATAACCAATGAGCATCTCCGTGTTCAAAAGACCAAGTCAGTGCACCTCTGTCTCCAGCCAGCGGTCGTCATCTGCTGCTCATTATTGATAACAGATTGACACCCTCGTCCACCAACAATAACCAGCGTATGCAACTCCATACAGTTGGCTACGTTATCATCAGCCAATGTTCGCAACCCACTTTCCGAACGCACAGGTAACGTATCGTTTGTCAGCGTCACTAACTCATAGCCCACCTCAGGCGCTAGTAAATCGTTGGCAACTGCAAACGCATCTAATGGCCCAGCAAGATCAACCGTTTAAAATTCATGATAGATATAAAAACCCACCTTATGTGACATAAAGTACCTCCTTTGAGTTAGAGCATATCCTAGTACTGGCAAGCCCTTAAGGACTTACGCTTATCTAAAAAGGACATATATTGCAGTGAGTTTAGTGTTGTTTGTATGAGCGTTTTAGGTGTTTTACTTTGCGTGGTTAGATAAACAACATTCTAAATATGAAATAACTAATTAAATCTACTCTATTAAAAATGTATTAACGCCCCTAACCCCACCCTTAAAACCTCACTAAAGTTGCTATAAACTAAATAATACAAGCGCTATCACGACAATAAAGCAAACCTCTGGCATCTTCATTACGGCAAAAAACACATACAAACAGCCCACAATCATGGAGCTTCATCCTCACAAAACTATTTTTGTTTTTGCATCACTGAAAGGTGATTTTAAAAACAACACGTAACCAAACTAACTTATTTTACCCACCATCTCTTACTGGTAAGTGTCTAACAAAAAGGCTAATTTGTTTCTTTAATAAATACAAAGAAGGAACGCCCATATGCACCACGACCAAACCAAAAATACGTTGAAATTCTCTAAAGCCATCACTTTTTGCTTCGCGACTCTAATTACAGGTTGTGGTTCTGGCAGTTCAGGCCCATCGACGCCCCAAACATCCAACCCTATACAACCAGATACTGGGAACAACGCGAACTATGTGTCTTTTATTAGAGACAATCATGTCTCTATCGCAAACTTGACCAATACAGAGGACTTTCATGACCTCAGATCACTTGATACTTATTTCAGTGGGCCGAGATTAATTCAATTAGGGGAAAGCAGTCACGGCTCAAAACAGATGAATCAAATAAAGAATCGCTTGACCCAATATTTGCATCAGTATCACGACTTTAATACCATTGCTTTTGAAAGCTCTACATTTGCTTGTACTAACGCACTAGATATAAAGCCAGATATCTCCAGTAGAGAGCTTATGGGCGCGTGTATTTTTGGCATCTGGATGACAGAATCTGTGCTTGATTTATTTGACTATATTGTCGCGTCACAGAATACTGAGCGCCCGCTAAAATTGGCTGGTTTTGATGTCCAGCGCTCAGGTAGTTTTGATGGCACCCACCACTATCAAACTTTCCTCTCTGACGCGCTTACCAGACAACCAGCCCAATTCGAACTTGACTTAGAGACACTGGTAACAACCGTGGCGACGCTCAGTGAACGGGATAGAGACTGCTTTAGGGACTATAGTCAATCAGGCTGTGATTACATTGGGCAGCAATTGCCTGATACAAAAGCGACGCTTGATAAACTCGTAGACCACTTTGTAAATCAGGTCACTCCTGAACCAATGACACTACTCGTTACCCGTTCAATGCGACGCATGATGGATATGATAGAAGCCAGTTATGAAGATGGAATAAGTGCCGGTATTCGCGCAAGAGATCGCGGTATGGCTGACAACTTTATTGATTTAGCAGACTCTGTATTAAGCAACGAAAAAATCATTATTTGGGCACATAATTTCCACATAGCAGAACATTACCCCAGCGCAGCAACACCACAAAAACACATGGGCGCACATCTTGCGGATCATTACGGGGAAGATCTCTACACTGTCGCACTCTATATGTTGTCTGGCGAGAATGCATCGAATTCCAGACAACGTACGGGTGTTACGCCACATGCGCCTAATTCACTTGAGTCGTTGGCTGATGAGGCCACTGACTCGATTGCGTTTTTACCTCTGAATAAACAAGATCAAGCTGGCACCGCTGATGACTGGTTGTTCATAGAAACAACAGCCAAAGAGTGGGGCACTCGCGAGACTAATGTGGTTTTAGCAAACGTTTATGACGCCATCATATTACTACCGACTTCAAGCATGCCCGACTATTTATAGCCATATTTAAAAAGCACAAAAAGTAAACAATCTTTTACAAGAAACTTAGATAAATACACTAAGTTTCTTATCAAGGCCAATACTATCAATTGGTTAAAAAAAATAACACTGGAACGATTGAAATCATTTCAATTACATTTTATACACATTGAGCAACATTTGATTGTATCTTTAGGTTTTCTAACAAGTGAATATAAAAGGTACAACATGAAAGGAACTACACACTCTCTAAAAGGCGCCATACGACACACATTGCTGGCCACAAGTATTGCGGCCAGTGCATCCGTTATGGCAATTGGAGACTTAGACACTGCAATTGTCGGTGGTAACCCAGCCAATACTGCGGACTGGCCATTCTATACACAAATTTTGAGTGCTAATGGCACCACGGCTTTTTGTGGCGGTAGCTACATTGGTGATGGCTATGTCTTAACGGCTGCACACTGTGTCCGCAACAAATCGGCACAGTCGTTAAACGTTAAAGTCGCTGGGTTTATCCTAGCGGGTAATGACGGTGACCGAATTAGCGTTGAGCAGGTTCACTCCCACCCACAATATAACAACCAAACATTACACAATGACGTTGCAGTTTTAAAACTATCTAGGCTTCCTAACGTTGGCTCAAGCGTCACGTTAGCCCAGTCTTCAATCGATTATTACGCGCGTGAAGGTGACATGCTTTCGGTTGCAGGCTTGGGCCGATTACAAGAAGGTGGCATACGTCCAACTAACCTGTATGAAGTAGATGTACCACTGGTTTCTGATGCTGTATGTCGTCAATCAGGAGGCCATTATAGTAATGTCGGCGCTAGCGAGTTTTGTGCAGGTTACCCACAGGGACAGAAAGATTCTTGTAGTGGTGACAGTGGTGGCCCTATCGTGATCCAATCTGGCGGGCAAACAGTGCAGCTTGGTGTAGTAAGCTGGGGGGTTGGCTGTGCAAGGCCTGATAAATATGGCGTATATGCTGACGTAGCGGCTCTAGACCAATGGATCGCATCAGTAAAAGACGGTTCTGTACCTGTAAGTGTTGGCTATCAAGAGCAGCAAACTTTAGCGGACTTCGTAATCGGCGATAGAGTGAAACATACCTTTACGGTCACCAATACTGGCAGTCCAACATTTACGTTTAATCAACTTAACTTAGCCACTGTAGGTGTTGCAGAGGGACTCGTCACAACAGCAGATACTTGCTCTGCAAGTACATTGACACAGAACAAGAGCTGTAAAGTAAGCGTTGAGTTTAGTGCAGCGACAATCGGCCTTGCTCAGGTGAGTATGACCTTCAAAGTAGATGGCAGTAACACCACTTATGTAGCGCGCGTATTTGCTACCGCTACCGATGGTTCTAACGTTTGTACAGGTACGTGGAAAAAAGATGCTGACTACACGCGCTCAGATCACGTGACATACCGCGGAACAGAGTATGAAGCGAAGTATTGGACACGTGGTGACGTGCCTAGTGAGTCAGGATTATATGGCCCTTGGAAAGTTATTGGTGCAGATCCAACTTGTACAAAATAGCTTTCTAATCTAATCAAAATGGCCGCTTACTTCTGCGGCCATTTTACGTTTCTCTTAAAACTTACAAATCAGCTGCCAACTTTGGTCACTACCCGGCACTGAGCGCGTCCACCAATTTGCTTCATAAACAGCTTGTTGATAGCGAATACGCTGACCACCCGATGCATGGTCACCATTGGGCCACACAGGATGTGCCACATACTGGCTCGGATCGACTTGTATATCGACGCATTTCGTTGGCTCATTTGGACCACCACTCCCATCACATTGATAGCTCGGTGTCAGGCCTTGTGCCACTTCCCATTTTGCAGTCAATAGAGATGCAGGTCCCGGTGTATCATGAGACAACTCCCAATTCATTATGCCGCCTGCGGTATCCAGTGCCAATTGCGTTTTAGCACGAATGGTCGGGATCCCATTGTAATAAGATGTACCATCCGTATCGCGGCACGCATTTGCTGCATCTTGTGCGATCAAGGTGCGGTATGCTTGCCAAGTAGGACGCGAATAAAATGGCACGCCCAGCACTGTTTTTCCTTTGCTCAACCCTCTACCTTGCCAATATGCTATTGAGTCTAAAGCATATTGATAGTTTGCATGATCGCCGTTATTAGCGTCATATGCCATGAGATTTAAGAAATCTACGTCACTGAAAACGGACTCTAAAACCCCGCCCCCTGTGTAGCCAAGTGCAACTACAGCCGCAGTTAAGAATTTGCCTTTTGCTTTTAGCTCAACACTGAGCTCATTCATCAGCACAGCATAGTTATTCGCAGAACTCCCAGGATCAGGATACTCCCAATCCATGTCGACACCATCTAGTTGATACTGTTCGACAAATGCCATCAGGTTACGAATAAATGTCGCCCGCCCTTGGGCTGAACTCGCAAACGTTTCAAAGGCACTATCGTCACCGCCATTCCAGCCCCCTACGGCAATACCCACTTTTACCCCTGCCGCCTGAGCAGCACTCACCAGCTGCTGCATTTTGGCCAAGTTCTCAAGTGGCTGTAATGAACCATCCGCATTGGGTAATAAAAACGAGTAATTGATATGTGTCAGCTTATCAAACTGGATATCTGCTACTTGTCCTTGCCAGCTAGGAAAATAACCAACGATTTTAAATCCACTTGGCGGCACAATAATGTCATCAACGACAACTGAAATACTTCGTGTGCCAGTGCTGGCACGTCCACCAATGTCATCTACTACTTCAGCTTCGACGATATGCTCACCCAACCCCGTTGCTGTCCATGTTGTTTCATATGGCGCGACGGTATCCGTCGCAATCACTGCCCCGTCAACTTTAAATTCAACATACTGAATTGAGATATTACTCGGATGCGAAGCCGTGGCACTAAATACCACAGGTGATGAGAGAATGTGGCGACTTTGCGCCAATGGTGTATTTAAGCCAATAATTGGCAAAGGCGTCCCAGTCGGATCACACCGCCCTTCATTGCGCCATACATTGCCGGGACTTGAGTACTGCGCAGGGACTTGATTTTGCGTCCACCATTTGGCTGTATACTTAAACGCGTCATGCTTAATTTCCATGCCACCGGTGTAAACCTGATTTGATTGCCAATCAGTGAGTTGAGCGCAGTCCACCGCCATTACCGAAGCACTTACCGCGCTCAGCGCAGCGAGTACTGCTAAATATGTTTTTTTCATACCTTTATTCCATGTTGTTAGCCAGCAATTAAAGGCAGGCTTTGGCTGGCTGTTATTCAATTGTAAACCTGCCTTAGACCAGACTAACAAACTGTATAAAAATCACTCAACCAAATATCAGCCATTTAACATGAAAGATTATAAAGTTAGGCCTCTTCTCAAGACGTTTAGATATCTTGAGTTATAGACAAGGCCATCATAGTTAACAAATGACGAGTTCCCTCAAGCTACTCCTTTTACAAGCCCAATCTTTTCATAGGGCATCTTCTAATACTCAGATAACAGTTCTGATAAAATGAGTTAAAATAGTGAGACGGTTTTTAATTAATCAGTAAATGTTAGGCATATTTTGCTCTGCATTTAATCCTAATCAAATTAGCCTGAGGAAGTTGTGTACCCAATCCACTCCCACCCTTTAAAGGTAAAAATTTTCAAGCTAACTCCTATTATTTCGTGCCACGTGTGTATTACCGTCGGCCAGTTTGATTCGAGTATCGCCCACCACTAATTCAGTTTCTTGCTTCATCAGCTCTGCCAATTGACTATTCATGTATTTGGCCAGTGCCACAAAGTCTTGAGTGGCCTCTGCACCTTTATCAAATTGACGTATTTTCTCTACCATTTCTTGTTGAAAGCGTCGCTCTTCAAAGGCCAATTTAAGCTCCTTTTCAATTTCAAGTTGGCGCCTTCTTTCTGAGCGCTCACGCTCCCGAACTAAGTAAGATTCATCTGGCTCCTGTATCAATGAAGCCTCTTTTATTACCATTATTAGCGCCATTACTACGGGGGCTATCATGCCTACAACGGGTGTAAACGCTTCAACATTTAAGTAGTAACCAGATAAACAGGTGATCAGTACTAAAATGACCGTCGTAGGCATTGCCCACTTACCCACGAGTACCGTCACAATATCTTGCAGTTGGCGCTCAACTTCATAATTGATTGGCGGTGAAGTTCGCTCTGATTTGTAAGATGGATAACGCTCAATCAGCGACTCGCTATGTGATTTTGATGATTGAGTTTACTGCGTATCACTATGTTCTGAAATCTCTGTGGAAGACTTGTCTTGCTCTGACATAGCGACTCCTCAGTGCTAAGTATGACTCAGATCCGATACTTTTCTGACAGCTTTAATCCAAAATTCGCCAGCACCATCAGCCCAATTAACCAGCGATACCAAACTGGTAAATGCTCTAACAAGTTGAACGCCGTGATGATAAATTCCGAAGACAGAGGAATAAATAACAGTACACATGGTAGAATTAGAATGACATACAACCAGTCAATCGTTTGGTTAGATGGGGTGCCCTCTAGCTGTCGGATCCGAGCATTCACTTTGGCATTGCGCACACGCTTGTGATTGTGCAGTGACTCCAAAGCAAAATCATAAAAGAGTTGTAAAAATCGGTTTCGCATATCTAAACGCTCCTTGAAATACACTTACTTGCTAGGCGAACGAAGACAGCTTTAGTGCAATGTAAATACACGACGTCACACGCGCCTAACGTAGGTTCTTCTACAATTTTAAATGCAAATAAATGTCTGAGACTCGGGGCATATTATGAGCGACTCGGTGTCCCCTCATAAGATACACTGCGCTACGGTATATTTGTTAGTAAGCAGCCTTGTTATTACTGTGCTTTTGTTTGCTGTCGATAACGCTCTACCATCGCCTGAATACGCGGCTGTAAAGCCTCAATTTCATTGTTAATACGCTGGCGTTGTAACTTGTTAAACTTTTCTTTTCTCAATAAAAAGTGTACTTCATTATCGTGAATTGGATAGGACCACCTATAAATGGGCGTGTCACTCCATTTGCGACTTAAATAATTGCCGATAATTTCATCTTCGACAATAAAATCAACACGCTGCTTGTTGAGCAATTCAATGCGCCTTTGAATGCTTGAAATACCAATAAACTGGCCAGTGAAACGCTCATTGCGGGCAAGTGCTTTTACCTCTTCACCATAATAAGATCCAATACTGAGACCCACTGTTACCCCAGTACTAAGCAAAGACATCAAGGATAATACCGGCTGAGATTGCTGTTTCAGAGCGAATAGCCGCATGCGCTCTTTTCTATATGGAATTGAATAGTGGCCCCATTGTTTGCGCTTGAAGGTGTAACTGACCATAAGTACGACATCTACAACACCTTTCGTAAGCTGCGCAAAACTACGTGCCGCTGAGGGTAGCCGGATAAACTCTATACACATATTGGCGCGCTCAAATACCAATCTAGCTATATCAATATCGAGCCCTTCTGCGACACCAGCTTCGTTTACACTGGTTAAAGGTGGCCAACCAGCGACTACGCCCACTTTGGCATGTAAACTACATGGCGGTAAGGCTGGCTTTTGCACTGACTGCAAAGCCAGTGCTTGCCCACAATTCCCAAGTAGAATCAAGCAAGTAAAATAAAGTATGCGCACTGGTGCCTACATTTAGATTAAACCGTTATTTAAGTGTAGCCGTTAAATCATTTCTCACTAGTACATATACAAATGCGAGATTTGTTATCAGGCTTGATTTTCAAACACTAAACATTTCAATCCCCCCTGAGGGTCACTATCTCTAAACTCAGGTGGATTTTCCAAACGCTCAACAAACGCGACTGATGGTGACTCGCGGTGCATTTCATCAATCAAAAACTGACTTTGTAAAGCCGGGTCATTTACACACGCTAGTACTTTAGCGTCTTGGCTTAATAATTCGGGTAAACGGCGCAAAATACGCTGATAATCTTTTGTCAGTGCAAAGCTGCCCTTTTGAAACGTAGGAGGGTCGATGATCACCAAATCATACGGACCCATTTTCCGAAGTTTGCCCCACGATTTAAATAAGTCATGCCCCAAAAAAGAAATTGCTTCCAAACTATGTTGGTTTAGCTGGTGATTTCGACGTCCTTGCTTAAGTGCGGCTTTCGCCATATCTAGATTGACCACTTGCTTTGCACCACCAGCTATGGCTGCAACGGAAAACCCGCAAGTATATGCAAAGAGATTGAGCACTTTCTTATTTTCGCTGTGCGCTTTGACCCAAGTACGACCATTACGCATATCTAAAAACAGCCCACTATTTTGCTTGGCACCTAAAGAAAGCTCAAATTGCAGACCATTTTCGTTGACCACAGGATGAGTTTCGAGCGTGCCATACAGCACCTCCACTTGATGATCTACACGATACCTATGCTGAATAAACACGCATTGGACGGCCCGATTACCAATATGAGTTTGCATAAAATCTTGCATACAAGCACGCAATGCTTCTAGCCAACATTCATCTTGCTCTTTGAATACTGTGCACATAATTTGGCCTGATAGCCAATCTATTGTTAAATGCTCCAGTGACGGGTAACAGCGACCACGACCGTGGAAGAGGCGCTTAATCTCACATGGAAGCGCACTCAACTGAGAGAAAACCTGATGCACAGGTGAAAAGTCAAATTGCATAACCAACATCGTTTTATTTTTGAATTGACGCAATTGTACTTAACTCAGTACGAAAGCCAATTAGAAATGGTTTTACGATTTAAAACTATTTTTGACGTCCAACCCAATATCAGGTCAATTTCTCGCCACTTGTACGACTTTTGCTGTACACCAGACGTTGGTATGCGTAATCTTGCGCCTTTGTCATTTTAAAGCTGAGAACAAAGTTTATGAGTACCGCATTTTCCCGTCGCTTTATTACCCTAGTCGAGCAGTTTGCTGGGGGTAACAAACGCCAATTCGCCGAATTAACGGGTAAATCCCCTTCTCATATCTATCGTATTTGTCAGGGCTTTGGCCGACCTTCTATGGCATACCTAGAGCACTTATATAGTTTGTTTGCTATTGATTTAAACTGGCTGTTAACAGGTGTGCAAGCCGCTGAATCACATCGCCAGCACAGTCAAGGAGATCTATTAGTAGTGCCCAAGTTAGATATTGAGGCCAGTGCAGGCTTTGGTGCTATCAATGGCGGTGAAGAGATCACTGAACAATTTGCGCTCAATAAACGTTGGCTGCAATCTCAACTAGGCGTTCACAGTGAGCGTTTGGCGTTTGTTTCTGTACGCGGTGATAGTATGCTGCCAACCTTGCAACATGGCGATATGGTACTGGTCGATATGAGCCAACAGCAACCCTCTAAATCGGGAGTTTATATCATCCAAACGCAAGATGGTCTAATGGCGAAACGTTTGCAGCAGAAGCCTGATCATATCGCCGTCATCAGCGATAATAGCGATTATCCAAGCTGGCAAATCACTTCAGACAATGCGCAGCAGCACGGCGTTGCTGGTCGTATTGTCTGGTGCGGCCGTAGCTTATAAAAGCCTTGCTGAGATCACCAATTCAACTATTGCTGATATAAAGAATAGCATGACTAGGCCAGTTTGAGCTGATAACGCACAATGTTGTCAGCTTTTTCAAAACAAGGTTTAAATCCCATGCGCTCAAGTAAGCGTTGTGAAGCTTGGTTAAAGGTATAAACATGTGCTAGCACATGTTTAACCCCAGTGCTTTTTAAGCGCACTAATATTGAATTCAGGGCCCAACTCATCACGCCCAAGCCGCGAAAAGGTTCAGCAAGCCAATAGCTCAATTGAGCCATGTCACAGACATGAATGCTAGTCAGGCGACTAAATGCCACACTGCCAACTAATCCATGCACCTCATGCCGAATTGCAAAGCGCTGTTGCTGACTACCAGCGGCCATAATAAAGCGCTCGGCTTGTGACACGTCTTCAAATATTTCAATCCCTAAACTACGACACGTTTGCGGCGACATCCGATTGCATAACATTGCCGCATCCTTCACTTTTAATGTGCCAAGTGAAAGTGGCCACAACCCTGGTAAACTCCGCGGCTTTACGAAGCGTCTTTTCGCGCTTCTTGCAAATTGTTGCAGTGGCGACATCATTACAGCCACAAATCTACCAAAGCCCGAAAACTAGGGCTAAGTGCGTACAAGGTTAACAGAATTAGCCAAACAATCATGATTACATCTAAAAGTCGCATTCTCTTCTCCAATCCATCGTCTCGACAGCACGACGTTGACTGACATCTAACGCCACATATCCAAATTGCCAAGCGTTTGACGAGTATTAAAGGCGCTAAGCTCATGGTGGCAAAACTGCCTTGCGAGCCAGTCACAGTGATATTCAGCTGCTTTATTGAATAGAAACCACGCGGAGCGTTTAAATCCAGCCAAATCATCTATTAACTTAAGGTGACTAACTTTACCCGCAATTAATGCTTGCTCGTAAAGGTGATCCTGTCGTAATGCAACCCCATACAAGCATGTGATATGTTGATCAGGTAGGTACTGTGCAACCAGTCGCGCCCAGTCATCCCCGTAGCAATGGCGGTGTCCACTATCTTGATAGCTGTACAACAGGCATTCAACCTGCCTGATAGCCTTTGCCACCTCAGTTGGCAGATTGCCCTCAAGCCAGTTACCGATATGCTTAAGCGGTACCTTGTTTAACCAACTCTGCAACGCATAACAGGTTGCCCGAAAAGCCTTGATTTGCGCTTTAATTGGATCTGCTTCCCCAAGCCATGTGTTTTGATAAACATACAATCGACAGCCAAATAAAGGTAAAGACAAGCGCTTAATGTGGGCATCATAGTGGCGTTTATAAATCACATCATTGAGCATTTTTCTAGCAAATGCGCTATCTGCTATACAATTCAGCTTAACCGGGTTATCTGAGCGCGCTTGGCTCACATGACCTTGCATCAGTCCCTGTTGCTCAGACTCACCGGCAACTGGCGATAATTCACCCATTCCGACTACTTGACGGTCTATTTCAGGATTCCCCGATGCATAGCTAAACGCTTTATTGTGTAAACGCTTACTAAAATGACGCTTGAACTCTCCCCCATGTTGCCAGTCAATATCCGTGAGCGGATTGTAGTAGCACCTTGTAACATTGCTGCCTTGGCATACAACCGTGGGCTTATGGTACTTCATCAATTGAGTTGTACACCCCAACTCATATGCTACAGGCATTTTCATGTGTGGCTTTCGCTCAACTTTTACATCACTCTCATTCACATCGTCGAAAGCAGGTAATAATTGAAACGCTAAGTTGCAGTAGTGCTCACCAAGCTCGCTCTTCGTATCAGCGGTTGCAATAGGCGTAAAACGATAATCTTTATAGTATAAAGCATGGGGAATATTGCCTGTCGTTTGGCGCGTAGCGCAATGCGTGTAATAAGCGAGTTCTTGTGCACGCTGCGCTTTCATCCCCACGGTCAATGCAGCCAAATAAGTGCCATAGTAGTGAAAAAGCGGATCCATGAAGGTACTCCTTTTACCTGAAACCTACCCCTTTCGATCTAGCTGTTGCAAGACCGAAAAGGGCATTGAATACCAACACATTACTGATTAGCTTGATGTGTCAGCGCCGGTGTGTGGTTACCTTCATTGTGTAACGTTTCTACAAATCGATTAAGTATTTGATCTGCGGCTTCCCTATCGATAGGTGGCTCACCAATATAGTTGTCTATATCATCACGGATATGACCCTCATTCATGTTGTCCTTTGCTCGCTGCGTCACAATCGCATTAATTGCCTGACAAAATGCAGAAGCTTCTGTTTTACAGTAAATTCTGTGCTGTTGAGCAATTTGTTGACCTTGCTCATAACGAGGCGCGCTATAGGCCACAGTATGAGGCTGCACTTTGGGATCTCCTCCCACCAAGGAATCGCAAGAGAAAAGCACAAAATCGCTTGAACGGTGGATGTCCATAATGTCATTACACATTGGCAAATCCCC
Organism: Pseudoalteromonas luteoviolacea NCIMB 1942; assembly: GCF_001625595.1. Lineage (GTDB taxonomy): Bacteria > Pseudomonadota > Gammaproteobacteria > Enterobacterales > Alteromonadaceae > Pseudoalteromonas > Pseudoalteromonas luteoviolacea_A. The sequence continues at coordinate 103,797 of NZ_AUXT01000162.1, forward strand.
CTCAATACCTAAGTTGTAATCACAAAAGAGAATATCAATACCTTTCAATAAACTGGACACCATTGTATTAAAGCCCTGTTGCACAGCCGTAGGGACTGAGTCGCAGCAGGGTAACATAGCAAATTCTCTTGAGTGCACGGTAAATGCGTCTTTCCATTTTGCCAAAAGCTCAGGCGTATCCTTACCATCTTTGTCTTTATACGCAATTTTATAGCCATTATCGAACTTTTCCTCGACATCCAATTGATCCGAAATTAGCGCGATTTTACGCCCATCACTTGCAATGCCTGAACGAAATACGAGGTTGGTCATACCATTCTGCTCCGTAGTTGTGGTTATGTTGATGCATCTATCCTATGGAGAATATCGCCGGAATAATTGGGGGAATCAGGTAAAGACTGCTGTAAAAACATGAACTCCAGTAATGGCATAGTTAAATAGGGCTGCCACCGGCTTTTCATTCGTACATATTGTGTGGCTAAGTGAGTGCCGGCACCACTCGGTATCGCGAATAGCGTCACCTCGACAGGCTTACGCCAATCAATTGAGCTTACAATATGCGAAACTCCGGACCAAGGTGCAGACATCACCAAGCTTGATAGTCGCGCACATAATATAGGGTTTGTCATTTGCCTGATCAGCACCCAGTACGACGTAGAATATTGTGCCGATAGAGTATCTATAAATGCCTCAGGTCTCCCTTCAAATTGAAAGTGGTTTATGACCTCCATGACTGGTAGCACACATTCGGCGAGCTGTGCCTCGTTAATTAAGCTTTCACCCCCATGACAAATACACCCGAACAAAAACTGCTCTGTCGATATTGTACTGACACTGGTACCGTATTGGCCTTTAAGTAATCGCAATAGGTGCTCAAGCGGCTGTCGGGAAGCCCATCTCGCCAACGTTTTTGGTGAATGCCATAAGGTTGCCCAAGTGTTCAGCTTGAGTGATTGCTTTTGCAACTGCCTGTCTAGCGCGACTATAAAACCACGTTGATCAACGGATTTATCAGCATGCCCACCAAATCTTACGAGTAAATTAGCAGCATGTGGAGATTTCACCCCTTGGCGATGTGTACACGGCTTGGGATAAGCAGCACTGGGATTTTCCCAAAATAGCAATTCCCCATCACCACAGTGCGCTTCATTATCCGTTTTTTTGGGTAGCGGGTAGTCATCAGATTTAGCAGAAGCAGCCTCATACTGGGGCTGTGCCGCAGAGATAGACGTATCAATATCAGCTTCTGTACTGTGATGGGGCTCAGGTTCAGATACCACTTGCGTATCTGTGGACGCAGGAACGGCAACTTCTTGAGGTAACCCAGTTAACATCATGGGCACTTGCTGAAGGTAAAAAATATAAGGGTTTTTTCCTGGCTCAAACTCCGCGACTGGAGAGTCTGCGTCTGCAACGTTTAGGGCTTCCGCTGAAGCGTCTTTGTGACGCATTGTGGGCTGACTTTCTTCGTTAACATCGATAGTTTGTGACTCACAGTCAAAGATCGCAAACTTGTCACTTTTCGCTGATGGTGTATCAGCGGGGGACGATAACTGCTCATCAGCTATTTCGTCTAGATGTGTCCCTTTAAGCGGTTGCGAAACTAGCTGGTTAGTTTGAGGTTTTGCACCGACATGAAAATAATAATTATATGGTTTTAATATCCTGACGCGCCGCCAACGAATACGTCTTTTCGCTCTGCTCATGACTATTCTCCACGATTAAATAGGATGAGCATAAACGCCTTTCAGCAGCACTAATCGGTTAATTAAACGATAGTTTAGGGGAGAAAAAAGAAGGTGCGTCCTTACACCTTCTTGACAACAAGTTCGCGTTTATAACGCTCCTTTTAAGGTGCTTACAAGACCATCCACAACGCCATTCACGGCCTTTTGTATCGCAGCCGTTGCAGCAATTTCGAGCGTAATCAATTGCGCTTCAATCACTTTTTGTTCGCGTGCCAGCTCCTGTTTAAGCTCAGCTTCGTCAATTTCTCCACTCAAAAAGGCTGAGCTTAACTCTGCTATGCTTTGTTGTTTCTCGGCAAATGCTTTACCCAATTCCCCTGCAAACGCGCTCCCTACTTCTCCCAACTCGCCCATCACTTGGCCGCTAACATCTTGCAATGTTTTTGCAATATCAAATTCCATCAATCATCTCCTACTATGCTTTGCTTTCTTCACCTCGGATCATTGCTAACATCACCCGCTGATACTCAGAGCGACGACGTTTAATAATGAAATCCGAAATGCTGTCTTTGGTTTTGTGTGCCAACTTACCCTGCTGCCATAACTCCAGCAAAATTTCTACTTGCTTCACGGTCAACTCATTGAGCTCTCGCACTTTTTGCCTTTGTAATAAGGCGTTAATTTCAACTTCAATATTGGTATAGCCGCTGGTGTAATGTGAAAACTTACGTTTAGTAGGCGTGACATTGGACATATGCAGATAGAAGCCATCTATCTTCTTCATTAGACTCAACATCTGATTTTGCGACGCGCGGTCATATTCTGACACTAAGTGCAATGAACAACCCAACTGGGTGCTTAAAATCAACAGCGCCGCAAGTCTTACTCCAACTTTTATCCATGCTTTCACCATCTCACTTTTCCTCATGTGCACTCATGACTTCTTTCAAATAATCAGCAAGCATTTGTTGAATTTTGGACACGGGCATATTTGGCTCTAAGGCCAACTTACTCTGAATAGCGACGATCCCCTGGCTCCAAATGGTAATTTGATCTAATTCTTGCTTTCGAAATTGATTCTCAAGATTCTGCTTTAATACTTGAGGGTCTTCTGGAATATTTGGCGAAATAAACGACTGAACAGTCTCTACAATACGGTCGAGGATTTTATACACTAAGTTCGCCGAAAAACCGCCAACGAGTGCCATCGTGATCCTAAGTGCAGCATGGCTTACAGGCGCCCCGCCAGTTTCACTGCTTGCGGCACTGGCTACAGCATCTAAGTTAACGGGGATCAATTGAGTTAAAATAATCCCAGCGATTAAACCCACTACAAAACGCACCCAATAAGAGCTTTCATATTTCGGGTCGTAGACACCTGCTGTCACATAACTATTGGCTTTAAACAAGGCTGCGAATGAAGCCCCTATGGCCGCAGACGCCAGCAGAATAGCCTGAACATACAATAGCCGTGTGCCTTCCATATCGAACATACTCGCCACCATATTTTCATTATTGATATAGCTCGACAAACTTAACGCTATGAGCGCAACCAATGACATAATGGCAACGACCATCATCTTTCTGATTAACGGTACACGACCAAGAAATAACAATAAACTCCCTTTTTTAGTCTCCACAGACATCAGCCAAATAGTCTCTGGCTTGGCTGGGGAAACCAGTTCAGTCAGTCGGTTATGTACTTGAGTCAACGCCTTTATTTCCAGCTGATCACAACCATGACCTGACATAGCATCGAGCTTCACCATAATCGACTCAGGCACCTTGATCCCTTTATGAAATGAAAACTCCGCCATGGCTTTACACTGGGCTAAAATGGCTGAAAATTCGTGATCTCCCCTAAGCGGGTTATCAACGGTTCCCTGCTCCGCTTCCATATTTATCTCCTGTAGAATTGATATACCTAAGTTACTCAATCAAACACAAAGATAATTGGCTTTTTTTATTAATTTTACCGTCAAATAGCGCACTTTAGATATCAGTTAGTCTATTTTATTGCGATCTACTGGTGCTTGATTCTTTACATTATTGGCCAAAGCATTACGCAGTTTGTCAATGGCCTGATCCATAATCGCAAACAGCACATCGACGTTGTAGCCCATTAAGAATGCCATAGCCATCGGTGACAACGACGCTAACCCAGATAGCTCTTGAGGATTTAAAAACCACCCAATAATCATACCGCCAAGTGCACCTAGCGTTAGCCGCAAACGATAACGGATTTCACTGTCTGAGGTAAATGTAATGGCCTTAATCTCTTTTAAGAGATCCCTTAAAACAAAAATAAATGCACCAAGTAACCCGTATAATAACGGCAAAATATAACCTTGCAGCACTTCCAAAACTGATTGAGCAAATAGCATGTTTTCAAACAATTGAAGGCGGGCCTTAAGCCGCGTCTCTGCTAAATGTAAGTTGTCCAAATCCGTCGCATTGGCTTGCTCTCTCTCAAGACGGCGCAACTCTACATCTAACTTTTCTTTGCTGTAAGGCGGAATATCACTTTTAAACGTGAGCCCGAACAACCACACTCTATTCCAAACCTTAAGCAAATTGTAATTAGCATCTAGCCGCTGACCAACCTCTTCGTAGCTTTGCTGTATTAGGTCATACTCCGCGCTGTCGGGTGTGGCTTTAGACGCCTTCAACTGCCACTCATTACGGGTCTCGTACAGTGCGTTTAAGTCATGTGCTAACGCGTGACCAAATAGGTAGTAAACCTGCGCAAACAACAAACACAGTAGCGCAACCAAGGTATAACGCCGATACCATGCGACTGCCCGCTCAGCTTGGCTTGGCTTGTCGCATTCCGCACGCGAAATAGCTTGAATACTTTCCATCGAAACAGGAGACACCGCCTTTGCTAGCTGGTCATAGCTATGTAAAACATCCGCTTCATCCTGTGGGCTCCATTGCTTTTTTTGCAGCTTATATTTGGCATTGATCATCACCTCCGCCAATTCTGGGGCGAGGCTGACTTGACCATTTTTGGCCATATAGGATATCAGCTGCTGCCCCTCTTGAATGACTTGTGCAATGTCAGCCGATACCTCAATTGAGTTGGATTGTTTTTTATTTATCATCATCGTATTGGGGGGGGACCCCCCTTCTTTTCACCATTGATATTCACTAATACAGGCGTTTTGATTGTCGTACAGTGACGCTTTTCCTCCATCGTTGGACCAAAGCGCTCTTTGACTCTCAAAATTATGCCCGCCAGTGCTCGGGTGATACTGATTGGTATAAACGCGCACGACACCTTGCGGTTTGATAAAAGAACCATTTGGAAATTCGAATTGTTGTCCTTTATTGCCCCGGATCTGCCAAAGTGATATATCAATCACCGAGTGACTCAAATTGGCAACCTCTACAAATTCGTCTCCCTCTTTCTTGACCTCTAAACCATCAAAGTTTACAAGACTCACCTCGAGATGCTCACGCGCTGCGTCACCATATAGCCAAGTGCTTACCAACGCACCATTACAATCATGTAATGCCCCTTTATCCCCTTTGTTGTTCCATATTGGGCGCTTACTATCAAAGCTCAATGTACTACCCAGATAGGTTTCAATTCGCAGCGTTTCATGTGGATAAATTAACGTGTCCTTGGCAAAAACAAAGGTTTGATACTCATCGCCTGCTGTAATTTTCCAGCCACTCAAATCGATAATGGCCGGTCCAAGGTTTTTAATCTCGATGTATTCATCTTGATAATTAAGCGCACTGATCTGTACTTGGTGTGGGGCCAATAGTTCAAAGCACGTGTGCCACCAAACATTCATTACCGATAAGTCGTTAGGGGCTTTACCACTTTGCAGCCAGCTGTTTGCCGTGTCAGAAATCATTTTCTCAATACGAGGCCAACACACGTCTGCACCTTTTAGCGCATTAAAGTGACTACTTAACTCCACAAGCGACATTTTACTAATTGCATCCATATTGGTTCCTTATGCGATCTCTAAAAATTGTTTTGCTCGATTTAACAGTGCCGTGCGATCTTCAAGGCCATTTGTTCCGCCATTGATGCGCTTGGTGATTTTCAATAAGTCATCTTGATCCGCAAGTGAATTCAAGTTGCAACTTTGCCAGTAGTGGCAAGCGCTTTGAATGGCAATTGTGGCATCATCACTGACTAAATCGGGATTGCTCGTTAAATCTAAACCAAGCGCTTCCCCACAACGGGTATAATTGTCTTTGCCAGTCAACTGAATGAGACCACGACCGCGATAACGCCAACCATCGCCAGATGCCTCATCACCATTACCCATGCGATCAGCGTAAACTCGGTTAGCTATTTTTTCTGGCTGACGAGCATACTCGCTCGCTACATCATCATTTGGGAAATACTTGCCAAATACCGCCCTCAACGCCTTTTGGCTGTAGTTTAAATTCTCGCGATTGTAATTTAAATACCCACTTTCATGGGCAATTTGGGCCACGAAATGCGCAATACGCAACGGGGTATTTATTTCAAATGTTGGCAGTACTTCATTCAAAGCCGTTACATATTTTTCTATGTTTGCTGTTTTTGCTTGCGGCATTATTTCAGCCAACAATTCTAGAGTCAGTGATTTAGCCATGATTTTCTCTCCTAGTATGAATAAGTCCTATCATGACAAACCCACAAACCAGCAACTGAGTTGAAAGTAGGTTTAATACGGGGGAAAACACTAAACATGCTTTATTTTATGCTTAGATTATTTGTTGTATGTGGGGGTTAAAGTGAATGCTCGCCAGTGCTGAGCAAAGCTGATAATATCCAAGAAGTGTTTCACTAACGCGAAGTATATTACCTCATAAACTACATCGGAGTCTCGATATATACGTGCCTCAGATCTTCTGATCCTGTTGCTAGTGTGCACTTATCCAAGCCTCTTATGCCCACTGTTTTACCACTCATTTGTGCGGCCATCAAAATAGAAAGTATATTTTTCCCTTCTGGAGTAGTGCCATCGAATGTATATTTCCAGCTACTATCTTTGGCACACGATTCAGAGTGAGGCGTGCCATTTAGCATTACTTGACAAACGGGGGAAACAGTTTCTACATGACACACAACCTGTTTAATCGTGCCTCGATACTCACTGGCTAAGCCGGTAAACGAAATTGTAAAAAGTGCAGCAATAAGTAAACGTTTCATAGCCCAGAACCATTTAAATTTTAAAAATGCAATAATACATGATAAAGAAGAAAAAACTGCCAGACAAAGTTAATAAGTGCAAAACAGGTATTCTAGGACGGGAACACAGAAAGCAGAATCAAAAGCAGAGTCTCATGTATAACTTTTACGCTATTTAGGTCGGGTCATAGGCATAAAAAAAGCCGCTCATTGAGCGGCTTTTTAATATTCGTATTATCGAATTAGTTAACTTGTAACTATTACTCGATGATTGA
>NZ_AUXT01000163.1 GCF_001625595.1 Pseudoalteromonas luteoviolacea NCIMB 1942
TGCCGCTCCAAATTTTCAGTTTTATTCAACTGATAAAATGTTGAATAAACCTATGAAGCGGCACTAGCTCAGCTGCTAAAACGTTAGACGCGACCCGTCGCGCTCCAGCGGAAAATTAGAGCAAACTATGAAGCGGCACTAGCTCAGCTGGTAGAGCGCGACCTTGCCAAGGTCGAGGTCACGAGTTCGAACCTCGTGTGCCGCTCCAAATTTTCAGTTTTATTCAACTGATAAAATGTTGAATAAACCTATAAAGCGGCCCTAGCTCAGCTGCTAAAACGTTAGACGCGACCTGTCGCGCTCCAGCGGAAAAATTAGAGCAAATTATGAAGCGGCCCTAGCTCAGCTGCTAAAACGTTAGACGCGACCCGTCGCGCTCCAGCGGAAAAATTAGAGCAAAACTATGAAGCGGCACTAGCTCAGCTGGTAGAGCGCGACCTTGCCAAGGTCGAGGTCACGAGTTCGAACCTCGTGTGCCGCTCCAATCTCTCTTTTCTAATATTTCTTTATATCAATCTTTTATAACTATTTTCTCTATTAATCCTGAATTATCGTATAAAAACATTGCTTATTTTTAGCTCTATGCGTAAAATACGCGCTCTTTCGGCCATATTAGTCGTTCCTTGCCTTAACCCGGCCGGCCGAAACGGGACAAGGCTATACTAACCGTAAGGAATATCCATGCGTCATTACGAAATCGTATTCATGGTTCACCCAGACCAAAGTGAGCAAGTTCCAGGTATGATCGAGCGTTATACTGGTTCTATCACTGAAGCTGGCGGTACTATCCACCGTTTAGAAGACTGGGGCCGTCGTCAACTGGCTTACCCAATCGAAAAGCTTCACAAAGCACACTATGTTCTTTTGAACGTTGAAGCGCCAACTGAAGTAATCAACGAGCTTGAAACTTCTTTCCGCTACAACGATGCAGTGCTACGTAACCTAGTTATGCGTACTAAGAACGCTGTAACTGAAGCTTCTCCTCTTGCAAAAGAAGAGAAAAAAGAAGCAGCATCTGCTTAATCGTTATTGATTCGGATTTGACTCACCTTTAGAGGTTATGGTGCAAACTCAAACAGACCTGTATACAAATCAATTTGTTTTGTCTGGGGTTGTTTGTAAAACACCGAAATATAGTCAAAGTCCAGCTGGGATCCCGCATTGTATTTTTGTTTTAGAGCACAAATCAATGCAAATAGAAGCCGACCTAAATCGTAACAGCTATGTTCGTATTCAGGTGGTTGCCAGCGGAGACAAATTCCGAACTCAACTAGAGCATTTATACGTTGGGCAAGGGCTACAAGTGCGCGGTTTTTTAAACCGTCACGAAAGCCGAAATGGTTTGAGTCAACTTGTACTTCACGCACAACATATTGAAAGAATTAATTGAGGAAATTACTCATGGCACGTTATTTCAGACGTCGTAAGTTCTGCCGTTTTAAAGCAGAAGGCGTACAACAAATCGATTACAAAGATCTAGCTACTCTTAAAAACTATGTAACTGAAAGTGGCAAAATCGTACCTAGCCGTATCACAGGTACAAGCGCTAAGTACCAGCGTCAGCTAGCAGCATCTATCAAGCGTGCTCGCTACCTAGCCCTTCTTCCGTACACTGACTTACATAAGTAAGCCGGCTGATTAATAGTTTTTAAAAGGTGTAGAGACATGCAAGTTATTCTACTAGACAAGATCGCTAACCTAGGTAACCTAGGTGACCAGGTTTCTGTAAAATCTGGCTTCGCACGTAACTTCTTATTCCCTAAGGGTAAAGCAGTACCTGCAAACAAAGCTAACATCGAAACTTTCGAAGCTCGCCGTGCTGAGCTTGAAGCAAAAATCGCAGAAGAGCTAGCTGCTTCTCAAGCGCGTGCTGAAAAACTTGAAGCACTAGCTGAAGTTACTCTAGTTTCTAAAGCGGGTGACGAAGGTAAGCTATTCGGCTCTATCGGTACTCGTGACATCGCTGACGCGATTTCTGCAGTTGGTGTTGAAGTAGCTAAAGCTGAAGTTCGCCTACCTCTAGGTACTATCCGTGAGACTGGTGAATTTGACGTAGCTATTCAAGTTCACTCTGACGTAACGGCAACTATCAAAGTTATCGTTATCGCAGAAGCTTAATTTATTAAGCGTAAACCGCACACTCAGTGTGCGGTTTTATCCCTCCCCTGAAAAATAACAACGACACAAACTTTCAGTGTAAAAAATCGGTTTTTAGCACGGTTGCTCACGGAAGATTCACCATACAAGTTGGAAAATTAATCTAAATCACAAAACTTGGCACTGAACCGTTTTATATTTTAGATGTATATATACTCTAGTAATCACTTGTAATAGCGTACCCATTTTATATAAGTTTTATTTGTGATAATTTAGTTAACTCTTTTGTACTAGGTACTTTTTTTTGCTGTCCAATTATCATACAGTGTTATTTGTAAGTGATGACAGCGTTATCATTTAGATTAGGAGAACAATGTTTAATAATCGTTTTGTGCGTGGATTCACATTGATTGAGGTTTTGATGGTTGTAGCTTTGGTTGCCATTCTCGCAAGTATTGCAATGCCAAATTATATGGAATATCTACGTAAGGGAAACCGAGCTGATGTTCAACAGCTGATGTATCAAGAGGCGGTTGTCCTTGAGCGTATCTACTCAAGAAATGGTGGCTACCCAGATACACATACTCTGGCGCAAAAATCGAGTTATTACACATTGGGATATAACCCGCGAAAAAAACCAGACGGTGCCGCGGGAGATTACAGAAATTTAGGATTTGAGATAACTGCCACACCAATAGCTAATTCAACCCAAGCTTCAGATGTATGTGGTGTATTAACGCTCGATGAGCAGAGTACAGAATCTTCACAGGGGCAACATAATGATTGTTGGTAAGTCTAAAGAGCAGGGCGTTACATTGATTGAATTGTTAATATGCGTTGCATTGGTTGCCGTATTAGCAAGTTTGGCAATGCCTTCTGTGATCACCTACGTTAAACAAGATAGGGTAGATTCTAACGTTCATCAGCTAAACAGTGTATATCAGTATGCGCGCAGCGAAGCGGTAAAAAGAGAGCAGACGGTTAAGTTAGTAAAAGATAACTCCAATTGGCATGTTACAACGGTCATTGCTGGGCAGGAAACCATTTTACGTACGTTTACAATTGAACACCAATCTGTCCATATCGATTTGGTCGATCGTGAGGTAAGATCTACCGGCGAGTTAAACTTAATGAGCAATATATTGGTGGGTGACAATGACAGCAGTACGCGAGACTATCGATTGTGCATTTTGCGCAGTGGACAAAGCTGGGTAAGTGAGGCAGCCGAAAATTGCGCATAGTGAAGGGGTTTTCACTGATTGAGGTGATGGTGTCTATTGTGATTGCCGGCGTTGCGTTATTGGGCTTGGCGGGTGCGCAATTGAAATCACTGCAATTTGCAAATAATAGTTTTTATTATACAGTCGCATTGGTTAATGGCCAAAATGCGATTGAGCGAATGTGGAATGAGCTATGCTATTTTGAACATACTAATCAAAATCTGTTGTTGAAAGACAACCCACGAGTGGCTAATTTACAGCCCACAGATACGCGCTTCACATTAAGAATACAGCCCGATAGGTACAATGACAAAAATTTTACTCAACTAACTTCAGAACGACGAGATGTAAAATTTGAAGTGAGTTGGCAGGACAGCCGTTTGAGCAATAATAGTGCTTTAAACCAAATTACTTTAGTAGCAAGTTATGTATATGTTCCAGCCCCAGATCAAACAACAGGTAAATGTGCTCACAATATGCCGTAAAGTAGATGGCTATACTTTAATTGAGCTCCTTGTTGCAATGGCGGCTGGCCTGTTTTTGTTGTCTGGCGTAGCCATGTCTTACACCGCAATTAAAAGTACGGTGGTGGCAAGTAAAGAGCTTTCTCATGCACAGGAAGTTGTGCGCTATACCAGCCAAACCATGACGCGAAGCATAAAACAAACAAGCAAGTTACCTGAAGTGATAAACGAAAAATCAGCTTTGCGCGTTCATCAACAAGCGGGGTTGCTAGCCTGTGATGGCAGTGTCCCTGATGTGGGGTATTGGGAGACATATACTTTAACGAATGGGTATCTGACCTGTGATATTGGTAATGGACCGGTGCAACTGTTACGCGGGTTACAGGCGCTGACATTTGAGAACTCAGGGATCTTGATCAGTATCTTTGTAACTCCAGATAAATTACCAAAGCAATTTGACGGCAAGATTCAGATTGATATTGCGGCGAGTCGCTTGGTGCTTGATAAAGCTATGTGGCGAAGGCCAACCTAGGGCGGACATTCTATGACGAGTTCTGTACGACAATCAGGTTTTACCCTTGTGAAAGTCATGCTTCTAAGTACTATGGCGAGTGTCGTGGTATTTACGTCAATGAAAGATACGCTTGTGCAAGAGCGCTTAAGTGGCAACTTCCAAAAGGACCTCAACTCGCGATTGCAAGCCGAAAAAGGCGTGTTTGCCAGCGCAGATGACCTCAATGATTACGTCAATGCCAATGCGGGAGCCACTGCGGACCAGCTGCTTTTGGCGAACCCTGGGCTAAACTACGGCTCACATACTGAAGGGCAATACGCAACTCAACACTCAAAAGTTACCAATGCTGATGGCACTATAAGTATAGAGATAGCGAGTCTCGGTCAAAAGTATGGGCTGGATGCATCCAATAATATGGTGGCTATGTTCAAGTATACTGAAGCTGTTTACGAACCCACTTTTAAAAATGCGGTGACGGGCTGTAAAGGCGTTAACCTTTCAGGGAGCGGCCTAGTGGATAGTTACGACTCTAGGAACGGTACTTATGAACAGACAAAATCCAGCAATGGTGATGTAAATACTGTGATTGGTGATGCGAATGTTGTGCTGTCTGGACATTCACCGATTGAAGGGGATGTTAAAGCATCTGGTATTTTATATCTCAAAGGCTCTTCTCCGGTGATTGGTAATGTTCAATCTAATACGGGGATTGACATTTCATATGGCGGCGGATTGCGCGTGAAAGGTAATGTGTTAACACAGGGCTTTGTGATACATCGTGGTGGCGATATATCTGGGGTTGTACGTGCCAACGGTAATGTTGAAATGCTATGGGGTGCTGATATTTTGAATGAACAGAAAGAGGCACTTGATATTCAATATGGTGGAACCGGTAAATTTGAAGTGGCGACTGAGCACTCGCAAGATGGCATTTACTACTCCGCAGCAAAGTTTAATGTGAACCCGAATGTTGAAGCAGTAAGAGTCTACGATCCAAACTCGCCTGATTATGACCCAGCAAATCCAGACAAGGAGTGCGACCCACTCGCACTGCCCGCGAACATGCCAAATATTATTGATGAAAATAACAATTACTCGGATTTTAAAGTAGGGGCTCAGCAAGTGTTTGACTTTACACCACATGTAGGTGAATTTACGCAAGGTCAAGGTACGAAGCTTAACTCAACGGCTACTAATATCTATTTATTTGATATCAATAAACAAAATCATGGCAGATCCAATAATAAAGACACCGAATATGCTTTTGGTATGAAGAACGTCAATATAGGCAGTGATGGTGTTGTGAATATTGACGGGGGAATTAATGGCGGTGACGTTATCTGGCTTATCGATGGCGATTTTACCATGGGCGGGAACAGCCGATTAAATATAAAAGACAAGTCTAGCTTAACCATTTTTGTAACGGGCAAAGTCAATCTAGGTGCCAGTGCGCAAATTGTTACTGAGAAACCAGGGATCACAGAAAGTGGTTGGGGAACATTTAGTATCTTTTCTTCATATCGGGCAGACCCCAATGATCCGAGTCAACGAAATAAACCTGGTGTTAAGGTGAGTGGCACTTCGTCACTCTATGCAGTTATTTATGCGCCCATGACTTCTATTTCAATGACAGGGAGCGGGCAGTTTTTTGGTACTGTTCGTGGTGCGACAATCGAAGCGCATGGTGGCAGCGGTGTACATTTTGATGAAGCGCTTAAAGACTTAAAAATAGGCAGTGGCGGCACAGTAAAGACCCCAGCTAAGTTAGTTTTTGATAGTTGGCGTTATAAGCACCCTGAAGCGTTTAGTGACACTGACAACGATGGGGCTGGTGACACTCAGTAAAACCCGCTTTGTATCTGACGTAATTCATGTTCGAAGTCTGTCCAAACCTAGTTATCTGTTCTAATGAAAAATTAACCAACCTCCTTTAAACCTTTTTTGCAGTCCCTGCGTCTTAATAATTAAATAAAAACACTGTATAGGCGAGTAAATACTCGACCTAATATTTAAAAAAGCAACTACATTGAACTTTGATTTTATTTGGCTATTGCTTTTTTTCTGGGAGAGATGTGTCATCATCTTTGCCTTGCAGTAAAGGAATTTTATTATGTTAGTTGATGCACGAGACGCATTTGCAGACGATACACTTGATGAGCTAGTACTGCGCACTAAACAAGGGGATCAAGTTGCCTTCGCCGCGTTGTATGAACAGTGCCATCAGCGAGTATATGCGCTGTGTTTAAGGTTACTAGCTGATCAAGCACATGCTGAAGATGCTTGCCAAGAGGTATTCGTACAATTGTGGCATAAGGTTTCGCAATTTAATGGGCAATCAAAATTTACTACCTGGCTGCACAGCGTGACGTCAAATGTCGCTATTAGTTATCTACGTAAGCAAAAAAATTGGCTGACTAAAGTCGTGAGCTTTGAGAACAGTGGTATGGATGAAGCGAGCATTTCGTTATGTGGTGACTTAAATGGTTTGGATAAGCTGATCTTGAAATTGCCAGAGCGAGCACGATTAGTATTTGTACTCCATGCAGTGGAAGGGTATCGACACGAAGAAATTGCCACCATGTTAGGCATGGCTGTAGGGTCGAGTAAATCTCAGTATCACAGGGCAAAAAAGCTGTTACAGGAGTGGTATGAAAATGACTAAACCAAGTTTTGATGAGTTTTTAGCAAAAAACGTAGAGCAAAGTGACCGCCCCGAGCACATGCCTCAGCCTCAAAAAGAGCTCTGGTCCGGGATTGAGCGAGCAATTAATGCAGAGTCACCCACAAATGCCTCGCAGTCGAGTCAACAAAATCGCGTGGATGTATGGCGTCAAGCTACGGCAATTGCCGCATCAACTCTTGTAGGCATGTGTGCTGTGTATTTTAGCATGAAGCCAGCTACGCAAAGTCCAGTGATGCAAATGAGCAACTATTTCGAGCAGCAAAAGCAAACCTTGCTGGTGCAGTATGGCTCACAGCCTGCTTTGACACATGATTGGCAAGTACAACTGCAAGAGCTTGAGCAAGCAGAACAAGCGATTAAAACTGTTCTTGAGAATGACCCAGAAAATGCCGCTTTGTTACAAATGCTCGCGCAGGTTTATCAACAGCAATTAGATTTAATTAACCGGGTTCACCAACCCCGTTGGCAACAGATTTAGGAGAAGTAGGATGAAAGCAATCGTATTGAGCCCAATAGTATTAAGTTTGGCAATGCTGCCAGTTATGGTACTAGCTGGGGAAAAAATAGATAAAGAAATCGGAATTCCAAAGGATGGTAAGGTTTTCATTGAAAATCAACGTGGAAGCGTTGTAATTAAAACGTGGGATCAAGCCAAGTTTAAAGTAGAAGGTGAACTCGACGACGCTGCAAAAGGGTATAAGCTTGCTAACAGGGGGAGCAAAACAGAATTCATTGTCGAGATGCCCTCTCGAGTCAAAGGTTGGGGTCGTCAACATGAAGGCTCTGAATTAACTATATTTATGCCTAAGCAGAGTGAGCTCGTATTTGAAGGCGTTCAGGTAGATGTAGAAGCTTCTCAATTACTTGCAGGCGCGTTTATTAAAACCGTTAATGGTGATATTAAGGCAAGCCAGATAGATGGCAAAGTGAGACTAGAAACGGTGAATGGCGACATTGATGGTACCGACTTAAGCGGACGTGTGCGCTATGAAACGGTCAATGGTGACATAAAAGATGTGGGCTCAGCCGGAAAATTACGCTTCAATGCCGTAAATGGTTCAATAGAAAGTAAGACTTTAGCTCAAGAGATTCGCTTGGAGAATGTGAATGGTGAAGTTGAATTTGACATTGCTGCGCTTCAAGAACTACGACTAAACACGGTCAATGGCGAAATAGAAGTCCGCACTAAAAAATTACTATCAGGAGCGAGACTGAACCTTGAATCTGTCAGTGGTGATGTCGACTTGTACTTTCCGAGCGATATTTCGGCGCGTTTTGATATTGATGCCCATGCGGGCGGAAAAATTATCAATGAATTAAGCAAAGATGAAGTGAAAAAAGCTAAGTATGGTCCATCACGTGAACTAGAGTTTAATGTCGCGGGCGGTGATGCAGATATTGAGATTGATACTGTCAGCGGTCGAATTACTTTGAAAAAGAATTAGAATTGAGCAACAGCTCGAATAACCGAGCTGTTGCTTTTCTTTGTTTAAAGCTTGTCAGTCAAACAGCATTCAGTTTTTTTTGATTTAGGGTTACAATAACAAATCCACTCATTTGTTTTTGTCGTAATATGGCCAAACCTGATCAACAAGTCGATACACTAAAAGTTCCTCCACATTCAATCGAAGCAGAGCAGTCTGTTTTAGGTGGTTTAATGCTAGATAACCAAGCATTTGACCGTGTTGCTGAGCTGGTGGTTGCTCAAGACTTTTACACCCGCACACATAAACTGATTTTTGAGGCCATGACTAAACTCGTTGAGCTTGGTCAACCAATCGATCTGATAACAATTTCGGAGAATCTAGAAAAGAACAATCAACTAGATTCAATAGGTGGTTTTGCCTACTTAGCTGAGATAGCGAAAAATACCCCCAGTGCTGCAAACATTGATGCCTACGCAAGTATCGTGCGCGAAAGGGCGGTAGTAAGAGAAATGATCTCTGTTGCCAATGAAATCGCTGAAGCCGGTTTTAATCCTGAAGGGCGCAATAGTCACGATTTGTTAGATTTAGCTGAGAGTAAAGTGTTTAAAATTGCTGAGCAGCGCAGCAAAAGTACCGAAGGCCCACAAAATATTCACAGTATTTTGGAAAAAACCATAGATAAAATTGAAGAGCTCTATCAGTCTCCGCAAGATGGTGTGACTGGGGTAAGTTCGGGTTATTCAGACTTAGACAAAATGACTGCGGGTTTGCAGCCCTCGGATCTCATAATCGTTGCCGCTCGTCCTTCAATGGGTAAAACAACATTTGCCATGAACTTGGCAGAGCATGCGGCTATGACACAAGACAAGCCTGTACTCATTTACTCATTAGAGATGCCCTCAGAGCAGATTATGATGAGGATGTTGGCGTCTTTGGGTCGTATCAACCAGACCAAAGTAAGAACGGGCCAATTGGATGATGATGACTGGGCAAGGCTTTCTTCAACAATGGGGCTATTGATGGAGAAAGGGCAGATGTATATTGATGATGCGTCAGGCCTAACGCCAACAGATGTGCGCTCGAGAGCACGTCGTATTGCGCGAGACCACGGTGGTATTAGTATGATCATGGTCGACTACTTGCAGCTAATGCGGGTGCCAAGTCTATCGGACAACCGTACTTTAGAAATTGCTGAAATATCGCGTTCATTGAAAGCCCTAGCAAAAGAGCTGGAGTGTCCCGTTATCGCATTGTCCCAGCTTAACCGTACACTAGAGCAACGTGCTGACAAGCGACCTGTAAACTCCGACTTGAGGGAATCGGGTTCAATCGAGCAGGATGCCGATCTGATCATGTTCATTTATCGTGATGAAGTATATAACGACGATACCCCAGACAAGGGCACCGCAGAAATTATTATAGGTAAGCAGCGTAACGGTCCAATTGGTAAGGTGAGGTTAACCTTCCAAGGTCAATACTCTCGTTTTGACAATTACGCTGGGCCTGCACTGGACGACGAGTATTAAGCCCAAATAAATAAGGGTATCTAAAAATGCGTTTAGCAACAGCCGAAATCGATATTAATGCGCTGAGGCATAACTTGGCCATTGTGAAAAAAATGGCACCGAATGCAAAGGTAATGGCTGTGCTTAAAGCCAATGCTTATGGCCATGGTTTAGTCAAAATAGCCCAGTGCTTAGAGGGGGCTGACGCATTTGCGGTAGCGCGTATTGATGAAGCGTTAGCTTTACGTGCAGGGGGCTTAACTAAGCCGATTATTTTGCTTGAAGGTTTTTTCGCGCCCAGTGATTTACCTATTTTATTAGCCAACAACTTTGAAACAGTCGTTCACGACGAAAACCAACTGGCAGCGATTGAAGCTTGCCAGTTGGAAGCGCCAATATCGGTGTGGTTGAAAATTGATACTGGAATGCATCGGCTTGGTATTGAACCTCATCAATTTGAACAATTTTATGCGCGCCTAAAACAGTCGCCAAATGTGAAAGTCGATACAAAGTTAATGACGCATTTTCCCTGTGCAGATGACCTTAATAATGACTTCACTACACTGCAAATAGCTGCGTTTACGGAGCTAGTGAAAGAGCAAGATGAGGCCCTATGTCTCGCCAACTCTGCCGGCATTATTGGCTGGCCAGATGCTCATTTTGATTGGGTTAGATCTGGGCTGATGTTGTACGGTGTGTCACCTATGCTGAATTGCACAGGGGTAGATCATGCACTCAAACCTGTTATGCGTTTAAAAACACGTGTCATTGCTATAAAAGACGTAGTGTGTGGCGACCGTATTGGCTATGGTGGCCGATGGACCTGTGAGAAAGACACAACACTTGCTGTGGTAGCCATGGGTTATGGCGATGGCTATCCGCGTCATGCGAAAGAGGGAACGCCTGTGGTCATCAAAGGCCAGCGATATGGTATTGTGGGTAGTATTTCAATGGATATGATAAGCGTTGATATTGGCAGTAATTGCGACAAAATCAGAGTTGGTGACGAGGTTGAAATGTGGGGACCCAACTTGCCTGTTGAGGAAATCGCAAGCTGCGCAGACACTATTCCTTACGAGCTTCTATGTAATATCACCCCGCGGGTGAGTTATGACTACTTAACCGGCTAAGCTGCTCATCACTCAAACAGCTGCCCTTGCATCGTAGCCACAACTTGACGAGGTCCACCTTGATCTCGGTGTTCACCAAGGTAGATACCTTGCCAAGTCCCTAACTTTAAAGTGCCTTGGTAGATTGGTATCGTCACTTCACAACCCAGTGTGCTGGACTTGATATGTGCAGGCATATCATCGTCGCCTTCATAATCATGTCGATAATAATTTTGATTTTGAGGAACAAAGTGATTGAAGTGGCTTTCCATATCCATTCTCACTGTGGGGTCTGCATTCTCATTGATTGTGAGACTTGCCGAAGTGTGTTGAATAAACAAGTGGAGCAGCCCTACCTTGTAGTAGCTTAACTGAGGAAGGTGCGCAAGTAACTCGTTATCGATTAAATGAAAGCCTCGAGAACGAGGCTTTAATGTAATAACAGTTTGATGCCAACTCATAGCTTATCGAAGCTGACTTCTATATTTGCGTTACCATCATCGGATGTGAATGGCATAATAATCTTAGCGCCTTCACATTTATGTGTAATTGTGTGTCCTGGTCCAGAAACAACTAAAGGGGTTGCCATGTCAAAGTCATAACCTTTTTCACCTAATAGGTTTTTAGCACCACCTGTGACCATATTGGTGATTTCGCCGACCATGTCAGTAACTTCTTCATTAATACCATCAGGTCTTTCACCTAGCATTCTTTCCATAATAGCTAAAGCTAAGCTTTCATCAAAAGTGATGGAAAAAGATCCCTTGGTTTGTGGGCCAACCATACCGATCAGTCCTGACACGTCTCCTCTGGCGACTTCATCTTTTTTTATCTTTGGCTTACCAGGCGTTAGCTCAGTTTGTGCCATAGTAGCTAATACATTTATTAGTGAAGATAAAAAAGGGTTGATGAACTCAACATTCATATTATTGTTCCCTTGTTTTATTCATTGTTGCAGTCATTATCTAAGTGTAGTGGCTTTTTTATCAGCTGCACTACTGTTGGCACTTTTCACAAAGCCCATGAGCTTCGATAGTTTGTGCTTTAACTTTAAAGCCTTTTTCTGCTGATAAGTTATTCAATTCGTGAGAAATTGCACCAGAATGCAGTTCTTGTACGTGTCCACAGCTATCACAGATCAGCAACTGAACTGGATGGATATGGTCAAAGTGGTGACACAGCATAAACGAGTTAGTGCTTTCAATTTTGTGGATGAAGCCAAGCTCAGCCAAAAAATCTAGCGCACGATATACAGTCGCTGGCTTAGCACTGTTCTCTGTTAATTTTAATTCTTCTAACAGGTCATAAGCACCTACGCCACCTTGTTTCGTCGCGAGCAATCGAAATACTTTTTCTCTAATCGGCGTAAACCGGGCACCGCGGTTATCGCAGACCTGTTTCGCTTTACTAACAAGTAGTTCTATATTCATGTTCTAAATCCTTACACTACTTCCCAATACTAACATATTCATTTTAATAGTCTTGTATCGACAAGGATTTATTCTCAATATTCAATGGTTGGAGAGCATATTGCGTCAACCACGCTTCAAAATCAATTTTTGACATCGGTTTACCTAAAAAGTACCCCTGACCCAAGTCACAATTCATGGCTGCCAAGGTGTCTAATTGTAGCTGGGTTTCGATGCCTTCGGCGATCACTTTTATACCTAAATTATGCGACATAACAATGATAGCATTGACGAGTTGTTTCACCTGTTCGCTGGTATTCATATCGAAAATAAAGCTCTGATCAATTTTTAAAACATCAAATGGGTATTGTCTCAAGTAGTTAAGCGATGAGTAGCCAGTGCCAAAGTCATCCATAGAAACGAGAATGCCCAGTTGGTGAAATTCAAATAGCGCATCTCTAACCAGTTCATCACCGCTGAGTAATACCCCCTCGGTGATTTCCAGTTCTAGTAATTGTGTGTCTACTTTGAATTGATTGATTAAATGGCTCACCGTATTAACGAGGTTGGGGTCTTTAAACTGCCGAGGCGATAAATTGACGGCAATTCGAAATGGGTTACTGAGCGTATTTTGTAAACTGTTGATTTGCTTTATCGCTGTTTCTAACACAAATTGCCCAAGTTCAATAATGTATCCTGTTTGCTCTGCCAGGGGGATAAATTCTCCGGGAGAAATCCAGCCAAGTTCAGGGTCGTGCCAGCGTAATAAAGCTTCAGCACCTACAACATATTGACTACGCAAATCATATTGTGGCTGAAAATATACTTCAAACTTGTCGTTAGCGAGCGCCAAACGCATTTTTTCTTCCAGCATGAGGCGTCGGTCTAAATCTTGACTCATGCTTTCTGTGAAAAATGAAAACGTATTGCGGCCCAGTTGTTTGGCGCTGTACATTGCTGAGTCAGCTTTTCTCAGTAGCTCATTAGGTGTTGCCGCATCATTTGGAAACACTGCAAGGCCCAAACTCAACGAAATCGTAAAGGAGCGGTCGTCGATTTCAAATGGAGAACGAAATAAGTGTACTAATTTCGTTGCGATAGCAGTAATGTGGTGTTGATCTGCGATATCTCCCAGTAAGACGATAAACTCATCACCACCGAGTCGCGCAACTGTGTCCTGTTTGCGCAATGCGTTTTTCAATATTTTGGCCGAATGTATTAGCAGTTTGTCTCCTACTTCATGACCCATAGAGTCATTTACTTTTTTGAAGTCGTCTAAATCGATAAACCCAACGGCGATGAGTTGTTGATTTCGCTTGGCCTCATGGATCATTTGTTGCAGCCTATCCAACGCTAAAAACCGATTTGGCAACTTGGTCAAGGTGTCGTAAAACGCATGATGTAATATCACTTCTTCTTGGCGCTTCTTGTCGGTAATGTCTCGTACTGCAACGACCAGCTTGTTTGAGTCTGGGATCGCACTTAATCGTGCTTCGAAGTGCTTGCCTGCTGTCTCACCGTCGATACGGTATTCAATTTGTGTAAGCTGACCACTTTGCTCTGTCGCTGATATAGCTTTGGTAAAGTGCTTTGCTGCGTGTGTGGGCAAAACATCAATCAGTTTTTGCCCTAAAAATGGTGTTTCTGGAATATGCATTGTGCCATTGCTCCCGTAATGACACTCTAAAATCTTGCCTGCTTTATCAACAATAAAAAAGATATCTGGAAGGGCTGAAAAAATACCCTCCAGCACGCTTTGTTTTTCTATTGCACTTTGTTGTGCTTGATTCTTTTGCTCGAAGCCTTGTTGCAATGTTCTGGAAGCATTATGCAAGTTGTTGGCAAGTCGCTTCAACTCGCCGCTGCCAGCAATACTGGTGTCGTGATTGAACTTGAAATCACCCAGTTTGTCACTGAGTTCCACCAGTACCGCAATGGGTTTATGAATGAAATAGTAACTGATAGTGATAGCCAATAAAGAAATGACTAATACAGAAGCGACCACTATCCAAACATTATGGTTGTAGTGAGTGTAAAGGCTGCTTACTTTTTCCGCGAGCGAGTATTTCGTCACGATTAGAAATGGTGTTGTATTTGATTGACTGCCTTTGGGTTCAGCGTACGTGATTTTTCCGTAACTCGTATAGGTTTGCTGCTGTGAGTCAAAACTTTGAATAAGCGGTGTTTCTTTTGATAGTCCAACAACGATATTAGATAAGTGAGGGAGCAACGCCATTGCATTTTCCCCAACTTGATTCGCTGCCGAGCTATACAGAACTTTGAGTTTTTTGTCGGTGATGAGGATATATGAGAAGTGCTTATCAAACAAAGAGGCACGGATGGTTTCGTTGATGAGAATGTCCGAGTGTGCGGCTTCCAGACTGCCAATTGTGTGCATCAAAGTGTCGGACAAGTAGGCTTGCGTATCTTCTAATAGAAAGCCTTTTTTAACCTGAAAACTAAATATGATTAAGGACAGCGCGAATATTGCTGCGCAGACAGTCGAAATTAGGGTCAGCCATAATTTTAGGTTTATTGAACGCGCTTTATCCATTATTAGTCCTTCAGCACCCAGTTCGTGAATGGCGGAATTTGTGATTACCGCTCAGTCCTTAGTCCTTTAGCTCGCTACTGCGAATAGTGCGTATTTACTCCTGTTGGAAAAACAACGCCAGTCAAATGTACATCAGGAGTGGTTTACGCTGACTTTTGCTGGCCACCTTCGAGCTAAGTATAGTTTAATTCGAAGAACTTGAATGACAGAATTTCTCTTGCTGAAAGATATGGAATTACAATATTGGGTGATTGTGTCATGAGCACAAAAGGATAAGTGAGTGATGTGTTTACTCGTGCGATGTAATCGCGAAAAGACCGCTTAATGCTTAAAAATCATGAATCTTTGATATGGCTGCAGATTTCAAAAAGCCTTAATACTGCGCCTGTATAGTCATTGTTCAAGACCGTGCAATGATTATTACTCCATGGGCGTGTTCCGTTTATATAAATATATGTAATGTTGAGTAATTTACCCTTAATAGTGAATTAGGTAGTGTTCAATTAGAAAACACGAGAATTCTTAGGGATTATTCGGTTCGAAAAATTAAGCCAATGTTAATTTTAAGTAATTTTGATTTATTTTTTTGTTTTGTGTGTTAGCATCATAGACACAGTATTTTTTAAAAAAAGAATATTCAGTATTCTAGGTATTGTATTTTGTAGTCTAGCTGTCGTGCCTGCGTGAGTAGCATTTTCTTTTAATGGGCTTTCACTAAGTTGTTGTTTAACAGTTCTTTTTGTTGGCTTTGGCGCAGTTGGCTAACGACCTTTTAAGCAAAGTGTTAGTTAGTCAGCCATGTTAATTTGCGGCGATAACCTATGTAATGATGGCCTAGTGAGGCCGTGCATTTTTCGGTGTGTTCGTTGTGAATTTTGAATTGATTATATTTATTCAATTTTATGGTTATAGCTAGGATTGCGATAGAGTACCTAATTGCGTAAATCTCCAACTTAGTACGTCGACCTAGCTCATAACTGAGAGATCACTTAATCACTCTTTTTTGCGGGCATGGCATGAAAACAGACTTGGTGACTGCTTTAGTTACATTGGCAAATACGCGTAGCGACGATACCGCTTTTCATTACTTCTTCTCTGACGACCACCCTAGTAAAACCCTTTCTTATCAACAATTGGATTATCGAGCGCGACAAATAGGCGCACAGCTCAGTCTCCATTTTGACAAAGGAGATAGAGCCCTATTGTTGTACAACTCTGGTTTTGAGTTTGTTGAAGCATTTTTTGCCTGTTTGTACGCTGGTGTGGTCGCAGTGCCAGTTTATCCTCCTAAGAAAAATCAAAATATCGCCCGACTGAGGAGTATTATTTTTGATGCCGGTGCTAAAGGGGTGTTAACCAGTGAAAAAGTAAACGCCATAGCGAGGCCCTTGTTTGAAGCTGAAGCAAGTCTTAATAACTTGGCACTATTTGCAACAGACACAATTAAAAATGAGATACCGGCAAGTTGGCAGGTCGCCCAGCCAGAAGCACATGAGTTGGCTTTTTTACAATATACTTCTGGTTCCACTGGCGACCCAAAGGGCGTCATGGTGAGCCACGGCAATATTATCGACAATGAAGAGATGATGAAGGTAGCGTTTGGGCATGATGAATCAACGCCCATTGTTAGCTGGCTGCCTCACTTTCATGATATGGGGCTCATTTTCGGTATTTTGCAGCCTGTTTATATTGGTGCTCCAGCCTGTTTAATGAACCCAACATACTTTTTACAAAAGCCGCTACGTTGGCTCAAACTATTAAGTGAGTTCAAAGGCGTGACTTCCAGTGCCCCTAATTTTGCCTATGACTTATGCGTTGACTCTGTCACTGAAGCGCAATTAGCGGATTTAGATTTATCTCATTGGCAATCGGCATTAAACGGAGCTGAACCCGTAAGAGCGAGTACGCTTGAGCGGTTTTATCAAAAGTTTCGACGCTGTGGCTTTCGACGTGAAAACCTTGCACCGTGCTACGGCATGGCTGAAACCACACTGTTTGCGACTGGTGGCAATGCGCTTGAGACGCCAACCATACTTTGCCTCGATAGCAAAGTGATGCTGCAAAATCGCGCCGAGGTGAAAACGCCTCCTGCGAGTACCGAGTTTATAAATGATGAAGTTCACTATTATGCGGTTTCGAGTGGCCACAGTTGGCACAATCATATCGTTGCGGTAGTTAACCCAGATACCGAGCAACGTTGTTTAGATGGCGAAATTGGAGAAATTTGGATTAAAGGTGCGAGTGTTGCACAGGGGTATTGGAATAAACCTGAGCTGAGTAAAGACATTTTTGATGCGCATATTTGTGATGGTCAAGATGGGCCTTATTTACGTACGGGCGATCTCGGATTTTTGTATCAACAGGAGCTTTTTGTTACTGGGCGTTCAAAAGACGTGCTGATACTTCGTGGTAAAAACTACTACCCGCAAGATATCGAATTGTCCGTCAGTGAAGCGGATGAAGCGCTTGATGCGAATGGAGGCGCGGCATTTTCAATTACTGTTGATGATGAAGAGCGCTTGGTCATAGTGCAGCAAGTTAAGCGCACTGCCGTGCGAAAACTCAATGCTGATGCAATCTTCGCTAATATCACGGCTGCGGTGGTTGCACAGCATGGTATTACACCACACGATATTTTATTAATTAAACCCGGGCGTGTATGTAAGACCTCGAGTGGCAAAATTCAACGCCAAGAAAATAGGCGGCAATATTTAGAAACGCAATTTGAGCCATTGGCTGAATATCGGCCGGCCAGTGGTATCGATACGCAAACTTCAGCTGTGGCGAGTTCACAGCATGAATTGCAGTCTCAGGTGATAGAAGCAAGTCATATACTGCAACAAATTATCGCATTAGAAGTGGGGGTTGAAGCAAGTACACTTGATTTGGACGCATCTTTCCTATCATTGGGTGTTGACTCCATGAAGGCTGTACGCATTTCGGGTGAGCTGATGGAATTACACGGTATTGAGCTCGAGTCCACCGTGTTGTATGAATATCCAAGCATCACTCAGTTGGCTGAGTATTTGTGCCAATTTGATGAAGTGCGTCAGGCCTTGAATAAATTAGAACGACCTCAAAGCAGTGCGCAAACACAGCGCAATGCGCGCGAAGAAAATCAGGCTAAAACCGACACTTTATCTCAAGGGGCTACGACCTCAAGAGAAGAAGATATCGCAGTGATTGGTATGGCATGCCGTTACCCTGAAGCGGAAAATACAGAGGCGCTATGGCAGTTATTACGGTCTGGCGGTGATGCGATATCTTTGCCGAGCGATGCTCGCAAGTCATTAGGCAGAGATATCAATGGTGATAGATTTGGTGGATACTTAGCGGACATTGATAAATTTGATCATACGCTTTTTGGGGTTGCACCGAGCGAGGCAAGCCACATAGATCCGCAGCAGAGGTTACTGCTGGAAAATAGCTACCATGCAATCCAATCGGCGGGTTATACACTTGCGATGTTGGCAGGGCAGCGTGTCGGAGTCTATGTCGGGATCTCTCAGAGCGATTACTTTTCACTTTGCCAAGAAACTGAAAAAAATCATGCTTATCTAGGTACAGGCACTGCGCTCAGTATCGCAGCAAATCGGCTCTCTTATTTTTATAACTTTACGGGCCCAAGTTTGGCCATTGATACGGCTTGCTCGTCGTCACTGGTTGCATTGCATCACGCGATGCAAGCGATACGAGCAGAACAAATACCAATGGCTATGGTCAGTGGCGTGAATCTGATCTTAAGTGACGATGTTAGCACAGCTTGTAACAATGCGCAGATGCTTGCGCGAGACGGCCGTTGTAAAACCTTTTCGGCTGATGCTAATGGTTATGTCAGAAGCGAAGGCGTGGGATGTGTGTTATTAAAACCATTGTCCCAAGCTTTGCAAGATAATGACGTTATTTACGGGGTGTTGAAAGGCAGCGCTGTAAATCAGGATGGCCGTAGTAATGGAATTACTGCACCAAATGGCCGAGCTCAACAAGATGTCATTCGCGCAGCATTGGACAGTGCAGGCGTATCACCACATCAAGTGCAATACGTAGAAGCTCATGGTACCGGCACTGAGCTTGGGGATCCTATTGAAGTATCGGCTCTACAGCAGGTGTATGGGGATAAGCGTGAAGGAGAAGCTCTGAAGGTTGGCTCGGTAAAAGCGAACATTGGTCACCTTGAGTCAGCAGCAGGACTCGCAGGGCTCATTAAAACGTTACTGTGCTTTGCACATCAGCAAATACCACCCCAGTGCTATGTTGAGAAACTCAATCCACATATTGCATGGGATAAATTTTCGATTAACGTTCCTGATACACTGGAGGCTTGGCCAACACCAGCCAATAACACTGCATTAGCGGGAGTCAGCTCATTTGGCTTTGGCGGGACAAATGCCCATGTAATATGTGCATCGGCACCTAGCAAAGCAAACCAGTCTCCTGAGCTTCACCAAGACCCTCCTTTTTATGTTTTGCCACTTAGTGCAAAGTCACCTTACTCATTGGCACAGTTAGCGAGACGTTATGGAGAGCGATTAGCATCAGCAAATTCGCAAGAGTTTAACACGCTGGTTTATCAATGCGTTGAAAGCCCCTCGCTCAAGGGCGTAAAGCAAACATTTTATGGAACATGTAAAGAAGATCTTATCCAGCATTTGTATTCATTACATGACCCAGCCAAGCTAGATCAGCAAGCGCCAAATAATCAAGAAAAAACAGCCGATAAAGTGGTCTTTTTGTTCACCGGTCAAGGCGCCCAATATCCCGATATGGGGCGAGCGCTGTACGAAACACAGCCAGTGTTTAAAGCCGCAGTCGATGAATGTGATGCGTTGCTGAGCACACACTTTGAAGAGCGTTTACTCAAAGTGTTGTATCAAGACTCCGAAGGGGGGTTGGTTAATCAAGCATGTTGGGCGCAGCTTTGCGTGTTTGCCGTAGAATACGCACTGGCTAAGCTATGGATAAATTTTGGCCTCGAGCCAGAGGTGTTGGTCAGTCACAGTGTGGGTGAGTATGCTGCCGCATGCATTGCTGGCGTTATGTCATTGCCCGATTGTCTTGAACTGCTGGCCGCACGTGCTGAATTGATGCAGCAATTACCTGCAAATGGAAAAATGGTTGCAGCGCGATGCTCAAGTAAACAAGCTCAAGAGCTTGTTACTCCATATAGTAATGAAGCTGCGGTCTCTGCATATCACGGAGAGGCTGGTGTCGTTTTCTCTGGCAGTGATAATGCGATGGCCGATATATGCCAAAAACTTGAACAAAAAGACATTCGTTTTAAGGCGCTTAACACGGCTCGAGCATTCCATTCACCACTCATGGAACCCGTACTGTCGCAATTTGCTCAAGTTGCACAGAATACAGCATTTTCAGCGCCAAAATATACGTTTATTTCCTCCCAAACTGGCGTGGCAGAAAGCGCAGCATTAACTCAGCCCAGTTATTGGGTTGAACAAATTGTGCAACCAGTGAAGTTTGATACTTGTATTGATGAACTTGGTAAATTGACGCGCTTTATTGCGCTGGAGGTAGGGCCAAAACCTGTACTCAGCACCCTCATTCAGGAGAACTTGCCACGTGCGAATGCAGAGTACTTAAGTGTATTTAATTCGATCGGTAATGATTGCGAAAGGTTGGCAGCTGACGTAGCCAGTATTAGTGAAGCAGGGTGTAAACTGCAATGGTCACAAATCTACCCAGCGTTACAAAACACGCAATTGCCTAAAGTACCTCTACCACCGTATCCATTCGAACCGACTCGGCACTGGATCACCGTGTCGAAGGTGGCACAACTTGCGCCGGCGCCTGCCCTCGCCAACGAGCTAGTAGATGATACGCAAAGAAATGCAGCGATTCGAGACTTTGTACTGAATACGTTAGCCAGTGAACTGGCAATGCCCGCAGCGCAGATAGATACGAGTTTGCCTTTACTCGAAATGGGGGTTGACTCGCTTATGATAATGCGCGCTGTTCGCACCTATGAAAAGCAGTTTAACCTCGAGTTTAGTGTGCGACAATTTTATGAGGAGCTGAGTTGTGTTGACTTGCTCGTTGAGCACGTGATTTTGCATAGTGATTACCTTAAAAATAGATCCACTGCGCCATCACCAGAAGACGCAAAGGATACTAACGAAACCGCCATTATAGAGCCGCATGCTCCGGTGGGTGATAAACACACACTGATCGCGTCAATCTGCCAAGCCCAGTTGCACGCTGCAGCGTCAATTACTCATGAAATTGCCAAGCAAAGCTTAGAAGCGGTCACTGCACAACAGCTGCGTTGGTTAAACGGCGAGGCTGCAAGCCTCGGTGAGGGAAGTCTTCCTCAGCAGCCAAAACCGTTAGCGGATACACCAGCTGTTGCTAACCAGTCCGCTCAAACTGTTCTCCCCGGATTTGGGCAAAAGCAACTCAAACCAGTCGCAAGCTCTCCACAGATTCGAGCGCATGCCGTTAGCCTAGGTAAAGCATATTGCCAAAAAACAGCGAGTTCTAAGCAGTTGGTGGCGGCACACCGCACTCACCTTGCCGATTGCCGAGCTTCAGCTGGATTTCGTTTGTCGAGCAAAGAGATGCTCTACCCTATTTTTGCTAAACGCTGTGAAGGCGCACGGATCTGGGATATTGATGACAATGAGTACATAGATATCACCATGGATTTTGGCGTCAACTTGTTTGGCCACAAGCCTGCATTTGTAAATGCCGCTTTGACTGAGCAATTGGACAATGGCATGCAATTGGGGTTAGCGAGTCCGGTTGCGTGTGAAGTGGCTGAGCTGGTGTCTGAATTGACAGGGTTGGCGCGCGTTACTTTTTGCAACTCAGGTACAGAAGCAGTGATGACTGCTGTGCGCCTGGCAAGAAACAAGACTAAACGAGACCGTATTGTACAGTTTTCTGGTGCTTATCATGGCCACTATGACGGTACATTGGCCACACCAACGCCAGATGGCTCTGGTGTTGAAGCTATGTGCTCGGGTATTCAATCAGGGGCAATCAACCGAAACTTGGTGCTAGAGTATGGTGAGCAGTCTGCTTTAAATCAGATCCGCGAGCATGCAGATACCATTGCCGCTGTATTGGTAGAGCCTGTACAAAGCCGTCACCCAGCGCTGCAACCGTTTGAATTTTTGAAACAGTTGCGGGCATTGACGAAAGAGTTGGGTATTGCACTGATCTTTGATGAGATGATCACAGGGTTTCGTGCTCATCCTGGCGGAGTACAAGCGTTGCTAGGGATCCAAGCTGATATGGCCACGTATGGGAAAATTGTGGGTGGCGGCTTACCTATTGGAGTGGTTGCGGGCAGTGCTGAGTATTTAGATGGCATTGATGGCGGTGAATGGCAATATGGCGATAACTCATACCCTCAAGCTGACACAACATTCTTTGCGGGTACGTTCTGTAAGCACCCGCTGAGTATGGTCAGTGCGGCGGCCGTGTTAAGAGAAATCAAGCGCAATGGGCCACAATTACAGGAACAGCTTTCACAAAAAACCAGTTATCTGCAAAACACTTTGAATGTTTTTTTTGAACGCAATGGCATTCCAATGTGGATTGAAGCATTCTCGTCGCTGTTTCGATTTACCTTCGCACAAAATCTGGATGTTTTCTTTTATGAATTACTTAATCGAGGGATATTCATTTGGGAAGGGCGCAATTGCTTTATAAGCGCCGCTCATAGCCAGAAAGACATCGAAACTATTATCGAGGTGGTGCAAGTCAGTGCGCTAGCGCTTAAAGAAGCAGGGTACTTTTCACAATCGCAGACCAAAGAATGTGGCACCACTTCTGTTAGCGCCTCATTCTCGCTTACACAAGCTCAACAGCAATTACTAGCGCTGGCATTGCGCTCGAAGCAAGGGGCTCTAGCTTATCATTTACAAGCCAGTCTTCAGCTCAGTGGTCAGGTGCAATTGGATAAGCTTCGTCACGCCATTGACGAAGTAGTCGGCGAGTTTTTGATATTGAGTATGGGGGTCGATATTGATGAGCTAAAACATATACAGCGCAAAGCACCAAAGTTAAAGGTGCAAACGTTGGATATTACATCAACATACGATTCGGCAGCCCTTCAAAGGGAGCTTGCAAAGTGGCGTTATCTGCCTTTTGATCTTGAACAAGACGCCTTATGTCGCTTTGTATTGTTATGCACAGATGAAGCACATTACCTGAGCATAGTGGCCCATCATATTGTATGCGATGGTATATCACTGCAACTCATTATTGAGCGTATTGCTGCGCATTATAATGAGGATGCTAAAAACTTTGGGCACTCACCAAGATATTCAGACTATGTAGCAGCGCTTGGGCTGTATCGCGAGTCTGAGCAATACCGTAAAGATGAGCACTACTGGCTTGAAAATTTAGCGCAATGTGAATCCCTCATCCTACCAACACAGCAGTCGCCTTCTCAGCAGCAAAGCTATGAGGTGCAGCAATTGAAGTTACCTATACCCACCGCGATTATAGAAAACGTCACTGTACTGGCGAAAACACAAGGGTGTGGGTTATTTGCAACCTTATTGGCGGGGTATGTGGTGTGGTTGCATAAGCTGAGTCAACAATCTGTGATTGCGGTCAATGTGCCAGTCTCTGCACGTCAGCTATTAGCTAAGCAATTTGATGCCGAGTTGTTAGATCAACAGTTGGTTGGCTATTGTACGAATATGATTTCGGTAGTTGTTTCTTTATCGGTGCAAAGTACGTTTGCCGATGTGGTGAAGCAAGTTCAATCGCAAATGTTAAACGGGCTAGATCATGCAAATTACCCATATTCAGCATTGACTGAGCGAGATGTAATTTTACCCAGCACGGTGTTCAACTTAGATCGAATGGCTCAACTTCCCCAGTTTGCAGAGACAACGGTACACATGGTGAATAATGAGGTGCGCTTCGGCCACTTTGATTTGAATTGTAATATCTTAAATGTGAACGATAGCTGGTTACTTGAGTTGGACTTTAATTGTCAAAAATATGATGTCGCCATGATGCAATCATATGGACAAGCATGGGTGGGCTTATTGGCTGCAATGACGTCGCAAATGTCTTTGTCAGATAAGGCTTGTGCCATGCTCAGCGACGCTGAGCAGAAGATATTAGTGTCAGAGCAAATCGCCAAGGTACAAAAGGGCCAACAAGCGACCTTGTTGCTAGATGGTTTTACAGAGCAAGTAGCCAAGACGCCCAATCGAGTCGCTGTGCGAGATGCTAAAGATCAACTGACTTATGAAGCTCTACACAAGCGCTCAAATCAATTGGCGCATTATTTAATTCAACAGGGCATTGATAGGCTGTGTTTAGTTGCTGTAGCAATGACACGCAGTTGCGAGTTGCTGGTGACATTACTCGCGGTATTAAAAACGGGCGCCGCTTATTTACCACTGGATTTAACATTTCCTCAAGCGCGAGTCAGAGACATTCTTACGGACTCGCAAACTAATCTTGTCTTGTGCGATGAGCAATGCAGCGACATACAAGGCATGCTTGAAAGCTGTTGCCACTGCGTCAACCTCGATCAGGAATCTGAGTCTATTTTGTCATGTAACACAATTGCACCAAGCCGCAGTATTGAGCCTCAGCAGAGGGCGTATGTTATTTATACTTCAGGATCGAGTGGCCGGCCAAAAGGCGTTGAAATTTGTCATGATGCATTGGCAAATTTTCTCTCTTCGATGGGGAAAGTGCCTGGTATGCAAGCCGCGGACCGCTTACTTGCGGTGACTACTGTTGCATTTGATATTGCTGCTTTGGAATTGTATTTACCACTTATGTGCGGTGCATTTGTATATCTAGCCGATGAGGTCGTGTGTAGTGATCCTCTGGCAATCGCTGAATTACTAGAGGGTGAGCAGGTAAGCGTGATGCAAGCAACGCCAACCTTATGGAAAGTACTGCTTAAGGCATCGCCTAATTGTATTGCGGGTTTAAAAGTATTAAGTGGTGGCGAACCTTTGGAACAAAGTCTCGCAAGTGCTGTACTGCATAGCGGTGGGCAGTTATTTAACATGTATGGTCCAACCGAAACCACTATTTGGTCAAGCGTCGAACACATCTCGGATGCAAGTGACATTTGTATTGGTGATGGCATAGATAATACAGCGTTATTTGTTATGCCTGAACATGCGCAAAGTGACAGTTTGCCATTGCCTATCGGCGTATGGGGAGAGCTATGGATAGGGGGAGCTGGATTAGCCAAAGGCTATCTAAACCGCTCAGACTTGACCCAGCGTAGTTTCATAAAATTCGACTTATTAGGCACGCCAATAAGGCTTTACAAAAGCGGTGATAGAGCGCGCCGCTTACCAGATGGGCGTTTTGAGCTACAAGGGCGCTTAGATAATCAAGTCAAATTGCATGGGCACCGTATAGAGCTGGCTGAGGTTGAGCATCAGATACGAAAACTGCTCGATAATGATGATGTACGTGTATTGGTCAAGCGTGACAGTGCGGGTACGGAGTGTCTATGCGCATATTGTTTAGCACATGGTGAGCTCAAGGTGCAGTGGAGTTATAGTGCAATTCGTCAACATTTGTTGATGAAGCTGCCAAGCTATATGGTACCTGAATATGTTAGTTGGCTACCCAAATGGCCGTTGACCCCCAACGGCAAACTCGACCTTAAAGCATTGGCGTTACCGCAAGTGGAAGCTACCTCAAGTGAGATATTCCATGCACCAAGCACGCCTATTGAAAATCAACTACACACGTTTTTTATCGAGTTGCTCCCAGTGCAGACACTGAGTACAGAAATTAGCTTTTTTAACTGTGGTGGAAATTCGGTACTGGCTATGCAGTTGGTATCCAGAGTGAATAGATATTTCTCTGTAAGGTGCACTGTGGCGGATGTATTTGAGCATCCGAGTATTCAAGCTTTAGCCAGACGAATAAGTGAGTATGGTGATACTAAGGTGTCTGGCAAAGCGCAAGTGGAAATTGTTAGTGACATAGTTAGTGGTCGTGATATCAGCGCCGCTTTTGATGATCAATCCATGACAGAGATGGACTTGTAAGAATGGAAAATTCAGCGATAGAAACTTTGTTGGCCGAGTTAGACGGCCAAGGGATATTTGTGTATTTAAAAGACGGGCGCCTTAAGCTCAGGAGTCGCAATAGCGATATTCCCGCAGAAAAGTTAGCGCTGATACGTGCCCACAAATCGGAGTTAATCGCCTACATGCAAAGGCACCACCAAAAGATAGGTAGATTATCACGGGCGCAGCAACGTATTTGGTTTTTAGATAAGTATGAAAATCAGCTCAGTGCGTATAATATGGCCGGCCTATTGAAGCTGTCTCAGCCGTTTTCCAAAGCTCAGGTGGCGCTGGCAATTAATACGGTGTTGCAACAATGCGACGTACTTCGTAGTCAATTTCGCCTAGATGGGGAAGCCGTTAAACAGGTAGTTGACCAAGAGGCTGTATTACATGTCAGCGAGATTTTGGCCACAGCAGACGTTGACAACGATGCAGCAGCAGCGCTAATTCAAGACCAACTTCAACATCGCTTTGATCTCGCATCGGATCTATTAGTGCAGGCAAGTTTGATAACACATCAAGGCCGCGGGGAGTGGTTATATCTGTGCATGCATCATATTGTCGCGGACGGTTGGTCAATCAAACTATTTACGCAAGCTCTGTTGGATGAATTAGCTGGTGTTCAGCACCAAGCTCCAGCATTGCAGTATTTGGATTTTGTCCATTGGGAAAGTCAATATCAACAAACGTCTGAGTACCAATCACAGCTTGCATATTGGCAATCCTCTCTGGCTGATTTTACGGTGTTTGAATTGCCAACTCGCGCGCCACGCAGCGTTTACAAGCATTATCAAGGTACTCAACTCAGGTTATTAATGAGCGATGATGAGTCTTCGCAGTATAGCCACTACTGCCAAACACTCGGGATCACCCCTTTTGCAGGCTATCTTGGCATTTTTTACGGTTTACTTTATCGCTATAGCCAAAACGAAGATATTACGGTGGGTGTACCTGTATTGAATCGTGAACATCACGATTTTGAGTCTGTAGTTGGATGTTTTATCAATACGTTACCTATGCGGCTCAAAGTCTCGGGTGAGTTATCGCTGAACGAGCTACTTAAGCAAACGCAGGCCCTGTCTGTTGAGAGTTTGGCTAATCAAGCAGTTGCAGTTGAAGATATTATTGATGTCATTGATCTGGCTAAGTCCACCTCACATTCGGCACTATTTCAAATCTTATTCAATTACAACGGGGTAGTTAAACAACCTCTTTCTAGCGGCACCTTGACTGGCACTTTACAAGAGCTGGATAATTGCACTGCAAAATATGATTTAACGTTGAATATCAATGATGTTGAACATGGTGCTGAGCTGTGTTTTGACTATGCAAGTGCTTTGTTTGACAAGCAGTTTGTCGCGCAATTTGCCAATGATTATAAGTCTATCATCAATGAAGTCTTAAATAACAAAGGGGGTGTGCCGCTAGGTCACATCAAGCTATTTTCAACGCACATGATAGACAGCATATCGGCGTTTTCCCGCGTCGAGGTTGATACTCCAATAACGGTGATTGAAGCCATTTATCAAGGTGCGCAAACACACCCCAATAACACAGCGCTAATTCAGGCAAGTAAAGATGCATCACTCGCTGCTACAGCTTTGAGTTATAGCGCGTTATGCTCACAAGTGGATGTGCTGGCTTCCCGTTTACGGAGCGTAATTGGGGTAAGAAAAGCCCCGCTAACTTTGTTAGTAAACAAAGAGGTGGATAGTGTTATTTGGATGCTAAGCGCTATGCGAGCTGGCATCACTTATTTACCAATAGATATCGCAACGCCGGTTGTGCGTATTTTAGAGGTAATGAGCCAAGCAAGCAGCGATTGGCTGTTGGCACCAGACTCTCATTTGGAAGGACTTCTAGAATTAGAATCGCATAGCATAAAAGTCCTCTGTCCCAGTGCGCTTGGCAATCTGCAAGCTGATATCACTTATACTGCGTTCCCGAGTGCAAGTGATATCGCCTATATCATGTTTACTTCAGGCAGTACTGGCAGGCCAAAGGGAGCCGAGCTAAGCCATGAAGCGCTTGTGCGTTATGTAGATGGCGTGTCTATGCATGTAGAGTTTGGCAGCGACACTTGTGCAGGCGTAGTCACAGGGCTTGCAACTGATCTCGGGTTAACAGGTATATTCCCTGTACTCGTTGCTGGCGGCAGCGTCGTTTTAAGCAATACGCAAGAGCCGGCTATTCTGGTGGACTCATTAGTAAAACAAGGCGTTAATTTTGTGAAGCTAACACCTTCTTTTACCAAAGAGTTGTTGCCTTGGTTTATGTCCGTTGATGGGTTGAAGATAGCTCAGTGGGTTTTAGGGGGAGAGTCCTTGAGCACCCAGTTGGTGACCGACTTATATTCGTTGCCAAGTACAGAGCGTATATTCAATCACTATGGTCCAACAGAAACGTGTATTGGTGTCTGCGCCTTCGAAGTACCAAAAGGGTTTAACGAGCACAGTGTGCCTATAGGTCAGCCGTTTTCACATGTCTCATTTGCAATATTAGATGAAAAGATGCAACCGGTGCCATGCGGCACACCTGGTGAGCTTTTTATTGGTGGCTCTAGCGTGGCTCTAGGGTACGTGAATGATGCAGCACAAACTGCTAAGAGCTTTGTACATTTAGCTGGGAATAATGGTCAGTCGCGGTGCTATTATCGTACTGGCGACCGTGTAAAGTGTAATTTTGAGAATCAAATTGAATTTTTGAATCGCTTGGACAAGCAACTTAAAATCAATGGATTTAGAGTCGATTTGGCTGATATTGAAGCCAAACTGTCGTCACTGCCAGAGGTGAACTCTGCCGCCGTGATCACTCGTGAGATATCAGGTACAGAGACTCTACTGGGATATTTTATTGCCAGTGATAAGGGTCTAGATTCGGCCCAGTATCAGCAACATATCCGCCACCAGCTAAAACAGTTATTGCCTGCGCATTTAATTCCAACTTGTCTCATCAGATTGAACAGTCTGCCAAAATTGGCAAATGGCAAGATAGATCGTGTACATTTACAACAACTTACATTGTCTGTGAATGATGAAAGCCAGGCGCCACAAACGCCATTGCAACGACAATTAATCGCTCTATTTGAATCCGTTACAGGGTGCACAGGCATTGGTATTACACACAGCTTTTTCAGTGTCGGGGGTCATTCATTGTTGGCCATGCGCTTATTGAATGAGATAGCAGAAACGTTTTCAGTAACGCTGAGTTTAAAAGAGATTTTCGCAAGCCCCAGTGTTGCCGAATTAGCTGAATGTATCAAAGAGTATGAAGTGGATACTGCACAGATCGAACTGCGCAATGTGGCTGAAACGTCGCAATATCCACTGTCGTTTGCACAGCAACGCATATGGTTCGTAGATCATATACAGGGTCACAGCCAACAATATAACCTACAAGGTGTTTACACATTGAAAGGCCCTTTGGACTTTGGATGTTTAGAGCAAGCATTTTTACAGGTTATTAAGACTCAGCAGATACTGACTTTTAACTATCATCAAGACGCTGGTGGGAATGTATATCAGACCCATAACCCAGCGCTCACATTTGAGTTAGGTTTTGAAGATTTAAGCGCAATGCCTTCGCTGGCTCAGTCGCATCGAGTAGCCGAAACGGTAGTGCTTGATGCTGAGCAGTCATTTAATTTGTCCACTGAGCTGTTACTGCGGGCAAAAGTTCAAAAACTGGCTGAGCAAGAACATGTACTTCTCATTACGATGCACCACATAGTGTCAGATGGATGGTCCATTGGTTTATTGGCACAAGCTATAGGTAAAGCCTATAGTGGCTTACCGTCAGGGTCGGCTCATGCTCCTAATGTTTTGCGATATTCATACATGGACTACATTGATTGGCAAATGCGTGTTGCGCAGTCGGAAAAATGGCAAGCCAGCTTGGCATTTTGGCAAAAAGAGTTGCATGCGCTGCCGCTTGAGCATGCATTACCGACCGATAGAGATAGGCCTAATAAGGTAATTCAAGGGGGCGGTTTGTTTTGTATCGAGCTGCCAAAAGCCTTGCGACAATCACTCAACGCATTTTGCCAAGAATCTGGTTACACCCTATTTCAGGTCTTAAAAACGGTGTTTAGTCTTTGGTTAAGCCGTGCACAACAGCGACGGGAAGTCGTCATTGCAACACCGATATCAGGGCGTTCAATGCAAGCGTTTGAGCCTCTGATTGGTAACTTTATCAATACGTTAATATTGAGAGATAAGTACACTGATGATATCGACTTTTTGACCGCACTGAAGCAGACGCAAGAGCAATTGGCAACAGTGCAACAACACCAAGATATTCCCTTTGATACATTAGTCGATGAGTTGCAGGTAGCACGTAGTCTGGCATTGCACCCTTTGTCTCAAATTGTGTTTAGGGTTAATAATGAAGTTAATGAAGTGCTGCACCTCGATGGTCTTGAGGTGGCACTACATACGCAAACCAAACGCAATGCAAAATTGGATCTAGAGGTCTCGATCATTGATGATGTGGAGCATTGTGTGGTTGAGTGGCTGTACGATACTGCACTTTGGGATGAGCAAAGTATAGTGGCGTTTAGTGAGCAATATCAGCTGGTGTTACGGCAATGTTTGGCTGATCCTGAGGTGGCGCTATCGCAGCTGCAGTTGTGGTCTTTACAGGCTCAGCAATTGTTTATTACCAAGTCTCAATCGATAGAATTTGTACATTCAGAACCACGACCTTGGGCAAATCAAGTTTCAGATACTGCAACTCGCAACCCCGATAGCGATGCACTGTATTTTGGTGATGTAAAATTCACTTATAAAGCATTAGAACAGATCTCTAATCAGCTCGCGCACTGTTTATTGGAAATAGCTTTCCCTGCGCAAAGTCGCATAGCCCTGCTTTTAGAGTCTGGGCCACTTATTCCAATTGCGATGCTAGGGATCGCCAAAGCGGGTCATGTTTATGTGCCGCTGCATGGAGATACACCAACAAAAGCTTTGGCGCATATTATTGAAGATGCTGAGGTGATGCTGACATTGGCTATGAGTGAAGAAGCCGAAAAGTTGATTGAAGCAGGCACTGACTTTTTATTATTGGATGATGCACTTGAAGTAGACTCTTTGCTCAGTGCTTATCCATCTCACTTACCCAATGCCGATGAATTAGCAGCCTGCGCACTTCCTGAAGCAGAAAGACTCAGTTATATCATTTATACCTCAGGCTCTACGGGCACGCCAAAAGGGGTGCCCATTTCGCAGGGTAATCTACGAGGGTATTTGCAACATGCACTACGTCAATATTTAGGAGCGCAACCACAAATAGCAGGTGCGGTAATGAGCACGCCAGTGGCATTTGACGCAACAATTACGGCGATTATGCCCGCTTTAATGTCAGGTACTCCACTTACCATTGTGCATCAAGGTGCCGAATTGATCCCCGAGATCATTCAGCTGTTGTGGCAAGACGCAGCTCGCCTATTTAAGTTAACCCCTGCACATTTACGCGCTGTTTTGGCGCTCTCTAGCGAGGCCTCTGAGTGCCTGACGCCACACACTGTAGTTGTCGGCGGGGAAGCGCTTGAAAGTGAATTGATTGCCGCGCTGAGAGTGAAGTTACCTCATTGTCGTTGGATAAACGAGTACGGGCCCACCGAGACCACTGTTGGCGTCAGTGTCTTTGAAATTACAAATGAGATGTCCACTGATCAACTTCGGACCACAAAAGATGTGCCCATTGGCCTGCCAATTGAGGGCGTTAATATGTTGGTTGTTGATGAATTTGATCAGCCTGTCGTGCGTAATATGCCCGGTGAGTTGATGATTGCGGGTAAAACAGTCAGTTCTGGTTATATCAATCAGCCTGAGTTGACAGCGCAAAAATTTAGTTTGCGAGCGGTTGCTCAAATGCAAGCGCAAAATTGTTATCGCTCAGGGGATGTCGTGAAGTGGCATGTGGATAATAACGGTTGGCCGGAGTACCTGCGTTATCTGGGAAGATCGGATGAACAAGTTAAGTTGCGTGGCTACCGAATAGATTTAGACGCTATTTTGCATTGTATCAGGACAATTCCAGAGGTGGACGACTGCGCGCTCACCATTGACGATAAACAGCAGGCCATTGTCGC
This sequence comes from Pseudoalteromonas luteoviolacea NCIMB 1942, assembly GCF_001625595.1. Taxonomy (GTDB): domain Bacteria; phylum Pseudomonadota; class Gammaproteobacteria; order Enterobacterales; family Alteromonadaceae; genus Pseudoalteromonas; species Pseudoalteromonas luteoviolacea_A. Next base: position 32,110 of record NZ_AUXT01000163.1, read on the forward strand.
GCATATCGTTTTTAAAGCTGGATACCAACTTGGTGAGCGAGACGTACGTCAACAGCTTAATCACGAGTTGCCACCTTACATGTTGCCCGCGGTGTATCACCCTGTTGATGTTATTCCACTGACGCGCAACGGAAAAGTAGATAAACAAGCACTGATTGACGCGCAGCGTGACAATTTAATACGCAGTGCCAATAAGCCTTGTGCGCATCCAGAGACGCTGACCGAAATGGAGCAGTATTTACTGGATTTATATAGTGAAGTGTTACTAACTGGGCAAATTGGACTCGATGACAGCTTTTTTGAGTTAGGTGGACACTCATTGTTGGCAATTCGTCTAATCAGCCAAATTCGGAAAGAAAAACAAATCGATATTACATTGCCACAGTTATTTAAAACACCAACTATTAGTGCTTTAGCCTCTGTTTTACCACAGTTTGAAAAGCTTACAAAAGATCAAGAAATCACAGTAGCTTCAAGGTCTAACACACTGCCTCTGTCATTTGCTCAACAAAGATTGTGGTTGATTGATCAATTGCAAACAGGCAGTGCGCAATACCATATGCCTGCAAGCTTTATGTTCACAGGAGAATTTGACCTATCTGCCTTTAGTGCGGCGTTAGCCAGTGTGATCGATAGACATGAAGTATTGCGGTCGATAATCCTCCCGGGTACCAGTGGAGAAGCCCCAGAGCAATTACCGCGCAAGCAAGTCGAGACGCCGCTAGTATATAAAGACCTTTCTATGCTGCCACCAAATGAGCAAGCTCAAAGGGAAAATCTGTTGGTAACGCAAGTTTGTGATAAGCCATTTGATTTGAGTCAAGACGTGATGTTGCGTGTCACAGTGATTAAGCGGGAGGAGCAAAAGTACTGGGTGCATTTTAATATGCACCATATTGCCAGTGATGGTTGGTCAATGGCGATTTTAGTACGCGAGTTAATTGCTTTTTACCGCCATCATAGTGACGAACAAAACTTCCCGCTACCTAGCCATCTAGCTAAGCCGCTAGCGATACAGTACGCCGACTTTGCCCACTGGCAGCGCCAAAAAGCCTTTACACAGACCCAAACAGCTGCACTCGAATACTGGAAACAGACTCTTGATGACAGCCCTGTACTGCACCAATTACCGCTAGATTATGCGCGCCCTAAAGTGCAGTTATTGACTGGTCTACGTCACAACGTGGCATTGGATGCCACCACGACAGCCGCTATTCGAGCGCACTGTCAGGCACAAGGAGTGACATTGTTTATGTGGTTACATAGCGCCTTTACGTTATTAGTCATGCGATTAAGTGGGGTTAATGATGTGGCGATTGGCTCACCTGTTGCGGGCAGAGAGCAGCAGACTTTAAATGATTTAATTGGATTTTTTGTTAACACTTTAGTGATTCGCGGCAAAGTAGATACGGCACTGACCTTCAATGCATGGTTAGCACAACAAAAGGACATTATTTTAGGCGCATTTAAGCATCAAGCATTGCCATTTGAGCAGCTGGTCGAGGCACTAATGCCCCAGCGGAGCTTGAGCCATCAGCCAATCTTTCAAATATTATTTGCGCTGCAAAACAATGAAACAGCAGATTTTGCTCTGCCTCATCTACATATTGAAATGGAGCCTGCTGAAGCACCAAGCATGAAGTTTGACCTTGAAGTAAATGCCATTGAGAGAGGAGATGGTATTGAACTAGAGTGGAATTTCAGTAGCGCGCTTTTCAGTGCTCAAACAATCGCTGGTTTTGCGCAAGCTTTTACCAAGTTGATCGAGTCGGCACTGCAAACCCCTGACTTGCTAGTGAGCCAATTACCGATTCTCAGCGAAGCTCAGCAACACGTAATGGCTCGTGTCGGGGCGATGGCAAATACGCATGAATATGCACCATTATGCCTCCATGATAGGTTTGAAAACATCGCTTACCTACAAAAAAATAAACAAGCAGTGAACGATAGCAAAGGAGGAAGCCTCAGCTATGGTGAACTTTGGCAACGCTCAGGTGAACTGGCAAGTCACCTGTTACAACAAGGTGTGCAGGCTGGTCAGCGAATAGCGGTATGCCTCTCACCTTCTGTGGATATGGCGGTTTCTTTGTTAGCGATTTTGCGAGCAGGATGCGCTTATGTGCCGATAGACCCTAAATTACCCTCTCAGCGTATCCAGTTTATTTTGCAAGATAGCCTTGCGGCAGGGCTTATCACTCGAAATGAGTTAAAGCAAACATTAGCCAATCTCTCTGACTCTATTGAACAAACACCGCTTACTTTATTTTGTATCGATGAAGTGGACTCGTGGCAAAATAGCAAAGGGGAATTACCAACATCGAAAGTTAGCGATGTGGCTTACATGATTTATACCTCGGGCACGACTGGTCAGCCAAAAGGGGTGCAAATCACACATCACAATTTATATCACTACTTGTCCTACGTAGTCAGAGATTATACCAACTGCGACTTAGTGAGCAGTGTAGTGAGCACGCCTCTAGCATTTGATGCGACTGTTACCTCGCTATGGGGTGGGCTGTTAGCTGGTATGGGCGTTGAATTTTTAGATGATAACGAGCACATGTTACCGCAACTTGCGAAACACTTGTTCGCGGATAATGCCAAGCTATTTAAAGTGACACCAGCCCATTTGCAAGGCGCTTACGAAATTGCGAATCAGATGTCCTTGCAACGCACATTTAATGTCAAGCATCAAGTGGTTATAGGAGGAGAGGCGCTGGCTTGCGAAGTCTTAAATAATCTCAGCAAGTTTTTACCCAAAGCTCAGTGGGTCAATGAGTACGGACCTACCGAGACCACCGTTGGGACCTGCGTTTACCATTGTAATCACGATATATTGAGCATGTTAAATGACGCTCGTATTCGACAAGTCCCCATTGGCTTACCAATGCCCTACAGCCAGTGTGTAGTGCTAGATGCTGAACAGCAGCTGGTGCCACAGGGGGTAAGCGGAGAGTTGTATATTTGTGGAGAGGGCGTCACGCTAGGTTATATGACTTACTTGCCGCAACACCAAGAAAAATTTGTATATTTGACCTTGGGAGAGCAAAAAGAACGCTTGCGATATTATCGCACTGGCGACAAAGCACGGTGGTTTGTCGATCCCGTTTCGAAAAAACTTCAGTTAAGCTTTGAAGGACGAACGGATGAGCAAATTAAACTGCGGGGCTATCGCATTGAACTTCACGAAATTGAGCATTACTTAAAGCAGTTCAATGAGGTGGCTGATGCCTGTGTATTGCTCAATGAAAAGCAGGACAACCTTGAAGGGTTTATTGTGAGCAACAATCTTGAGCCCGTGGACACCTGCGCGAAGCTGCTCAGTGAAGCAGAACTAGCGTCAATACAAGCGCAACTCGTGACGCAATTACCCACTTACATGTTACCTCATCGAATAATTCAAGTGGCAAGTATACCGCTGACAGTCAATGGTAAAGTGGATACACAGGAGTTACGGAGTGTGGCGTACAACATGCGTGCACAGCGTGAGGTAGTGGCACCGCAAACGGAACTAGAACACACATTACTCACCATTTTTATGCAAGTCCTTGATGTACCTCAATGTGGCGTGACAGACAGTTTCTTTGTGATGGGCGGGCACTCTTTATTGGCTGTTCAGTGCGTTGGCCTGATCCAAGAGCAGCTGGGTATCACGATGCCAATGCGGATATTGTTTGAGCGGCCTAGTGTTGCAGCGCTGGCAAAGTGGATGCGTATTCACGCTTCTCTTGAATCTGTGGCAGAAGAAGAGAGTTCTTCCGACTCTCCGAGTGATTCTTCGAACGATTCTTCGAACGATTCCTCAGAGGAGATGTTTCTGTGAACAGCATTGAACTGCAAGAAATCGAGTCGCTGATAGCCGAAGCACTGGATGCGGGGGTCACTCTATACGCAAAAGAGGGACGTTTAGCATTTCGACAAAAAATGGAGTTTCCAGAGTCATTAAAGCAGCGTGTCGTGGCGAAAAAGCCTCAACTGCTCCGCTACTTTCAGCAGCAAGGGAAAGAGGATAGCAGTTCAACCTTGACTGATATTCCTAAAGCGACAGCGACAAAATATTTACCGCTTAGCTATGCACAAGAAGGACTGTGGTTCATTGAACAATTACAGGGTAGTCGCCAGTATTACATGCCAGCTGAGTTTCACTTACGCGGCCTGATCGATGTCAGTGCATTTAGACAAGCTGTGCGTTTGGTGATAGAGCGCCATGAGAGTTTACGCAGTACATTTCATGCAGACAGCGGTTCTCAAGGCCGTCCGTATATAAAAGTGCAGTCCGAGTTTGAGACACCGTTTGAGTTTTTTGATGTTCGTCACTTGAGTGATGAGAAAAGTGCAGATATTCATGCATGTTTAAATGATTTTCAGGCGTTAGCATTTGATTTGTCCAAAGACGTTTTAATCCGAGTCTTATTGGTTTCAGATAATGATGAGCATTGGCTAGCTTTTAACATGCACCATATTGTTTCAGATGGTGCCTCTATGGCGAATTTGGTCAAGGAAGTAGCCCACTTTTATCGTGCGTTAGTTCGCGAAGAAGCAGTGCCTTTACCGCCGTTAGCTTGTCAGTTTAGTGATTATTCACAGTGGCAAAAAACGCATTTCAATGATGCCTATTTCGAACGGCATATAGATTATTTTAAACGTATTTTAGAAGATAAATCACCCTTACAATCTTTACCTACAGACAAGCCCAGATCAGCACTCCAAAATGAACAGGGTGCACGTTTTACACAAATATTATCGGCGTCGCTTAGCAAAGAGCTAGTATCACTTTCAGCGTCACAACAAAACTCTTTGTTTATGTGGTTTATGAGTGCATTTATGTTGTTTATTGGCCGCATTAATCAGCAGTCTTCAGTGCTTATCGGTACGCCTGTTTTGGGGCGAGATCACCCACAGCTTGAGCAGCTGATAGGTTTGTTCGTCAATACACTGATTATCGAAGCCAAGATAGAACCGCAACAGGGATTTTCTCAGTGGCAAAACGCCCAACAAGCCCGCATTCTTGAGGCGCTAGAATATCGCAGTTTGCCATTTGATAGAGTGGTTGAACTGGCGTCGGGTAGCCGCGATTTAAGTCATCACCCCGTTGTCCAAATTTTGTTTTCCCTGACTCAAGGGCAAGATACAAAGCTGTGTTTACCGGGCTTAGATGTTGTGGAGTCATCATCGAAAGATGCTGACTCCATCGCGGTAAAATGTGACTTAGAGTTACATGTTCAACATCAAGGTAACGAACTAGTATTGAACTGGAAATATGACCGCAATTTATATGAGCGACAGACCATTGCACATTGGGCTAATAGTTTTGAAGTAATGTTAAGCGGCATTGTGGCTGCACCCCATACACCTGTTGGCCAGCTACCATTGCTCAACGAAGCACAAAAGCAAGCGATGTTAGCGCAGCCTCACTATCAACAAGCACATTGGCCCCAGCATGCGAGTATTGTGTCACTGTTCGAGCAGCAGGTTGATAAATGCGCAACGAGAATTGCGCTGACAGATACGGAGTCAACATTAAGTTATGTGCAGCTCAGTCAACGGGTTGATAAATTAGCTGGTGGGTTACAAGCACAAGGCTTAATGCCTGAACAACTGGTGCCAGTGAGCTTATCCCGTGGCGTAGACATGGTTGTGACCTTATTGGCAATTCTTAAAGCGGGAGGCGCTTATGTGCCTATTGATCCCAGTTACCCGGTTGAGCGGATAGAATATATTATCAGTGATGTTGGCAGTGATTTATTGGTGTGTGATAGGCATACACAGGACTTGTTTGCACACTTTAAAGTGAAATGCTTGAGCGTGGAAAGTTTGCTCTCGACGTCATCGCATCAGCCTTTCCACTCAGTACCAATCCGCCCGCAGCAACTTGCCTACATGATTTATACGTCGGGCACCACAGGTAAACCGAAAGGGGTACAAATCGAACATCGCCATGTTGTGCGTTTATTGCACCCCGAGCCCAGCTTGTTTGACTTCAATGAGCAAGATGTATGGACCATGTTTCACTCATTTTGTTTCGACTTCTCGGTTTGGGAAATGTACGGAGCTTTACTGTTTGGCGGCAAGCTCGTGATGGTTAAACAAGGCATATATAAAGACACCACCGCGTTTGCGAAATTATTATTGTCTGAAAAAGTAACGGTTTTAAATCAAACCCCTAGCGCCTTCTACGTACTGCAATCTTGTATGCAATCTTTGCAGTCTCAATCCGCTATTTCCCCGGTGGTGCGCTATGTCATCTTTGGCGGTGAGGCGCTGCAACCTAGTAAAATTAGGCCGTGGTACTCAATGCTGCCAAATTGTCAGCTGATCAATATGTATGGTATTACAGAGACCACCGTCCATGTGACATTCAAGCGTTTGAGTCAAGACGATTTAGCATTGGGGATGAGTAATATTGGTCAGCCTATTCCAACAACGACTTGTTATGTTTTGGACAGTAACCAACAGTTACTCCCTCAAGGTGCTATTGGGGAGTTATTTGTAGGCGGTGATGGCGTTGGGCGAGGTTACTGGCAGCGTCCTGAGCTAAATAACACTCGCTTTTTTGAGGTAAGTTTATCAGCTCGGCATCGTGAACGCGTATATCGCTCAGGTGATTTAGTTAGGGTACTACCCAATGGTGAAATGACTTACGTAGGGCGTATCGACGATCAAGTTAAAGTGCGCGGCTATCGCATTGAATTAGGCGAAATTGAAAATCAGCTGAGGCGACATGACTGGATACAAGAAGCGGTCGTACTTTTAAACACCACTGCGCACCAAGGTGCGACGATCGAGGCCTTTGTCACTAAACAAGATAGCGCACAATTTCAAGATATGACTCAAGAGTTAAAGCGCTTTCTTAAAACGACTTTACCTGATTTTATGCTTCCTCGTAGCGTAACCTGTGTGACGAATATTCCGCTAACTGGCAACGGTAAAGTGGATAAAAAGCAATTGCTTAAACTCATAGGGAATGATGCGCTAACAACCATCTACGAAGCGCCAAAGAGCGACCTTGAGTGTCTTGTCGCAAACGCATTTAAACAGGTTTTAAAGTGCCAACAGGTGGGCCGGCAAGATGACTTTTTTAGTTTAGGTGGCCATTCCTTGTTAGCTGTAGAGCTGATGAACTTTTTACAGTCGCATGAACAAGTATCTGTTTCATTACAGGATATCTTCCAGTTTCCAAGTGTCGCGTCGCTTGCAGAGTGGGTTGAACAAGCTAAATCACAAACAGATGCTGTAGAAGAAGTCGTCATTCCTAAATCTTCAGACGCTCAAAAAGCGCAATTGTCATATGCTCAGCAGCGGCTTTGGACCTTGGATGCCATTAAAGCGCCGTTGCAAGACACTGCGCTTTATCATGTGCCACTATTATTCGAAATTGAAGGGCAGCTCGATTGTCATGCATTAGAACAGGCTTGGCTTCAGGTCGTTAATCGCCACGAGGTTTTACGCACGATTTATAAAGAGTCGGCACAAAAAAAGGTGATGCAGCAAGTTCTGCCCATACAGCAGATGCCCATAAATGTGCTCGATATGAGTGGCGCAAGCACAGCAGAAGTTGAGTTGGCTTGGCTTAAAATGCAAAGGGATGACAGCCAAAAGGTTTTTGAACTAGACCAAGACCTTATGGTACGGGTGTATTTGTTAAAAGCCTCACCACTTCATTTTAAGTTGTTGATTAATATTCATCATATCGCCTGTGATGCCCACTCTTTACGGTTGATTGTTAAGGATTTTTCGCAAGTGTATTCAGACATACTTGCAGGTAACCCAAGTCAAGCCGTTAGCACGAACTCAACAAGCAAAATAAGTTATATCGATTATGCGAATTGGCAAAGGGCCTACTTGCAGGGGCAAGCATATGAAAGGTTGTGTGCATTTTGGCAAACCCATTTAGCCGATGCGCCCGTTGTACATCAATTGCCTCTTGACAGTGCGCGTAAAAAGCAAGCTGAACAGTTGGGAGGACAATATATTCATCTATTGGATGAGCAGCGGGCCGCACGGATAACTGCCCAATGTCAAGGCTTGGGGGTCAGCTCCTTTATTTGGTTACACTCTTTGTTCTCGCTATGTGTTGCGCGTTTTAGCCATTGCCAAGACGTAGTGGTAGGTTCGCCATTTTCAGGGCGAACTGCACATCAATTAGATAATGTGGTTGGTTTTTTTGTTAACACGCTGCCAATACGTATGCGTTTTGATGAGCAGATGACGTGGCAAGAATTAATCGCTCAACAAAAAGCAGTTATTTTAGCGGTCCACCAAAACCAAGGTATGCCGTTTGAAAGAATTGTTGATGTGCTTCATCAGCCGCGTGATTTGAGTCACCATCAAGTTTTTCAGATAAGCTTTGCCTTTGATCCAAAAGACGACAGCATGCTGGAATTGGCCGAGTTGAAGGTTACGCCCACTGTGAAAGACCAGATAAGCGCAAAGTTTGAGTTAGACCTAACCTGTAGTGAGACCGAATCGGGGTTAAAACTCAATTGGGTATACAACAAATCATTGTTTGAACATGCCACCATTGAGTGTTTGGCAAAGGCATTTGATGCATTAGTGCAAAGCGCTTTGGCGACACCAAATCAAAAAGTGTCCATGCTGCTAATGACGAATAAAAACCATTGGCAAACGGCCGTGATACAAGGTTCTAAACAAGAACTTGAATCTGGGAGTGTTGTTACCCAAATCCTTAGGCATAGCTCAGATACGGCAATTTGGCAGCGCACTGCTTTGATTGACGCTGATGGTCGCAAAATGAGTTATCAAGCGCTAGATAGTGCTTCACAAGATTTGGCGCAACGGTTAGTTGCGGCAGGGGTGAGAACTGAAGATAAAGTACTGCTTTGCTTACCTTCTGGCATTGACTGGGTTGTTGCCATGTTTGCGGTGATGCGGATTGGGGGATGTTATGTTCCATTAGACCCGCATTACCCAGAAGCTAGGATACGTCACATAGCTGAAGATAGTGAATGTAAGTGTGCAATTACTTATGGTGCGTTTTCAAGTACCTTAATGCAGTGCATTACGTCATCACAACAGCTTATTTTATTGGATAATGGCTTGGCGACATCACACCCAGTGACCCCAAATTTGCCTGTTTCAGAGATTAAAAAGTCACACCCTGCCTATGTAATTTACACATCAGGAACCACGGGGAAACCAAAAGGTGTCGTGGTGCCACATCAAGGTTTGAGTAACCTATGCCAATGGCATCAACGTGTATTCAAAGTCGACAGTGACAGTGTTGCGACACAGACCGCCAGTGTGGCATTTGATGCCGCAACCTGGGAAGTGTGGCCTTATTTATGTGCAGGCGCCACACTGACCTTTGTATCACAAGCCACATACAGTGATGCTCAAGTACTAACCCAATGCATGAATGAGTTTGCTGTTACGCATTGCTTTTTAGCAACGCCCATTGCTATGGCGGTGATGTCTGGCAATGCTTTTTGCCCTCGTGATTTAGCGTATCTGTTGGTGGGTGGGGATAAACTCAGCAGCATCGATGTTAGTCGCTTTGACTTTAAGCTCGTCAATAACTACGGCCCTACAGAAGCTGCCGTGGTTGCAACTTCAGGTGTCGTGCACAGTGCATTTGAAACTATTCCTGATATTGGTGGGCCTATTGATAATACTCAGTTATTCATTCTGGATAAGTACGGCCAGTTACAACCTCGAGGGGCAATAGGAGAGCTCTATATTTCGGGGGCAGGGCTGGCATTGGGCTACCTCAATCGCAAGCAACTGACCGAAGAACGTTTTATAAACTGGCGAGCGCCCGATGGTGAAGTGATAAGGGCATTTCGAAGTGGTGACATGGTTCGATTACGCAAAGATGGCAGCTTAGCGTATCTTGGACGCAATGATGAGCAAGTGAAATTACGCGGGTATCGGATTGAACTTGACGAAATAGCGGCGCAATTGCAGCTCGTTTCGGAAGTAGAAAAGTGTACCGTATTGATGTGTCTGAATGCGAATAACAACAAGCAACTAGTGGCATTTATAGTGCCATCACGCGGCACGCCAGAGCAGTTTTGTGCTCGCACGGTAGAAGAGCAGCTATGCAAAGTGTTACCAAACTATATGCTACCAAGCCACTATATTGCACTTGCTGCTTTTCCTTTGACTGCGCATGGCAAAATAAATAAGCGCGCACTACAGGCGCACTTTGAAAGTTATTGCGCTCAGCAAACCACAGATTTATCGCTGGTGAAGCGTACTCACCCAACTGTGTTACAAGACCAATTATTGTCGTTGTACCGAGATGTACTAAACAGAGCTGAATTCACTACGCAAAGCGACTTTTTTACCTTTGGTGGTGATTCTATTCTCAGTATTCAGCTTGTTAGCCGTGCGCGTAGCTTGGGCGTTGAGCTTAACGTTTCTGATATATTCACTTATACCAATGTGGCAAAACTCAGCGAACACTTAGCTATGACACAGCAAACTGTTGCACCAGGCATTCAACAAGCGCAGTGTAACGGTTTTTTGGAACCTCTGCCTGCTCAACAATGGTTTTTTGAGCAAACATTCTCAGCCCCAGAACACTGGAACCAAGCAGTTATGGTATCAGTAGACAAAACGCTCAGTGATACTGATATACATCAGTCTGTAGCTTGTTTGATGCGTCTTCACGACAGCTTACGGTTGGTCGTTGATGGCAAGCCGCAATCGAGCTCACTGCGGTTTGAGCCAATAATAGAGCCACAGCAAGTCGTAGAGACATTGGATATTAGCAAAGTTACGAATTGGCATACCGAGTTACAAATGCAGTGTAATTTAGTGCAGCATTCATTGTGCTTTGATGGCAGCCCGCTGCTGCGAGTTGTGTATATCGACACCCCTACAAGCGAGCAGTCTAATCGCTTGATGCTTGTTGCTCATCACTTGCTAATTGATGGCGTATCTTGGCGAGTATTGTTAGAAGATCTAGCTCAATGTTTGCAAGCGAGTATAGATAGCCAAGCGATGCCAGAGCGCTCATCGCAAGCGAATCTGCAGCAAATAGCTGCTCACTTCAAGAGTTATGCGCAGCAACTTGACAGCATGGAGACTTGGCTGAATTGTGTTAAAGCTGCAAGCCAGCAGCACTTTTTTGCGCAATCGACCGCGAACGCCTGCAATGAAATCGCACAATTACAGCTAAGTTTGTCTCAGACCCAAACACAGTCACTACTAACGCATGCCAATCGCCCTTATAACACCGACATTCAGACACTTTTGTTGGCAGCACTGCAATTTGCTGTGATACAGCAGTATCAAGTGCAATCACAAGTGGTAATGATGGAAGGGCATGGTCGAGAGTTGTTACGAGATGCGTGTAAAGGCAGCGAAACCATAGGTTGGATGACTGCGATTTATCCGCTGCACTTGTTTGTGAACTCCAATGGCTTAGAAGATGTCATCTGCGCGACCAAAGAAGCGCTGAATTCTTGCCAATCAAAAGCCAGTGAATATGGCATTCTGCGCTATATGCACCCAGATAAAATGTGCCGAGATGCGTTGCAAATAGATACGAGGCAGCTTATATTTTTCAACTACTTAGGTCAGCTTGATACAGTGATCAATCAGCATGGGTTGCTCGGTGATGCAACGGAAAGCTGTGGCACTCTTATCAGTGAAAATAATCATAGCTATTATGCTATGCAACTGACCGCAGCGGTTAATGGTAACTGCCTGACTATAAACATGGACTACGATAAAGCCAAGTTGAATGTGTCAGAAGCTGAAGCTTTTAAAAGTCAGCTAATGCAGGCATTAGAGACGATAGTGGCCCACTGTGAGGGGGTACCAAGTCGCTGCTATACTGCTAGTGATTTTCCACTGTTATCCGCTTGTTCCCAACGTCAGCTTAATCAGTTAATCGAAAAGTACAGTGATGTTGGCGTCGCTGATATCTATCCACTGAGTCATTTACAGCAGGGAATGTGGTTTCAAAGTCAATTAAGTACATCGGCAATCCGCCCTTATCTTGAACAGAGCCGAATGATTTTCAAAGGCGATTTTGATTGTGAGGCATTTGTCTACGCTTGGCAGCGAGCAATTGATCAGCATAGTATCTTGCGTAGTGCGTTCAACACCCTAGATGGTCAACCGGTTCAGATAGTGTTAGAAAGCGGCGTATTACCTGTACGCATTGATGACAACCTCAACATTCCTTTCAGTGAACAAAAGAATCACCTCGATACTATGGCAGAGCAAGAATATCAGCAGGGTATTACATTGACGAGTGCGCCTTGTATGCGATTACGCTTATTGCCCATGGGCAAAAAGAGTTGTGGGTTTGTATGGACTTACCATCATATGATCATGGACGGTTGGTCAGTGCCCGTACTTTTCAGTGAGATCTTGCGTTTCTATCAAGCTCGTATAGAAGGTACAAATGCGCCAACTATGCTTGATAACTACGCGGACTTTATTACGTGTTTGGATACAGAGACGCCTCAAAGCGCGATACAGTTTTGGCAATCTTATTTACACATTGCTGATGAGCCAACCCTGCTCAGTGAACATTTGAATACTGATGCAGTGGCAGATGATTGTGAGTATAAAGAGCAAACATTACAGTTGCCACTAGCACTTTGCAGTCAAATTAGCCGCTGTAGCGCAAAGTTCGGGCTTACGGCTAACCATGTGATCCAGAGTGTATTTGCATACTGGCTGAGTGTATGTTGCCAAAGCCAATACGCTTTGTTTGGGCAAACCATTGCAGGCCGTCCGACCGAGTTAAAGAATATGGAAAGCCGTGTGGGGGCTTATATTAATACCCAAGCGGTATTGGTGCCCATTGATGTGAACATGGCTGTGCAAGATTACCTGTTGGCATGCAAAGAAAATTTCGCAGCGTTAACTGGATTCACCCAAAGCGCGCTGAGTGAGGTGCAGAGCTGTAGCAAGATAGATAACAGCCGAGAATTATTTGATGTTTTGTATGTATTTGAAAACTTTCCTCAATCGCCTTTAGGTGTGCAGGCACAAATGCCCTTTGAAGTGGAGTATCGAAGCGAAAGAGATCAAACACATTACCCGCTGACATTGGCTGTCTCAGGCCGGGAGCAGTTATCTCTTACCGCATGTTACCAGAGTCATTTACTCAGTGATGCAAGTGCAACGCACTTTTTAGCGATGTTAGCGCTATTAATTGAGGAGGTCTGCAAGGCGCCGCAGCAAAAGTTAAGCCAGCTCCCTCATATATTACCAAATGAGCGAGGCGCGGATAAGTCTCTGTTAATTCCCGCAGCCAATATAGAGGTACCGGGTGATCAAACAGGGGACTCTATGCCAAAGCATTGTTCCATCGCTAAGGTATTTGAAAAGGTAGCAGCGCGATATGAACACGATGATGCGGTCGTATTTTACGACTGCGCAGCTAAGACTCCGACACAGCGCTTAAGTTACGGAGCGCTCAATAAAAAAGCCAATCAACTGGCTATGTGGCTGAAAGCGCAATTCGCCCATTTATCGACTCAGCCAATAGTGGGAATTTGCGTTGCGCCTGGTGCAGACCTAATCATTAGCATTTTAGCAGTGTTGAAAGCAGGCGGTGCCTACCTGCCCATCACATCCACATTACCAGAAGCAAGAAAGCGTTTGATTGCAGATAACGCAAATGCTGTGCTAATCCTTTCGGACAAACCCATATGGCAGAATGAGCAAGCCGGCTGTGAAACCTATTTGCTTAATGAAATAGAGATTACCCAACAGAGCTCGCCTGCCAATATGGCTGCGGCATCTTCACCTTCTGATCTCTGCTATGTGATTTACACTTCAGGGACTACAGGAGTGCCCAAAGGGGTGATGGTTGAACAAAAAAGTGTTCTGAGCTACGTAAATTTTTTGTCTCGACAATACAAAATCTCCAACCGAGATAATTACCTGCAATTTGCCAGCTTTAGCTTCGATGTATTCGCCGAAGAAATATTTTGTAGCTTATTAAATGGCGCTACGTTGGTTATGAGTGAACAATCGAGGCTGTTAGATGTACAGATGCTGAGTGCGCTAAGTTATCAGGCGGATTTGACTCTATTGAGTCTACCAACTGCTTATTGGCACCAATTGAGTGCTACGTCGCTGACATTGAACCCTCAATTACGTGTTATCACCGTGGGCGGAGAGCAAATGCAAATAGCGGCTCTGCGTGCTTGGCAAGATCAACAAGGCGAGCGAATTCGATTGATCAATGCTTATGGCCCCACAGAGACAACAATATCAACGACATTACAGGATGTAACAGCCTTTAAAGGTGATGAAATCGCCATTGGTCGAGCGGTTGCAGGTATCAAACTGCATATACTAGATACTCACCTCAAGCCGGTGCCAGACTATGTGGCTGGAGAGTTGTATGTCAGCGGTACTGCCCTTGCTCGTGGCTATCTTGGCGATTCTGAGAAAACGGCGCAGGCTTTTATAACAGATCCAGGTACTGGCCTGAGACTCTACAAAACGGGTGACAGAGTAAGGGTCAATAGCCAACACGAGCTTGTTTATATAGGTCGTAAAGACAATCAAGTGAAAGTACGTGGTTATCGTATTGAGCTTGCAGAGGTCGAGCGTCAGTTATTGGCTTTAGAAGGTGTTTGTCAATGTGCTGTGGTGGTTCGAAAAGATACCAGCAACCATACTCAGCTGGTGGCCTTTGTGGAATTGTTAGACCAACACGCTTCGACAAACGAACTACTTGAACAGCTTAAAGTGCAGCTACCCAGCTATATGGTTCCACATCTCCTCGTCTCTGTTGAGCATTTACCTCATACAACAAATGGCAAACTGGACCGAAAAGCACTAACACAGCAAGCTTTGCAACAGAGTGCAGATCAAGCTGCCTACTTAGCGCCAAAAAGTGTGCTGCAAAAGAGTTTGGCAAGGCAGTTTGAAGCGCTGCTTAAGGTCGAGCAGGTTGGCCTTGATGATGACTTCTTTTTACTTGGTGGACACTCTTTATTAGTGATGCGTTTGGTCGCTGAGATTGAAGTGCATCTAAATATCTCGGTACCTTTGGTGATAGTGATACAAAACCCAAGTGTAGGGGCGCTGGCCAGCTATATAGAGGAACAAAGATCTGCTCAGCGACAAAATGAACCTCAATTACGTACTTTGATGTGCCTCCAAGATGGAGAGAGTGGTTTCACGCCTGTGGTGCTTATAGCAGGGGCTGGTGGGATGTTGATGGCGTTTCAGCGCTTAGTGGAAGAGCTAGATTCACGGATCCCTGTTTACGGTCTACAGCCGGATGAAATAGCCGGGGAGCCCGCCATTATTGGTTCGGTAGGAAGCACCGCTGCCCACTATTTACAGGCAATACAGGCAGTGCAACCGGCTCATTTGATTGGCCATTCATTTGGTAGTTTTATCGGCTATGAAATGGTGCAGCAAGCGACATGGGGTGAAGTACGTTCATTGACGGTAATCGACACACCATTGCCGACTCAACCGATGTACAGCGTCGACGAAGCTCAGATAAGTAAGTTTATGTTGGACAATCTTTGCGAATTTTTCCATTTAACACCGCGACAAAATGAGATTGCCCACTATATTCAAATGGCTGAATCGACAAAGTTAACGATCTTAGCCGAGTGGTTAGAGCAAGCAGGTATATATTTTTCTAAAGCACAACTCGAACGCTTTTATCAGGCATATAGAGCGCAGTTGCTAGCGAAAGTATTCGTGAATGCGCCATTGTCAGAATTACCCGTTACTGTGATAAAAGCTTCGAAGACAACGGTGTTTGAAGGGCGAGAAATTGAATTAGATATGGGATGGCGGCGTGTGGTTAAGGACATCAAGGCATTGGAAATAGATGGTGATCACCTTTCAATTTTACAAAACCAAGAGGCGTTAAATCACCTCGTGGTAGAGATAGAAAGTAACTACATACTGCACAAATAAATGTAAATATTATGTTGTGATTTTATCTTACCTAGTTAAGGATGGGAATAGAATGGATCAGTTACTAGCGCTCGATAGTGAGGCCAGCGTGGCCACAAGAGATAGGTTTATTCATGACCTATCGGCTCACAAGCAAAGTGGATTAGCTTGGGTAAAGAGCCATATACAAGAGATCAATGCATGGGTAGACAAGGATGGCGTGGCATTACTTCGTGGTTTGAATATAGTCAGCACAAACCAGTTTAGCAGCATTTTAGAAGCTATTTTTGGTGAGCAGTTAAGCCAGTATGTATACCGCTCTTCACCACGCACTGCACTGAGAAATAATGTTTATACCACAACGGAGTACCACGCCGCTCAGGTGATCTTGCAGCACAATGAAAATGCGTATTCGAATTGCTGGCCGATGAGAATGGGGTTTTTCTGTGTCGTTCCAGCAAAAACTGGTGGCAACACCCCACTTGCTGACAGCCGAGAAGTTTATAAGCAATTACCGATTGCTCTGTGTGACAAGTTCGAAAAGCTCGGTGTGATGTATGTCAGAAATTACGGAGACATAGACTTACCTTGGCAAGAAGTGTTTCAGACCCAAAGTCAGGAAGAAGTGGAAGCTTACTGCTGGAAGAACGACATTATTTTTGAGTGGAAGTCTGACAATCACTTACAAACCAAGCAAATTCGACCTGCGGTGGCAATTCATCCACAAACAAAAGAAAAGGTTTGGTTTAATCAAGCGCATTTATTTCATTGTTCCAGTATCGATAATCAGATGCCGGAGTCGATGCGTGAGAGCATTGGGCTAGACAGGTTACCTCGCAATGCATATTTCGGTGATGGTAGTGAGATAAGTGCAGAAGATATTGCAACGATCAATGAGGTCTATAAGTCACTGACCTTTGCCTATCAATGGCAGCGCAATGACATTATGCTGCTCGACAACATGTTGTATACCCATGGCAGAGAGGCATATACCGGGACTCGTAAGGTCTTGGTTGGTATGGCCAAAGCGGCATATTAATGCTTTGGTATAGAAGCTAGATGAGTTTTGTTAGTAGTAGAGAAGTTGGCAAATTAACTTAACAACTCTAAGGAAAAAAAATGAACGGGCTTTATCAACAGCAACTTAGGGTCGTATGCCTGTGTTGTATGAGTTTGCTTTTAACTTCGTGTTTTAAAAATAGCGTGGCAAAAGATAATACCATCACAGCAGAGCAGGTTGAGAAGTTTAAGGTCACAGTGGCTGATTACTGCGACAAGATGGTGTTTTTTGGCAGTGTATATGTGACCTCGGGTGAAAGCGTGGTGTATGAGGCCAACTGTGGACCACAAAACATTCAATACAATGTTCCTAATACTACTGACTCTAAATATCGAATTGGTTCCAATACCAAGGAGTTTGCTGCTGCAATTTTACTGCGTTTGCTCGTTGGTAAGGATCTGAAAACAGAGACTATTGGAGACTATTTACCTTGGTACCCCAAAAATCAGTGTGCTGATGTCTCGCTACATAATTTGTTGAGCATGTCTTCTGGTATTGATAACTACAGTGATAACCCAGATGTTTATTTGGACTGGGGGTGGCGGCCTTATTTATACGATGATACGTTGGATTTAAATGGCCCAGAAGGGTTTGGCAACCGTTTCTGTACATGTACCGAACAAGACAATAAACCAAGCTTTACGCCTGGTTCTAAGTTCACTTATAGCAACTGTAACTACTATCTTATTGGTAATATCATCGAGCAAATCGCGGCCGGCAAGCAAGGCCAGATAGATCCCAGTTTTTACTTTAGAAATATCGTCAAAGAGCAAATTATTGATCCGCTTAGTATGACAGACAGTGGTGCATATAATGCCATTGGTATTTATGAAAACATGACCACTGGGTATGTATTTGATGAAAACCAATATCTACCACTGACAACGGGCCGACCGCCGGAAACCGGCGGTCCTGCGCCTTATGAGCATATCTTCAAAAACCCATATAGCAATCCGCTAGTACTCTACTCAGCGGGTGATATGTATTCCACGGTCAAAGACATGCACAAGTGGGATCAAGGATTGTATGGCGACACCATTTTAAATGCGGAGCAAAAAGAAATGGCGTTTGCACCCTATCAAAATACGCAAAGTAGTGATGAATGTGAGTACTTCGGTTATGGCTGGTTCGTTACCTTTATCGACCCTAATCAATACGGCAAGGTGGCAGATTGTCCTGAGGACCCGACGAGCACTAATCTAAACAAATATGAGAAATTTCTACAGTATTCAGGTAGCTACCCTTATTCATGGGTAACGAGCTTTTCTCGTTTGTTAGAGCGAGATCAAACAGTGATGGCGTTTAGTAATTATCACAAAACAGGTTATGAGTCTGACTGTATTGCAGAAGAGATCCGTAACATTATTTTCTATAACGATCGCCACCGTACTGAGCAATGCCAAGAAGTTTTGGATGGTGCAATCAACTAATTAAATAGCAATTTTAAGCGGGCTGCCTGTGGTAGGGCATAACTGATGTTGAGTGCTTTTGTCGGCCTATGTTTAACACGAATTCCTGCTTTTTCTTTTGAAATTGCAGCGATAATGGCAAGTTAGTGGCAATTAAAGTTGTACTTAAAATTGCACTGATTTGGTGGGTTCAACAACTGTTTAAATCTACATCATAGAGGATGAATTATGACAGCGACAAAAACAGCAAAGGACGACAAGGCAACTGAAGCAACTGCGTCAGCATCTGCAAACGCATCTGCAACAGAACAGTCTAGCACTGCAGTGCAGGCAGAAGACCGAGCTGCCGTGGCGCAAATCATTGTTGATAAGTACTCTAAGTGGTCATTTGGCTCTGGATTAATACCTATTCCAGCAGTCGATTTAGTGGCTTTAACGGGTATTCAAATGAAGATGATTGGTGAAATTTCCAAGGTATATGGCCAATCATATAGTGACAATAAACTGCGTGGTACGGTCAGTGCTGTGATCGGGGGATCATTCCCGCAAACGCTTGGTGGAGCTGGCTTAAGCAGCTTCTTAAAAGCGGTACCGGTGATTGGAACTTTGAGTGCGATCGCATTTATGCCAGTGGTTTCTGCTGCGTCTACTCATGCGGTGGGCAGCACCTTTATACGTCATTTCGAAAATGGTGGCACGCTAATCGATCTTAATCTTGCGAGTATTAAGGGAGATATTGCGGACATTGCTGCTAAGTATCGTAAAGATAAAGGTGATACCAGCGCACAGCCGAGTGGAGCCACTGCACCATAGTAGTGGCTAATCTTAGATAAACCAACGGATTACCTGTTGGTTTATCTATGCAAAATAAGGACTTTTGAGGAGCATATTATGATTATCGCTTTGTATTTGGTGCTATGTATCTTGTCGGGGTATTGGGGGCGAAACACGTTTGCTGGCCCTGTTGGTTTTTTTCTTATTGGATTGTTTTGCACTCCGATTGTGAGTTTATTGATTTTATTACTTGCTCAAATGCGCCAGCCTCAACAGGAAAGTGAGGACGATTAAACACGCTAAAAACTGGATGCGCTAAACGTGCAAGGTTGCCAGATGCGACGTTGCTCATAACAACAATGATAAGAAAACGACAATGGTATTATACGATCTGATCAGTCGGAATATAAAAATTAAAAAAAGGACTTTCGTAATGCTGGGCTGTATTTCGGGCCTTGCGAACGCGTTGGTACTTGCTTTGATTAATAATGTCTCTGAAAATATTTCGGACATTCATAAAGAAAACCACATTCTTTATTATTTGGTGTTGTTTATTTTGACCATCTCTATTTATGGTTTAACACAACAGCGCTTAATGACAAAAGCGGCCAAAATGGTTGAAAAAGCCATTGATAGGTTACGTGTACAAATATTCGAGTGTGTACGTCATACCGAGCTATCAACCTTAGAGAAAATAGGCAAAGAGCGTATTTTCAATACACTCAGTAAAGAGCTGCAAACCATTTCGCAATCTGCACAGTTATTTGTCATTATCGGTCAATCTATTAGCTTGGTGTTTTTTACCTCTTTGTACATTGCTTGGCACTCGTTTGTGGCATTTTTGGTGATCTCCATTTTAATTTTAATGGGGGCGAGTATTCACCGCTTAAGAGCGAATGAAATTCAGCGCAATATGCAATTGTCCTTTGAGAGCGAAAATAAGCTTATTCAGCGCCTATCTGACTTACTTGATGGCTTCAAAGAGGTCAAACTGAGCGTACCAAGAGCGGATGATTTAGAGTATGAGTTTGTGATGGACTCAACCCGCGCAAAGCGCGCTAAAACCACAACTCAGACTTTGTTTGCAACCGACTTTGTACTGTCGCAAATCACTTTTTTTGCAGCAACAGGTGCGATGGTGTTTATTGTGCCAAGCCTCTCTCATGTTTATACCGACGTGGTAATAAAGGTCACCACAGCTTCGCTTTTCTTGATTGGTCCAATTACCAGTATTGTTGGCGGGATCCCTATTTACACTACTGCTACTGAAGCAGCGCAAAATGTTTTGACATTGGAAGACGATTTACGCCGAGAGTCAACGTCGCAACATAACCTCGAGCATGATCATGTTTCACATGTACATAGCTTTGACGAATTGCGATTCGAAGGCGCGTATTATCAACATGCACACAAAGGGGGCGATCGACCTTTCTTTGTTGGTCCTGTGGATCTCAGTATTAAACGTGGACAGGTGACCTTTATCACGGGTGGCAATGGCAGTGGGAAAACGACGTTTATTCGCATGCTAACAGGCCTTTATGAACTGCAAGCGGGGCAAATTGTGCTTGATGGGCAGCCTGTTACCGAGAGCTTAAGAGATGGCTACCGCAGTTTATTCACCGCTGTTTTCTCTGACTTCCATTTATTTAAACAGCTTTACGGGATCCATCACAACAGTCAAGAAGAGATTGATGATTGGCTTGTGTTTTTAGAAATGAACACCAAAGTGAGCGTTAAGGATGGTGAGTTTAGCAGCATAGACCTATCTACTGGGCAACGCAAACGCTTGGCGCTATTGAGCACCATATTAGAAAATCGACCAATATACATTTTCGATGAATGGGCGGCGGACCAAGACCCAATTTTTAGACGTAAATTCTATGAAAAAGTACTACCTAAGTTGAAAGAGCGTGGTAATACCGTAATTGCCATCACCCACGATGACGCCTACTTCCACCTCGCAGATGTGCACTTAAAAATGGTCGAAGGACAGTTAATGGAACACCATGAAGTTGAGGGTAAAGGAGTAACATCATGAACGTCATACTCCCTTCAGATATTACACTGACGATAATTATTAGCGCTATATTGGCGATTATTCTATCTAATTTATTGATGCGCTTACTTAAGCGCTATCAACCGAAGTTGAGGCGGCGGATACTATCTTGGCGTTTTCGTGCGGGTCTTACATTATTGATTAGTATTTTTATCGTAATCGCGCTCATCCCCATTATATTCATTAAGGTGGACTCGGGTGAAGTAGGAGTATTGTGGAAGCGTTTTGCAGGTGGTACCTATTTAAAAGAGCCACTGCACGAGGGGACGGTGCTCGTTTTCCCTTGGGATACGTTAACGATTTACTCAAGTCGCTATCAAACGGCACATACTAATGTGTATGCCATTACCAAAGAAGGACTGAGAATAACGCTTGATATTACAGTGCGTTACCGCCCAGAAGTGGAATTTATTCCATACCTCCATAAATTGGTTGGACCCAATTATGTGGATGAAATAATTCTGCCAGAAGTGAGTTCAGGAGTGCGTATGATAGTGTCTCAATATGATGCCGAGCAGGTTTATGGCAATCAGCGTAAAGAGGTGCAAGAAGAACTGCTGGGGCAGGTGCTCAATGAGTTAGAACTCAAAGAAAAGTCCATGTTGCGCCAAGAAGCCAAAACCATGTCGGGCCATCATTTGGTAAACCTAGATGATGTACTGATAAAGCGTGTTGACTTACCAGATAAAGTTCACAGCGCGATCATTTCCAAAGTGAACCAAAACTACATATTGGAAGAGTACAAAATGCGTGTTGAAGTTGCGAAAAAAGAAGCCATGCGCAAAGAAGAAGAGGCCAAAGGGATCGCATTATTTCAAGAAATGGTCAGTGACGGTATTTCTGAAGCTTACCTAAAGTGGCGAGGTATTGAAGCAACCATAGAGCTTGCCAAGTCCAATAATGCCAAGGTTGTGGTAATTGGTAGCGGTAAAGATGGTCTGCCGCTCATACTAAATACTGAAAGTAGCCTCACGCATGAAAATTCTCGCTTTGAAGAGACTCACAAACCTGGAGAGCTTAAGTCTGAACCGGATGAAAAAGACAAGTACCTGAACAGCGTGGACAAGTTTGGCCACAAGATAAAACCAGATCTACGCCAGCCAGATAAAACACTCTCAAACAGGTCTGAGCAAACAGGTGAGCCCATGGAGTATTTAAAGTAAGCAGTACACTTCGTGATTTAAGTGCCCACAAATAAAGTCATACAAGGCGGTAGGCATGAGTGTCGATTGGTCAGTATCCTTGTATGACTTTATCCAATCTTTTGCGTAATATGAAAGATGTAGAATTAATACAATAGAGACTAAAAAGGCATCGCAAAGGGGGTTCTATGAAAGTTCTATTTACGCTATCCACATCGCTATTTCAAAAACTATATGTAGATTCAAAAGAGGTAAAAGCAAGTACCTTAGCTAAAGCGAAAACGCTGAGTTATACAACTTTGTGTAAAGTTCAGGGCGGTTCTGGAACGCACAAAGGGAAAAAACCTGCTGACGGACTTCCGAACCATAACGGGTGCATCGAGCCGTAAGTAAATTGTTTAAATGAGAGAGTAAAATAGAGAATTATAGGGGTCAAATCGACATCATTTCGATTGCTTTGGCCCTGCTTGCCTTAACAGGCGATAAAAATTTAAAGCTCTTAGATACTGAAAATTTAGCTATTTGCTGCTGAGAGACTTAGATAAAAAGGATTTTAAAGTATGAGAATCATTGGGGAAAAATGGTGACCCACCTGATTTGAAAAGTATATAAATCAATATTTTAAGTTTATTAGGGCTTTTCATAACCAGTGTTTTAGCGGCTTTGAGCCGCGCTGTTCCACCTTATTTAACTTTAAAACAGTGGATCAAAGGTGAAACATGCCTGAATTAACTAGATCATTCACAGACCAATTAGTGAGTAACTTACCAGTTAAAAAGAACATTCAGATCTACACGGATAGTCATCACACACTTAAACTTTCAAATGCGACCATCGGGTAGAAAGAGCTATTATTTCAGAGCCAAGTGTAATGGCAAAGACATTAAACGCAAATAGATCGCGAGCGACACGTTGAAATACCAGGCGAGCATATGCTCAAAATGTTTGAATACCTTGATGAACATGTAAACCCCGATTTTGTATTTTTCATGAAACTTCAATCGACGGGGCATTTTATGCGTGGTCAAGTAATGAGATTGAAGTTTAGTGATTTTGATAAGATCGGTAAGTACGCCATCTTTACCATTAAGTTTTTTGCCTGATTGAAGAGCTTTAACAGCATCATCAAAGTTGAATTGAGT
>NZ_AUXT01000164.1 GCF_001625595.1 Pseudoalteromonas luteoviolacea NCIMB 1942
TTGTGATCAAGAGACAGCTTTTTAGCGGCTTTTTGCTGCCTTATGACTTGCTCACGCAGCGCTAAATGTCGCTAGTCGCCCTATATTTCTATATAGGGTAAAAATCTGTTTATATTGCAGGCACTCGCGCTTGATAATTGAACAAAAAGAATTTTATTAGGTTTGCAGCGTTGTCTGCGCTATACTAGGCGGCGTTTTTTTTATTTAAAATAGTACTATGGCTTTAAACGCTGACGCGATTTCACAACAATCATTACCTAAGCATATTGCCATCATAATGGATGGGAATGGGCGCTGGGCTCAGGCACGTAAGCGCCCAAGAGCATATGGGCATAAAAAAGGTGTCGACTCTGTTCGTAGCGCTGTGCAATTTTGTACTAAGCTAGGCATCGAGTCTTTAACACTGTTTGCATTTAGCAGTGAAAACTGGCGCAGGCCTGAAGATGAAGTTAGTACCTTAATGGAATTATTCCTCTTTGTGTTGAGTAGAGAGGTTAAGAAATTACATAAAAATAATGTAAAACTAAAAATAATTGGTGATATATCAAAATTCCCTGAAAGCTTACAGGCTAAAGTCCATGATGCTCATGCACTTACTGCAAATAACACGGGTTTAACCTTAAATGTTGCAGCAAACTACGGTGGACGATGGGATATTGTGACCGCGGCTCAATCGCTTGCTACACAGGTACAACAGGGAGATATCTCTGTTGCAGATATCACGGAAGACGCATTGTCTGAAAGGTTAACAATGGCAGAGCAAAGCCCTCTAGATTTGTTGATTCGTACTGGTGGAGATTATCGCATCAGTAACTTTTTGTTATGGCAAGCTGCATATGCTGAGCTGTATTTTACAGAAACACTCTGGCCTGATTTTAACGAAGAAGCTTTCTCAGAAGCGATTGCTTGCTATATTTCTAGAGAAAGGCGCTTTGGTTGCACAGGCGAACAAATACAACAACTACTCGCCGAGAGCAAATCAACAAGTTAAAGGTATAAAATTTGTTAAAACAACGTATTATGACGTCAGTGGTATTGGCTCCACTTGCGCTACTTTTGGTATTTTATACGCCACTTAAACTCTTTAGTGTGATTGCAGGCGCAATTGTGCTGTTAGGAGCATGGGAGTGGGCGTCTTTAATGGGATTAAAGAAAAGAGCACATCGCGCTGGTTATGTTGTAGTTACGGCTGCATTAATTGCGATGCTTCATGTGCATTGGCCAATAGAGAGTTTATGGCTGTCAGGCAAATTGGTGGCCGATGCTAATTATCTATTTACCTTGGCAGCTGCTTGGTGGATTGTGGCAACGTTGTTGGTGCTTCGATACCCTAACATGGCGCGAGCCTGGAGCAAGGGGCTGGTTATGCCAGCTGTGGCAGGTTTTTTGACTCTCGTTCCTCTGTGGTTGGCTCTAAACGTTCTTAGGAGCGCTGAATATGGTGCGTCTGAACAGTTTGGCTCTGTGCTGATTATGGTGGTTCTAGGCATTGTATGGAGTGCCGATATTGGTGCTTATTTTGCTGGTAAAAACTTAGGTAAGCGAAAGTTAATGCCCAATGTTAGTCCAAATAAAACCATTGAGGGGTTAATTGGCGGTCTACTGACATCGGTCGTTTTCGTATTGATTTTTTGCTATTGCTCAGGTGTAGAGTATAAACAGTGGTTGCTATATGGTGCACTTACCGTCGTAATAGCGCTATTTTCTGCAATAGGTGACTTACTTGAAAGTATGTTCAAGCGAGAAGCTGGGCTAAAAGATTCGGGTAGTTGTCTACCGGGCCATGGCGGGATTTTAGATCGTATTGATAGCCTTACAGCAGCTGCCCCCATGTTTGCGTTGTTTTACGCGTGGACGGTAACACTATGAGTGTCGGGTCAAGCTTGTTAGAACAGGTAGTTATTCTTGGTGCGAGTGGCTCGATTGGTACCTCAACCCTAGACGTCATCGCGCGCAATAAAGAGCGATATGATGTGTTTGCGCTTGTGGCGGGATCGAATGTTGAGGTGATACTACAGCAAGCGATTGAGCACAAGCCGCGTTATATTGTTATGCAAGATAAGCATGCTGCGGCCTCGCTGCGTGAGCATTTAAGTAATACTACAATTGAAGTGCTAAGTGGCACTGACGCCATGTGTGAAATTTCGGCTCACGAAGACGTAGATATTGTGATGTCAGCCATTGTTGGTGCTGCTGGGTTGCTTCCGACTTTGGCTGCTGTAGAAGCCGGTAAAAAAGTGTTACTGGCAAACAAAGAATCCCTGGTAATGTCTGGTCAATTGTTTATGGACAAAGTGAAGCGCCACGGCGCGACCTTATTGCCCATAGATAGTGAACATAATGCGATTTTTCAGTGTATGCCTGTGGATGTGCAGCGCGGTGAACAGTCTAATTTCAATGCGGTAGGTGTGCGTAAAATTCTTCTAACTGGATCGGGTGGCCCTTTTTTAACGCGTGACATCAACTCCCTTAAAGCCGTGACCGTAGAAGAAGCTGTGGCGCATCCAAATTGGTCAATGGGCCGGAAAATATCGGTCGATTCTGCAACGATGATGAACAAAGGTTTAGAGTTCATTGAAGCCAAATGGTTATTCGATTGCCAAGCTGAAGATATCGAAGTGGTAATACATCCTCAGAGTATGATCCATTCAATGGTTCAATACCAAGATGGCTCCGTGATTGCTCAAATGGGTCAACCTGATATGCGTACACCGATTGCATATGGCCTAGCTTACCCAGAGCGTATTGACGCAGGTGTGAAGCCTCTAGACTTTTCAGATATGCGTGATTTCACGTTTACGCACCCAGACTATACCCGTTATCCAAACCTCAAACTTGCTATTGATGCTTGTCGTCATGGACAAGCAGCGACAACCGCGCTTAATGCGGCAAATGAAGTATCCGTTGCAGCGTTTTTGGAAAAGCGCATAGGATTTATGGATATATTTAAAGTGAATGAACAGGTACTTGAGCAGAGTAACTTAAAAGATTTAGAATCATTGGAAGAAATTTTGGATATGGATAGTCAAGCCCGTCGGCTTGCGCAGCAGATGATTGCAAATCAGGGGTAGCGATGTTTGATTTTTTCTGGAATCTAGGTTCATTTATTTTTGCGTTAAGTATCTTAGTCGCTGTACATGAATACGGACATTTTTGGGTTGCCAGAAAAGCGGGTGTTAAAGTACTGCGCTTCTCCATAGGTTTTGGTAAGCCTATTTTTACTTGGTACGACAAAATGGGTACTGAGTATGCTATCTCAGTGATCCCCTTAGGGGGTTATGTGAGAATGCTTGACTCACGTGTTGATGACGTGGATGAGTACGACATTGATAAAACCTTAGACAGCAAATCTGTATATGCTCGCATGGCTATTGCTGCAGCGGGTCCAGCGGCTAATTTCCTATTCGCAATTTTAGCATTGGGTATTATGTACTCAGTTGGGGTGCAAAATGTGAAGCCCATTGTGGGCTCAGTCACGGAATCATCGATAGCGCAAAGGGCTGGTGTTCAGTCTGGAGATGCAATAAAACGTATCAGCGACGAAGCAGTAAGTTCGTGGCAAGAAGTTAACTTTGCCATTATGGCTGGGCTTGGTGAGCAACAGCTTGAAATTAAAGTTGTGGATGAAAAAGGCCAAATAGCGATACGTACTTTAGATGTTAGCAATTGGAAGCTAGATCAAAAAGATGTTGCGCCTTTGGCTTCTATTGGCATTAATCCATACAGACCAGATATCACAACTGAGTTAGCGCTTATCGCGGAAGATTCAGCTGCGCAGCGAGCAGACTTAAAAGCAAATGATGTGATTGTGTCTTTCAACCAACAAAACATTACGAGTTGGACTCATTTTGTTGGGCTGGTACAACAAGCTGCCTATCAGAAAAGTGTGATAACAATATTACGGAATGGGCAAGAGATTAGCCTTAATGTGACACCTGATGGAAGAGAAATTTCAGATGGTCAAGTAATTGGCTATTTGGGTGTTGTGCCCAAGCAGAAAAGTTGGCCTGAAGGCTATATTGAGACTAGACAGTACGGTGTATTCGATAGTATCGTGCTTGGCGTTCAGAAAACCTATGCGTTGACTGCGCTGAGCTTCGATATGATTGGCAATCTGCTCACTGGCCAAGTCTCTGTTCAAAATATAAGTGGACCAGTTGGCATAGCCGTAGGTGCTGGTGACAGTGTTAGCTACGGGTTAGTTGCCTTTTTAAGCTTTCTAGCACTAATTAGTGTTAATTTGGGTGTTTTTAATCTTTTGCCACTGCCGATGTTGGATGGTGGGCATTTGATGTATTACTTAATTGAACTAATTCGAAAAAAACCGGTCTCTGAAAAGACACAAGAGTTAGGTTATAAGCTTGGAGCCATGATGCTCTTAGCTCTGACTTGTTTTGCACTGTTTAATGACGTATCGAGGCTCTAGGCTCTGTAATAAGGGCGATAGTGCACGTGGCGTATAGTACGCCGTAAGCTGTAAAGGATAAAGATAACAAAATGCCTATAAAAAAACATTTAGCTGTAACGAGTTTACTTGGCGCCAGTTTTGCCGCTTTAGGGCAAAACTCCTTTATCGTAGAAGATTTAAAAGTTGAAGGGTTACAACGTGTTGCACTAGGTGCGGCATTAACTCATATCCCAATTAATGTTGGCGATGAGGTTGATAATTACACAGTTTCAAAAACGATTAAGGCATTATTTTCGTCGGGTCACTTTGACGATATTATTGCTTATCGTGCAGGTAACCAGATAGTTTTCAAGGTTAAAGAGCGTCCGACAATTGCCTCTATTGAGTTTGACGGTAACAAAGACATCAAAGATGAGCAACTTCAGGAAAGTTTGGATGACAAAGATATCCGTACCGGTGAAACATTAGATCGCACGGTAATTGATGGCATCGAAAAAGGCTTGATAGAATTCTTCCATAGTATTGGTAAATATAACGCGAAAATCGATGTTAGCGTTGTTGAATTACCACGTAACCGTGTGAAGCTCAAATTTGACTTTGAAGAGGGGGACGCTGCATCAGTTCGTCAGATAAACCTAGTTGGTAATGAACTATTTTCAGACGAGCAGTTGTTACGCTTAGTTGAGTCTCAGCAAGATTTACCGTGGTGGAAGTTCCTCTCTAGTGACCGCTACCAAAAGCAAACGATTGAGGGCGATCTTGAAAAGATCCGAAGTTATTATCTTGATAGGGGTTACCTAAGGTTTAACATTGATTCAACTCAAGTATCGGTGAGTCCGGAACGCGAATCCGTATATGTTACTGCCAATATCACCGAGGGCGAGAAATACACTGTCAAGGGTTTCGACTTCATTGGTGATTTGTTAGGTCGTGAAGAGTTAATTCGTAGCGTTGTTCCATTGAAATCTGGTGAGCTGTACAACGGTTCATTGGTAACATCATCTGAAGAATTTATTAAAGGCTATTTAGCGAGATTTGGTTACGCTAACGCCGAAGTTCGTACAATTCCTGATATTGACGATGAAAACAAAGAAGTACACTTAACCTTATCTGTTGATCCTGGAAAACGTGTTTACGTTCGTCGCATTTTAGTAAACGGCAACCAAAACACCGCGGACCATGTTGTGCGCAGGGAAATGACCCAATTAGAAGGTGCATGGCTGTCGAACCAGAGTCTGGAGCGTTCGAAACTGCAAATCCAGCGTTTACCGTACATGGAAAAGGTAGAGTTTGAAGTTAAGCCGATCCCTGGTGTCGATGACCAAGTTGATGTCGATTTCAATGTAAAAGAGCAGCCTGCTGGTAGTTTCCAAGCAGGTGTAGCGTACGGTTCGTATGCTGGCTTGCAGTTCAATGTCGGTGTGAGTGAGTCTAACTTCCTAGGTTCTGGCGACCAAGTTGCATTTAACATCAACACATCGCGAGCTTCAACACGATACAGTGTTTCTTATACTGATCCATATTTCACGCCTGATGGTATTTCTCAAGGTAGTAGTATTTTCTACAACAACTTTGATGGTGGTGAAATTGGCCTAGTAGATTACGATTCACGTAGCTATGGTATTGGTACTCACTTTGGTATTCCAATTAACCCAGTAAACCGATTTAACTTTAGTTTCCGCTGGATTGAAGAGGATCTAGATCGCATCGCTGACTACGAGCAAACGCGAGTTATGAGACTTACTTTCGAAGATCCAAATAACCCAGACGATGGATTCGATTTTACGAAATTTGAGTTAGGTATTGGTTGGTCTCGTATTACGGTTAACCGAGGCATGTTCCCAACGGATGGTTCACGCCAGTCGGCAAACTTTAACTTTACGACACCAAACTCAGATTTGAATTACTTTAAACTGAGCTACGACTCTCGCTTCTATTGGCCAATTAGTAATGACCACCGTTGGGTATTCTCGACACGAGCAGCAGTGGCTTATGGTAATGGTTATGGTGAGAAAAATGGCTTTGAACAGGTATTGCCGTTCCAAGAATTCTACCGCATCACTGAAATGGAGCTGAGAGGTTTCGAGAGAAACACTATCTTACCTCAAGCTGTTCAACGTCGACCTCTGAGCTTACCTGGTACGCCGTTACCAGACGGCACAACAACCGGCACTATCGGTGGTGACCCTCAGTTTGACCAGTTAGTACCTCTTGGTCGTATCGGTGGTAATGCCAAAGCGGTATTAGGTGCAGAGATGATTGTACCGACACCTTTCCTAGATGAAGAAAATACAAGTTCAGTGCGTACTAGCTTCTTTGTAGATGCAGCTAACGTATGGGACACTGAATTCGACGTAAGTCGTTATACAAACTTGCCAGAAGATCAATACAAACAATTATCAGATTATTCTGACCCTGGCCGTTTTAGGGTTTCAACGGGTTTATCTATTCAATGGATATCACCAATGGGGCCAATGTTAATTAGTTTTGCGTATCCGCTGAAAAAAGAAGACGATGATGACACTCAAAACATCAGCTTCAATATCAGCAATACTTTCTAAGGAGTTTATTGTGAAAAAGATTTTTAAAACATCTGCTATGGGTATTTTAGCAGCATTGTTAATGGGTAACTCGGTTAATGCATTCGCTCATAAAGTGGGCTTAATCGACATGCAGAATATTTACTCTCAGCTACCTCAAATGGCTAAGATTGAGCAAACGTTAAAAAATGAATTTGCTGAGCGTCGCCAAGAACTTGAAAAACTACAAGGCGATATTCGTTTTGAAGCTGAAAAATTCAAACGCGAAAGCGCGACGATGAGCGAAGAGCAGAAAACTGCACTGCGTGACAAAATTCAGCAAATGCAAAAAACACTTGCGGAAAAAGGGCGTCCTTTAGAGCAAGAGATTAAACAACGTCAAAACCAAGAATTGGCTAAAGTCCAAAAACTAATCTTTGATGCAATTCAAGATGTTGCTAAAAAAGGAAACTTTGACGAAGTTCGAGTAAAAGAAACGACAATTTACTTCAACCCTGATAAAGTTAGCGATCTATCAAATGAAATTGTTGAAGTAGTTAGCAAAAAATAATGACGAAACAATACACGTTGTCACATTTGGCTGATTATTTGGGTGCCTCTTTAGAGGGGGATGCCAATCAGCCAATAGTGAAAATCGCGACCTTGGTGAGTGCCAAGGGCCAAGACATTGCGTTTTTGGCAAACAAAAAGTACCGCAGTCAATTAGAGTCGACACAAGCTGGTGCTGTAATCTTGTCAGCAGATGAGGCTGAGTATTTCACAGGTAATAAACTTATCTGTGATAACCCGTATGTCGCGTACGCGAAGTTAGCGCAATATATGGATACGACGCCAAGTGCTGCAAGTACTACCCACCCCAGTGCATGTATAGACGAAGACGCAATATTAGGCGAAAACGTAAAAGTTGCCGCTAACGCAGTGATTGAGTCAGGTGCTGTTATTGGCGACAACGTGGAAATCGGCGCAGGTTGTTTTATTGGTAAAAATGCTCGCATTGGCGCAAATACCAAACTTTGGGCGAATGTAACCATCTATCATGAAGTAGTGATTGGTGAACAGTGCTTGTTCCAATCCGGCACAGTAATTGGCAGTGACGGGTTCGGCTATGCTAATGAATCTGGAGAGTGGGTTAAAATTCCTCAGATTGGCACCGTCATTATTGGTGATCGAGTAGAAGTTGGTGCATGCACGTCTATTGATCGCGGTGCTATCGATGACACGATCATTCATGACAACGTCATACTAGACAATCAAATACAGATTGCCCATAACGTAGAAATTGGCTATGGCACTGCAATTGCGGGATGCTCTGTACTAGCTGGTAGTGCTAAAATAGGAAAGTACTGCCAAATGGGCGGTATGGTGGCTATAAATGGTCACAACGAAGTGTGTGATGGTGTAATTATTACTGGTATGAGTATGGTCACAAAGGGGATTACCAAGCCTGGCATTTACTCTTCAGGCATGCCACATACAACGAATAAAGAATGGCGCAAGAACATTGCCCACTTACGTAATCTTTCTGATTTTAAAGCGCGAATTAAAGCGCTAGAAAGCTTAACTGAGCAGTTACAACATACGGATAAATAAAAGGTGGTATTTTGGCCAACGAATTAAACAGCTTTGACATTCAGGAAATTTTAAAGTTATTACCACATCGCTACCCGATGCTTTTGGTTGATAAAGTTGTCGACTACAAACCGGGTGAGTACCTTCATGCGATAAAGAATGTTACAGCGAATGAACCTATTTTCACAGGGCACTTCCCTGAACAGCCTATTTTCCCTGGTGTGATGATCCTTGAAGCACTTGCTCAGGCAACTGGCCTATTAGGTTTTAAAACCGTCGAAAACCGCTCTGATAATGAGCTATACTTATTTGCAGCCATTGACAATGCTAGGTTCAAGCAGCCAGTTGTTCCAGGAGATACAATGCACTTACATGTGCAGTTTGTTAAAGAGCGTCGCAACATTTGGAAATTCTCCGGTGAGGCGAAAGTTGACGGCAATGTAGTATGTAATGCCGAATTAATGTGTGCTAGAAGAGAGTTTTAAGCGTGATCCATCCTACCGCAATTATTGAGCCAGGTGCTAAATTAGGAAAGAACGTCTCTGTAGGACCATATAGTTACGTCGGCAACGATGTAGTTATTGGTGATGACTGTAAAATTGAGTCACATGTCGTTATTAAAGGGCCGAGTGAAATCGGTTCTGGTAATCACATTTTTCAATTCGCGTCAGTAGGCGAGGCCTGTCAAGATAAAAAGTACAAGGATGAACCAACAAAACTTATTATTGGTGATAACAACGTTATTAGAGAGTGTGCAACGATACATCGTGGCACGATCCAAGATAAGGGCGTGACAATCATTGGTAGTAATAATTTATTTATGGCTTATACGCACGTCGCGCACGATGCAGTGATTGGCAGCAATGTAATTTTTGCCAACAATGCAAGTGTTGCAGGGCATGTGCATGTTGGTGACTGGGTGATCCTTGCTGGTAATTCCGGTGTTCACCAATTCTGTAAAGTTGGCTCGCACGCATTTATAGGCATGTATTCTGGTGTCAATCAGGATGTACCGCCATTTGTGACCACTACAGGCACACCAGCACGTCCAGTTGCAATTAATACTGAAGGCTTAAAGCGTCGTGGTTTCGAGTCTGATGAAATTATGGCGACGCGTAGAGCATATAAAACGCTGTTCCGTAAAGGCTTAAAGCTTGATGAAGCAATTGCATCATTGCAAGAAGAAGCACAGAAGTTCCCTGCTGTACAACAGATGTTGGACTTTATAGCGAACTCTGAACGCGGTTTAGTACGCTAATACAGATTAGCTTTTTGTCTTGTCAAAACCTATGGGTAATTAGGCAAATAACAAAAAGCGGGTTCTGATATAATGACGCCATACTTAGTATGGCGTTTTTTTATTTTCCAGAAGAACAAAAATGGCAAACGAAAAATCAATTACCATTGGCATTGTTGCAGGCGAGTTGTCTGGCGACATCTTAGGCGCAGGATTAATAAAAGCGCTCAAAAAGCGATATCCTAACGCCGAATTTGTAGGTATTGCAGGGCCAAAAATGCAAGCGGCAGGCTGTAAGAGCTTATTCGATATGGAAGAGCTGGCCGTTATGGGGCTTATTGAAGTCTTAGGGCGGTTACCAAGCTTATTAAAAATCAGAAAAGAGTTGGTGAACTATTTTATCGATTATCCGCCTGATGTATTTATTGGTATCGATGCCCCTGATTTCAACTTGCGTGTAGAAAAACCGCTCAAAGCAGCAGGTATTAAGACTATTCAGTATGTGAGTCCATCGGTGTGGGCGTGGCGTCCAAAGCGAATTCATACCATTGCTGAAGCGACAAACTTAGTGCTTTCGTTGCTGCCATTCGAAAAAGCCTTTTATGATAAGCATGACGTACCTTGTACTTTTGTCGGTCATACATTGGCAGATGAGATCCCATTAGAGTCAGACCAACAGGCTGCGCGCGCCAAGATTGGTTTAGATGAGTCTGACACTGTTTTGGCACTTTTACCTGGTAGCCGTGGTTCTGAAGTGGGTTTATTGAGTGAAACTTACCTTCAAACAGCTAAGCAATTGGTGGATAAAATCCCGAACTTAAAGATTGTCGTTCCTTTGGTGAACGAAAAGCGTCAGAAGCAATTTAATCAAATTTTAAATAAAGTCGCACCGGATCTCAGGCCGATTTTACTTGACGGTCAATCTTCATTGGCAATGAATACGGCGGATGCCGTACTGCTAGCGTCAGGGACAGCAACTTTAGAAGCAATGCTATATAAAAAGCCTATGGTGGTAGGTTATCGTCTTAAGACACTGAGTTATAAGATTTTTAGCACCTTCTTTACCTTTAATATTAAGTATTTTTCTTTGCCAAATTTACTAGCGGACGCACCTTTGGTCCCCGAATTTCTGCAAGAAGAATGCAACCCAGATGCGCTAACAGATGCTTTACTTCCGCTATTACGAGAAGACAATACAGCGTTGATTGAGCGTTTTTATGACATTCATAAAAATATCCGTTTGAATGCCAGTGAACAGGCTGCAATTGCAGTTGCGGAGGTAATTGATGCAAATTGAAAGACCTGATTTTAAACATATCGCAGGTGTAGATGAAGTAGGCCGTGGCCCATTGGTGGGAGATGTTGTTACCGCCGCAGTGATACTAGACCCAACCAAGCCTATTGAAGGTTTGGCGGATTCTAAAAAGTTGACAGAAAAAAGGCGCAATGCCTTGGCTGAAGAGATTAAAGAAAAAGCCCTTTGTTACTGCATTGCGCGAGCGAGTGTTGAAGAAATTGATGAACTCAATATTCTGCACGCAACAATGCTGGCGATGAAACGTGCAGTAGAGGGGTTAGAGGTACCTGCGGAATTTGTATTTGTAGATGGTAATCGATTGCCAGAGCTCACGGTCCCAGCACAAGCTGTTGTTAAAGGGGATAGCTTGGTAGCTGAGATCAGTGCGGCTTCAATATTGGCTAAAGTTACAAGAGACAATGAGATGATTGAGTTGGACGCCCAGTTCCCTGAGTTTGGTTTTGCAGGCCATAAAGGCTATCCAACAAAGGCACACTTCGAAGCGCTCGCACAGCACGGTATCACACCTTTTCATCGCAAAAGCTTTAAACCAGTTCAGCGTGTTCTCGCGGAGCAATCTTAATTATGCCAACGCCTAATTTCGTACATTTACGTGTTCATAGTGACTTTTCTATGGTAGATGGTTTGGCGAAAACCAAGCCCATTATTGCTCGCGCTCAAGAGCTGGAAATGCCAGCATTTGCCATCACAGATCAAATGAACTTATGCGGTTTAGTGAGGTTTTATGGTGGAGCACATGGTGCGGGGATTAAACCTTTAGTCGGTGCTGACCTTTGGCTTAAAAGTGAACACTTTCCAGAAGAACCCTGCCGAATTGCTGTTTTAGCGAAAAATAACGAAGGTTATAAAAACCTGACCCTGCTTATATCTGAGGCTTTTTTGCGTGGTCATGTTTTTCATCGCCCAGTAGTAGATAAAGAGTGGCTCGTTAAATTCAAAGAAGGCTTGATCATCCTTTCAGGCGCAAAAGATGGCGATGTAGGTAAGGCTCTTCTCAAAGGTAACCCGCAGCTCATTGCAGAAACTTTGGCATTTTATGAAGAGCACTTTGCTGATCACTATTATCTAGAATTGCATCGTACTGGGCGAGAACATGAAGAAGAGTATCTTCATGCCGCGGTTGCGTTGGCAACGAAACGTAACTTGCCAGTTGTAGCAACTAACGAAGTTGTATTTTTGAATGAAGAAGACTTCGAAGCTCACGAGATCCGAGTAGCAATCCATGATGGATATGCACTCGAGGATAAAAATAGGCCTAAGCGCTTTTCTAAAGAGCAGTATTTAAAAACGCCTGAGCAAATGCATGAATTGTTCAGTGATATACCAGAAGCACTTGAGAATACGGTTGAAATTGCCAAGCGTTGTAATGTTACGGTGCAACTAGGCACCTACTTTCTGCCAGATTACCCAACGGGTGACCTAAAGATTGATGAATTCTTAGTCAAAGTATCTGAGGATGGTCTTGAAGAGCGTTTGCAGTTTCTATTTCCTGACGAAGAAGACAGAAAAGTTAAACGGGTTGAATATGACGATCGGTTAAGAATTGAGCTTGAAGTAATCAACCAAATGGGATTCCCAGGTTACTTCTTAATCGTAATGGAGTTCATCCAGTGGAGTAAGGATAACAACATTCCAGTTGGCCCTGGTCGAGGATCAGGTGCAGGCTCTTTAGTGGCATATGCGCTTAAGATCACCGATCTTGACCCGCTAGAATTTGATCTGCTATTCGAGCGATTCTTAAACCCAGAACGTGTATCGATGCCCGACTTTGACGTCGATTTTTGTATGGACAGACGTGATGAGGTAATTGACCACGTTGCGAAACTCTATGGCCGCCAAGCTGTGTCTCAGATCATCACATTTGGAACCATGGCGGCAAAAGCGGTTATTCGAGATGTTGGACGAGTTCTAGGTCATCCTTACGGCTTTGTCGATCGTATATCTAAACTCGTTCCAGGCGATCCAGGAATGACTTTGGCCAAAGCCTTCGAGGTAGAGCCGCGTCTGCCAGAGGCATACGATGGCGATGATGAAGTTAAAGAGCTTATAGATAAATGCCGTATTCTAGAAGGCTGTACACGTAACGCCGGTAAACACGCGGGGGGGGTTGTAATCTCGCCTACCAGTATTACCGACTTTGCCGCATTGTATTGTGACGAAGAGGGTAAGTTCCCTGTTACTCAGTTTGATAAGAATGATGTTGAAACCGCCGGCTTAGTTAAGTTTGACTTCTTAGGTTTAAGAACACTGACTATCTTGCAGTGGGCGTTGGATATGGCCAACGAGCGTTTAGCTCGAGAACAAAAGCCGTTTGTTGATATCAACGCTATTCCACTTGATGATCATGCCAGCTTTGAGGTTTTACTGAGAGCTGAAACTACTGCTGTATTCCAGCTTGAATCGCGAGGTATGAAAGATCTTATCAGGCGTCTGAAGCCGGACTGTTTTGAAGATATGATCGCTCTGGTTGCACTTTTCCGCCCAGGTCCTTTGCAATCAGGCATGGTAGATAACTTCATCGACCGTAAACATGGTCGTGAAGAGATCTCATTCCCAGATGCACAATACCAACACGAAAGTCTAGCACCAATACTTGAGCCAACCTACGGGATCATCCTGTATCAAGAGCAGGTAATGCAGATAGCGCAGGTCTTAGCTGGATATAGCTTGGGTGGCGCAGACTTGCTTCGTCGAGCAATGGGTAAGAAAAAACCTGAGGAAATGGCGAAACAACGATCGACCTTCGAGGAAGGTTCGATTAACAACGGTGTTGACGGCGAACTTGCGATGAAGATCTTCGATCTTGTAGAAAAGTTTGCGGGTTACGGTTTCAACAAATCACACTCGGCTGCGTATGCACTGGTGTCTTATCAAACACTGTGGATGAAAACGCACTTTCCCGCAGAATTCATGGCTGCGGTAATGTCCGCTGATATGGACAACACTGATAAGATCGTAACATTGGTGGATGAATGTGAGAACATGAAGCTGACGCTGTTGCCACCAGACGTGAATGCGGGTGTGTACAAGTTTACGGTGAACCTGCAAGGTGAGATCGTCTACGGTATCGGTGCTATAAAGGGGGTTGGTGAAGGCCCTGTTGAAGCCATTTTAGAAGCACGTGAACAAGGCGGAGAATTTAAAGATCTCTTCGACTTTTGTGCTCGGGTTGACCTTAAACGTTTAAATCGCCGCGTTATTGAAAAACTAATTTATGCAGGTGCGCTAGACAAGCTGGGGCCAGAAACAACTCAAGGTGGCCGTGCGACGCTGCTTGCTAGCTTAAAGGATGCTATGAAGTCAGCAGAGCAGCATCATAAAGCTGAGCAGTTAGGTCAATCTGACTTGTTTGGTTTATTGGCCGTTGAGCCAGAAGATGTGGCAAATGCATTTGTTAAAGCAACTCCGCTGAGTGATAACGAGTGGTTGGACGGTGAAAAAGAAACCTTAGGTTTATATCTGACCGGTCACCCGATAAATCAATATCGAAAAGAGTTGAAAAACTATACCTCGGGTAAATTGGTTGACTTACAGCCGACCAATCGTGATGTACAGTCGACTGCCGCAGGGTTGGTGATCAATGCGCGGACCCTAATAAATAAAAAGGGCAATCGCTGGGGGTTGATCACCCTTGATGACAAGAGTGCGCGTGTTGATGTGCGTTTCTTCCCTGAACAGTTCGAAACGTATGAGGAATTGCTGCAAGTTAACCAAGTTCTCGTTATTTCGGGACATGTTGCCTTTGATAACTTCTCAGGCGGCATTTCAATGACTGCTCGGGAAGTGAACACCATTGCGCAAGCTCGTGAAAAGCGTATAAGTGCATTGAAGATGACGCTTAATATGACACAAATGGATACGAGTTTTGGTGAGAATTTAAAGCGTGTATTAGAGCCGTATAAATTTGGCACATGCCAAGTTGTTATTGAATATCAACGTCCGGATGCCACAGCAGAGCTCACGTTAGGTATGCAGTGGTGTGTTACACCTAGCGATGAATTGATACGCTCGTTAAAGAAGTTAACGGGGCAAGATGTTGAATTAATCTTTGACTAGATCCCTTTTTTCTTAGCCTAATTATTGGTTGGGCCTAAGTACAAACAAAAAGGCCACCAAGCTGTACTTGGTGGCCTTTTTTAGTATCTGGTACGGCTTAGTTGCAGTAACCGAATGACATTAGACGTTGATATCTTTGCTCTAGCATTTCTTCTTGGCTTAGCGCAGAGAGATCAGACAGATCTTTTAAAAGCTGAGATTTCAGGCTACTAGCTGCTGCATCGTAATCACGGTGCGCGCCACCAAGCGGCTCTGGCACGATTTCGTTAATAAGGTTGTTATCTTTAATACGCTGTGCAGATACACCCATTGCTTCAGCTGCAAGTGGTGCTTTTTCAGCGCTCTTCCAAAGGATTGATGCACAACCTTCAGGTGTGATTACAGAGTAAGTACTGTAACGAAGCATGTTTACGCGGTCACCAACACCGATAGCCAATGCACCACCTGAGCCGCCTTCACCAATTACGCTACAGATTGTAGGTACTTTTAATGACGCCATTACCTTTAAGTTCATGGCAATTGCTTCACTTTGCCCGCGCTCTTCTGCGCCGATACCTGGGTATGCACCTTGTGTATCAATTAGAGTAATAATCGGCATTTTGAAGCGCTCAGCCATTTCCATTAAGCGCTTTGCTTTACGGTACCCTTCAGGTCTAGGCATACCGAAGTTACGTTTAATTTTTTCTGCTGTGTCGCGGCCCTTTTCTTGACCGATAACCATGACAGGCTTGCCATCTAGTCGTGCTGTACCACCAATGATAGCTGGATCGTTTGCAAATGCGCGATCGCCTGCAAACTCGTCGAATTCTGTAAAAATGCGCTTAATGTAGTCACTTGCGTGAGGACGCACAGGGTGACGTGCTAGTTGTAGCAATTGCCATGGGTTTAGTTCTGAGTAAATTTTTTCAGTAAGCTGTACACTTTTCTCTTTTAGCTTGCTGATTTCATCTTCCAGACTTAGGTCCAACGAACCTGAGCGACTAACAGCTTGTAGCTCTTTTATTTTTTGCTCTAATTCAGCTACTGGAAGTTCAAATTCTAAATAATTTAAGCTCATTTTCTAACCTATCTGATAATTTTTTTAAAGTTTGTCTCGGTCTAATGTAGAGAGTACAGGTTTAAAATGCCAAGATTCAGTTATCTGCAACGTCTTTAATCGCTTAGCCTGTTTTGCTAAAAGCAGTCTTAACTAAGTGCTAGTATTGCTTATTTAACTCAGATTTTGGAGAAGTTCGCGAACTTTCGCAGCAAAATTCTTCTTCATCTTACAACTGTTTTTTCCTTCGTGAAGGCTAATTCTCTGTCATCACATACAATTTTCTTCACATTATACTGCCCCAAGCTGCATCTTGAAAACAGACCAGCAAGATAATGCGACTTTTTATACATAAGAAGCGATTTACCTAGATTTTGGAGCAGATGTCAATTAATTTTGGGTTTGTTTTGTTTTAGTAAATAATGAAAATTTCGGTCGCTAAAAATAAATGGCAAGTGAAAATCAAGACGTCGAAATGTAGGTTTTATTCAGACTGTTTTTCTTACTTTTTGAGTAAAGCTCGTAAAACTGACCAACCGTTTTTTTAAATTACAGTAATAATCCCTGTAAAACACCAAGATACGCCAATATACTTTGCCCAAGTGTAGAGTGATTTTAGTAAAATAGTTAGTAGTGCCTGATCTACTTCAAAGTAAACACATGATTTTGGCAATTCTCTTTGCAAATTTTGCTTGATAGGGTATAACGCCACAGGATCTAAATTGGGGGGAAGTATGGAGTTTACCAGCGTTTACAAGCAATTTGCAGCAATGCTTGAACAACATTGTAGTCATCGCATCCAACAGGGCTTTACGGTGGCGTTGTCAGGTGGCGTGGACTCTGTTGTGTTACTGCACTTATGCCACCAGTACGCAAGTCGATTTGATGCTCTCCCTATAAAAGCTGTTTATGTGAATCATGGGCTGTCGGAAAATGCGCTACAGTGGCAGCAGTTTTGTGAACAACTCTGTCAAAGTTTATCGATCTCATTTCACGCTGCGATGGTGACAATACAACCAAAGTCGCGCGTCAGCCTTGAGGCACAAGCGAGAGAAGCGCGCTATAAAGCACTTGATGAGCACGCGTTGTATGGCTCTACGCTGTTGCTTGGTCAGCATGCAGATGATCAGGTGGAGACATTTTTGATTCGCCTGAAAAGAGGCTCTGGACTTCAAGGTTTAGGGGCGATGAAAACAGCAACCATGTTGTCAAGCGGACGCTACTGTGTGAGGCCGTTAATTCACATTGAGCGCCAAGACATTGAAGCGTTTGCTAAAACCTTTGGGTTACAACATATCGAAGATGAATCAAATCTCCGTGATGTATTTGACCGAAACTTTTTACGTAATCAAGTTTTGCCCCTTTTAAAATCAAGGTTTAAAGGGTTTGTGCCAAGTGTATTGAGGTCTATTTCGATATTGCAGGCACAGCAGGAGTTGATTGACG
This sequence comes from Pseudoalteromonas luteoviolacea NCIMB 1942, assembly GCF_001625595.1. Lineage (GTDB taxonomy): Bacteria > Pseudomonadota > Gammaproteobacteria > Enterobacterales > Alteromonadaceae > Pseudoalteromonas > Pseudoalteromonas luteoviolacea_A. The sequence continues at coordinate 17,611 of NZ_AUXT01000164.1, forward strand.
AGATATCAGAAAGTGATTTGGCGCGTTGCACACATGAAGCGTGTTTAGTCGTCGCCGATTTGAAGCAACTCTCAGCTTTGCGACAAAGCAATGTAGTGCGGGCATGGCTTTCGAAGCGTAACGTTGAAATGCCTTCAAAAAAGCAATTGGAGCAAATTTTACGCCAGTCCATAAGTGCCCGTAGAGATGCACAAGTAAATATTCAATTAGCGCAAGGTAGCGTGAAGCTTTATCAGGGTAGGTTGTATTGGCTTGATAAAAACTTGCCAGCAATGGTAGAGGTTAAGAACTTGAGTATGATTGACCCTGTTACGATTGCTTGCGGGTTCACACTTATTTTATGTGAAGGTAAGGGAGTAAGAAAGCCACAGCCAACCGAGCATGTTTCACTGAGGTTTAATTGTTTAAATGACAAAGTGAAACCGCTTGGAAAACCCGGACGAAACACAATTAAGCACTGGTTGAAGGATTTAAAAGTGCCCACATGGGAGCGAGAACGCGTGCCTTTGATTTACTATAACGAAACTTTCGTTGCGGCCGTCGGTCGTTTTGTCAGCGAGGAGTTTGCTAGTGAGCAGGGCGTCTATTGGAAAGTAATTAATGAAAAAAAATAATGCAATTAGTCTATCTTTGGCCAGTAAAGCCCCTATCGCAATAGTGATTTGTTGTTTCGGATTTGTACTCTTGGCTTTGAGCTCTGCCTTTCATCTCACTAATCTATTACTCGCATTGAGTGTCGGCGCGTTGTCAGCTGTGTTGCTATTGGCGTATTGGCACGGTAAAGGCGGGCACTTTTTCATTTTGGGGTTGGCTGCGCCAATGCTATCAATATTATTTAGTGAATTACCTGACTTTTGGGCGCTAGGATGGGTGATTAACGGCTTTTTTTGCGGTTTTGCCATATTACTTTGGTTGTTTAAAGTTAAAAACCGCTAATCACAGTGGTACTGACCATTAGGGGATGGTAAGTACCAATAAGTTGATTACACTGCGCGTGCACAATTCCTTCCCGCTTCTTTGGCTTTGTATAGTCCGCCATCAGCTCTGGCAAATATTTCGTTTGAGCAATCTTGGCTTGATGCAAGGGTAAACCCAATACTGGTTGTTACATCGTGTTTTGCCAGTAAATTGCACCCGTTTACTCGCTCCATGATACGTTCCGCGATTACTTTGTTTGTGGTAAATGCTGGGTCGTCGATAAGGACGGCAAACTCATCACCACCAAATCTAAATACTGCGTCTGTGGCTCGGATACTCGACGTTAAGATATTGGCAAACTCAATTAGTACTTCGTCGCCTTTTTTATGTCCATATTTGTCATTAACTTGTTTGAAGTTGTCTAAGTCCAACAACATCAAACTAAAATTACGATGATGGCGACGGCTGCGCTCGAGTTTGGTTTCCAAATACTCATTAAACTGGCTGCGATTATATAGGCCCGTCAGTGTATCTTTGGTTGCAAGTTGCAGTACACGGTGATACATCAGCGCATTTCTGAGCGGATAAAGCAAACAGGTATGCAGCTGCATTAAGCGTGCTCTGATAGTCCCACTTAAGCTATATTTACTAAAATACACGAGTTGGCCTAAATGCTGTCCGTTGAGTTCAAGGTCGAACGTATAGGGTTTGAGCTGGTTGTCGCTTTGATGCATTTGAAACAAACCTTGGCTCGAGTGAAACTGAAGCCCAGCAAGATCTGTGATGCGTTTAACGTAACCTGCAAATATATCTAATATGCCGTTCACCTCTAATGTGGTTTGCAGTTTTTCGACGAGCGTATTTGGTTGTTCTGGCGCTTGTGAAACATATTGGTCCGTCGCAAACGGTATGTAGTCACCGCGCGAAGGCGTTCGTTGCGCCAAAATATGGACATTTTCCATTTGGTAATTCCCCTAATTACAACATTCCCAAACAGATAAGCTAGTTTCATGCCAATAAATTAAACTGGCTGAAAAACAGTTGCTTGCTATAGTTAAGTTGAATGAAAAATAATCTATAACGAATCTTTGACACCTAGGAGGCCGTTTGCAGCAAAATTTTGCCGGGCTTTTTTCAGAAAAAGTGCTCATTGCAATTGTTAATGCTTTACATGGGCACTTTGCAGGTTTTGTAGCGCTGCTATTGTGTGCAGTTTTACTTGTTTGGTCCTTTAAGCGCGTAGGTTTGCCGCCGATTTTAGCCTATTTACTAACTGGGCTAGTAGCGAGTGGTTATGGGTGGATGGACAACAGTCATGAGATCCATTTAATTGCTGAATTGGGAATCGTATTTTTGTTGTTCAGTCTTGGTTTGGAATTCTCTATTCCCAAGCTCATGGCAATGCGCAGTGTGGTTTTTGGCCTCGGCAGTACACAGGTTATTCTCACTATTTTTTTAGTTACCATTATTTTATTCAAGGTGGGGCACGCTTGGTCTGAATCATTGATCATTGCTTGCATTGTTGCGCTTTCTTCAACTGCGGTAGTCGTGAAAATAATGAAAGAAAACGGCATGTTGAACCTTCGCAAAGGGCAACTCGCTATTGGGGTGCTGTTATTTCAAGACATTGCCGTAGTTCCTATGCTGATTATCTTCCCTTTGATGGCACAAACCGACAATCAAGTTTTAGTTGGGGCACTGATATTGGCACTCGCAAAGGGTGCATTTGTATGTATGTTGTTATGGGCTATTGGAAAATGGGTGCTACCTAAAGTATTTAATGAAGTCGCGCTTGCTAGGACTGATGAGCTTTTTGTATTGACGACTTTGGTTGTTGCTTTGTGTGCTGGGGCACTTACTTACGCTTTTGGGCTGTCCATGGCACTGGGAGCGTTTTTAGCGGGCATGATGTTGGGAGAAAGCCAATACCGCCATCAATTGGAGGCAGAAATAAGGCCATTTAGAGATATTTTGATGGGGTTATTCTTTGTGACTGTTGGCATGCAGTTAGATGTTGGTTATGTAATCAATTCATTTTTTTATATCTTAGGAGCAATGGCTCTGCTGCTGGTGACCAAACTAGTCATTGTTTATGTTAGTGCTCAGCTTATGGGTGAGCGGAAAAAAGATGCGTTTGCTTCAGGGGTGATGCTATGGCAAATGGGAGAATTTGGTTTCGTACTGGTGGCACTGGCAGGCAAGCATCACTTACTTGAACCTAATGTGGCTTCTTTTTTACTGGCATTAGGTGTTATTTCAATGGCGTTAACGCCCTATTTAATTGGCCAGACAGATCGATTGTTGGCATTGTTTAAACTAGACACTGAGCACAAATCAGATATCTCAAATTCAGGATTTAAAGATCCGACGATAAAAGATCATGTGGTGATTTTTGGTTACGCGCGGGTAGGGCAAACAATTGCCCGCTTTTTGAAACCTGAGGCGATCCCCTACGTGGCCATTGAGCGCAACCCGATTATTGTGCAAGAGGCGCAGACGGCAGGTGAGCCCGTCATATTTGGTCACGCGGCGCAAAAAGCTATTTTGAAATCAGCGTGTGTAAGTAAAGCGCGGTTAGTGATTGTGACGATGGATGACTTTGAGCAAAGCCAAATAGTGATAGACGCGATAAAACACTTTGCACCAGAGGTTAAAATTTTGGTGCGTATGCAAGACGATACGCATTTAGAAGACTTGAAGCAGCTTGGCGTCACCGAAGTGGTTCCAGAGTCTCTAGAGGCCAGCCTCATGTTAGTGTCGCATGTTTTGTATATGTCGGGCGTCCCTATGAGACGTATATTTAAACGAGTGAGTAAGGAAAGGCAAAATCGCTATGAGTATCTGCATGGGTTCTTCACTGGAAACAGTCATGAATTGCATGAGTATGGTAATAGCCAGTCTAGCTTTGTGTCTGACCGCTTAGAATACTTGCATGCCATTGCGCTTCCTGAGGACGCTTATGCGGTGGATAAGACGATTTCCGAGCTGCAACTTGTTCGGCACAAAGTTGTAGTAAAAGCATTGCGACGAGATGGGACAGAGATCTCCATGCCAGATGAAGGCATTATGTTGATGGCAAGCGATGTTTTATTACTCAAGGGCAAACCGCGAAGGGTAGAGCGGGCGGAGCAATTCATTCTTGATGGTTTACCTTAATCTATTTCTAAAAAAGCACGTATTTCATCGAGCCTAGCTAAACCGTCTTCATAGCCAATTTTAATAAGCTCTTGTGTGTAACTCTTCTCAAAAAGCAGGTAACTGGTCAAACTGGATTGAGAGTGTTTCTTAACCCCGATTGTTCGTAGCAACAATTTGACGGCAATGGGTAAGTCATCATAAAAATCGAGCGCGAGTTCATTGAAGTTCATTGATGGGTTAACCACTAAAGTATCAACACGTTTTAGCTCTTTGTGTTTTTCTTTGGCTGGCAATAAGCTAACTGTGCGATTTACACGCTCAAGCCGTTCAAGATCTGACTGTAGGGTATCACTAAAAATACTATCTAACAGATGGCCTGCAACAACTGACATACCTGGAAAATGTGCTTCATACCCCAGTGGGGTATGAGCTTTAGGCTGCTCAACACCAATAATAAATATTTTGCTGGCACCTAGGTGGATAGATGGACTTAGCGGAGAAAGCTGGTGAATTGAGCCATCACCATAGTAGTTATGCTTTACCCGTACACTCGGGAATACCATTGGGATGGCACTGGAAGCCATTAAGTGGTCGAGTGTAAGGTGTGTTTGTACGCCTTCGCGTTTGGCTCGTTGCCACGGTTTTGCATCTTTGGCTTGATAAAAAGCCACTGATTTACCGCTAGAGTAACTCGATACAGTGACAGAAAGCGCATCTAAAAATCCGCGGTGAATATTTCGGTCGATACGAGCCAAGTCTAGTACTTCTGCAAGTAGGTGACGCAGTGGTGTGTTATCCAAAAGACTCGCGGGTGGATGATTAATGTAATCTGCCTGAAAGCTGCGCATCACATTATTGAACAAGTGCCCAAATGCACCAAGCAAGGAACTTTTATATACCATGTCGGTATGAAAACTCTTCCATATCCATTCTATTTTTCTTATCGCTAAATGCATGTTGGAAGAGTAACACGCAAGGCCAGTCGAATTGATAGCACCGGCTGAGGTCCCATTTATAATTTTAAAAGGGAGGGGCGCGCTGCGTGGCAAGCTCAGGGCAATTGCTTTGAGTACACCGACTTGATATGCGGCCCTAGCACCACCACCAGTTAATAGGAGAGCGATGTGTGGCTGGCCAATTTTACTCTGTGCCTTATTCATACACGTCCTTTCATTTACTAAGCAGAAATCGTAACAAAAAATAACCCGCTTACTTATACTATACTCAATTTAAGACAAAAGTGTATTTTGCATCTTTTATAAATATCAGCCAGTTACAAAAACTCGCCCATACAGTGCCGTGTGAAAACGTGTTGTACATTTGTTTGTTTTTGTTGGTTTGGCTCTTGTTTGCTCAGATGTTCATGTAATTGTCAGCAAAGAGATGCGAGTTTGAGATAAACTCTCATTAATGCGCGTTAACGCAGATGAGATATCTTTTAGTTTGTGTTTTAATTGCATCGTGCAGCGAGGAATTTTTGGCTGCCAAGTTATTTAAGCGAATTTTACGGAGTCTCCATGTCAGAGCACAGTTCAGCAGAGCCAAGGACAAATAAAAAGCCTTCTAACAGTCAACTTCTTGTGGCGGCTATTGCCGCAGTTGCATTAATTATTGTTGCTGTATTTGTATTAGCGAACAAAGAAAGTAAGCCCGCAGAGAATACAAAATTTCGACAGGATGTCGTAGTGCCTGAAGAAACCCCTAAAACGGTGGTCAATACGGCCCGCACCGAGTCTACACCACAGCAAGAAGAGGTTGTTGTTGACGAAAGCACAAATCAAGTTGAGCCCTCAGAGCCTGTTGTCGAAGAGCCAGTGGTAAACGCACAGCCTGAGGCAAGACCCGTTGAGCCAGTAGAGCTAGTTTTACCGACTTTAGATGACAGTGATACAAGTGTACGAGACAGCGTGGCAAGCTACCTCAGCAAACAAGCAATGGAGCTGCTAGTGACTGAAGACATGGTTAGGCGCAGCGTGGTATTTATCGACAACCTAGCACAGGGTAAGATTGCTAAGAAACACTTCCCTGTGAGCAAGCCAGCTGACAACTTCATGGTAATTGAAGACGATATTATTGTGACAGATCCTAATAGCTTTGAGCGCTACACACCTTATGTAAATATGCTTAATTCAATGAGCACAGCACAGTTAGTACGCCTATATGAGCAGTATAAGCCGCTTATCAGCGAAGCGTATGAGGAAATCGGCTACAACGGCAGTGAGTTTGATTACACACTACAAGAAGCACTGGGTGAGTTGCTTGAAACGCCTATTCCTGAATCTAGCCTACCACTTATACAAGAGTCAGTTACTTATAAGTACGCATACGCTGAGTGGGAGCAGTTGTCTGATGCACAAAAGTTATTTTTGCGTATGGGGCCTGAGAACATGAAAAAAGCCAAGAAGCGCCTGCAGGCATTCCAGCGCGCTTTGGTCAACTAGTACAAATTTAATACCCAATTAATCAAAAGCTTGCTCCATTGCTTAAACAAACAGCAAACGAGCAAGCTTTTTTAGTTTTCGCTTGCATCCCCGTAAGAAAATCGCCATAATTCAACCCGCGCCAAACAAGGCCCTCAATGGTGGTCTTATTGGTCCTCTCGCAACAATAGTTCGTGAACCTGGTCAGGTCCGGAAGGAAGCAGCCACAGCGGATGACTTGTGTGCCGGGATGTGGCTGGTAAGACTACCACCCAAAATCTATCTGTTGTTGTTTGAAGCATAAGTCTGCAAATTTGTAGTATAACCCCGCATAAAAATTGAAATATAACCCTGCATAGCCTACTTTTAAATCATCTCACATGTTCGGTGATGGTTATGATCAGGCGTAAACTAAAGCACTCCAGAGTTAAAAACCTCTACAAGTTTGCAAGTCAAAAGAACAAAGCCACTTGCTTAGTAGAATCATCCTTAGAGTTCGATGCATGCTTTCACTTTGAATACTCTCGTGAAATAAAAACCTTTGAAGCACAACCGTTAGGGTTTGAATATGAGTTTGATGGCAGAATTTGTCGTTACACGCCTGATTTTTTGATTACGCATCATGAGAAGCCGCAAAAATATATTGAAGTTAAGCCTTACAGTAAAATCGCAAATCCTGAATTTAGAGCACGTTTTGCGCAAAAGCAGTTAGTTGCCAAAGAACTCATTGGTATTGAGCTCATATTAGTTACTGATAAACAAATTCGTGTTTATCCAACCTTAGATAATTTAAAGTTGCTTCATCGTTACTCTGGCTTTCAGTCATTAACCGACCTTCAGCTTTCCATTATTCAGCTACTTAATCAGTGGCGAAAACTTTCCATTCAAGACTTGGCAATGACCCTAAAAGCCTCCATCGGTGAGGTACTTGCCTCTGTATATCGGTTATTGTCTTTAGGTAGTGTTAATTCAGACTTAAATACAGAGCTTACGTTAGAGTCGGTGATTTGGGCTGATGGAGTTTGAAGACGAGTTTAACTTTGAGGAAACACCGCAAAAGTTAGCGGAAGCTGCCAAGCTCGAAGAGCCTACCCCCCAACCTCGCGATTTAGAGTCATTACCAAAGGAGGTGCAAGATGCAACATTTGCTCGGCTTAAGTATATCAAGTGGCTTAAGCAACGTTTAATCGGAGGTTGGACACAAAAAAACTTAGCGCCACTAATTGCTGAAATGCCCGAATTTGCGGGGCAAGAAAAACCAAAATGGCGCACGGTTGCTGGGTGGCATGCTGACTATATTAAAGGCGAAGAAGACATTCATGCTTTGATCCCAAAGCACCATCGCAAGGGCAACCGCCAAGCACGCACCGATACAGACAAGTTCTTTGAACTTGCCCTAACGCGCTATCTGACTAAAGAGATCCCGAATGCAGCATCAGCACACCGTTTTTATTGCGACCAAATCGTTTTAGAAAATGAGAAAGTGTTAGGTGAGCCACTAAAACCACTCACCTATAAAACGTTTAAAAACCGTATTGATAACTTACCTCAATATGAAGTGATGGTTGAGCGCTATGGTAAACGCTTGGCCGATATTGAATACAACAAAGTGATGAGCCATAAAAGGCCTACAAGAGTGCTTGAACGTGTGGAAATAGACCATACACCACTGGATCTCATTTTATTGGATGATGAGCTAGATGTACCACTGGGAAGACCAACTTTAACTTTGCTTATTGATGTTTATAGTCACTGTGTTGTTGGCTTTTACCTTGGTTTTCAGAGCCCTGGTTATGATGCTGTACGCAGAGCGATAAGTCATGCGATGAAGCCTAAAAGCTATCTTAAAAGTACCTATCCAGAAGTCGTAAATGAATGGCCATGCTGTGGGAAGATAGAAACTTTAGTGGTTGATAATGGTGCCGAATTTTGGTGCCAGTCATTAGAGCTTGCGTGTGAAGAGGTTGGAATAAATATTAGCTACAACCCAGTAGGAAAACCTTGGCTTAAGCCCTTCGTTGAGCAGTTTTTTAAAACTATTAACGAAATGATGCTGTCGCCATTTCCCGGTAAAACATTCTCAAACATGCTCGCAAGACATGATTATAATCCAAAAAAAGATGCCATATTGCGTTTTGGCACCTTTACAATGTTGTTTCATAAGTGGATTGTTGATGTATATCACAAAACGCCAGATGCAAGGTTTCGATATATTCCCTATGAAGACTGGAACAAAGGGTTTGCTGCACTGCCTCCTGCTCAGCTAACAGAACAAGATACAGACAAGCTTGATGTTGTTATGTGCATGGCGAAAGAGAAAACATTGCGCAAGGGAGGAATTAAGAATCTACATATTAACTATGACAGTGACGAACTATCTTCATATCGCAAGCGATACAGTCCCAAAAAGAGCATAAAGGTTAAAGTAAAAATAAACCCAGATGACCTGTCGTATGTATATGTCTACCTAGATGCGTTAGAGCACTATATAAAAGTGCCAAGCATTGACTCAGAGGGTTACACAATGGGTTTGTCGCTGATCAGGCATAAAATCCACCTTAAGTTTCACAGAGACTACATTCAAGGCAAAGTAGATCTACTGGGGCTTGCCAAGGCGCGGCAATTTATTGATGAGCGAGTGAAAGAAGAGGCGCGACAGCTTAAAAATGTAAGGGCAAAAACTAAGGTTACTGGCACCAAAGCAATTGCTAGGGCGCAGGGCATAGATAATACTCAAGTTAAATCTATTGCGGCAATACCTGAGGCAAAGCAAGCAAAACCAAGCCCCGCTGATACAAAGCCTAAAAAAGACGATGATAACTGGGATGATTTTGTCTCAGATCTAGAGGCATTTTAGTTATGCTGACTGAGGCTAAAAAGGCAAAACTCAATCATTTCAAAGCGGTGTTTATTGAATACACCATACCAAAGACCATCATAAATGATTTCGACAAACTACGTTTGCACCATGACCTTGTAGGTGAAAAGCCGTGTATGATGCTAAGTGGTGATACTGGCTGTGGTAAATCTGCGTTGATTAAACATTACTATTATAATAACCCACCGCACTTTGCTGATGGTCGGCGCAAAGTCCCTGTACTGTTGAGCCGCATACCGAGTAACCCTTCAATTGAATCAACCTTAAAGCAGTTGCTGCACGACCTTGGACAGTTTGGTGCTAAATCTAGCAAACGACTTAAACATGGCAATGAGATAGCGCTGGCTGAAAGTTTAGTTGAGCAACTAAAACGCTCAGGTACGGAGCTAATTATTATTGATGAGTTTCAAGAGCTTGTTGAAAACAACCTAGGTAAAAAGCGCCGAGACATCGCGAACCAGTTTAAATACATCAATGAAAAAGCAGGGATCTCCATTGTACTAGTCGGTATGCCTTGGATAGACCAAATAGCCGATGAGCCTCAGTGGTCATCACGTATTTTTATTCGTCGCTTTATTCCTTACTTTAAAATCTCAAAAAAAGAAGAACTTCAATTGTTTATTCGTGTGCTTAAAGGGTTTGCAAATCGACTGCCATTTTCAGACAAGCCCCGTTTTGAGGATTTGGATATTGCATTATCGCTTTTTGCCATTTCAAATGGCTGCCTTAGAAAGCTGAAAAACTTCTTAGACTCAGCGCTTACCGAAGCGCTAATAAGTGACGCTGTAACGCTCAACAAGCAATGTTTAAGTTCTGCGTTTAAGGCATGGCGGCCAGAGCTCGACAATGTATTTGAGATGAGTGTTAATGAAATTCAAGGCTGTGAGGTAGAACAGTATTCCATGTTTAAACCCGATGGGCCTCAAGATGAAGACCCATTTATAGATACCCAGTTTTGTAAGAAAGTGCCGTTGGTGCAGTTGTTGAAGAAGTGAATATGTTTTTATTTGCTCTCTTTTGGCTGATCCCCTTTTAAAACAGTAAAAAGAACCGTTTTTATATAATAATTATATATTTAAGACCTTTGGCGTTTTATGAAAATTTTGTTAAGTTATGTTTATGAATGTGTTTTTGGATCTTGAATGAATTCTTTTGATTACGAACGTCATGTTTTAGCTCTAGATAATATTCAATTAGAACAATTGGTTAGGAAGTGGGTTGATTGCCAGATTGAGCGGGAATATGTTTCTGCAATGAGATATGGAGGAGCTGGTGACCTCGGCCGTGATGTTGTAGGGTTTTATTCATTTGAAAGGCATGAAGGGAGGTGGGACAATTATCAATGTAAGCAATATGTCAGGAGTTTACCGACAGATCAGGGAATGTTGGAATTAGGTAAAATATTATATTTCGCCCATATGGGAAAATTTACGCTACCAGAAAATTACTTTTTTGTTGCTCCAAAAGGCATTAATAAAAACCTGAAAAGTTGGATACAAAACCCGAGTCAATTGAAAGCACAGTTAATTACAACGTGGGATATGTATTGCAAGTCTAATATAATCAAAAATGATAACGTGCCCTTGACTAGTGATTTGGAAGTATTAATAAACTCATATGACTTTTCAAAGGTGCAGATTATAGACTTGGATAAAATCCTATTAGATCAATCTTTCAAACACATCCTCGTCGATGAATTTGGTGGCGAGTTACCAAGTGCTCCAACTTGTACAGTGCCTTCAAAAGTTCATGAAAATGAGTTCGTATATGTAAGCCAAATATTGGGCGTATACAGTGATTATGATAAAAGAACTTATGCTTCATCTAGTGACCTCTCAGGCCATACTGATTTTGAAGAAGACTTTATGGAACAAAGAGAGCGCTTTTATAGTGCGGAAGCCTTTAGAGCTTTTTATAGAGATAACACTGTAAATGATGTGTTACTTCAATTTGAAAATGAGGTTTTTAAAGGTATCCGACCTATGTTCCGAATCAGGAATACAGGTGCGTTTGAACGTATGTGTAATGTCCTTGTTGAGGCGGGCAAATTACAACCTTCAGGCAAGTTAGCCATTCATGGTAAAATTGATGTAAAACAAGGGTATTGTCATCAGTTTGTTAATGAGAAACGGCTGAAATGGAGATTCACGGATGAGTGAAAGACCTATATTCAACAGTGCGTTGGAAGCAGGGGTTAGAGCTGTTAGTTTTTTGAATACATTCTTCCCTAAAAATTTAGATTTTGAACAGTTAATTAAGGTAGATTATATCCTTGTTAATTCATCCGATTTTGGTGGGCCACAAAGCCTCCACCCACAAACGCCAAATCGAATTGGCGAATTGAATTCTCGCAGAAAAACTGTTCGCTCTGGAGTTGATCTCATGAAGCGTTTTGGACTTATAGATTTAAAACTCACAGATACGGGTGTGTATTATTTCGCAAGCGAAGAGGCTGAGCCTTTTTTAGAGCTTATGAAAGCAAACTACTCATTAGAAATTAAAGATAGATCTAAATGGCTGGCAAAAGAAGTTAATAATTATGGATTTGAACGCTTAGATCGAGAGTTGAACAATAGGTGAGTTGAATGGATACTGGGTTGAGAATAAAAAAGATTATATTTATTGGTGACGAAAATACATCGTCCGTGAATTTTGCCAATCAAGTTCATTTTGTTCATGGTGCATCTAATACTGGTAAATCGCTTTTGATAGAAGCGATAGATTATATGCTCGGTAAAAAAGACTTGAGACAAGTGCAGCCCCAAAGTAGTTTCTATAACGAGATCTCAATGCAGATTTTATTAGATGAAGAGGCATTTACTTTATTTAGGAAATGGCCGTCCGATACTTTTGAAGTATACAGTGGGCATATAGACAGAAAAGATGATGCCAACTTCTATAGCTTCTTTCGCAGTAATACTACTACAGCTAAAGTAAAAAATATTAGTGATTTTTACTTTCAGAATTTAAGTCGACCAAATTTGTTAGCAAACCTCTGGGGAGAAAAGTCACAACTTACTATAAGGTTGCTTTCAAGAATTATCCTATCTGGAGAGCAAAAGATTATAAGCACAGACTCTCCAATAGTGGCTGGCGATACTAGTGAAAACAGTAAAAATAAATATGTATTCAAATATATATTAACCGGTACAGACGATTCCGAGGTAAAAACTATAACTCGAGGAAAGGAGTTTGTTAGCGAAAAGAAAGGCCAAGTGCAAGTTTTAGAAGAAGTTATTGAGTCTTTAAAGCAAGATTTGAATTTTCCTGATGAAAGTAATGATTCTTTATCTGTTCGCACGCACCGGCTAGAAGATACAATAGAAAAATTTAAAAATCGTATAAATAGCGCTCAGGAGCGGCTATCAGATAAAGTCGCTGAGAAGAAATTTGCTGGGCAAGAGCTGATGGAACACTCTGAACGATTGAACTCAATACATGCGAACTTAATCAATTTTGAGACATTAAAAAGCTTGTATATTAATGATATGGATAGGTTGGATTCTCAAGAAGAAGCTGCTTTTCTTTTGAGCATAAATCCCGTTAGGGAATGTGAATATTGTGGTAAAGCATCAAAGGCTATTATTGATGATTTGCACGATATTAATATGTTAGCTAAAGCATCAAGTGCAGAGGTAAATAAGATTAAATCTAAGCTCTATGCTCTTAATGAGACAACAAGTGACCTTGAGCGTCAGTCGAATTCTTTGAGCAATAAAGTAAAAGAATTAAAAGTCAGGCTAGAGTTCTTGGATAATGAAGTTGAGAGGTGTACGCCACAACTTAATATTGAAGGTGATGGTTTATCGGAGTTGAGGAAAGAACGATCTACGATTCAAGCAGATTTGAAGTTACGTGAACGTATAAACGGTTTTCAAAAAAGGCTTCAAGATGCAGATCTTTCAAAAGCACCAAAACAGTATAAATCTGAGGACTTTTATCCAAGCTCAAAAGCGGTTCATAGCTTCTGTGAAATATATAGTCGCATACTTAAATCAATAAACTTTCCAGGGTTGCACAAAGTAGAGTTTGATCCTAAGAAATTTGATGTAATTATCGATGGGTCTCCAAGAGACTCTAACGGTAAGGGTGTTAGAGCGATACTGCATTCAGTATTTAAAGTTGCTTTGTTAATGCACTGTAGACTAAATAATCTTTATCACCCAGGAATAGTTATTTTAGACTCACCATTAGTTACATACAGAGACCCTCTCTCGAGTAAACATGGAGACTTAGACAAAGATGAAAGAGAACTGGTTAAAACGAGAATTAGTTACTACTTCTTGAAATTTATCGAAAGCATAAGCGATATAGGTCAATTTATTGTAGTTGAGAATATTGATCTACCAGAATTTTTAAGTGGTAGTATTAGTGTTGATACATTCTACGGAGAAAATGCGACAACCCAGCAAAGAGCAGGGCTGCTTTAAGAAGAAATTCTCAATTTTTTATTTAACTTTTTGATTGATAATTACTTTTTTAGGAAGTGCATGGGTGCCAGTTATCCGAAGGGCTGCACATGTATTCTCAGATTGTAGTTGCGACTCAACTCTATTTTATTGGAGTAAATAGCACCTTTAGCGGTGAAATAATTTAACGTGCTATATATTATTTCTATTGGGTCCATAAGTCTTTTGACTTCGCCGAGCACTCCTACGGCATCAGCTAAATTACGAAGCTCATGATACTCGTTAGTCAATGGGTACTTAGCAACGAGTTTTTTAAAAACCCAATTTGGGTTTATTGGGCTTCCAATATTTGTTTGGTCAACTATCTCCGCTATTTCGGCTAGTAGTAATATATGCCAACGACCAAAACACCAAAGCTGGTATTGTGCCCCGAAGCTATTAGATAGTGATTTATATTTTGGGTAAGCCGTGACATCTAAACTAGGTGAAAGAACATTCTTGTTTTTACGTAACCAACTTTGCCATTGTGTATAATCTTCATATGAGTAACCGGACCTAGCATGATTAGCGTAATAGCTAGCTGCTAATTCAATTCTATCTTTCACGTCATGTTTGCTGAACTCTTGCAGCTGTAGCTTAATCGCTTCATGTTCTGCCCAGTCATTTCGGTGTTCATCAGTCGGTACGGATAGCCACTTATAGTCGAACGCAAGCTCATTAGGCTTGGCCCAGATAGCTTTTTCATGAGTCTTCAGCTTTATTCTGGGTTTTTTAGAAGTTAAGCTGAATATTATGCTGAATTCTCTCGTTTCGTTGTTCTTTTTTATCAGATCACAGTTAGCTCTTACATAGGTCTTTGCTATCTTAGAGATTCGAATATTTTGGACTCTCGCGAACTTACCCTCATAAGGGACTGCTTTTAAGGTAAAACGTTGTCCATTGATGGAAGCTTTAAACATATATGAATAGCTTGGAAGCTTAATATGGCCGTGTAACTCAGCCGTTTTTAGGCTGTTTTCAATTGCATGAATAAGTTTATCGCGGCGGTCCTTACGCTCTTGTTCTTCATGTTTTTTTCTTTCTTCAGCGGCTTTGAGTGCTGCGGCAGCTTCTTGCTCTTTTTTGAGACGTTCAGCCCTTCTTTTACGTTCCTCGGCTTCTTTTTGTGCTTCTATTGCTTTAAGCGTCGCTCTTACAAACTCGGTATCGATCCAAGGGTAAATCCACTCAGCAATTGTTTCAGGGTTTAATAAAGCTTCTTCTACCACCTCAAAACTGGTGCCAATGTATGGAGCTAAATCATACTCCATTGACATCAGCCCATTTGATTTGAAAAAGTTTAATTTTTCTTCAGTGCAGGCACTTCTCACTTTAATTTCGATGTAAATAGGGCCAATTTCAGTGAATAAGGCAACATCAATTCTAAATTTATCTAAGCTCAGCTCTAATTCGGCGCTGTTTATTTTGATGCTTTTAGGTGGTTGTATAAATTTTTGATTTTGAATAACAACTTCGTGACTAGGTAGAAGAATTGATGACTGCGCTTTAACAAACCGTTGAGCAAACAGGTGCAGAGCCGTCATACGGCATTCTCTTTTTTCTAATTCCTTAACCTCATGAGCAAAAGAATGTGCTTTTACATGTCCAGCATTACGGGCAATAAGATTGTTTTCGCACTCAGGACATACACAATTACAAGCCTTGCCATTTTTTACATCACTAATATGGACCAACTGTTTATTTTCGTTGAGTGCATATACGAGCATTATTCATTCCTTGTGCCCACTATAATTTGATGAAAAATATAGCAAAAAAAGTATAAGGAAGTATATAAGCTAAAACTAAGTATTCCTTAGTACCAAAGTGGGCGCTATACTAAGAGAATCTTAGCTATTGAAGTTAGTAGCTAAGGTACTCATGGAATCACCAACGCCCTTACGCCTAAAAGAAGCCAGAAAAGCTGCTGGTTACACCCAGCAGAAGCTTGGTCTTGCTTTAGGTATGGAGCCCAACACGGCCAGCGCAAGAATGAACCAGTACGAAAAAGGTAAGCATGCACCTGACTTTACAACCATGAAGCGTATTGCTGATGAGTTGGGGGTGCCTGTGGCTTATTTTTATTGTGAAGAAGATGATTTGGCTGAATTAATTTGTGTGTGGAATAATGTTGAACAAGCTGAGCGTGTTAAGTTGCTTGATATTTTTAAGCGTACGGTACTAGAGTCAAAGTCTGAGACGGACAAATAAAAAACTACAACAATGAGAGTTATTTATTGGTGAATAATGGCACCTCAGATCTATATATTAAACGTACGCTTACCAGTGACTCAAATACGTACACTGAGGATGAGTTAGTTAAAGCAGCTGATTACATCGTCGTATTAGCAGAGCCTGGTGCGGGTAAAACTGAGCTATTAAAAAGCTTGGCCAACCAATTAAAAGTAAAACGTGTTTCAGCAAATAGACTGGTGAATTCGCAGCAAGTTCACTGTGAAGAGGTTCTCGTCATTGATGCGTTTGATGAACTTGCACAAACTAAACACAGCGGTATCTACCAGCTTTTAGATAAAATCGACGAACTCAAGCCTAAAAAATTGGTAATCTCCAGTCGTTCTAGTGAATGGGGTGATGGACATCAACACGCATTTGAAGAGTATTTTGAATCTCAGCCTTTGGTAGTGAGGCTAAGTGAATTTAATGAGGCAGAACAACAGCTACTCTTCTACTCATACTTGCCAAACGAGAGTTTTGCAGCGTTTTATGATGAGGTCCAACGCTTTAATCTAGGTGTACTGTTACCGAACCCTCAGTTTCTAAGCATGTTTGCCAATGCGTACATCGAAAGTAATCGAAAGTTTGCAAACAAAAAGTCGATTTTTGAAAAAGCCGTTGAACGTCTTGCTAAAGAGTCTAGGCCATCAATAAATAACCATTTGGTATCAAGTTTACCTCTTTCTAAAAAAATTAGTATTACGAGTGAAATCTTTGCTGGCATTTTACTTTCAGGTTCTGAAGGTATAAGTGTGAGTGGCCACGCTGAGGAAAAGCTATTCCCTAATATTAACTCTTTGCATGCGCATCAAGAGAACATTAAACACATTATCGATTCAAAGTTGTTTAAGCCCTCAGACAATATGGATCAGCACATGCCAGTACATAAGGTGATTTCAGAATATTGTGCTGCAAGGCATCTTGTTCAAAAAATTACTGATGATCATGAACCGCTGACTCTGAGAGTATGTTTGAGTGTTATTGCTGCTAACGGATATGTTAGAGATGAGCTTAGGGGAATGGTTGGGTGGATGGCAACTTTGGGGAGTCAGTCCATACAAAGAGAGCTTATTGAACTCGATCCATATGCTATTTTGGCTAATGGAGATCCCTCACAACTTGCACCATCATCGAAAAGATACCTTTTAACTAGGCTACAGCAGGTGGAAGCTAGAGATCCATATTTTAGAAGAAGTGATTTTTGGCGACAGTTTAGCACCGTAGACTTCTTTGATATTGGGATGGCGGAACATTTAAGACCCTTGTTAAAGTCAAATAGTGGCGGGGATTTAAGAGACCTTGTTCTTGAAATTATCAAAAACTCGACAGTTGTTGATTTATTGACCTCTGAACTTACTAAGATAGTACTAGATTCTGATGAAGATTTGAATTCAAAATCACTTGCTATTCGGTGCCTATGTTCCTCTCCTAACTTTGATTACATGAGTTTATTTGAAAGGCTAATAACTGCGAAGGGGCATTCGCAATTGGAGGTTATCGTAAAAGGGATTTCAGTTGTTGGAGTTAAAGCAATTAGCTTTGATTTTTTATTGCGTTACCTTAAAGCTTGTGCGCAGTCATATCCTACAGATAGAGAAAAGCCTTTTATTAGTTTCACACATGCGAGCCGTTATTATATCCAATTGTTTATTAAGTCATTTGAACGAGAAACAACTGAAAGATTGCTTGATTCATTAACACAAGGCTTAGCATGTAATTGCGGCAAAGAATTCTATGAGTGTTATTGCAGAGAAGGTGTCAGTAAGATTGTAGGTCGATTGCTCGATCACTACTTCGAGGTAACTAACCCACCATATGACCCAAAACGAATTTGGAGTTGGGTCAAAGACTTAAATTTTCACGCTAATTGTTTCGTGAATGAGTCGCAGTCAGTCAAGGCTCTAAAGGAGCTCACAGATTTGCGAAGAAGTATTTTTATCTATTTGTTTGAACCATTGGCGAGTGCTAAGGAATGCTACGCACTTCAGAGTAAATTGGATTCGCAGTCAGGCTTACACTCAGGGTTGCATTTATATGCAGAGGATGTGGACTTTTTAATTGATCATGCATTTGAAACGAACAATGCAGAGCTATGGTCGATTTTTATTGTTCGGCACCATTTTCGATGGAAAAAAGATAAGCGAAGAGACGATAATTTTCGGCAAAAAATGCGTAGGCAAGCTAATGAAAATACTAAGTTTATGGCAAAGTGGGCTGAGAGTAAAAGAGCTGAGCAACAGTTTAAGCGAGATGTTAGAAAGCGTAACGGTAAGTCGGAGAGAAAGCATGGAGCATATGAAAAACGTAAAAATGCAGAGCGTTTAAAAACAATTAAATACATTGCTGATAATCAAGAGCTGATTGCGAGCGGTCAACATTTTAGATTGTTATGGAACTTTGCATATTATTTTCTTAATGAGCCAAATCAAATACAAATTGAATTTGGTAACGAGCAAGTGGTTCACAATTCGATTCGGAATTGTCTTGCTTCACTTGCCCCACACATTCCACCTCTAAAAAAGCTTGCAGCAACGTCGGTTAGATTTAATCTTGAGATAGTCTTATATGCTTTTTGTATTCAAACAGTGAGAGAGCAAGGTTGTTTAGACTCTATTCCTAATCAGGTACTTACTACCGTAAGAACGGACTTGAGCATGCATCATAGTGCAG
This sequence comes from Pseudoalteromonas luteoviolacea NCIMB 1942, assembly GCF_001625595.1. GTDB lineage: Bacteria > Pseudomonadota > Gammaproteobacteria > Enterobacterales > Alteromonadaceae > Pseudoalteromonas > Pseudoalteromonas luteoviolacea_A. Next base: position 36,315 of record NZ_AUXT01000164.1, read on the forward strand.
TATCCGATAAAGAAAGGGAATATTTAAAGAGAGAAATTGATAGGTTATTATTTCCTGATTTACCGTCAAAAGAGGCATATTTACGTGATTATATCGAGCCTCAACTTCGAGATTTTAAGCGTGAGCATCCAGAAATAGAAGTACTGCGACATGATGATACATTCAGCGAGTTCAGAGCATCTTTACCTTTTAAGTGGTTAAGCTGTTATATAGACCAAAGTATTTATACACAGGATATATTGTTTGACTTAGTGGCTCAGCACGGAAACCGAATTGAGTTGAATCAACTAATTTTCAGTCGCAGTACCGATTGGGCAGCGCGTCAAAACTCATCTAAATTGACTGACAATGAGCTTGAGCAATGTAAATTTTGGTATGTGAGGGCATTTTTCTTTCTAGAAATTAATGTTGTGAAACCCTTTTTTGATGCACTAGTTACGGATAAAGATTCTATCTTTCTATTTAAAAGCATTTCTGGAAGTTTGAGTCGCCGGTTTGATGATGGTTGGCCAATGCTAACAAGCGACAAAGTGTATGAGCTTTTTAATGCATTTTTTGAAAGTTGGCCCAAAGTACCCTTACCAAGTGGTTGGGGCTCTGATAGCCCAAAAGAAGAAAAAGCTTATCGCTATCTCGTTGACTCTCTCAGGTGTATAAGTGCTGATTCGCATACTAGGGCCTTGGACTTTATTGAAAAGTTTCTAAAAGATGAACGTTTTGCAGATTTGCATCAAAGTTTGAAAAATATGCAAGTATATCATTTACGCAACAAGGCTCTGCTGGAATTTACACCGCCAACGCCAGAAAATGTTGTGAACGTCTTAAGTAAATGTGATGTGGTTACTGTTGAGGGGCTAAGAAAACTGGTATTACACGAACTTAAATGCTATCAAAAAGATATTAATGGTGGTGAGTACAATACCGCAAACCGGTTTTACAAAACAATCTCAAGCGATACAGTTGTGCACCATGATGAGGTACGTTGTGTAGAGATTATTGCAGAGTACTTGAAACCAAGACTTGAAAAACACAATATCAACCTTGAAACTGAGGACCAAACTAAAGATCAAAATAGAATTGATTTATCCGCTTCAAAAATGATAAACGGCCAGAGAAAGTTATTGGTGATTGAGGCCAAAGGCCAATGGCACAAAGAAATATACACTGCAATCAACACTCAATTAGTGGAACGCTACACAATTCACCCAGACGCCTGTGAGCAAGGAATATATGTTGTGATATGGTTTGGACCAAATGAAAAAGTTGCGGGTTTAAAACGTCATAATATTAATTCAAGTCAAGAGCTAAAAGATGAGCTTACCAAGTCGCTATCCGAGAACTTAAAGACATTTATCGATATTTTTGTGTTGGATGTTAGTAAATCAAGCAAATAGTTACTGTGTAACAATCAGGAAAAAATAATAAAGCGATGAAGCAACTAGAGATTTTAGACGAAGAGCATATGTCTTGGCTCTTATTTCGATGTGGTGATGAGCACTTTATATCTGTTATAGCTGGAACGGTCGGGGTTTTTACATTAGAAGTTAAGTTATCAAATACAGAAGCCTCTATTTACGCAAGAAATGGTAAAAAATATATCGATGAGCTCGCGGATAGTATTCGGTACAATCCTAAGCACTTTGAAAGCCGATGTATTAAAGGGTTTAGACAGGCATATGATGTTCAATCAGCATTGATAGAGTGGCGAGAACACAAGTAACTTATTTTCTTAATTAAAGTGACATTTCAACTTGCAATAAATAAGTATTCAGCTAAACCTAAACTAAGGATTCCTTAGGTTAGGTTTGAAATGCAACTCCTTTCTCAAACAACTCCATACCCTGATGAAACCATTGAAAGCTATTTGCTTCGTTTGTCTCAAGACAATGGCTATCTTGGTTTTGCTGATATGGCCGATATTTTGTGGGATTGGCTGGTAACGCAAGATCATGAGCTTGAGGGAGCTTTTCCAAACGAGCTGCAATCGGTTGATGTGTATAAGGCATCGCAGTCGAGTAACTTCCGTGTTCGGGCATTGCGGTTGGTTGCGCAGTTAGCAGGGGTTGAAGCGTCTGAGCTGCTTAACTTATGTTGGCTTCGCAGTAATACACAGTTTGGCGCTATCACGGCGGTTTCTCGTGGTGGATTATTGGTGCCTCGTCAGTTGCTTCGCAAGTCTAGCATTCCTGTTTGCACCGAATGTTTAAAGCAAGAAGCGTATATACCTTATCTTTGGCACTTAAGAGCCTATAAAGTTTGTCATAAGCATAGTCAGCAGTTAACTAGAATATGTGAGCAATGTAATGCTGAAATTGATTACAGAGTGTCTGAGGCGTTTTTAGAGTGTGAGTGTGGTACTGCAATCAAGCCAGGACCAAAGGCGAGTCAAGCAGACTTGAGGCTGGCAAGTGCCCTGACTAGTAATGCTGACGCAAAACTTGTTGGGCTTATGACTTGGCTTAGCCAATGGCAATCAATCAGCTATGATGACGATGAGTTTAGCGAGCTGTTTGTTAGTTACTTTTCTAACTGGCCCCGTGGATTTGAGGGTGAACTAAGTAACACCGCCGAACTTGCAAAAGTAAAACAGCTTAGGCCGTTTAATCACACCCCATTTAATGATGTATTCGGTAGCTTGCTTAAAGACAGCAAACTGGCGTGCGCTGGCTCGCAAGGCTACAACATGGTGCAGTTGGCCATCATTGCATTTTTAGCCAAGCTCGTTGAGCAAAACCCAAAGAAAAAACACCCAAACTTAGGTGATCTACTACTCTCTATGCTCGATGCCGCCGTAATTCTTGGTACAAGTACCGAGCAAGTGTTTAGGTTATACGAAGAGGGCTTTTTAGCAGCTGCTCAGCCACCTAAAAAGAATGCGTTTTTAAATCCGAGCGATAATGTATTTTACCTCAGACAGATTATTGAATTACAACAGTCTTTTGCACCAAACATACCTAATAACCAACAACAATTTGTACCACCATGGTGATCAATGGAACTGCACACACTACTTCAAAATACCCCAAGTAAAGAGCTTACCCAAACGCTACGAGCTGCATTTGCACCATACTCTGAATATATTGATATTACAGGGAGTGAGCCTCAAGCGTTGGTGATTTTAATTAATCTCACTTACAAGCGAAAAGACATTAAAGACTTAACGAGTGTGAGTGCCGCCAAAGCCGCACTGCGTGATGAAAAACACCTTAAAACCTGTATTGATGAAGTTAAGTGGTATCACACTCATAATTTAAAATACCCTGATATTCGAGTTAGCCACCAAAGGCTATTGGCGCAAGTAGTTGATGATGGGCTTAAGGTAGTCAGTAGTAGAAGCTACCCAACGCAATTTGGCTGGTCGCACGACAGCGCTAAAATCAATCATGCTAAGTTGTTTTTAACAGGCTTTGTTTGGCGTGGTGAATATGTGAGTTTGGCTCAGCTGCTTGTAAAACAAGAGAGTTTTTGGGTAGCACAGTTTAGAGCGCTAGGGTTACTAAAAAGGGATGTTATAGCAGTGTGTGAGCAAATAGCCGCGCAGCTCCCCTGTGAAGATGTACCTGAGAAAATTAGTAATTACACCCCTCAGTTGCTTATTCCAATAGAGCATGACTACTTGAGTGTATCGCCCGTTGTGAGCCATGCCGTTTTAGCTGCGATGCAAGTGGCAACGCGCAGCGGTTTGCTTAAACGCGGGATCATTGAACACAATCGACCTGCAAATGTGGGAGAGCTGCCAAGCGCACTGGGAGGCAGAATGAACGTGCTTAAGTACTTTGCTAAAACTTACAGTGCGACAACCGTTAACAACTACTACAGCCAAGACGAGCAACGGCTTTTTAATGTGTCGGCATTAAATAGTAAAACAGTGAGTGAGGCTTTGCTGGTGCTATCAAAGTCAAAGCCGTTTAATACGCTTAGGCAAAAGCGCTTAGCACGTATTGCTGCAACTAAGGCGTTACGAACAGCACTTTATGGATGGTTAGAAAAACTCATAAAGTTGGCGCAAAGCGAAGCGATAAATGACTCAGACTCTGAGCTAGTAAAGCTTTTAGCCACGCAAGAATACAAACAATTAGAGCTTGCTTTAAGCCAAGAGCTCAACAAGCAAATGAGCGGGCTTAAATACTTAAAACGTTATGCTTATCACCCAGAACTAATGCCTAGTTTAAAAACGCAACTTAGCTATGTGCTATCGCATCAAAATAATCAAGAGGACGAGTTTGAGGTGGAGCATATTCAGTACGTGCATTGTCAGAATTTACGTGTCTACAACGCCGAGGCAATGCCGAACCCTTACCTTATGGGTATGCCTTCAATCACCGCGCTTGAAGGTTTGGGGCATCAATTTCAACGCAAGCTGCAAAAGCTGTTAGGCGGTGGCATACATGTGATTGGTGTGGCTGCGTATGTTCGCTCTTATCAATTGCACAACAATAAGCAGTTGCCAGAGCCTAATAAACTCAAAAAAGACGGTCAAAAGCGTGTGCCACTGCGTTCGGCAATTATGCAAATACCTAAGTGTGATATATGTTTTGATTTGGTATTTAGGGTGCAAACTGACAATCAAGCTGTTGCTCACGACTTGTCTGAAAACTTGCTAAAAGCAGCATTTCCATCGCGCTATGCGGGTGGGACGCTTCATCCGCCATCGTTATATGATCAAGTTGATTGGTGCCAAGTTTATGCAAAGCCACTGGCATTGTATGAGCGTATCCGCTCGCTGCCTAAAGGTGGTTCGTGGCTATATCCCACATTGGTTGAAGTGAGCAGTTTTGAAGAATTGGCTGAGCAGTTAGCGCTGCGGCCCACTATGCGATCAGCGGCACTGGGTTACTTAGCCCTTGAAGAACCACAGTCAAGGCAAGGCTCAATCACGAAGTTACATTGCTATGTTGAACCTGTTATTGGGTTGCTTGAATGTGTAGATGCGGTCACAGTTCGGCTATCTGGTGCTCGGCATTTTTTTAATCACGGGTTTTGGGCCATGCATTGCAAAAAAGCATCTATGCTTATGAAAAAAGCCAAGTTTGAGTACGACTAATGAAACTCCCGCGCCAGCTCTCATACACCCGCTCACTCTCGCCAGGTAAGGCGGTATTTTTTTATAAAACACCTGAAAGCGATTTTGAACCACTACAAATTGAACGACAAAAAATTCGTGGACAAAAGTCAGGCTTCGCCGAAGCCTATAAAAATGAAGCCACACCCAAAGAGCTAGCGCCACAAGACTTGGCCTTTGGTAACCCGCACACCATAGAGCTTTGCTACGTACCACCTACGGTACAGCAACTCTATTGCCGGTTTTCGCTCAGAGTCGAAGCAAATAGCCTAGAGCCTAACGTATGTGGTGAGCCAAAAGTAAGTTACTGGCTTACACGGTTTATGAGCACCTATAAGCAACATGGTGGCTTTGGGGAGTTGGCAAAACGCTATGCCAAAAACATTCTTATGTGTGAGTGGCTATGGCGAAACAAAACATCACCCAATGTGGACTTAGAGATAGTTGGAGAAGGATTTGACCCTATCAGCCTCACCAAAGCGAACCGTTTACGCTGGGATGGTAAATGGAGCGAGGCTGAAGATGCGTTGCATACACTCACAGAAGTGATCCAAACAGGGCTAGAAGACCCATATAGCTTTTGCTTTTTAGAAGTAACCGCCAAGCTCGACACCTACTTTGGGCAAGAGATTTACCCAAGCCAGTCATTTGCAGAAAACGATGACGTAGCAAGAACCTACGCTTACACCCAAGTAGCGGGTAAAGACGCAGCCTGCTTTCATTCTCAAAAGGTGGGGGCGGCCATTCAAATGATTGATGACTGGTACGATGAAGACGCAAGTAAGCGGTTAAGAATTCACGAATACGGCGCAGATTACAAAAACGTGATTGCCAGACGTGCACCAAGCAACAGTTTAGACTTTTATTCACTGCTAAAAAAAGTGGCGCTATATGTAAAAGAAATGGAGCAAAACGGCCTAAAAAACCAAGAGCAAGCCAGCCATATTCACTATATAGCAGCCGTTTTAATCAAAGGCGGGTTATTCCAAAGGACCAAAGAATGAGCCGAGCTTATTTTACCATTACTTACCTACCAGAAAATTGTGATGTAACCCTATTAGCAGGCCGCTGCATTGGCATATTGCACGGTTTTATGAACAAGCGAAGCAGCAACATTGGTGTAAGCTTCCCTGAATGGACCGACAAACACTTAGGTAATCAGATAGCTTTTGTAAGTGAAGATAAAGCCGCACTTAAAAACCTAAGTCAGCAAAACTACTTTGAAATGATGGCCCACGACAAACTATTTGAAATGTCAGCTATAAAGCCAGTACCAGTCGATGCCCCTGAAGTACAGATTATCCGCGACCAAAGCTTAGGTAAATTGTTTATGGGTGAAAAGCGCCGCCGAATGGAACGCGCAAAACGCAGAGCCGAAGCACGTGGTGAGGAGTACATTCCACAGTACGTGCCGAACGATACAGAGATTAGCACATTTCATAAAATTCCCATTGCCAGCAAAAGCAATCAAAACGACTTTGTACTGCATCTAAGGTTAGAGCCAACAAATTCAATACAAAACACGTATAACAGCTATGGCTTTGCAACAAACAAAGAATACAAAGGCAGTGTACCGTTGTTAACCTTTTAAATCTCAATAGCTTTAGGAGTGTTGTATATCAGAGAGTTACGAGCCGTCGGTAAAACAAAGGTTATTCGTTAAAAGTTAGGATAATCGTATGGAACTTATGAAGTTTTAAGCTAATTTTAATAGTGTTCTGCCGCATAGGCAGCTGGAAATTTGCTTTGAATATGACGCTTGGAGAAGCTGCGGTGTTCTGCCGCATAGGCAGCTGGAAATCAACCCAGTAGCGAAAGACCCCATACCAACCGGTGTTCTGCCGCATAGGCAGCTGGAAATGAAATAAAGTATCAGCGCCATTGTCTTTGCTCGTGTTCTGCCGCATAGGCAGCTGGAAATTGAGTAGTCGAAAAGCGATAAGATTGTTTTTTGTGACCTGCCGCATAGGCAGCTGAAATTAGGCCTGGAAGTAAACAACTACATCGTATGACATAAAACTGCCGAAAAGGCAGAGGCCAATTCAAAAGCCCCAGAATTTACTGGGGCTTTTTGTTCTAGTAACATATATTTTACTTTTCAGGTTGACGGAGATTAGACTAAAAGGGTTAACTAGGACAGGTATCAGTTACTATCAACAAGCCATTAATATTAGGGAAGATATGTCATCAATTAGCAACACAATAGAGTATTTCAAAGACGACTTCTCCAAAGGTTTGTTCCCACTAGATACAAACAAAATAGTGATCACGAATAATGCTAATGCGATCAGTGATTATGTCTACCAGCAAGTGCTTAACTCAAGCTCTACTAAAGAGCATTTTCTTCCTCAAGCAAGGTGTCATGCTGCGAAGCATGGTTTGCATCTAAGACGAACTTTTAAGCTTGACCCTGTTGCAGAATTTTACATTTACGATCTGGTATACAGGAATAAATCGTCATTTAGGAAAGATTTTTCTGAAAATAGATTAAGTTTTGGGCATCGCTTTCAAGATGGAAAACCTATCCCTTTAAGCACCGCTTATCGTAAATTTAAGAGGGCGGTATCTAAGGCTAACAGTGAGTTTGAATATGGCTTAAAACTCGATATAGCCTCGTATTTTAACTCAATTTATCATCATGACTTAGTCAAGTGGTTTGATAATGGTCGAGATCAGTCTGATGTAGAAGGTATAGGCCAGTTTTTGAGGGAAATAAATTCTGGTCGTAGCGTAGATTGTCTCCCTCAAGGAATCCACCCATGTAAGGTGATCGGCGCTGAGTTTTTGAAATTCATTGATAACTCTAGGCTTTTGAAATCAGAGCTGACATTACGGTTTATGGATGATATTTATATTTTTTCCGACGCAGAAAAAATGATACAGCATGACTTTTTATTGATTCAGCACTTAGCAGGTGAAAAGGGGTTAAGCTTCAATAATTCAAAAACTAAACAGGGTAAAGTCGCGTTGTCAGATGTAGATGAGCAAATTGAAGAAGTGAGAAAGCAGTTGCTGCATGTTCGAACGGAATTAGTTGAAACCTACAATGGAGAAGAAGAGGTTGAAATTGAGGAAGAGCTTACACTCGCGCCCGAACAAGAAGAATATCTCTACTCCTTACTCCACACTCCTGACTTAGAGGAAATGGATGCTGAACTGATACTCACATTCATGAGCGAAAAAGGTGAGGATGTTCTTGAGTACTTGACAGTTTTCTTTGAAAAATTTCCTAACTTAAGTAAAAAAGTATTTTATTTCTGTAAGAACATCGATGACAAAAGTGGCTTAGCTCAGGTTATGGAGAGTCATTTAGACAACTCTGAAGTGGTCACTGAGGAGCAATTATTTTGGTTCGGAAAAATTGCAGAAGAACATTTGTCGGAAACCCCCGAGATAGGTTCGATTTTAATAAAGTTACTCGAACATAACTACGCTAGCGATATATCAAAAAGTAAAGTGTTAGAGTCTGCCGAGCAAAGGTTTGGACTGCCTGATATACGAGAACAATACTTACGTTTAGGAAGAGCCGATTGGCTAGCATGGTCTTCAGCGGTGGGCACCAGAGGGATGAGTCGCAACAATAGGAATCACTTGTTAAAGTATTTTAGCAATGTTTCCCAAATGAATTTTCTAGTTGCATCTTCTGTAAGGGAGCTTCCTTGATTATTAAAAGATATTTGTGAATAAGGATGAAAATGGAAGCAATTATTTTTCATGAAAGGCTTTACGAATTTAAAAAAGTCGAGTCACTTTTAGTGGATGCAAAAGTATTAATGAATCCCTATGCAATAGAGTCTGAAGAAACGTACAAACTTGAAAATTATCTTTTAAATCCAGGACAGAGAGTGAGTTGCTTGTTAGATAGGAACATCGTTTCTTACCTTATAGATCTCGCTAAAGGTATACAACTTTCTGATAATTTCGAGCAAAGTCGGTGTCATAGGCTAGCAGCTGGACTCCAAGCTTTTTTCAATGCGGCTAAAATTACATCAGAACCGGGGCTTTCTTATCATGAATATATAGAGAGAACCTCTGTGAAAGCTGCTGATTTGGATCTTAGTTATTTTCGCTCGGCTGATAATATTGACGCAAATTACTATCTTGATATTTGTTTGAATAAGATATCAAGCATTCCCAAAACCATAGTCCCAACGTTTGAAAGTGGTGAGCTGATAAGCTTCGATGAGTCGTATCGAGTCAAAGGTTTTGAATTTAATATTGTGGTTATCAAGAAAGCATTATGTATCCGTGCACAATGTAAAAATGACTACGAAGCTGTGGTTATGTTGCTAGATTGGATGTTTGAAGAGTATGTGTTCTGTGCTCCAGGGTTTTACTTCATGGCTATTTATTTCAGTCACAAGAGAATTCCGAAAATGTTGAAGTCCCAATCGGTGTTAGATGTGAGAAATGCGGCATGGGATTTGGCTTTACTCCAACAGTGGATAAGTCTAGCTAATAATGATACTGGGCAGGCGTGGTATTTAGCAACTATGGATAAAGCTATAAGAGAAGTCGCCAATTTGATGCTGATTAAATCAACGGAGACAGAAAAAGACTACTTCGAGCGGCTTCAATATGAATTTTCACTCATGTGGGGGAAAAAGTTTGGAGGTGGTAGAAAGTTGTTTAAACGGCTTACTTTTTGGATGGAAAATCCAGAACATCCTCAAAGAAAAGCCTACCGTTCAAAAAATAATGACAATGAGTATATGCTTACCTTAAGAACCTCTGTAGATGAAGAGTATAAAAGATTAGCGACTCCTTAAGTACAGTTTATAGTCAAATAAACATATTGAAACCCAGGCTCCGTAACTTATAAAGTGAACAAAATGAGAAATTCAGCAGTTATATCAAATTGGTGTATTGAATCGCCCCGGGTTTGCC
>NZ_AUXT01000165.1 GCF_001625595.1 Pseudoalteromonas luteoviolacea NCIMB 1942
TCCAACCATCAAGCAGCAGAGCAAGTCCATAGTGAGATCCTAACAGCGGGTGGCAAGGCAGAGCTGTTTCAAGCGGACATTAGCAATGAACAGCTGGTTGTTGAAATGTTCGGTGCTATCAAATCTCGCTTGGGGTTAGTGACTCATTTAGTGAATAATGCAGGCGTATTGCAAACGCAAATGCGGGTTGAAGAAATGAGCGCCGAACGTATAAATTGGATGCTGACACAAAATGTGACGCCATATTTTGTTTGTGCGAGAGAGGCAATAAAGCATATGCGTGGAGCAAATCAGCCCACAGGTTGTGCGATTGTGAATGTGTCCTCTGCGGCTTCTTATTTGGGTGGGGCAAACGAGTATGTTGATTACGCTGCTGCAAAAGGGGCGATTGATAGTTTTACCAAAGGCTTGTCCTTGGAGCTCGCGCCAGAGGGAATACGTGTAAACTGTGTACGTCCTGGATGTATTTACACTGATATTCATGCTGACGGTGGTGAACCAGATAGAGTTAATAGGGTTGCTGAGTTATTGCCGCTAAAGCGCGGGGGAACTGCTCAAGAAGTCGCAAATGCCATTGTGTGGTTATTAAGCAGCGAAGCATCATATGCTACAGGAACATTTATTGATTTAGCTGGTGGTAAGTAACCACGGCGTTAAACACACCTAATCTTATTGACTGCATACAGTTTAGCGTGTGCATTTTATTACTCGATAATGGGCTAGGACTATGCTCTAGCTCAACAACGCGAATGCGATATTGAAATACGTAAAACTCGGTTAAAGCTGGTTAGTTAAAACACCTTAGTTAGTGTAATTATCACAGCTGACTTTTTGTACTTGATGCTTTGCGAGATAATAATGAAACAGTGCCTGCAGCGGCGCCCTTACACATCATGCAATCAACTATAAAAGAGTTGAATATTTTTATTGTCCTTTAGTACCAAAAAAATATTTTTATCTGTTCATTACTGACTTTTATCATTTTTTATTCGTTGATTTACAAAGAATCACTAATGTGGATTGTACGAAAAACAGCATTGAAGTATAATTTTCGGCCAATTTTTTAGTACCTGTTTCAAAACATTTTAATTTACAAAGAGATGCGCATGCTGGCCCGAATCTGGATTGTGTTTATGATTGCTTTGACCGCTCGAAGTGCGGTTGCAAGTGAATTTCAACAAGCCTATGCCCCCATTGTGGTGGGGGGAATTACCATTTTTATACCAATTGAGGTGAAACCAAACAATGTGGCGTACTTATCGATAAAGCCCGATAGTGCAGGAACCAAGTTGGCTTGGACACCTTCAGACACTGCTTCTTACTATAAAGTTCAATATTTAAAAGATGGTAATTGGGTTAGCCTAAGTGAGCGTCACGGTGCTACTCATTTTCAAGTCCCAGCTAATATTGCTGGCCCTTATCGTGTATTGGCGTGTCATCAATATGGGTGCTCTGCAGGGACACCTACGAATCGTACACTTACCCAAGACTTAGTAATCAAAGCGCTATACAGCGACAACCCTCAAACTGATGATAGAAAGCGTGTCGTGGTTGGCTGGCAAGTTGACGGTGCATCTAGTGTGACCTTATCACGATTTGAAAATGGCGTTCACAGGTACAGTCAAACTGGGCTCAACCCGAGTCAAGGCAGCATCGCAAGTATTATTGGTGGTCTGGCACAATTTAGATTGACGGCTTATGGGTTTGATGGCACATCAGTATCCAGAACATTACAGGTAGCAACCAAACCTGTAAATCCTACCTTAAAGTTGGGTAATAAAGGGCAATATGCGCAGCCGTTTTATCACTCAGAACTCGACATTATTGAGAAAACAATCCTCGAGCATAACGACAGTATTTACTTTGCTACACATGATGGCCAGATACTTCGTTATGCTCCAAAAGTGGGCTCTGCACAGCCAGAGTGGCAGCAAAGTTGGTCCATTAAGTTGCGTGGAGTGGTAAATAACGCACCAGTTGTTGATGGTGAATACTTACTCTATTCAATTAGTATGCGTGATAATACGGGGATGGCGTGTAAAACCCGTCTTATAGACGGTGCTCAACATAGCTGTACTTCAGAAAAAAATAGTAACCTAATTGCGAGCCCTGTTGTCGTTAAAGAAACTCCGAAATCAGCCGGAGTATTTAGTGCATTTAGCAGCTTTACTTCGTCTCAAGCAGATGTTCAGGCTGGAGTGTACGTTTTCCACCGTAACGGTACAGTGGAAGTATTAGATCCGAACAATCTAAAGAATGTGCTCAGAACCTTTACCCTAAAAGGGGTTATCAATGAGTCCGTATTGACGACACCAGCTGTGATAGTCGATCAAGGGAACAACAATCAGCAACAGTTTGTGATTCAAGATGGTAAAGATGTCATTGGGGTGAACGTGCCATCTTCGAATACGCCAGCTCGAAGCTCGTCTATGGTGCAAGCAGTGGGTCGATGGTTTAGTGATGAGCCCTCTACTGATGTACAAAAGGCACAAAGCAATATTCAAGTTCTAGAGGTAGTATGGAGAGAAAAGCTATGAGTAAGTTACTTCAAATATTAGGCTTTTTTCTATTTGTTACGTGCTTACTTCCTAGTGCACGAGCGAGTGCCACTTGGGACAACTACTGTGATACGTCCGATGTATCAGTTTTAACTGGCACCCATACAATTGGTTTTAGGAAGCCAGGTGCAGCAATGCCTGGCCCCCCAGCGCAGTCTTATGTCAGCGTTGTTGTAACAAAAGGGACTACTGTAGTATATGACGAAAGGCATACAAAGTTAGATTTTTCGTTTTCACACCCGTTTGATGAAGCTGGTGATTACCGAGCAAAGTTATATTTTACAACTTGCGCCATGGGTATGGGGTGTAGGCAAAGTTGGAGCTGCGTGCGTACAGTTAAAGTTTCTAACAATGTTGCTCCTACTGTTGTTTCAAGAACCCATAGTAAAACTTCTAGTTTTACTATGGGTAACAATCACCTATTTGTCGGTTTTACGGTAAGAGATCCAAATAAGAACCTGACATCATATCAGGTAAAAGAGATCCGCAGTGGCCAAAACCCTCGTGTAGTTAACTGTGCACGGGACAAAGTTGAAAACAGGTGTGGTATTTGGGTCTGGAAAAACTGGCTTCGTCCTAAAACTTATAACTTTACCATGAAAGCGGTTGACTCTTTGGGACAAAAGGTAGAGGAGTCTGTAACTGTAAATGTTATTGAAACTAACACCGCACCGCGCTTAACCGTAAAGTTAGGTAATGAAGAAATTACGGGTCATGATACGAAAAAAACAGTGCCTGTAGGTGGCCAACTGAGCTTTAATATAAAGGCTATTGATAGTGACAGATACAGTGGCAACCAACTTGATAAAGTAGAAATTACGGTAGGTAATACAACGCATGCCCTGACCGAATTTGATGCAAATTGTAACATCTACAATTCAGGCAATTATATTTCATGTTCAAATACACAAGTACCGATTGACAGTAATGTTGATAAAATAGCATTTACTGTCACGGATAAAGCAGGTGCTATTGCCTCGGTATCAACTAAAGTTACTCCTGTTTTGCCACCGCAAGTAGTATCTTTTACAGCGAGTTCAACGTCACCATTTGTTAATGATGCAATTACGTTAACAGCAAATACGACTGGGACTTTAAACGAATACTACATATGTGCAGTAAATGGCAAACATACTGCAGTTCCGGGAGGCTGTAGTAGCTCAATAATATATAGGTGTAATAAAAATGATGCTTCGTGTTCTTATACTTTGCAGCCTCAACACTATGTTAGTGAGCCAGGTCTTGTAACCTATTTTGTGTATGCTGAAGATACGTTTGGAAATCCAGACGCAAAGCCAGTATATGTTAATTATTCTAACTATTTTGGTATTCAAATTACCCCGCCTTCTCAAACTAAGTTTTTGGTCAATGAGCCAATTACGTTTTCTGTTTTAGCGTCTGCATTGAGTAAAGATGTAACGCACCTTGATTCTTTGACTATCTCTAGTTCTAATACTTCGATATCACAGAGTAATGTGGTGATTTCTCCAAATATTGGCCCATCAGGGGTGACATTAGATAAAAGTGTAGATGCCAATGGAGCGAAGCGCTTTAATGTGACATGGACTCCACAAATTGCCAATGCAACGGGTGAAAATAGCCAAACAGCAATAACAGTAACTGCGACGGCTCGTGGTGGTCAAAAGGTTACTTCTGTGTTGGGTGATGTACAAATTATCAACCCAGTACCATTAACCCCTTCTACTCCAAGAATAAGTATTGATCCAACGTCAGCAAAAGGCGTGTATAACGTTAGGTTTACCAATTTAAACAATACAAAAACTTTAAAAGTATCAGCGACCCTTGATGGCAGTAGTTACTCAATTGGGAATTACAATTCAATTGAAGTAAATCAGGTGGCAACTAGTTTTACTCTGCAAACCAAGTATGCCGATCATGGTAAAACACTGAGACTTGAAGCGTATGGCATAAATAGCAATGGTTCACAGACAGTTTCAGGATTGAGAGGAAGTAATACACAGATAGTTGAAAATCGTGAGATGACACCTCATGACCCAATGTTTACGACATCGGCTACGCAAACAAGTGGTAACTATACACTGCAATGGGCAAACAATAATGATGGTGTGACAAAGTCTTACAGAGTACGTTATTGGGCGGGGTTACCGAGTGATAAAGCGAGTTCAACACAAACTGAGTTGCCTATTACAACTGGGCTGACGCAGTCAATCAGTCAACCTAAAGCAGGTCGATTTACTTACGAAATCGAAGCATGTAATAGTCAAGGTACTTGTAAAGCCGGTCAGCAGTTGACCATCGAACATGTCGCCCCTTATGCTGACAGTGCCAAAATTACACAGTGCGCAGGTACATCTGATTGCCCAACAGGCTCTGCTAAAGTAGAGGTGACCGGCGTTGGTTTACACGCTACGCAGTCAGAGCTCTTTTTAAGGATCCGAAAAACGGGTGAGACCTATGCTATTAAAGCGAGTGATTTGACTTTAACAGGCAATACTTTGTCGGGCCTGACTAATGAGCGTGCGTATTTAGCGACTCTCAATGGCGGTGCTGAAATAACCATCACAAATGGGATATTGGACGCACAAAGCGCGGAAAATTTAACAAATAAAATTATTCTAGATGATACTGGTAATTCGACACATCGACCTGAATTGCTCGGAAGAGAGTATACAGTCAGTAAAAAGAACTTTATGTATGTGGGCGGAGAGCGCGGATTAGAAGCATTTAGTATTGACTCACAAAATGGCTTAACGCCAACTTGGGTATATGCGCCAGAAGCTGAACTTAGCAATGAAGTTGTCGCAAAGCCAATTGTTAAGAGTAAAACCCTGCCAGAAGATGGTATTAATCGTTTGGTTGATGATATTTATTTTGGCTCGCTAAATCATAGATTTTATCGTGCTATACACGATCCGCTTGCAGAAGCTGGCCGCGTGGTGCGTAAAAAATGGCACCTGCAAACCAGAGGCGAAATACGCGCACCTGCACAGTTTGATCAAAATGATAACTTGTATGTGGGTTCAATGGATGAAGCGCTTTATTCAGTAGATGCGCAAACTGGTATGGTGCAGTGGCACTATAGCTTCCCAAGAAGTGGTGGTATTGTTAGTCAGCCGAGTGTGTCAGACACCGGAAAAATATACGTTACAACCCAAGACGGTGAGCTTCATGTTATTACAAGCCGAATGATCGATGAAAATTCGATTAAGTGGCAGGATATTGGGGCGCTTGCTAACAAATACTCTGCTGAACTTGCAGAGTGGGAACAACTACAATGGCAACCAAATCAAGATTTTACTGAGGTAGTAAGTTTAACGAAGGCTATGATGGTGCTACTACAAAAGTCACCAACAAAAGCAGAAATTAGTTTTATGGCTTATTTGCTTGCCAATGGTCACCCTTACAATGAGATATTAAATGCACTGATAAATACTGATCCCGAATTGAGTAGTGCTTCCAATCAGGCGTTTATTGACACCTTATTTGATTACCTACTCGGTAGCGAGCAAACTGAAAATCATGTTATCTCGACAGATAAATATGGTTCAGGCGGTAAAGATTATTGGGTTACCTTGTTAGATAATGGTTTCACGCGCGCTGAAATTGCTGGTGCGCTGTTGGCAAGTGCAAACCAACAATATGGTTCAGCAACCTATCAGCTTCTTTATCATTTCTATAATTTCTGCCTACTAAGCAATAACTGTAGTTATGATTATGACAGTGATAACGATGGTATAAGCAACCGCGTGGAAGATGAGTTAGGCTTGAATTCTGGTGATGGGCGTGATGGCCTAGTTGCACCAACTCTTGCTGTTTCGGGTAATGCAGGGTTATTGGAGTTTAGTTTTACTGGCCAAGGCTTAGTTGACGAATACCACTTGTATGTGAAAAAAATACCTGAACTAGATTACGAAAAAGTAGCAACGGTTACTGCAACGAATAGCCCGGATAAATTAGCCACTTTGAGTGATACGTACCACAATGGGACATACCAATTCAAAGCATTGGCTTGTGTAACAGCCGAAACCTTGAAGCATATGCAAGCGTCTGCCTGCAGTAACAACTTCTCAGACAGTGTAAGAGTGACAGTGTCGGGTAGTGTGGCTGGTTCACCTGTGAGCGTTAAACTGCCAAATGAGCAAGCCGCAAAACAAGCGCCAAGTTCTGAGGTATTACTTGCACATGCTAAACTACAGCCGACTGTTGGTAGCTTCAGAGTAACTGAAAGTGGCTCTGTTTCTTACAGTATACCAATTGCATTGCCTGCTGGAATTGCAGGGGTTCAACCTGATGTTGCATTAAACTATGGCTCTCAGGGCCCTGATAGCATGGTTGCATTAGGGTGGAGCCTTGCTGCATCTTCTAGCGTTTCTCGTTGTCGCCAAACACCGGCACAAGATGGTCAATTCAAAGGGCTTACATTCAGTGATGAGGATCGTTATTGCCTAGATGGACAGAGATTGATCCGTAAAGCAACTATCAACACAGATGTTTACGCAAGTATCCCAGGCACAATTGTCGATGAATATACGACGGAAATTGATAGCCAAGTAGTTGTATTCAAATTGGCGAGTGGAAACGATAACTCCTTTGTTGTGCTCGCAAAGGACGGTTCGGTTAAATATTATGGTGACAGTGCTCAGAGCCGTGTAACTATTAAAGATGCTAGCAGTACTACGCAAACCATGAGCTGGATGCTTAGCAAAGTTGAGGATAACCTCCAGAGTGAAAAAACCGCGATTTTTTATCATTATGCCAATAAAGTAGGCGCAGCTGAGCTAGGTCAATCAGAAGTTGTACTGAGTGCGATTGAATACAGCGGAAATCGTGTTGAACTTAATTATTCAGTAGGTGAAGTGCGAAATGTTGCTTTTGTAGATCAAGCTAAAATGACGCAGCGAGCTCGCCTTGAAAATATTATCGTCAAAAATCATAACTCGGCTGAATTAGCAAATTACAAGCTTGGATTTAAAACCGCAGCCAATGGTGTGCGCTTGCTAGAGAGCGTCAGTCATTGTCGAGGTAATGTGTGCCGCAAGCCGATTACATTCGAATACAACCAATTTACAAACACAAATAACTTGGACTTCCAAGCGCACAGCACTGTATTCACTAAAGGTCATTGGGATAACAAGATATCTGCAGTGACATTGGTGGATACGCAGGGTGACGGCCAGCCGGAATTAGCAACGCTTGAACGAGTAGGCGCAAACCAATATGAATTGTGTCTGTACCAAGGGAACACTTATCAGAATCCAACGCGCTTGGCGTGCCGTGAAATTAGACGATACGACAATGAAGAAAACGTGACCGTATTTGCAATTGACCATGATAATGATGGTAAACAATCGCTTATGGTTAATATGCGCAACGAGCATGTTGATGACAGGTTCGCGACTTTCTGGTCACATTTTGCTTTGAGTGACAATAATTCAATTTCGAGTATAAATATGCCTAGCGGTTGGTACTCAAGTGAATATATGCGTGAGGTTAAACCTGCTGACTTAAATGGAGACGGTTATGCCGATCTTGTGTTTAAGCACAAGCGTGATGATGCCACTTTATATGTGAAAGTTTGGGATGCTCAAAACGAGTCATTTGGTGCTAAGCGAGCATTGCAAACGCTTGATATAGACGTATCTTTCAACTCTTTTGGTGACTTTACTCAAAAAGGTACCGATTGGGCTGTGCTTGATATGAACTTTGATGGCCTAGCTGACATAGTTGCGCTGCAATGTGATAGATCTGGTAAGTGTGGGGACTATGAAGCAAAGCGTATTTCAGTTCATTATAACCAAGGTCTTCAGAGCAATGGTGATTTTAAAGCATTCACAGCAGAAAGCGTTGCAGTTGCTGGTAAGATAGAACACCTGATGCCAGCCGATGTAAATGGCGATGGCCTTGTGGATCTGATTTATTTGGAAACCGCCAGCTATAATAGCGATGTAAAACGTTGGCGTGCACTTTTGAATTTATCCAGTGAGCGAACTCAATTTAGAACTATTAATCTAATTACAGCGAAAACGGCCGGCACTGATCAGGGTCTTGTGAATGAAAACATTCGACCAATGAGCTTAGATTTGGATAAAGATGGTCGTGTTGAACTTTTCTTTAAAGCGAAAAAAGCAAGTAACTGGTACCAGTTAGAATGGTCTCCTGTGGATGAGCAATTTGTCGAAGTGACCGACTCTGCCTTCCTTTTAGATATTAATGCTGATCGAGGTGATTTTGCGTTCTTTAGTGACTACGACAATGATGGTGTGGTAGACATTATTCGCAAAGATAGCAACAACATCATAGTGAACTACAACTTGTCGCAAAGTGCGACTGAAGGTCTAATGACAGATGTTACACAAGGCTATGGTAACAAAACCACTATCACCTACGCATTAATGACGGACAGTGCTGTTTATTCTGACCTTGTAGAGAATCTAGCCGAGGATACAGAGCTTTTCCAAGGCCAAAATCTTAAAGTAAGCAAAGGGTTAGGTGCCAGTCCATTAGTACGCACTGTACAGACTGATAGCCCAGGTACTAGAGGTGCTGACCAGAACTTCCGCAACTCAGTTAATTACCACTACCAAGGGGCACGCATGCAGTTTGGTGGTCGAGGTATGCTTGGGTTTAAGGTACTGCAGACTGAGATGGTAAAAGGTGGAGCTACCTTCACCACATCAACCAGATATCATAAGGCTTTCCCTTTAACAGGTATGCCATATTCAACTGAAAAGCGTATGCGCATAGAAGGTGCAGAAACGCTTTTAAGCAGAGCTGTTAATCAGTATGAAAATAAAGGTACAACTCATTTAAATGGAGTTAAGTCTTATCAAGTTTACAATAGCGGAAGCAGGGAGTGTAGCGCTTTAGTTGACTCAGAACTTACTGCTAGTATCTATAGCTGTACAGATACTAGCATTGAGCAAGATAGCTACGGAAATATAAAGGCTATGGTTGTGGGGACATATGAGAAGGCCACTGCAGACGTTTCTAACTTTATTGCAAATGGGGCTACAGGAGCAGAAAAGTTAGTATCCACAAGTAATGATTATGGTACTGATACTGAAATGCTAAGATTGGGCCGCTTGCAGTCAACTTCGGTAACCCACTTTGCTAAAGCAGTTAAAGAAAATGATGCTGACGACACCATCATTCGAAATACTGAATTTACCTATTATCCTCGAGGTAGTGCACATGCATTCATGCTACAAACTGAAACAGTGGGCAAGGGGCTAGGTTGTAATTATGAGCTGACAACTGAGCATTTTTATGATGCTGTTGGTAATAAAGTTAAGGTAGGCACAACAAATAGTGGGTGCGGTATTTCTGCTCGTGAAACAAGGTTTACGGAAACTGTATTTGACAATAGCGGCCGCCATGCGGACTACACGAAAAAGTGGAGTTCCATTATTCCGAACCAAGTGCTAGTTTCGTCAAAAATTGCAGCTGCTGGGCATCAGCGTAATGAATTTGGTTTACCGCTGCAGACAGTTGATGCGAATGGCGTGGTGACTGAGCACCTATATGATACGTTTGGTAGTAAAATTGGTAGTTACAGCCTGTCTGGAACTCAATCTTATACTTTCATGTCGTCGTGTCCTAGTACTAACTGCTCAGTACAATCTAATAAATATGTTAATGGTAAACTTCAAGAAGTTCAGTTTATTGATCGATTAGGTAAACCATATAGTACGAAGCAAATTGATGTAAAAGGAAACTGGCTAACGACCGAGCTTACCTTTGATGTATACGGTCGCACTGTAAACACTACTGAGCCGGGAGCAAAAGCAGTTACTACTGGATATGACGTTTTAGACCGTGTAGTAAAAGTAACAGATCTCAATAACGGTACTGTAACGTCAACCAATTTTTCTGGCTTATCATCAACAATAAAAATCACTGGCTCTGGAATTCTGGAGCAAGTTAAAACGTCGATTAAGAATATTTATGGTTTACGCAGAGTTGAACAGAATAACGGTGGACCTGAACTGAAGTTTTACTATAACGCACTGGGCGAACAGGTTGCTTTTTACTCAGGAGCTGAAAGCAACATTAATAAAGCCTTGATCAAAATAGGTTACGATGCGCTGGGCAGAAAAACTTCTCAAGAGGACTTAAATCGGGGGAGTTGGACATATACTTATAATGCATTTGGAGAGCTAGAAACACAGACTGATGCTAGGGGTGTGGTATCTACCAATGAGTATGATGGATTTGGCCGTAAAGTTAGAGTGAGCTATACATCTTTAGGCAGCGCAGTTAATGAAGGTGACAGTATCTGGCAATACGGTGACCCAGCTAAAGGTGAAAAGCTTCATCAACTTATCTACAGCAGTCAAGGTTCAGAATGGCAGCAATACTATTTCTATGACTCGTTTGGTCGTGCGGTTGCAACGTTGACCGATTTAGGTGGGAGTACTAACTGTCGTGCAGCTGTTAAATTTGATACCGGTAGTAATGATCTTCAAATTACGGATAAGAAGTTAGCTGACCCATTGACTAGCCTATGTGTGATACAGCAAACAGCTTACGATAAGTACAGCAGAGTTGCTTACCAGTTTGATGATTATCGTCGTAATGCTGAAACAGGCCGCTATATAGATGCTCGTGGTGTTGCTTTTACGTACCAAAATGGGCAGGTACTGAAAAAGACAGAAGCGCGAGAAGGTGCATTAGGCCAAACATACTATGAAATTTTGGGTGTTAATACTCGAGGCTTAGTAACAAGCTACAACAAAGGTAATGTTACTATGTCCGTTGACTACGACAGCAAAGGAATGGTTACGTCTATAGCAAGTACATCAAATTATGCTTATATTCAGTCTGAAAGTTACAGTTTTGATAGTTTGGGTAATCTAATAAAACGCGCAGATCAATTCTCGGGTACTCAAAATTTCCACTATGATAGTTTAAATCGTGTACTAGGTATTAATAATGTTGATCTATTTAAGTACTCGAAATCAGGTAATTTGATCTCTAAGGCTGATTATCGTCTGTCAAACCAAGGACTATTTAAAGACGCTGGCGTCTATATTACAGATCGCTGGGAACAAGCATATGGCGTTGGTGATGCCCTTCTACATGCTATTACATCACGATTTAGAGCATTAGGCTCGCCATCAAATGCTATGGGAGCCAGCAGTGGCAATATAGGAACGCCTTTGCCACCTGATATGGGAGACTTTAATCTTGAATCATTTAAATATGATGCAAATGGCAATCAGGTTCAAATGCTCAAAAATGGCCTTTCATATAGAACCATTGATTATAGTGCTCGAAATAAAGCTATCAATATTATCAGCAATACTGAAAGTATTCGTTTTGCATATGATGCAAACAACAAACGTTATAAACGTGTTGAAGATAAAAAGACCATTTACTATGTGGGGGCACTAGAACTGACTATACCAAATAGCGGAGATAAGACTATCAAACGCTATATTGGTAATGATGCTCAGCAGGTGTATTACAGCTCAGGATTGGGTCAGACAAACTGGTTATTTACGGACCACCAAGGTTCAATAGTGGCCATTACTAATGGTCAATTTAAGCTTCTCAAACGCTTTGCTTATGATGTATTTGGTCAACAGCGTACACTTTCTCCAAGTGATGCTGATAAAGTTCATTATGCAGATGAGTTGACCTATACAGTTTTTGACTCTGTATCTAGTAATTTACGTGCCTATACAGGTCATGAACCAGTTAGTTTAGGTAACGACAACAGTATTATTCACATGAATGGGCGTTTATATGATTCAAATACCGGTCGCTTTATGCAAGCCGATCCGTTTGTTCAGGCGCCTATGAATCTTCAGAATTACAATGCTTACTCGTATGTGTTGAATAATCCGCTGTCATATACAGATCCGAGTGGGTATTTGTTTAAAAAGCTTGGTAGTTTTGTTAAAAAGTATTGGCGAGTAATTGCTGCTGCCGTTGTTACTTATTTTACAGCAGGAGCTGCTTCAGGTTGGGCTGCAAGTTGGGCCGCTAGTATGGGAATGACAACAACTATTACTGCGGGCACTATGACAGCGACAGTACTGTCAACTACGGGTAGTATTTTTGCTGGTGCAGTAACTGGAGCTATAGCTGGGGCTGCCGGAGGGCTTGTCGCTACAGGAACACTCAAAGGAGCGGTAAATGGCGCCTTGTCTGGCGCTGTATTCGGCGGAATTGGTAAAGCAATGAGTGCATTTAATGTGACAAATCCTGTAGCACAAATGGGAATACATGCTGTGGCTGGAGGTGTGCTCTCTGATATTCAAGGCGGTAATTTTGGTCATGGATTTGTCTCAGCAGGGATTATGAAAGGTGTTGGTAAAATGGGAGTCAGCGGTTCTCCTGGACGCGTTGTATTACAGGCCGTTGCTGGTGGTACGATATCAAAGCTGACAGGAGGAAAGTTTGCCAATGGTGCTATGACTGCTGCAATACAGTTTGTAACTAATGAACTTCAAAACTCCCCAGGTAGA
This sequence comes from Pseudoalteromonas luteoviolacea NCIMB 1942, assembly GCF_001625595.1. Lineage (GTDB taxonomy): Bacteria > Pseudomonadota > Gammaproteobacteria > Enterobacterales > Alteromonadaceae > Pseudoalteromonas > Pseudoalteromonas luteoviolacea_A. Next base: position 13,013 of record NZ_AUXT01000165.1, read on the forward strand.
ATGTTTAAAGAGTGGGGAGATATGTGGAAAAGAGCAGGTGATAGTCTTAAAAGCTTGTTTGATGATACCAAAACGTCTGTTCAGAAAGTTAGCGAAAGCATAACTGATGCGAAAAATGTAGCAGGTGAACTGGCTATTAGAGGTAAAAATTCTCATCTCGGAGGCACTGTTGGTGGAAGTTATATGGCTGGTTTCGCTGGTCAATCTGAACATGCTTACTTTGCTGTTGATGTTAATAAAAATATATGTCTTGTTAAGGTAAGCTGTGTAAGGATTGGGCTAGGCGCATCTGTCTCGGGGGGCTTGGCGTTTGATATAAACCCTGCACTGACGCCACAACTAGTGGAAGGTACCACAGTAACAACAGATGGCTTTTTTGCTGAAGGTGGAAAAGGTGTTTTTGGTTCTGGAGCAATTAACTTTACAAGAGGAGATAGTTCAACAATGAATATAGGTCTAGGTCCAAATATGAATATTGCCCCAGGTGTTGGGGCAGCACTAGGGTACCAGCAGTGTCGAATTACAGTTGCGAGTTGTATGTGATGAAAGTGTTTTATCAAATACTAGGAACTCTATTTCTTATAATTGCTTTTGTGCCTTTTTATTTATCATGGAAGATTCCCACATTGATATGCATAACTTTATCTATGTTGTGCATGGCACTGTTCTTGCGCGAGTTTAAGACCAAATTAGCTAACTTCTATAGCATTGTTATTGTATTTTCTATGATATACATATGGAGTGGTTACATTCTGCCGTAAACAGATTTAAATTAGTACTTCTGAATAAGCTTTAAAAACATAACAATATCCGTTGTGACTCATCGGATATTTTTAAGGAAGCTAAGTTATTCGAATGAGCATGAACTCGATTAAATACCCACTTCAAAGCCCTGGCGTTTGCTAGGGCTTTTTTAATGTTATTCTTAAACCGCCTCCATAGTGGGTGGTAGACATGTTCGGAGGGATATGCCCAAAAGAGACTCATGTTGGGTATGAGGTCGCTTAGAGCGTATCTTATCGTTTGGTAACGAGAGTCTCTTTTGACTCTATAGTTGCGAAATTTGAATTAATAAAGCGTTATACAAAGTATCAAATTGAGAGGGATGACAATGAAACAATTAAAAAGGGTAAGCGTCGCCTAAACCAC
>NZ_AUXT01000166.1 GCF_001625595.1 Pseudoalteromonas luteoviolacea NCIMB 1942
TAACTATTACTCGATGATTGATGCTACAACACCAGCACCAACTGTACGGCCACCTTCACGGATAGCGAAACGTAGACCTTCGTCCATCGCGATTGGGCAGATTAGCTCTACAGTCATCTTGATGTTGTCACCAGGCATTACCATTTCTACACCGTCTGGTAGCTGGATGTCACCAGTTACGTCTGTTGTACGGAAGTAGAACTGTGGACGGTAACCTTTGAAGAAAGGAGTATGACGACCACCTTCATCTTTAGAAAGTACGTATACTTCTGAAGTGAACTTCGTGTGTGGAGTGATTGAACCTGGCTTAGATAGAACCTGACCACGCTCAACTTCTTCACGCTTAGTACCACGTAGAAGTGCACCAATGTTCTCACCTGCACGACCTTCGTCTAGAAGCTTACGGAACATTTCAACACCCGTACAAGTTGTCTTCGTAGTTTCTTTAATACCTACGATTTCAACTTCGTCGTTCACGTTTACAATACCCGCTTCAACACGGCCTGTTACTACTGTACCACGACCCTGGATTGAGAATACATCTTCGATAGGCATGATGAATGGCTTATCGATGTCACGCTCTGGCTCTGGGATGTAAGAATCTAGTGCTTCTGCAAGCTCAACGATCTTGTCTTCCCACTCTTTCTCACCTTCTAGTGCTTTAAGCGCTGAACCTTGGATTAGTGGTAGATCATCACCTGGGAAATCGTACTCAGAAAGAAGTTCACGAACTTCCATCTCTACTAGTTCGATTAGCTCTTCGTCGTCAACCATGTCACATTTGTTCATGAATACGATGATGTAAGGTACACCAACCTGACGTGAAAGTAGGATGTGCTCACGAGTCTGAGGCATAGGACCGTCAGTTGCAGCAACTACTAGGATCGCGCCGTCCATCTGAGCAGCACCAGTGATCATGTTTTTAACGTAGTCAGCGTGTCCAGGACAGTCAACGTGTGCGTAGTGACGAGTTGGAGTATCGTACTCTACGTGTGAAGTTGCGATTGTGATACCACGCTCACGCTCTTCTGGAGCGTTATCGATTTGAGCGAAGTCACGTGCTTCACCACCGTATACTTTTGCAAGTACGTTAGTGATTGCTGCTGTTAGAGTTGTTTTACCGTGGTCAACGTGGCCAATTGTGCCTACGTTTACGTGCGGTTTCGAACGTTCAAACTTTTCTT
>NZ_AUXT01000167.1 GCF_001625595.1 Pseudoalteromonas luteoviolacea NCIMB 1942
GTGGTCAACGTGGCCAATTGTGCCTACGTTTACGTGCGGTTTCGAACGTTCAAACTTTTCTTTTGCCATTTTAAAATTTCCTATAAAGAAATTAAAGTCCAGTCCTAAGACCGGACCGAACTAAAATTACTTAACAGCGCGAGCTGCAATTATTGCGTCGGCAACGTTTTTCGCCGCTTCTGCGTACTTGGAGAATTCCATTGAGTACGAAGCACGACCTTGCGTTGCAGAACGTAAATCGGTTGCATAACCAAACATTTCAGACAGCGGTACTTGTGCATTTACAAGTTTAAGACCACCAAAAGCGTCTTCCATACCTTCGATCATGCCGCGACGACGGTTTAAGTCGCCCACTACGTCACCCATGTTTTCTTCAGGGGTTGTGACTTCAACTTTCATAACAGGTTCTAAAAGCACTGGTTGCGCTTCTAAAGCACCGTTTCTGAAGCCTATTGAACCGGCGATCTTAAAGGCCATTTCATTTGAGTCAACATCGTGGAAAGAACCGTCGAATAACGTTGCTTTCACACCTAACAGAGGATAGCCCGCAAGCACACCTTGTTTCATTTGCTCTTGAATACCTTTATCAACCGCTGGGATATATTCCTTGGGAACTGTACCGCCTACAATTTCATTAACGAATTCGTAAGTTGGTGCATCTTCGTCAGAAAATTCCATTGGTTCCAATTTCAGCCATACGTGACCATATTGACCACGACCACCTGATTGACGTACAAACTTACCTTCAGCTTCTACAGAGCCACGGATCGTTTCTCTGTATGCCACCTGCGGCTTACCAACGTTACATACAACGTTGAATTCACGTTTCATACGGTCAACAATGATATCTAGGTGAAGTTCACCCATACCAGAGATGATCGTTTGACCTGACTCTTCGTCAGTTTCAACACGGAAAGACGGATCTTCTGCAGCCAGTTTACCCAGTGCAATACCCATTTTTTCCTGATCAGCGACTGTTTTCGGCTCTACCGCTACTGAGATCACAGGCTCTGGAAATTCCATACGCTCTAATGTGATCACTGAATCTTGAGAACAAAGCGTGTCACCAGTGGTGACGTCTTTAAGTCCAATCGCAGCAGCAATATCACCAGCGCGAACTTCTTTAATTTCTTCGCGCGAGTTCGAGTGCATCTGAACAATACGACCAAAACGCTCTTTTTTACCCTTTACAGGATTATAAACAGAGTCACCTTGACCAACTGTACCAGAATAAACTCTGAAGAAAGTCAATGTACCAACAAATGGGTCTGTCGCAATCTTAAACGCCAACGCCGAAAACGGCGCGTCGTCACTGGCTGGACGAGTAGCTTCAGATTCATCCTCAAGGATACCCTGAATCTCTTTAACCTCTGTTGGTGATGGCATGAATTCAATAACCGCATCAAGCACAGCTTGAACACCTTTGTTTTTGAATGCACTACCACATGACATTGGCACAATTTCGTTGTCCAATGTTAGTTGACGAATCGCAGACTTAATCTCTTCTTCGCTCAACTCACCTTCTTCTAAATATTTGTCCATTAGTTCTTCAGTTGCTTCAGCTGCACTTTCCACTAAGTGAGAGTGCCACTCTTCAGCTAAGTCCTGAAGTTCTGCCGGAATCTCTTCATACGTAAAAGTCATACCCTGGTCACTTTCGTTCCAGTTAATGGCTTTCATTTTGATGAGATCAATAACACCTTTAAATTCATCTTCAGCACCGATTGGTAACTGAATAGGCACAGGTGTCGCACCAAGGCGGTCTTTCACCTGATCCACAACTGCCAAGAAATCTGCACCTGTACGGTCCATCTTGTTAACGAAGATCATACGAGGAACTTCGTATTTATTGGCTTGACGCCAAACAGTTTCTGTTTGTGGTTGTACGCCTGATGAAGCACAAAGAACAACAACTGCACCATCGAGTACACGCAAAGAGCGTTCTACTTCGATAGTAAAGTCTACGTGTCCTGGAGTATCAATAATATTGATGCGATGCTCAGGGAACTGAGCATCCATACCTTTCCAGAAACACGTTGTCGCAGCAGAAGTAATGGTAATACCACGCTCCTGCTCCTGCTCCATCCAGTCCATAGTTGCAGCACCATCATGTACCTCACCAATTTTGTGAGATAGACCAGTGTAGTAAAGTACACGTTCTGTCGTGGTGGTTTTACCTGCATCTACGTGAGCACAAATACCGATGTTACGATAGCGCTCAATTGGAGTAGTACGTGCCATAATATCCTCTTAAAGGTCTTGGGCAGATTACCAACGGTAATGAGCGAATGCTTTGTTCGCTTCAGCCATACGGTGAACGTCTTCACGTTTCTTAACCGCAGTGCCTTTGTTATCCGCAGCGTCAAGGATCTCTTGTGCAAGACGAAGACCCATTGATTTCTCGCCACGCTTACGTGCAGAGTCTACTAACCAACGCATACCTAATGCGTTGCGACGAACTGGACGTACTTCAACTGGTACTTGGTATGTAGAACCACCAACACGGCGAGATTTAACCTCAACCGCAGGGCGTACATTTTCAAGTGCAGCTTCAAAGATTTCAAGGTGCGACTTGCCTGATTTTTCAGCAGCCACGTCTAGCGCACCATATACGATTTTTTCAGCAGTAGATTTCTTGCCGTCTAACATTACTACGTTAACGAATTTAGCAAGAAGTTCTGATCCGAACTTCGGATCTGGAAGAATTTTACGTTGACCTATTACGCGTCTTCTAGGCATTTTATCTCTCCGATATCTTCAGGTTCGTTTCTTCAACGAATCCCCAAAACAAATTATTTAATATTAAAACTTAAGTGCTTGGCCTTACTAACGGAGAACCATTAGCCCTTAGGACGTTTTGCACCGTACTTAGAACGACCTTGTTTACGATCGTTAACACCCGCACAGTCAAGCGCACCACGTACTGTGTGGAAACGCACACCTGGTAAGTCTTTAACACGACCACCACGGATTAGGATTACACTGTGCTCTTGAAGGTTGTGGCCTTCACCGCCAATGTAAGAAGTTACTTCGAAACCGTTCGTAAGACGAACACGCGCTACTTTACGTAATGCAGAGTTTGGTTTCTTTGGTGTAGTTGTATATACACGAGTACATACACCACGCTTTTGTGGACAAGCTTTAAGAGCAGCAGAGTTGCTCTTTGTAACCTTGCTGCGACGTGGCTTACGTACTAGCTGGTTAATAGTTGCCATTAAATAGCTCCTGATTAGTTAAAATTACTACTGAAAAAATAAAATCGCCCCAATTATTCGTGCCATTTTGATAGAACGAGTAAATGGGTGGCCGAATTTTAATGAGCAAAGATTAACCTGTCAATAAAAATCCATTTCACGGCGGTATTTTTCGCTAATTTTGTTGTTTCGAGAGGATAAAGTGCCGAGTAAGGTACAAACGTAGAGGTGTATTACAAAGCCGAATCTGGACTACGTTTAATCACGATAAGAAGTCACTCATAATAAGCTCGACAAGCAACCTTAATAAAGACTATGCCACAAACAATAGACTGTTAGATGATAACATGTTTTAGACTTCACTTCTTAACTAAGACCAACTGTATTAATTGCATGAGCCTCTGATCAAAAAAGCCGTCCTAAGGACGGCTTTTTGCAATTATACTGAAATCAGTATTTAAGCGTGGCTTATTTGTTACCACCTAGTAAATCAGCATTAAGTGCATCTGTAAGCGCTTGAGACGCTTCTTCTGCACTTACTGTTTGCTCTTCAACTGGAAGCTCGCTTTCTTTACGACGGTTGATGCGGTCTTGATGATATGCAAAACCAGTACCCGCTGGGATTAGGCGACCAACGATTACGTTTTCTTTAAGACCACGCAGCTCATCACTCTTACCATTTACAGCAGCTTCTGTTAGAACACGTGTCGTCTCTTGGAACGATGCCGCAGAGATGAACGATTCAGTTGCAAGTGAAGCTTTAGTAATACCCATTAGCTGAATTTCAAATTTAGCTGGGATCTTACCTTGCTTCTCAAGTTCACGGTTTGCAATGTTAACGCGTGCCACTTCAGCTTGTTCGCCTGCAAGAAACTCAGTGTCGCCACCGTCAAGGATGATACACTTACGCAGCATCTGACGAACAATCGTTTCGATGTGCTTATCGTTAATCTTTACACCTTGTAGACGGTAAACTTCCTGAACCTCGTTCGTGATGTAGTTTGATACATCAGTCACGCCACGTAGACGCAGAATGTCATGCGGAGACTCAGGACCATCGGCGATAACTTCACCTTTAGCAACCTGTTCACCTTCGAACACGTTAAGCTGACGCCACTTAGGAATCATCTCTTCGTACGCATCACCTTGATCAGGTGTGATTACTAGACGCTTCTTACCTTTCGTCTCTTTACCGAAGCTCACTGCACCTGTGATTTCAGCAAGGATTGCAGGATCTTTTGGCTTACGCGCTTCGAATAGGTCAGCAACTCGAGGTAGACCACCGGTAATATCTCGAGTCTTCGAACCTTCTTGCGGGATACGTGCTAATACGTCACCCGGCTGAACAGTTGCGCCGTCTGTGATTTCAATCGTGGTGAATGAAGGCAGACGAATCTCTTGTAGGCCACGCTCTTCGTTTTCAATGATTAGCTTAGGCTCTTTTGCATTCACCTTAGCTAGATCTTTAACAACTACACGCGTTAGACCAGTTAACTCGTCAGTCTGTGCTTCAGTGTTTGAGTCATCGATATCGCTGAACGATACTTTTGACTGGTGCTCGATAACGATTGGGTGGCTATGCGGGTCCCACGTAGCAACAATGTCGTTACCTTTAACTTCAGCACCATCCTGTATAGAAAGAACTGCACCGTAAGGTACTTTATAACGTTCTTTCTCACGACCTTGCTCGTCGATAACTGTGATTTCTGTTGAACGTGAAGTCACAACGATCTTGCCATCAGTATTCAATACATATTTTGCATTGTGTAACTTCATGCTACCGTTGTTTTTAACTTGTACGCTGTTTTCAGCAGACGCTCTTGATGCTGCACCACCGATGTGGAATGTACGCATCGTAAGCTGTGTACCTGGCTCACCGATTGACTGAGCTGCGATTACACCGACTGCTTCACCTGGGTTGATGATGTGACCACGCGCAAGGTCACGACCGTAACAGAATGCACAAACACCAAAGTCATTTTCACATGTGATTACAGAACGTACTTTAACTTCGTCCACTGAATGCTCTTCTAATAGGTCACACAGTTTTTCGTCAAGCATTACATTACGCTCAACTAGTACTACGTCAGTACCAGGCTTACACACGTCTTCTGCAACAACACGACCTAGAACACGCTCGCGAAGCGGCTCAACAACGTCACCACCTTCGATAAGCGGCTTCATTACTAGGCCTTCTAACGTGCCACAATCTGATTCGTTGATAACCAAATCTTGCGCAACGTCTACTAGACGACGAGTTAGGTAACCCGAGTTCGCTGTCTTAAGTGCTGTATCGGCAAGACCTTTACGTGCACCGTGCGTCGAGATGAAGTACTGTAGTACGTTTAGACCTTCACGGAAGTTAGCTGTGATTGGCGTCTCGATGATTGAACCATCTGGACGTGCCATTAGACCACGCATACCCGCAAGCTGACGGATCTGAGCAGCACTACCACGTGCGCCCGAGTCGGCCATCATGAATACTGAGTTGAAAGAGTCTTGCTGCTCTTCTTCACCCTGTGCATTCACAACTGTATCTTTCGATAAGTTCGCCATCATTTCACGTGATAGGTTTTCGTTAACACGTGACCAGATATCGATAACTTTGTTGTACTTCTCACCCGCAGTTACAAGACCAGACTGGAACTGTTGGTTGATTTCAGCAACCTCAGCTTCAGCGCGCTCGATGATTTCAGTCTTCGTCGGTGGAATAACCATATCGTTAATACCGATAGATACACCTGACTTCATCGCGTAGTGGAAACCTGTATACATCACTTGGTCAGCAAACACGACTGTGTCTTTTAGACCTAGGCGACGGTAACACTCATTAAGAAGACCAGAGATCTGCTTCTTACCAAGTGCTCTGTTGATAAGTTCAAACGGTAGACCTTTTGGCATGATCAGTGAAAGGATCGCACGACCTACTGTTGTGTCAACAATGTGAGTTTTCTCCGAACGCTCGCCTGATTCTTCGTCAACAATTGTTTCTGTTAAACGAACTTTAACGCGTGCGTGAAGCTCAGCAGTACCTGTACGGTATGCTTTTTCTGCTTCTTTCGGGTCCTTAAACGCAATACCTTCACCCTTTGCATTGATGCGGTCACGCGTCATGTAGTAAAGACCTAATACAACGTCCTGTGAAGGTACGATGATAGGCTCACCACTTGCAGGCGAAAGAATGTTGTTTGTAGACATCATTAGTGCACGTGCTTCTAGCTGTGCTTCTAATGTTAACGGTACGTGTACCGCCATTTGGTCACCATCGAAGTCAGCGTTATATGCCGCACACACCAATGGGTGTAGGTGGATCGCTTTACCTTCGATAAGAACCGGTTCAAATGCTTGGATACCAAGTCTGTGAAGTGTAGGAGCACGGTTCAATAGAACTGGGTGTTCACGGATCACTTCATCAAGTACGTCCCAAACCTCTGGTACTTCACGCTCTACCATCTTCTTAGCAGCTTTGATGGTAGTCGCCATACCACGGCGCTCTAGCTTACCGTAGATGAATGGCTTGAATAGCTCTAGTGCCATTTTCTTCGGAAGACCACACTGGTGAAGTTTCAGCGTTGGACCAACTGTGATTACAGAACGGCCTGAGTAGTCAACACGCTTACCAAGAAGGTTTTGACGGAAACGACCTTGCTTACCTTTGATCATGTCTGCAAGCGATTTAAGTGGACGCTTGTTAGAACCTGTGATCGCACGACCACGACGACCGTTATCAAGTAGTGCATCTACCGCTTCTTGTAACATACGCTTTTCGTTACGTACGATGATGTCTGGTGCAGCTAGGTCAAGTAGACGCTTCAGACGGTTGTTACGGTTGATAACACGACGGTACAAGTCGTTCAGATCTGAAGTCGCGAAACGACCGCCATCTAGTGGAACTAGTGGACGTAGATCAGGTGGAAGTACTGGTAGCACGCTCATGATCATCCACTCAGGGTTGTTACCTGATTGGTGGAACGATTCCATAAGCTTAAGACGTTTAGTAATTTTCTTACGCTTAGTCTCAGAGTTAATCGTTGGTAACTCTTCACGCATTTCTGCGATTAACTGACCAAGGTCTAGTTCGCGAAGTAGATCAAGTACAGCTTCTGCCCCCATCTTCGCTTCGAATTCATCACCATGCTCTTCTAGTGCATCTAGGTACTCTTCTTCACCTAATAGCTGACCACGCTCAAGTGTTGTCATGCCAGGCTCTGTTACTACGAAAGATTCGAAGTACAGTACACGTTCGATGTCACGTAGCGTCATATCAAGCATTAAGCCGATACGAGATGGAAGTGATTTAAGGAACCAAATATGCGCAACTGGACTCGCAAGTTCAATGTGACCCATACGGTCACGACGCACTTTAGTTAGTGTAACTTCAACGCCACACTTCTCACAAATAACACCACGGTGCTTTAATCGCTTGTATTTACCACACAAACATTCGTAATCTTTTACTGGGCCGAAAATACGGGCACAGAATAAGCCGTCACGCTCAGGCTTGAAAGTACGGTAGTTGATTGTCTCAGGTTTCTTTACTTCACCGTATGACCATGAGCGAACCATGTCTGGCGAAGAAAGACCAATGCGAATTGCATCGAATTCTTCGGTCTTATTTTGTTGCTTCAGAAACTTAAGTAAGTCTTTCACCTTAGCTCTCCTGTCGGAGTTAATCTTGAGGGCAAGCAGTGCTCACCCCTTCATTCTTTACAGTTACAGTCCGGGTTGGCAGCTCCACAGAGCTGCCGGTCGGATTAACTTTCTTCCAACTCGATGTTGATACCTAGCGAGCGGATTTCTTTCAACAATACGTTGAATGACTCTGGCATACCCGGTTCCATCTTGTGGTTACCGTCTACGATGTTTTTATACATCTTCGTACGACCGTTTACGTCATCCGACTTAACTGTCAACATTTCCTGTAGTGTATAGGCAGCACCGTATGCTTCTAATGCCCATACCTCCATCTCACCGAAACGCTGTCCACCGAACTGTGCTTTACCACCCAGCGGCTGCTGAGTAACAAGGCTGTAAGAACCAGTTGAACGCGCGTGCATCTTGTCGTCTACTAAGTGGTTTAGTTTCAGCATGTACATGTAACCAACGGTTACTTGACGCTCAAACGCATCACCGGTACGACCATCATAAAGCGTAACCTGACCACTTGACGGGTAACCACCAAGCTCTAGTAGCTCTTTGATTTCGCTTTCTTTAGCACCATCGAATGCTGGCGTCGCGATTGGTAGACCACCTTTAAGGTTGTTAGCTAGACGACGAACTTCGTCATCAGAGAAGCTAGCAATGTCTACTTCTTGACGGCAGTCACCAAGCTCATACGCTTTCTTGATGAATTCACGCAGCTCATGGAGCTCCGCTTGCTCTTTCATCATGTCTTCGATGCGCTCACCGATACCACGTGCAGCCAGACCCATATGTGTTTCTAGGATCTGACCGATGTTCATACGAGACGGTACACCTAGTGGGTTAAGAACGATATCTACCGTACGACCTCTTTCATCGTAAGGCATATCTTCTACTGGTACGATTGTCGAGATAACACCTTTGTTACCGTGACGACCAGCCATCTTATCACCCGGTTGGATACGACGTTTAACAGCTAGGTAAACTTTAACAATCTTAAGAACACCTGGCGCAAGATCATCACCTTGTGTGATCTTGCGACGCTTGTTCTCAAACTTCTTGTCGTATTCAGCTTTCAGCTCGTCATACTGCGCTGCAAGTTGCTCAAGTTCTGCTTGTTGCGCTTCGTCAGCAAGGCTCTGAGTCAGTAGCTTCTCTGCACCTAGAAGTGCAATTGCTTCTTCATTTTGACCAGATTCAACAAGTAGTTTACGTGCACGAGTTAAGATACCGCCTTCAAGAATCTTGAATTCTTCGTTGAAGTCTTTTTTCGCTTCACGAAGCTGCATCTCTTCAACTTCTAGTGCACGCTTGTCTTTCTCCACGCCATCACGTGTGAATACTTGAACGTCAATAACAGTACCAGATACTGAATTTGGTACACGTAACGAGCTGTCTTTAACGTCAGATGCTTTCTCACCGAAGATAGCGCGCAGTAGCTTCTCTTCTGGTGTAAGCTGCGTTTCACCTTTAGGCGTTACTTTACCTACTAGGATGTCGCCGCCTTTAACTTCAGCACCGATGTAAACAACACCAGACTCGTCAAGTTTGCCAAGTGCTGACTCACCTACGTTAGGGATATCAGCTGTGATCTCTTCTGGACCAAGCTTAGTATCACGCGCGATACATTGAAGCTCTTGGATGTGGATCGTAGTTAGGCGATCTTCTTGTACAACTCGCTCAGAAAGTAGGATTGAATCCTCGAAGTTGTAACCATTCCAAGGCATGAACGCAACACGTAAGTTCTGACCAAGTGCCAAGTCACCAAGGTCTGTTGAAGGACCATCGGCAAGTACGTCACCGCGTACTACAGGCTCACCAACCATACAAGTTGGCTTTTGGTTGATACAAGTGTTTTGGTTCGAGCGCGTGTACTTAGTTAAGTTGTAAATGTCGATACCCGCTTCACCTGGAACGCGCTCATCTTCATTTACGTTTACAACGATACGGCTCGCATCAGCATACTTAACTACACCGCCACGCTTAGCAACGATTGTTACACCTGAGTCTTTTGCAAGTGTACGTTCGATACCTGTACCTACTAACGGCTTATCAGCACGTAATGTTGGTACTGCTTGACGTTGCATGTTCGATCCCATCAATGCACGGTTCGCATCATCGTGCTCAAGGAGTGGGATAAGTGCCGCTGCCACAGAAATAACCTGCTGTGGAGATACATCCATATACTGGATGCTGTCGCTAAGCATAAAGGTTGATTCACCCTTATGACGACATGGAATTAGCTCTTCTGCAAACTGGTTTTCTTCGGTCAAGTTTGTATTCGCCTGTGCGATTACGAACTGACCTTCTTCGATTGCAGATAGATAATCAACTTCGTCAGTCACAACACCATCAACAACTTTACGGTATGGTGTCTCTAGGAAACCATAGTCGTTAGTGCGAGCGTACGTTGACAATGAGTTGATTAGACCGATGTTTGGACCTTCAGGCGTTTCGATTGGACAAACACGACCATAGTGAGTTACGTGTACGTCACGTACTTCGAAGCCCGCACGCTCACGAGTCAAACCACCCGGACCTAATGCAGAAATACGACGCTTATGCGTTACTTCTGAAAGCGGGTTGTTTTGGTCCATGAACTGTGACAACTGAGAAGAACCGAAGAATTCTTTAACAGCTGCCGAAATCGGTTTCGCATTGATCAAATCTTGTGGCATCACATTATCTAGATCACCTAGACTTAGACGCTCACGAACAGCACGTTCAACACGTACTAGACCAACACGGAATTGGTTTTCAGCCATTTCACCAACAGAACGAATACGACGGTTACCTAAGTGGTCGATATCATCCACTTCACCTTTACCGTTACGAATGTCGATTAGTACTTTCATAACAGAAACGATGTCTTCTTTGCTCAGAATACCAGGGCCTGTGTCTGAGTTATAACCAACACGGCTATTGAACTTCATACGACCAACAGTTGATAGGTCGTAACGATCATCAGAGAAGAATAGGTTGTCGAATAAAGCTTCTGCCGCGTCTTTCGTTGGTGGCTCGCCTGGGCGCATCATGCGGTAGATTTCTACCAATGCTTCTAGGCGGTTTGAAGAAGAATCAATACGAACTGTCTCAGACATGTACGCACCGCTATCTACTTCGTTGATATACAGTGTATCAATCTTAGTGTGGCCGGCCTTCACAAGTTCTGCCATCAACTCAAGCGACAATTCAGCGTTCGCTTCAGCGATGATTTCACCTGTTGACTCATCGATGTAGTTTTTAGCTATAACACGACCAATGATGTACTCATGCGGTACTTCAAGTTGCGTGAGACCTTTTTTCTCGATGTTTTTGATATGACGAGCTGTGATACGACGGCCCTGCTCAACCAGTACTTCACCTTCTGCATCTTTTAGATCAAATGCAGCAGTCTCACCACGTAGGCGAGCTGGTACTAGTTCCATCATCACTTTACCGTTTAATACTTCAAACGCTGTCGTCTCGAAGAACAACTCAAGAATCTCTTCAGTTGTGAACTCAAGTGCACGTAAAATGATTGAAGCTGGTAGCTTACGACGACGGTCAATACGAACGAATAGGTTATCTTTAACATCGAATTCAAAGTCTAACCATGAACCACGGTAAGGGATAACACGTGCATTATAAAGCACTTTACCCGAAGAGTGTGATTTACCGCGGTCGTTATCAAAGAATACACCAGGTGAACGGTGTAGCTGAGAAACGATAACACGCTCGGTACCGTTGATAACGAAAGTACCTGTGTCTGTCATGAGCGGGATCTCGCCCATGTAAACTTCTTGCTCTTTAATGTCTTTTACTGTGCCTGGCGCTTCTTTGTCCATTAGCACAAGACGTAATTTAACGCGAAGTGGAGCAGAATAAGTCACACCGCGAATTTGACATTCTTTTACATCGAATACTGGTTCTCCGATACGGTAACTCACGTATTGAAGTTCAGAATTGCCCGAGTAGCTTTTGATTGGAAACACAGAACGGAATGCAGCTTCCAATCCAGTATCGCCATCCGCGTCTGGAGTAATGAATTTTTTGAACGATTCCAACTGCGTTTGCAAAAGGAAAGGTATATCCAAAACTTGTGGACGTTTACCAAAATCCTTACGGATACGTTTCTTTTCAGAATAAGAGTAAGCCATGGGGTTCCTCAGCTTGCTGATCTTTGACCCAACCTGTTCATGCAGAACAGCATTCATTGGCATCTAAGCCATGATAACAACATCTAAATTGTCTTCCCAAATTCAGCAGTTCCCAAAAAGATTAAACAATTGAAAAACATGAAGAATTTAGGTTTTATTGCGCAATAGTAATACTTTCGCTCTAGAGCGCAAAAGGGCCGGTGATTAAAAAATCACCAGCCCTTGCCTGATTTCTCAGGCAGCGAACCTAGCGTATGCTAGATTACTTGATCTCAACTTCAGCACCAGCTTCTTCAAGATCTTTCTTAAGTGCTTCAGCTTCTTCTTTAGAAACAGCTTCTTTGATTGGCGTAGGAGCAGACTCAACAAGAGCTTTTGCTTCTTTAAGGCCAAGACCAGTTGCACCACGTACAGCTTTGATAGCAGCAACTTTGTTACCGCCAGCGCCAGCTAGGATTACGTCGAACTCAGTCTTTTCTTCAGCAGCTTCAGCAGGGCCAGCAGCAACAACAGCAGCAGCCGCAGTTACGCCGAATTTTTCTTCCATTGCTTCAACTAGTTCAACAACTTCCATTACTGACATTTCAGCAATCGCGTCAAGGATTTGGTCTTTAGTTACAGACATTTTAAGTTTCCTAATTAATCACGAACCCATGAGGTTCAAAAAAATTTATTGATGAAAGTGTAAAAGGTGCGATTAAGCAGCTTCTTCAGCTTTCTGAACACGTACAGCTTCAATTGTTTTAACCAATTTACCAGCTGACGCTTCTTTCATAGCGCTCATTAAGCGTGCAACAGCTTCGTCGTAAGTAGGTAGCTTAGCAAGCATATCTACGTCAACAACATTGCCTTCAAATGCAGCCGCTTTCAGTTCGAACAACTCGTTTTTCTTCGCGAAATCAGCAAAAATACGAGCAGCAGCACCTGGGTGCTCTGAAGAGAAAGCGATTAGGCTTGGGCCTACTAGCGATTCGTTAAGGCACTCATAATCAGTACCTTCAACAGCGCGTTTAGCAAGCGTGTTACGGACAACTTTCATCCATACGCCAGCTTCACGAGCTTCTTTACGAAGCGCAGTGATCGCATCTACTGTTACACCACGAGAATCTGCAACTACTGCAGATAGAGCACCTTTGGCAGCTTCGTTGACTTCAGCAACAATTGCTTTTTTGTCTTGAAGATTTAAAGCCATGGGTGTTACTCCTGGTTGATAGGGAACATGTCCCTAGTTCTACTTTACTCAAAGCCAAATGACTTTGAGCTGCTTTTTACGGCGAGAACCAGAAGATTAGGAAAATCTAGCTGGGATTCACACCGTCTACGTAGGAAGATTAAGTAACAAAGCTACACCTACGGTCTTGGACGGAAACGCAATTTATCGATTTTATTGTAGTCCAAATTTGGTAAACAACAGTTCGAAATTATGCGCTTCAACCCGAATTCTTTGCTTCGTTGGAAGTTACTTCTCAACGAAATGGCGCAAAATTATAGTCTAATTTTTACACCATGTAAATGCTAAAATCTAAATTACGCTAGTTGCGTGTTTAGAGTAGCTTGGTCTACAGCAACACCCGCGCCCATAGTCGTTGAGATGCTTACTTTCTTCAAGTAAGTACCTTTCGCTTGAGAAGGCTTAGCCTTCTTAAGAGCAACGATAAGTGCTTCAAGGTTTTCTTGAAGCTGGTTAGCGTCAAAGTCAACCTTACCGATTGTAGTGTGGATGATACCGTTCTTGTCGTTACGGTAACGAACCTGACCAGCTTTTGCGTTTTTAACTGCTTCTGCAACGTTAGGCGTTACAGTACCAGTCTTAGGGTTAGGCATAAGACCACGTGGACCTAGGATTTGACCTAGTTGACCAACAACGCGCATTGCATCTGGAGAAGCAACAACAACGTCAAAGTTCATTTCGCCTTTCTTAACCTGCTCAGCAAGGTCTTCCATACCTACTAAATCAGCACCAGCTTCTTTAGCAGCGTCAGCGTTAGCACCTTGAGTAAACACAGCAACGCGTAC
Organism: Pseudoalteromonas luteoviolacea NCIMB 1942; assembly: GCF_001625595.1. Lineage (GTDB taxonomy): Bacteria > Pseudomonadota > Gammaproteobacteria > Enterobacterales > Alteromonadaceae > Pseudoalteromonas > Pseudoalteromonas luteoviolacea_A. The sequence goes on from NZ_AUXT01000167.1 coordinate 13,991, forward strand.
TTCACGACCAGTACCGTGAGGTAGTACAGTTGCACCACGTACGTTTTGGTCTGATTTACGAGCGTCGATGCCAAGGTTTACAGCAACGTCAACACTTTCTGTGAATTTAGCAGTAGCTAGTTCTTTAAGAAGAGCAACAGCTTCGTTGATTTCGTACTCTTTAGTTACGTCAACTTTTTCGCGGATTACGCGCATACGCTTAGTTAATTTAGCCATTCTCAATTACCCTTCTACATTCAAGCCCATTGCACGTGCAGAACCTGCAATCGTGCGTACAGCTGCATCCATATCAGCAGCAGTAAGGTCAGGACGTTTAGTCTCAACAATCTCTTCTAGTTGTGCACGTGTTACAGTACCAACTTTCTCAGTGTTTGGACGGCCAGAACCAGACTTGATACCTGCAGCCTTCTTAAGAAGGTAAGATGCAGGTGGTGTTTTCATATCAAAAGTGAATGAACGGTCGTTGTAAACAGAAATGATTACAGGAACCGGTGCACCTTTCTCGATAGACTCTGTACGTGCGTTGAACGCTTTACAGAATTCCATGATATTCACACCGTGTTGACCTAGTGCAGGACCTACTGGAGGACTAGGATTAGCCATACCAGCAGCAACTTGTAGCTTGATTAAAGCTTCAACTTTTTTAGCCATGTTAATAAACCTCGTTAAATGGGTCTTAGCCTTGTGCGCGCGAGGACGCGTACTCAGACGGCTTCCCGATTAAAAAATTCTTTCTTTTTGCGGCAGAAATAGTCTACCTACAAAAAGGCCGCTGATTATAGTTTAATCAGCGGCCTTTTTCAATTATTTTTTGCAATAGTACAAAAACACTGCAAATTAAGTATCTTGCTCTACCTGACCGAACTCAAGGTCAACCGGCGTTGAACGACCGAAGATAAGTACAGATACTTTCAAGCGACTCTTTTCGTAATCCACTTCTTCAACAACACCGTTGAAATCTGCAAATGGACCATCGATAACACGAACCACTTCACCTGGCTCAAACAATGTCGCAGGCTTAGGCGCTTCAGCGTTCTCTTGTAGACGGTTAAGAATACGATCAGCTTCACGCTGACTAATTGGTGCAGGACGATCAGATGTACCGCCAACAAAGCCCATTACACGTGGTATGCTATTCACCAAGTGCCAAGTTGCGTCGTTCATCACCATTTGAACAAGGACGTAACCTGGGAAGAATTTACGCTCAGACTTGCGCTTTTGACCAGCACGCATCTCTACAACTTCTTCTGTAGGTACTAGTACTTCACCGAAGTCTTCTTCTAAGCCTTCAATTTTTATGTGCTCAATAATAGTTTGAGCAACGCGCTTTTCAAAACCAGAAAACGCCTGAATTACGTACCAACGCAATTTCTTTTCTTTGTTCTCATCCGACATGGGATCAGATCTCCAATCCAGTTAAAAAGCCAACAGCACGGAATAGCAAGCCATCTAATCCCCAAAGGATAAGTGCCATTACTACAGTTGCTGCCATCACGATAATTGTAGTATGCGTTGCTTCTTGACGCGTAGGCCAAACAACTTTACGAACCTCAATACGAGACTCTTTTGCAAATGCAATAAAGGTACGACCTTTTTCAGTTGTTGCAGCGATACCTAGTGCGGCACCTACAGCAACGACAACACCTACAGCGCGTACCAATGCAGACATATCTGCATACATGTAGTTACCAACTACTGCCCCAGTGAGTAGGACAACTGCAACTAGCCATTTTACCGTGTCCATCGAGCTAGACGGGTTTTCAACATTAGTGCTCATAATTGTTTTACCTTAAATACAGACACAACAACCCTGTCACTGACAGGGTTAATCCATTAAATCCAAATTTATAAATAAGCGACAAGAAAACACATTATTTTAGATTTGGACTAAAAAGCATTGAGTGGCAGGGGCGGCAGGACTCGAACCCGCAACCATCGGTTTTGGAGACCGCTGTTCTACCAATTGGAACTACGCCCCTGCAAAGTGGATGCCCATTATACTGACGAACAAACTGAAAACAAGTGTAAAAGTTATACATCGCATTATTTTCCTTGCTTTTGTTCTCTCAACAGAAATAGACACCCTCTTTCACGCTTATTAACACGAGCATTTTCAGCTAAAAATTTGTTCAATAACAATCATTTATTATTGCATCACCGTCTAAAAAAGATACACTTAACTCAAACTGTGAGTGTCCTAATACTTGCATTCAAGCACCTGTATATAAATAACTAGCGCTTTAGGCATTTCACTTAAAAATGACTTTATTGCTATCTCAATGCTGAGCATATATGTTGGGCTAAGGTATGAAACTTCAAGTCGTTCTAGAAAAATTTAGGCGATCTTTGTCAATTGCTAATTTGCAGGATAAATAATAGCAATCAAAGGAAATTGAATGATTCAAAAATATACATTGGCACTCACTGCCATTTTAATTGTTGGTTGCGAAAGTAAAGACTCGGACAAGGTCGACGATCTGTCGACAACCTCACTCTCGGACCGAAGTTTCATTCTCTCTCAATATCTAAGTAATCAACATCAGCCACATGCTCAAGCATCCCTTGAAGGCACAGTAACACTTAAAGATGAAGAGGGGACGCGGGTAAAGCTGACAGGCACCGATAGCTTAAAGCTTGTTACAACACAAGGCGACACTTACGCCTTCTCCAATAAGTCCTTAACAAACCTAGGCGCGACACCAAAGCACTGTTGTATGTTGTCTGCGGAATTATTAGATGCGCTGCAAACACCCAGTAGCTTTGAAATCGAATTATCCAGAAATAACTCAACTACGTCATTTGGAACGGTGACCCTACCTCAATTCATTGAATTTATTTATCCAAGTAGCGAACAGGATCTTGCAGCGATTACGTTAGACTCAGATGAATTAACACTGAGTTGGCAACCAGAGACAGATAGTGACTTACAATATCTTGAACTATCTATTGAGGCGCCTGAACAAAACACATCCTGCAAAGCGAAAATGCGTCAGCGTTGGTTCAAGTCATCAATGAGTGGGGGTAAACAATTACCTGATGACAAACTCTACTCAGAGCTTAATCATCAGCTTAATATCGATCTATCACAGCTATCAGAATGTGAAAAGCCTTGGCGAATATACCTCTCTTTCGATTACTTTAACGGTCAGGTAGGACAGCAAATTGTTGAGTTTTCAAGCCCACCCTAGAACCTTAGAAAGGGAGAAGACCTCACTACTCCTTCGCTATTTATTAAGAGTCACTTGCTAAAACACTTTTGATGTCGGTAAGTAAGCTCGACGCACCAAATCGAAAGCGTTCTGCGTTTACCCACGATTGACCCATTATTCGCTCAGCAGCATCTAAATAAGGTAAGGTTTCAGCAACCGTCTTGACACCACCGGCCGCTTTGAATCCAACGGGTTTATTATTGGCTTTGATACGTGAAAGCATAACCTCTGCAGCTTGTAATGTGGCATTAACCGATACCTTACCTGTGCTTGTTTTTATAAAGTCGGCACCGGCTAAAATTGCAATGTCACTCGCTTGTGCGATCACTTCTGGTTCACTCAGTATTCCGCTCTCAATGATCACCTTAAGTTGTACTTTTTCACCACATACATCTTTGCTTGAACGCACATATTGCCAAGGCGTGTCAGGGTCACCCATTATCACTTGATTATATGGCATCACGAGATCAATCTCATCTGCACCATCTCTAATAGCTTGGCGCGTTTGATCTAGCACCGCCTCTAAAGGCTCTTTGCCTGATGGAAAGTTCGTTACGGTCGCTATCTTTATACTGTTAAAACTGCGTTCTGCCAGTTGCGCTTTACATAGCGCAACAAACTGCGGATACACACAGATAGCCGCAGGCAACCCTATTTCAGCGTCGATTTTGTCCAACATCGCAATAATGCTCTCGTTAGTATCATGCGCATTCAACGATGTTAAATCCATTAATTCAAGCGCACGCTTTGCTTTATTGTGCAAATTCACTCGAGTTGAACTCATTACATCTCCTTAACGCTATATTCAGTCTTTGCTAGACTGCATCATATAGTGCTCTCAATTTTCCTGTTATATACCATTGCCAGTAAAATGGATTCAACGCCCACCCTACAGGACATTTGTCCGCATATTGAACTCTTTCGACACTTAACCATCAAGTATGCTTCTAAACCGCTTTCAATTATATCTCATAACCAATCGCTATAAGTTGCTAATATCGATACATTTTGCTTTCTATCCCTTGAATTATAAGCCTTAAACCAAAATAGAAGTTGGTATATAACTTTTTGTTATATATTTTGGGTTAATATTATTTTTTAGTCTTTCCGGGTCAATATATTCTGCCTATCAGCTAAGCCAGATATGTTGGCTTAAACCAAGGTTATGCATAAGGGGCAAAGGTTGTGCAATATTTACCTATATTTACAAAACTAGACGACAGACCAGTGCTTATTGTTGGCGGTGGTGATGTAGCATTGCGCAAATGCCAAGCGTTTTTAAAAGCTCGCGCACAGGTTGCAGTTGTTGCGCCCAGCTTTTGTGATGAATTATTGGCACTATCACAGCAAAATAAAGTCTCATTGATTGAAGAGTACTTCGAAGCGCACCATGTGCTTGGCATGATGCTCATCATAGCTGCAACAGACAGTGAAGCCGTAAATAAAGCGGTATGTGATGCCGCTAATACCCATAATATTTTTGTAAATGTTGTCGATGACCAGCCCAAATGTGGATTTATCTTTCCTTCGATTGTTGATAGAGATCCAATTACAATTGCAATTTCAAGTGCAGGGACCGCCCCAGTTTTAGCACGTCGGCTCCGCGAAAAGCTTGAAGCTATCATACCGCATCATACTGGTGCGTTGGCTCGCTTAGCAGGAAATTTCAGAGAGCAAGTAAAAGCGCGCTTTAAAACTTTCGCTGACCGCCGTCAATTTTGGGAACGCGTGTTCGATTCTAGCGTTGTTCGCAAAGTACAAGTTGGTGATACACAAGGCGCAGAGCAGCAACTTCATGATTTACTCACGAACACGCCTCAACCAGAAGGGGAAGTATACATTGTTGGTGCAGGGCCTGGTGACCCTGAGCTTTTGACAATCAAGGCCTTGCAGTTAATGCAACAAGCTGATGTCGTCGTTTATGACTACTTAGTTTCGGACGAAATTATGGAGTTAGTAAGACGCGATGCAGACCTTGTTTGTGTGGGTAAAAGAGCAGGAAATCATAGTGTAAAACAAGAAGATACAAATGAAATGTTGCTCAATTTTGCTAAACAAGGTAAAAAAGTATGTCGTATCAAAGGAGGCGACCCCTTTATTTATGGAAGAGGTGGCGAAGAAATCCAAGTTCTTGCTAAACATGGGGTTAAGTACCAAATAGTTCCTGGGATCACCGCAGCTGCAGGCTGTAGCGCCTATGCAGGCATACCGCTTACGCACAGAGATCACGCACAAGCGATCCAATTTGTTACTGGCCACTGTAAAAAAGAAGGCCAAGAGCTGGATTGGCGTGGTTTAGCGCACACAAACCAAACACTTGCGATTTACATGGGCGTTATCAAATCGCCACATATTCAAGCCAAGCTGCTTGAGCATGGTAGATCCCCAGAAACTCCGATAGCGATAGTTGAAAATGGCACTCGAAAATCCCAACGAGTGGTAAGAGGCACACTCAGTGAACTCGCAACAAAGATTGAGCAGCATCAAATTCAATCTCCAGCCTTATTGATCATAGGGGAAGTTGCGGCACTGCATGAACAATTAGCGTGGTTTGGGCAAAGCGAACAAGTAAATAGCTTTGCACAACCAATAACAAAAGTAGCTTAACAGTTTTAATTTAATTAACAGTAGGACGACGAACAATGGCTTTAACCCACCTTCAGCAACTTGAAGCTGAAAGTATAAAGATTATTCGCGAAGTCGCTGCAGAGTTTGACAACCCAGTGATGCTTTACTCAATTGGTAAAGACTCTTCAGTGTTACTTCACTTGGCGCGTAAGGCATTTTACCCAGCGAAGATTCCTTTCCCTCTACTACACGTAGACACAGATTGGAAATTCCGCGAGATGATTGAATTTCGCGACCGCCTTGCGAAAGAATATAACTTTGACCTGATTGTGCATAAGAATCCTGAAGGTATAGCCATGGGCGTAGGTCCGTTTACACACGGTTCAGCCAAGCACACTGATGTCATGAAAACACAAGGCTTGAAGCAAGCATTAGACAAATATGGTTTTGATGCTGCATTTGGTGGTGCACGTCGTGACGAAGAAAAGTCTCGTGCAAAAGAGCGCGTGTACTCTTTCCGCGACAAACACCACCGCTGGGATCCGAAAAACCAACGTCCAGAATTATGGAACACTTATAATAGCCAGGTAAACCCTGGTGAAAGTATTCGTGTATTCCCGCTATCTAACTGGACCGAACTAGATATCTGGCAATATATCTATCAAGAAAATATTGAAATTGTGCCACTTTACCTTTCTGAAAAACGTCCAGTCGTTGAGCGTGATGGCACGTTGATCATGGTGGATGACGAGCGTATGCCGCTTAAAGAAGGTGAAGTACCAGAAATAAAATCAGTCCGTTTTCGTACTTTGGGATGTTACCCACTCACAGGTGCCGTTGAATCAGAAGCAAATACGCTGACAGGTATCATTGAAGAAATGTTGCTATCCACCTCATCAGAGCGTGAGGGCCGTGTAATTGACCATGATTCAGCAGGGTCAATGGAGAAGAAAAAACGTGAGGGGTATTTCTAATGTCTACAGCAAATGAAGTAAGAGAGTTAGGGATTGAAGCATACCTTTCTCGCCAACAAGGTAAAAGCCTATTGCGCATGATGACTTGTGGTAGTGTTGATGACGGTAAATCAACATTGATTGGTCGTCTACTGCATGACAGTCACCAAATCTATGAAGATCAATTGGCTGCATTGCACAAAGACAATGAGAAAGTAGGTAATGCAGGTGAAGAGCTAGACCTTGCGCTACTGGTTGATGGCTTACAAGCTGAGCGTGAACAAGGTATTACCATTGACGTTGCTTATCGCTATTTCTCCACAGCAAAGCGTAAGTTTATTATCGCTGATACACCTGGACATGAGCAATATACGCGTAACATGGTGACAGGCGCCTCAACGAGTGATCTGGCTATTATCCTAGTTGATGCCCGTTACGGTGTGCAGATTCAGACTAAGCGTCACAGCTTTATCTGTGATTCTCTCGGTATCCAACAATTTGTTGTAGCAATCAATAAAATGGATATTGTCGACTTTGATGAAGCTGTATTCGAAAAGATCAAAGCTGACTATTTGAAGTTTGCTGAGCAACTAAATGTATCAGACATCAAGTTTGTACCTATGTCTGCATTGAAAGGCGATAACGTTGTTACCCGCTCTGAGCATACTCCATACTACACTGACAAGCCGCTATTAGAGCTATTAGAAGACTCTCCAGCTGCTGAAGCAAACCACAGCTTTGAAGCTCGCTTCCCTGTTCAGTATGTCGTACGCCCTAATCTTGATTTCAGAGGTTTCCAAGGTACTTTGACTTCTGGCTCTCTATCAGCGGGTCAAGCGGTTAAAGTGTTGCCTTCTGGTAAGCAATCCACTATCAAAGAGTTAGTAACTTTTGATGGTAATCTAGAACAGGCACAAACAGGTCAAGCGTTTACGATTACACTGGCTGATGAAATAGATGTGAGCCGTGGTGATGTAATTGTCCCTGCACAATCTACAGCGGCTGTTACGAACTTGATCCAAGCGAAACTGGTTTGGATGCATGAAGAGCCACTTGTGCTGGGTAAAAACTACAACTTTAAGTTAGGTAGTAAAAATACCTCAGCCATTGTGCGCAAAATTGATCACACAATTGACGTGAACACCCTTGAGAAAGGTCAAGCTGAGCAACTTCAACTGAATGAAATCGCGATTGTGACGCTTGAACTGACTGAAAGCATTGTGGCAGATATCTATCTTAACAATCACGAAACAGGTTCTTTCATTCTTATTGATCGCATCAGTAACTTAACTATCGGTGCGGGCATGATTGAAGCCCTGTTAGCAGAAGAGTCTGTAAAACCAAGCGAGTTCAGTGCATTTGAACTTGAATTTAATGCCCTAGTACGTAAGCACTTCCCACATTGGCAAGCGCTTGATATTAGCAAGTTAAAATAATCGCTTCTATGCCTGTTATAAGGAGAAAAACGTGCTAGTTGATCAGATCATCTTAACAGGCATTATGCTCGCTTTAGTCGTGTGCTTATTTGGTACACGACTTAACCCAGCTTGGTTATTTGTCAGCGCAATTGGCGTCAGCTATTTAACTGGTTTGATCGAGCTGGAATCTATGTTGGTAAATTATGCCAACCCCTCATTAATTACTTTGGTACTTTTGATCATCGTATCTATTGCCATAGAAAAAACGACCTTAGTGCAAAAATTAGCTAGCACATTAGCCAGTGGTAGCTTATCTAAATCGGTTATGAAGCTGGGATTGTCCACAGCCTTATTATCCTCTTTTACAAACAATACGGCCGTTGTCGCCTCGTTGATAAGTACGATTAAAGAAAGCCAAACGCATTCACCTTCTAAACTGTTATTGCCTCTTTCTTACACAGCCATATTGGGCGGTACGTTAACGCTGATAGGCACTTCAACTAATTTGATAGTCAATGGTTTTGCCGTTGATGCTGGCATGGCACCGCTGGGCTTTTTTGACTTTACTCTAGTCGGTATTGGGGCGCTATTTGTTGGCTTATTGACGATTCTATTGCTACTAAAGTTTCTGCCTGATCATGGTACTGAAAGCGAAGAAGTCATACCTTTTTACTTAGAAGGAAAAGTCGCAATAGGTTCAAAACTTATTGGGCGCACAGTAGAAGAAAACGGCCTGCGAGATTTAAAAGACCTTTTTCTAGCCGAAATAATGCGTGGTGAGAGACGTATCAGTGCTGTGACACCACAACAGGAAATTCGCCAAGGTGATGTATTGCTTTTTGTCGGCGACATTAAATCAGTGCCTTTGTTAAGACAATTCGATGGTCTGCAAGTGGTGCATGACAAACATGAAAAAGATGCCGAACACTTGGTAGAAGTCGTCGTAAGTCAATCCTCGAAATTCCTAGGTAAGACCATTAAGGAAATTCGCTTTAGAGAACAATTTCATGCTGCGGTGATTGCTATTCGCCGCGGCCACGATCGCCTCCAAGGCGGCTTGGGTAAAGTACAGTTGCAGGCTGGCGACTCACTTATTCTTGCACCAAGCAGAGAATTTTACGAACTACCAGATTTAAAACGCGAATTTGTTTATATTTCTGGATTAGATTTACAGACTCATTTAAACCAAAAACAATCAAGTCAGGTTCTTGTCGGCTTTGCTGCCGTCATCGGGTTGGGCATATTTGATATCGTCCCTCTGGTTAAGGGACTACTGGTTTTGCTCTTAGCCCTAGTTGCTTTGGGTACCATTAAAGTCAGTGAAATGAAACGTCGCTTTCCAATTGAGTTATTAGCCATTGTCGGTAGCGCTATCGGCCTAGCGAAACTGATGATTGATACTGGACTTGCTAGCAAAATATCAGACGCGCTCTTTTTATTACTGGGTGATTTTGGTCCCTATGGCGCTTTTATTGCCATATTTGTAATGACGGTGGTTTTTACAGAGCTCATTACCAATAACGCTGCTGCCGCACTGTCTTTTCCAGTCGCCTATGCGCTAGCTGTGGGCTTTGGCGTCGACCCATTACCGTTTATCATGGCTGTGGCATTTGGTGCTTCGGCTAGCTTTATTTCTCCCTTTGGTTATCAGACAAACTTGATGGTGTATAGTGCTGGAAATTATCGTATCAGAGATTACGTTACGGTTGGGGTTCCGCTCTCAATAATCTACTCCATCACTGTTTTAACCTTGATCCCAATGGTCTTTCCCTTTTAATGGACAGCTTCATGGATAAAAATATTGTTTGGCATAACTATGCCGTAGAAAAAGCACACCGTGGCGAGCTTAAAGGCCACAAGCCTGTTATTTTATGGTTTACTGGTTTTTCAGGTTCAGGAAAAAGTACGGTCGCAAATGCACTAGAAAGTGCGTTACATCAAATTGGTGTACATACATATCTGCTAGATGGTGATAATGTAAGACATGGCCTTTGCAAAGACCTTAGTTTTAGCGATGCTGATCGTGTAGAAAACATTCGTCGTGTTGGCGAGCTAAGTAAATTAATGGTTGATGCTGGATTAGTTGTACTAACAGCTTTTATTTCACCCTTTCAAGCTGAACGCGATATGGTTCGTGAATTAGTTGGTGAAGGTGAGTTTATCGAGGTGTTTTTAGATACTCCATTAGAAGTTTGCGAGCAACGAGACCCTAAAGGTCTTTATAAAAAAGCACGTGCTGGTGAAATCAAAAATTTCACGGGGATCGACTCTGACTATCAGCCGCCAATTTCTCCAGAAGTGAGAATAAATACAGGTGAAAACTCTCTAGAAGAGTCAGTACAACAACTCATTGAATATTTGAAAAATAAAAAAATCATTAAGTAATAAGGAATACTCATGAACGATACAGATCTGCTAGAAGAACTTGTCGAACTTGCGCGACTCGCAGGCGAAGAAATTATGCACATTTACGCCAAAGATTTTGCGATCGATTACAAAAGTGATGACAGCCCTGTAACAGATGCAGATCTTGCCGCAAACCGTGTTATCACCGCGGGCTTGCAGCGTCTGACTCCCGATATTCCCATACTGAGCGAAGAAAGTGCAGATATTAGCTGGCAAGAACGCCAAACCTGGCAGCGTTATTGGCTCGTCGACCCTATTGATGGCACTAAAGAATTCATCAAAAAAAATGGCGAGTTCACGGTTAATATCGCTCTAATCGAAAATGGCGCTCCGACAATGGGGGTCGTTTATGCTCCGGCACTCAAAACCTGTTACCTTGCAGCAAAAGCCATTGGCGCGTTCAGAGAGTGTGATGAAGCGCGCATCGAGCTTAAAGTAACACGTAAAAGTAAACAGGGTAAAATAAAAGTTGTTGGCTCTCGCTCCCATCCATCACCTGAGTTGGCTGATTACTTAGCCCAATTTGATGATGTTGAAATGGTTCCCAAAGGCAGCTCCCTTAAGTTGTGTCTGGTTGCTGAAGGAGAAGCTGATGTATACCCTCGCCTTGGCCCAACATGTGAATGGGATACAGGCGCTGGACATGCTGTAGCCGAAATTGCAGGTGCTACTATAACGCAACGAGACGGCTCTCCCCTTAAGTACAACCAAAAAGAGTCATACTTAAACCCTTATTTCATTGTATCAAGGCTAGATGACTAGTTATTGATTGCATCACGTAGAACATTGCGTGATGCCCTCCCCTCAAACTTGATTTATGCCTTTTGGACTAGGATTTTAATCCACTTACTTATACTATAGCGCTCAACTTGACATGCTATAAATCGCAAACTGCCAGCTTCTTATACATGCTTACAAATACTGCTTAAAAATTGGAAAGTAATATGGACTTTAAACTGCTCTCTATGGCCGCACTGATAATGCTTCCGGCACAACAAGCCATTGCCAAAAAAGCTTCTGCGGACGAAATAGAAGCCCTCAACCAATGTATCCTTAGCCAAGCTATGTCTGGGGACGAAAATACAACCATAAAAGAGGTTCGTCAGTATTGTGAGCAACAAATTGGTGGCTTGAGTCAGCTTGACAAACGTATCGCAAGAGAGCGTGTTACAGAAGAAAACCGCAATGTCCTGACACCACACCACCGCAACTACATATTGCCAGTTTCCTATATTAAAAATCCAAATAACCGCCCTTTTGACCGCTTTATGGACAAGGGGGAGCAACAAGGTGAACCGCTTGATAACATCGAGGCAAAGTACCAAATTTCTTTAAAACTGCCTATTTATCATGATTTCGAAGACAAAGATCAGGCAATCTATATGGGCGTTACTTTGCAGTCCTACTGGCAGGTTTACAACAAAGATATTTCGTCTCCATTTCGTGAAACAAATTACGAACCAGAAATATTTTGGATTAATTTCCTAGATGACGAAAATGTCCTTTGGGGAGACGAAATGGCATTCGTCCTTGGGATCTCCCACCAGTCCAATGGACGCAGTCAGCCTAATTCTCGCTCATGGAACCGCATCTATGCAAATTTCATATGGGAATACGATGGTTTCGTCTTTAGCTTCAAACCATGGTTCAGGCTTCCTGAAGATGATAAACCTGACGCAACCTCTGCCAAAGGGGATGACAATCCCGATATCCACAAATACATGGGTTATTTCGAACTCAGTGGGGCATATCGCTTTAACAATGATCACGAAGTTGGCATGATGCTAAGAAATAACGCTGGCGGTGATAATCGAGGCGCAGTTCAGTTGGACTGGTCTTTCCCGATCACAGGCAGGGTAAGAGGCTATGCTCAGTATTTTAATGGCTATGGCGAAAGCCTAATTGACTACAACGCACACATCCAGAGATTAGGTATTGGTATTGCGATTACAGATCTCCTTTAAACCGATTAGGCGACCAAGCGCTTAGTTTTCTTGATCGCCATTGTACTTACTTAGCTATGATGACAAATTCTCCGCAGAATTTTGCTACTAACACATCGCCATCATATACATTGACCGGTACTGTATACCTCGCTTTTCCGGCACTTTCTAACTCAGACAGTTCACCTTCACATTCAGACAGAGTGACAGTCGCACCTGGCGCTGTGGTCAAAGGTTTAAGGTATTTGATATTGGCATCAGCCAATACAATATCCCCTTCTAAGTTATGCTCTTTGAGCGCTAAATAAGTCGCACCCCAACCGGTTAGTGTCGCCATGCTATAAACCGAGCCGGCAAACATCGAGTTATGTAAATTTAGATTCGCTTTTAAGTCAGCTTTGGTTTCAAATTGCCAATCGGTATAACTCTCAACCTTGATCCCCATCGCATCACTAATGGGAATAGACTCGCGCCAGGTATCTTGCAATACCAGTGTCCAATCAGGGTGACGGAACCAACCAGGCTCGGATGGCTTTTGTTTTACCATCTTCCAATGCTGAACATCACCATATGCTAGATGCGCCTTTTCCATCACTTGATATCCATGGCGCTCGTAAAATGCCAACGCACGCTCTCTGGCAAAAAGCACTAGCTCTTGTGCATCTTGGGTCCACGCTATTTTCTCAAGCTCGTGTAATAAACGGCTACCTAAATGTTGACCACGATGCGATTCGTCAACAGCCATATAACGGACTTGAGCTTGCATATGGTTATTGAAATGCAATCTAGCAACTGCCAGCACTTCGCCTTCATTGTTTTTGATATATCGATGTTCAGACTCTTGCTCTAGGTCATCCTGTTCAGATCCCCTAGGTTGGTGCCAAGGTGCTCGAAGCACCTGCCAACGTAATTGATAGTAATCCTGCCAATCCTGACTACTTTGAGGTGAAGTTACTGGAAACATATTTACTCCTTTTTGAGCACACCTGCGTTAGTGCCAATTTTTATTTTCTACCTTACAAGAAAAACCCTGAACAGGAAATGCTCAGGGGGAAATCATCGACTAAATGTGTAAAATCATCTATACACAGTGGAATTACCTCAATCCTTAACTATGCTGATGTAACTATGCAGGAATTTTTAACTGAATCAGGAACCGTCAGCAGCGATTTCGTAACCCAAAGCCACCAGCTAGGTCACTTGTTATATTGGCATAAGCATGGAAAAACGAGCATTCAAGTTAGACAAGAAAAAACGCTTCGTTGGTTACTAATAAACAATACGTTACAGTCAATCGTTGAACTGAACCACCCAGAACACTTGCTGTTTCCCCACTTGCAAGTGCTAGAGGGCTTATGGCAAAAATGTCCACCTCCCCAACGCGTATTGGAGCTGGGATTAGGAGCCGGCGCGATCCGGGACTATTTGCACAGCGTTCATGACGATTGTCAGATTATTTCTGTCGACAACAACCCGGACATTATTCACTGCTATAAACGCTACTTTGGCGGCGATCATATTAGTGAAGTCAATTGCAATGATGCCTACAAAATTCTGGAATTAGAAAGCACAGCGCCATTCAATTGGATAATATTGGATTTGTTCAGTGAGTTAGATGCGCCACGATTTTTATATCAACACAAATTTTATACCTTGTTGCGTAATACACTCTCTGAACAAGGCATGCTATTCATTAATTTTATTGCTGAGCATGAGTCCCAACTTAAGCAATTAGAGCATTTGCTTATTATTAATTTTGGTAAGAAGCCACATATCCATAATGTGCCCGGCTATTCAAATTACATAATTGTTATCGAGCGCTAAACCGATAAGTTAAATGTCACAGGGCCGTCGTTACATAGACTCACCTGCATATCGGCACCAAACTCACCTGTTGCGACTGTTAAACCAGACGCTTTGGCTTGCGCAACAAAATACTCATATAAAGACAGTGCTTGTTGAGGTGTGCCTGCTGAAGAAAAGCTCGGCCTCATGCCTTTTTTAGTATCTGCGGCGAGCGTAAATTGAGACACCACTAACAACTCGCCGTTAATATCCTTGAGACTCAAATTCATTTTGCCCGCGTCATCGCTAAAAATGCGATAGTTACTGACTTTGTGGAGTAATTTATCAGCATGATGTTCATCATCCAGCTTCTCTACTCCGAGTAATAACAATATCCCTTGCTCAATTTCACCTACGACTTCACTACCCACTTCAACTTTCGCGAATTTAACCCTTTGAATGAGTCCCTGCACATCAACCTCTATTTTTGTCTATTTTACACAGCAATAGATCTGCTGCTCTACGAATGGCCTCCGAATATACTTTATTTGTCGCACTGTGCCCAACACCTTCTAAAATTAAAAAACGCGCTTGTACTTGCTCGGCAAACTTTTGAGCCGCTGCAAATCGACAGACAAGATCTTGACGGCTGTGTATTATCCAAATAGGTAACTGAGTAATGCGTTGCGCATTGTGGAGAATTTGCAGCTCTTCGATAAAGCATCGCGCCGACATATAGTGCACCATCAACTTCGCTTGTGTAACCAAATGACAACCGTACTGTAATTGATAACGCTGTAATTGGATTTCAACACTGAGTTGCTTATCCCAGTCAAGCCACAACTGAGCCGCTTTATGCTGCAATAGTTCGTCTTCACCAAACAACTGCTCTTTATAGATTTCTAAAACACGCTCATGGTTCGTTTCAGCATGGGAGAAAATAGCAAAACGCTCCGGATAAAACTGTGCACCCGCTCCACTAGCACCGTATAGCCACGCCAAATCATCTTTGGCGGCAAAAAAGCTAGCCCATATGATAAGACCTATCACTCTTTCTGTATGACGCTGCGCAAACAACAATGCTAAAGTTGCTCCCCACGAACCGCCAGCAATTACACACTTCGGCAAGTCTAGGTAATCCAACAATGCCAACATATCCGCGACTAAGAGGTCGGTGTTATTGTGTTCTAGCGAGTGCGGAGATGAATTACCACACCCTCGCTGGCTAAATAAGATGATACGATAACGGGTAGGATTAAAGTAAGTCTGAGTCAGTTTGTGTAAGCCTCCACCCGGGCCTCCGTGGCACACCAGAACGGGAACCCCTTCTGGATTGCCATACTCTTCCACATGTATCTGATGACCATGGGAGACGGGTAAATGAAAGCTACGTAATACAGCACTTGGCTGATAAAGTAAGGTCATGACTTAACTCATTCTTGAGGTGTGTTAGTCTCCTTGCCATGGTGCTCCTCTAGGCAAGCAGTAAATTCTGCTCCTAGTAATACCACTATCCACGATAAATACACCCACACAAACAAAATAGGGATCGTCGCCAATGCGCCATAAATCACTTCATAAGACGGGAAGTGACTGATATACATTGCAAACCCCCGCTTTGTTAACTCAAATAGAAAAGCGGCAAACAGCGCACCGGGTATCGCGGCTTGAAACGACACACGTGTATTTGGTACTAAAGTATAGAGCATAATGAAGCCCGCCATTGAAATTACATAAGGCAGTAATTTAAGTAGCAAGCCACTAAATCCTGGGATCCCCTGATCGGCAAAAGATACCAATGAGACTATATACGAAGTCACACCGATACTTGCCCCTAATAGTACTGGCCCTAAGGTCAAAACCATCCAGTAAATAGCGAAGGAAATCATCAATGGTCGTTTACTTTCAACTCGCCAAATTCGATTGAGTGCACTGTCTACGTTACGAATGAGTAATAGCGCCACCGCGGCCAAAAAACTTATCCCTACCGCTGTCATTTGGTTCGCATTACCTGCAAAAGCACTAATATGAGATTTAATGGTATCGGTTGAGGTCGGCACAAAGTTGGTGAATATAAAGTTTTCTATTGCCAGGCGAGTATTTTCAAATCCAGGAAAAGCAGTAAATATCGCAACGCCCACCGCTATCAAGGGCACCAAAGACAATAGCGTGACATAGGCTAAATACCCAGCGTTAATTGTCAGTTGATCTTCTTTGCAGCGCTCAAAAAAGCGTTTCCACCAGCTCGGTTGAGCTGCTATATAGGTTCGCAATTGCGCTTTCACAGTTGGCCAATGTTGCTTCATGATGATTCAATGATAATGATTGCTTTGCACATATTACCAATCCGCTTCATAATTTAAAGTAGCCATTTAAAGTAAAGGGATAAAGTATGCCTCTAAAGTACGTACAAATAACCGTTTTAATTTTAGTTGTCTCTCTTCTGGGCGGCTGTAAAAGCGCACAAAATGCCTATTATGCGGCATGGGAACAAATAGGTGTGCACAAACGAGATATTCTCGTTGACCGTGTTGAAGATACTCAAGCTTCGCAGCAAGCGTCTCAACAAGAGTTTCAAAGTGCACTTGAGAGACTCTCTGTATTGATTGACTTTGATGGCGGAGAATTACAAACCGTATACGAGCAATTGAATAGTGATTATGAAGCGAGTCAAAAGTCTGCACAAACCGTCACGGCCAATATCAATAAGGTTGAGTCTGTTGCAGAAGCGCTGTTTGAAGAGTGGCAAACAGAATTAGAACAATATTCTAACCCACAGCTTAAGCGCAGCAGTGAAAAGAAATTGCTGCAAACCCAACAACAATATAAAAAGCTGATCCGTTCGATGCGCAAAAGCGAAGCCAAGATGCAACCCGTCTTGGACTCAATGAAAGACAATGTTTTATATCTAAAGCATAATCTCAATGCTCAAGCTATTGCTGCAATCAAAGGCGAGTTCACCAACTTAAAGCGTGATATTCAGAGTTTAATCACGGATATGAACCGCTCTATCGCTGATTCATCTAGCTTTATTGAACAATTGAATAAAAGCTAAAATAGGATGAGCCAACTGAGCGAAAGCTTAGTTGGCTTGTTGTCGCCTAGTAAGCATTTTATCAAAAATCCATCTCACTTCGCATACAGTGGGTTCCAGATAGAATATGTTACTGAGTAACTCAAGCAACTGCGTAACACTCTCAATAGATACTTCAATTTGCTCACCTGTTAGCTCATTTAAATACAAGTAAGTAAGATTGCGTAACACAAAGCGTTCATGTTCTGAAATCCTTGAAACCACGAGATTATTAACAAAGCTTGCTTCTGGATGTTGGTGACTGTAAAAGTGACCCACATCACAATCACTTTCATAGGTATCTAGCAAATCAACTTGATATAACGAGATCTGCTCTGGCTGCACCAGTGAAACCGTGACACTGTGGGCTGTCCTTTCTACTTGATATAGGTTTATACCTTCACGAACTTGGGTGGAGCGATCAATTGGGATAGGTATACGCGGCGTTTTGACCCCAAAGCCAACATCCACTAAATAAGCCGCACCATTATATTTTAAATGCGTTAAGCGGTGCGTTCGAGGATTAGTGGTGGTGCCATTTAACAGCACACGCCCAAGTAATGGAGATACTTCAAAACCCAAGGCCCGCAGCGCTAACATTGCAACTTTATTATGTTCAAAACAATAACCACCTTGTTGCTGCATGATCAAGCGCTCAAACAAATCATCATTATCCACACTCAGTAATTTGTTTTGCATTGCATTAAAGCTGCTAAAGCTGTAATGCTTGATATGAGCTTGTACTATCTGACTAACAAGCGCTAAATCATAGGAGGCTTGTTTCTCAATATCTAACTTTGATAAATAAGTGGTTAATTGTGTCTGGTTCATGTAATTCCTCAATGTAACTCTGTTGATCCCTTAATCGAATAACAACACCTTAAAACCTTAAGTTAAGTTTAGGTCAACACTTAACTCACTTCATTTAACAAATTTTTTGATGCCTGATGATGCAATAGCTGAAGCGCTTCAAAACCACTGAGCGGTTTACTCATGAAGTATCCCTGCATTTGCTGGCAGTAAAGCGTAGACAAGGTCTGCAATTGAGCTAATTGTTCAATACCTTCTGCTGTGACGGTTAAATTGAAACTTTTTGCCATAGCACAAATAGCTTCTATCAGCTGTCTTGGTTTACCAGTGCCTTCTATGCCATTGATAAACGCTCTATCAATTTTCACGCCATCTACCGGCAACACATTCAGTCTAGATAAACTGCTATACCCCGTGCCAAAATCATCGATATAAATACCAAACCCAAGGCCATGGAGTTTTTGCAACGGCGCGACCAATGAATTCTCCTCCGTCATCATCGCTGATTCTGTCAATTCTATTTTAAAGTGTGACGGACGATACTTAGCATCCTCAAATTGCGCCATTAACCAGTTCATAAACCCTTTATGTTGCAATTGAATTGGAGATACATTGATACTGATAAAAAGGTCATCATCAGGTAGTTGATGTTTAAATAGCATGGCATTTTTAAATACCCATTGCCCTAACTTAACAATTTGCGCGCACTCTTCAGCAATGGGAATAAACTCTGCGGGACTAACCACACCTAATTGGGGGCTATGCCAACGCACCAAAGCTTCAAAGCCAACAATGTTCTTACCAAAACTACAATAGATAGGTTGAAAACGCAGCGACAGTTCTTGGTCCATATCGAGCGTTTGCAGCTCTCTTTCAACTTGTAGCCTGCGCGACGCTTCATCAGCAATCGCAGATGTAAATATATGGTAGTCATTTTTACCACGCTTCTTAGCCTCATACATGGCCACGTCGGCATCATGTAAGAGTTTCTCCGCCTCATAATTCAAACAAGGTGCGGTAAAACGTCTAACACCGACACTGCCACTTACGGTATGAGCCATACCTTGGTACTCAAATGGCACCCGAATGGCAGCCAAAATATCCTCAAGTAATAGCTCAAGGGGCGCAGTTAACTTCTCTACATCAAGTAGTATCGCAAATTCATCCCCCCCTAAACGTGCAATATCACCAAATCCACCCACTAACTCCCGCATTCTCGCGGCAAACTCAATCAATAACTTGTCACCCGCTAAATGACCTAATGTGTCATTAATTAACTTGAAGCGGTCTAAATCTAGGTAAAGTAAAACAAATTGCCCAGGAGACTCTGTGCGGCTAGCTTCTACCAATTGCAAAAAAGTTTGTCGATTAAGTAAGTCTGTTAGGCTATCGTGTTGTGCTTTGTATTTAAGTTGCTCGTTAAACAATTTAAGCGCGGTAATATCGGTAATACGCCCTTCATAGATCACCTCATGGCTATGGCAGATCCATGACCCCGTTTGCCTTACCCAAACACCACGGCTTTGCCCTGATCCTGCTAACCATTCTAATTCTTCATGTGGTTGCAGCTGCTCAACCATTTTTTGCCACCGCTCAGCGACATCGCCATCTAGCATCAAGTCACTCAAAGTTAATCTCGTATTCTGGTGCGCATCACCGAGCAGCAGCGATCTAAATGCGGGGTTGGCATCGACTAAAACACCATATTTATCTAATACAAACAAACCTTCGCTGCTATTGACAAATAAGCTTTTATATTTACGCTCCGCAACAATATGCTGTTGCAGCGCAGCAAGACGCTTATTAGATTCATGTTGGATTTGTTGATTTGCTTGTGCCAGGCTTGCTGTTCGCTCTTCAACAAGGTTATTAATCGTATCGTGCCGAGCCGTTAAATATCGTACCTGCATCAACACCATGAAACCCAATGCCGCGGCAATCAATGTCACAGCCAAAATTATCAAGGTATAGTTGTTTAATAACGATGGGGTAAGCTGTGCTTGCGTATAGAGATGCATTGATATTGGTGTACCGAAAAAGTCGATTTCTTCAGTAATACCCGCTTGCTTTTCTGTTAATTGAAACTGATTTTGCCAATCAGAGGAAAAGACCAAGTGCTCGTTGGCAATCACGTGCATATGATGGCCACTGGTTTGATACAGCTGACCAAATAATCCCTCCAGCAAATGGTTCAACTGAAACCCAATACCTAAAGCACGCAGCGCTTGCGGCCTCTGCATATCAAACTGCTCAATCACAACACTCCACCGCTGTGCCTGATGCCACTTCACAGCTTGTAGCTCATTGTTCCCTATCCGCTGAATAAATGGGTCCACGATGGCCACAGCTGAGCCCAATAAATGACCAAACTCAGAAACCGGCGCCGCCTTAAGCGTTGTCAAAAACAAACCACTGTCACGATTGGGCAGACGCACCGTAAAGTCAAAAAAACCCAAAGAGCGGTATTTTTGCTCCAAGCTAAGCACCTGCGACCGCTCAATAATGGCATAGGACTCTAAACTCAGCTCCAACTCCAAGCCAGCAAGTTGAGACTGCGCTAAATGATAAAACTGCTCCGGTGTGATATCTGAACTTGCTCTTTGATAAGCTTCGATGGAGTAAAGTAAATGCGCAAATCGCTGCAATTGATTATTTAAGCGAGACTGATATTGAGACACATGCTGCTCTAGCTGATGAAGGGAGCGCTGTTTAAAGTGTGTATTAAATTCAAACCCAACATAGCAAATTACACACAAATACACACCGTATATCCACCCACCAAACTTGGCCGGCGATTGAAATACTTTATCCCACTTTTTTACTCTAGACATACGCTCATAACACTGTACCATTGCACCACTTGATAATAATTCTTATTCGCGATGATTAAAAGTAAACTTTGCTATTTTTACCCCATTTTGCTACTAAGTAACCAAGTTTTAGCCAAAAACGAAGAACTCAACGTTTACTCGTTTCGAAAATATGAATTAATCAAACCAATGTTAGACGCCTTTGAAAAACAAAGTGGTGTTCGCGTTAACCTAGTTAATGGCAAATCACAGTTTTTGCTTTCTAGGCTGAGCAGTGATGGGAAAGGCTCAAGGGCTGATGTCATATTGAGTTCCGACCTTGTTCAACTTAGTGCACATCGAGATCTACTACAACCGATGACTGACTTGCAAAGGTGGCCCGAAGTTCCCAGTGTATTTAAAGATCCAGATCAGCGCTGGGTGAGCCTTTCAATGCGTACTCGTGCCCTGTTTTCAAAGCGTAAAACAACTACCCGTATACCGAATCACTTTACACAGTTCAGCGATCCTAAGATTGTCGGGCAGTTTTGTGTCAGAGACTGGCAACACAGTTATAATCGGACTTTGTTTGCCAGTCTATTAGCAAGTGATAACCCCGCTAATACAAACTGGCTGAAAAAGGCGAACCAATTGTTAGCCAAACGTCCTTCAGGGGGAGACAGAGATCAGTTGCGCGCTTTAGCAAAAGGCCAGTGTCAGTTTGCACTTGCAAACCATTATTATTGGCACATGATGAAACAGTCTTCTAATAAGCAAGATGTCAAACTTGCAACGCAACTTGAGATGCACTTTTTGCAAATGGCAAACGGTAAAACACCTGTTTCAACCACTACAGCGGCCATCGCCAAGCACGCTCCAAACAAGAAAAACGCATTGGCATTTATCGACTTTCTACTTTTACCAGGGACTCAAAAAATGTATGCAAATCTTATCAATGAGTTTCCAGTGATGACAATGAGTGGTTATGTGCTTCCTTTCGAGCCGGCGCTAGAAAATATAAATAAAAGCTTACATTACACAAAAAAGGTGCAGGAAGTACTACCTAAATCATAGCTGTCTTGTTGAGTTTAAAGCAACAGATGTTCTCATTATCGCGTGCCAAATGAGTGCGAATATGCATCATCATAGCGCACTAAAAAAAGTTGGACTAATGGGTTTGCGCCGCCCACTTTTGCACCGCAGATTTGGGGTACAACACATCTCTAAACAAGCGGTGTCTTTCAAATTTTAAGCCCTTCTCAGTGCTCGGTAGCCCTGCCTGAACTTGGCTATGATGCGTGTTGAAGCGCGAAATTAACACGAATTTGTCTTTCGCTCTCTTTAGGTGAGCATTTAGATATGCGCGTACGTCATCTGCGGTCATTAAACCCAGTGCATCTAAATTCATTAATTCTTTTTTTAATGCAGAGCGAATACCCATCGTAGGTCTCCCAGTGTTGTCATAATGGAATTAATTAAAACTGCAGGCAAAATACACACCAATTGCTGCATTTACATTAAAGACCAGCACATTCACGAAAAAGTTTCGTCATTCATCTTGTCTGCGCGGTATACTGTCGCAAAGACGTGTTTAGAGTTGTGATATGAATCAAGAATACATCGAAATTGAACTCGAAGAAGAGCCTATTGAACTTTGTAACCTACTAAAGGTACTAGACTTTGCTGAGACTGGCGGACAAGCCAAGCAGCTAATAGCGACGGGGTATGTTGCGGTTAATAATAAACTATGCACTCAAAAGCGTAAAAAAATGTACTCAGGTGACAGCCTAGATTTTGATGGCGATACATTTGTACTGACATTAGCAGAGGGTGCGACACCAAATCCGAAACCGGCTACACCTGTCAAAAAACCACAAAAAGTCACAGGTTCGAGCCAAAAACAAACAAAAAAACAGTCCAATAAGAAACGCAATAAACAACCTCAGGTTGATAGTAACACGGGCAGAAAACCCATTTCTTTTGGCTAATCTAGGTAGCATTTATACATGAGTATTTGGTATAGACCGGTTACTAAAGCACTATGTCAGTCTTTAGATAAAGGGCTTCATGGTAAAGGCTCTTTAATGGCGACACTTGGTATAGAAATCAGTGAAATTGGTGATGATTACCTTGTCGCAACGATGCCTGCAACCCCACACCATCATAACCCAATAGGTATGGTCCACGGCGGTGCCAATGTCGCTTTGGCAGAAACCGTAGCCAGTTATGCCGCCAACTTTGCGGTTGATTTTGAACGCTTTTATTGCGTAGGACAAGAGATCAATGCCAATCATCTCAAAGCCTCTCGCAATGGACTCTTAACTGCAACTGCGAAGCCTCTTCACTTAGGTAAGCGTACTTCAGTATGGGAAGTCAAAATAACCAATGCAAAGGGAGAGTTATGTTGTGTTTCAAGAATGACTGCTGCGGTCATTGAACGTGCTGTAAAGTAAAATTGGGTCCACTATGGTATTGAGGTAGGTGCCTCCAAATATCACAGGCCTATTGGTGTTATTGTTGCTACACAGTAAGCAACAAGGCGTCCAGTTTGGGAGTAAATAAAAATGGAACAGGTAGATACTTTGGTAGTCGGTGCAGGTGTCGTCGGGCTTGCCGTTGCGGCTAGGTTAAGTCAGCATCGTGAAGTCATCCTGGTCGAACAAGGACACCAATTTGGTGAACATAGCAGTAGTAGAAATAGCGAGGTTATCCATGCAGGTATCTATTACCCAAGCGACAGTTTAAAAGCGCAAGCTTGCGTTGAAGGAAAAGCGAAACTCTACCGACACTGTGAGGAATACCGCATTCCACATGCCAAAATAGGCAAAGTCCTCACCGCTCAAAACGCACAAGAAGAAGAAAAGTTAGCGTCGTTATTGTTGCAAGCTCAGAACAATGGGGTTGATGATCTGTACTGGTTAAGCAATAAGGAGCTTTCGCTAAAAGCCCCTGAGCTAAATGCCATTGCTGGTTTATATTCTCCCTCTACAGGCATTCTAGACAGCCATCAATTTATGCTGTCGCTCCTTGGGAAACTAGAGAGCAATCACGGGCAATATGTACCATGCACGAAATTCCTTGCGGCTACCCCCAAAACAGGTGGCGGGTTCATTGTAACACTGAGCTGTGATGGCGGGCCTTTTAAATTGCTTTGTCACAACCTGATAAATGCTGGCGGGCTATTTGCTCAGCAAAACGCTACCTTAATAGAAGGGTTGGCACCAATTAATGTGCCACCGCTTCACTATTGCCGTGGCCAGTATTTTAGCTATCAAGGTAAGCACCCTTTTAAACACTTGATTTACCCAGTCCCTGAAGAGCACGGCTTGGGCATTCACGCTACTTTAGATTTAGCGGGACAACTACGTTTTGGACCTGACACACATTTCATCAATGACCTCAATTACGATACTGACGCCAGTGCCATAGACATATTTTATCAAGCAATAAAACGATATTGGCCACAAGTAGATAATCGCCGCTTGCAAGTAGACTACGCTGGCATTCGCCCAAAAACTCAGTGCCAAGGCCAACAAGATTTTCAAATCGAGGGCGCTCAACGACATGGACTTACAGGATTGATTAACTTATTCGGTATAGAATCTCCGGGCCTCACTGCCAGCTTATCTATTGCAGACAAAGTTGCAACACAACTCAAAGCCGAACTCAAATAAAAAAGCCAGTATAAGCCTGTCTCTTAGTCACAAGTCTGACTCAAGAGACTTTGCTAAATCGTAGCCCTCAAGGATAGCTTGTAATGTGAGCCATCCTTGCCATATCACTTTAACTGATGCTCGCCCTGTGCGCTTTGTATCTTTCCAGCCTCCCAATTTGGCTAGTTCTTGATACGCCCATTTTATATCTGGAGCGCTATCTGGCAGCTTTGTTTTTATCCTTTTTAACCATAGTAATTTCCACCCTTTAATAGATGATTCTCTGGAAAGTCATTTGTGAACTTCAGTTGTCATATTCGTGTCGCTATAAAACCATTAATGGTTACCAGTCGTTCCATGTTGTCTTGGCTTTG
>NZ_AUXT01000168.1 GCF_001625595.1 Pseudoalteromonas luteoviolacea NCIMB 1942
GTGGTCAACGTGGCCAATTGTACCTACGTTTACGTGCGGTTTCGAACGTTCAAACTTTTCTTTTGCCATGACGGAACCTATAAGTTTTGTGTATCTAGATTACATATAAAAATAATCCACGCGCGCGCGCGGGGACTATGTTTATTCTTTACAATTATAAATGTTTTTGTGACAAATCAAAGGAAGTATTTGGGAAGATCCGGAGACTGGTGCTGATAGGCAGATTTGAACTGCCGACCTCACCCTTACCAAGGGTGCGCTCTACCAACTGAGCTATATCAGCACACCAGAAATCTGGAGCGGGCAGCGGGAATCGAACCCGCATCATCAGCTTGGAAGGCTGAGGTAATAGCCATTATACGATGCCCGCTTTAGGAACCTGTTCTTAACTACCTCAGAACCGTCAAGAATAAAGTGGTGGAGGGAGCTGGATTCGAACCAGCGAAGGCTGAGCCGTCAGATTTACAGTCTGATCCCTTTGGCCGCTCGGGAACCCCTCCACATAAAAATTCTTTTCTAAAGCGTGTTCTAAATCTTGAAAAATGGTGCCGACTATCCGAGTCGAACGGATGACCTACTGATTACAAGTCAGTTGCTCTACCAACTGAGCTAAGTCGGCACTGCTTTAGTACGGGGCGAGATATTAGAGCAACCGCTGGCACTATGCAACAGTTATATTAAAAAAAATCACAATTCATTGTTTAAATGCTCATATTTACAGCAAAGCTTTCATTAATTAAGCGTTTTGTTGGTATTTACGCCAAAAAACCAACCCCTGCATCACCAAATCATCGAAGTAGATGCCTGAACAATCAAGGTGTTGCTGAATAAGCTCGCCATAGCCACCGGCAAAGATAAGTTGTATAGGCTGCCCCTCTGTCGCTTGCTCCATTTCATCAATTGCCCGCTGTGCCAGTGCCACAGTCGCACTCAGTGCCGCGTTTTTTACTGCATTGGGGGTGTCTTTGCCAAGCGTGGTATCAAATTTAGAGTGTTCATCACTGAATACCTTTTGCGTATTTGATACCAAACTTTCGATCATCATATCTAGGCCGGGTAAAATCCACCCCCCCTGATGCTGCCCTTGGCCATTGAGCACGTCCACTTTGGTCGCAGTTCCCGAATCAACAATAATACATGCTTTACTTGGGTATAAATGATGACTCGCAACAACAGTCAACCAGCGATCAATGCCTAAGTTCTTAAACTCGGGATAAGCGCAAACTAGATCACCTAACGTTGCCGTTACATTGGCAAATAAATAAGGTAGGTTATGAGCTTTGGCGTGTTCCAATATTGGCTCGAGGTCATCGTTTTTGCCTACTTGGGCAATCAGTACTTCCGAGATATTTTGCCAAGGGATGGTCGCTTCAGAAATCACGGATATTTGACCAAGATGCTCTGTCGCGACTTTTACTGCGGTATTACCTACATCAATCAGTAAACGCATTACCCTTCCTTACGCAGTGAAATCTCACCACCATAATATGATTTACATTCGCCATCTTGGCGCAGCACAATACCACCTTGGGCATCAATACCTTCACAAACTCCACGCCACTGTCTTTGGCCTGTACTCAAGCTCACCACTTGGTTGCGAAACGCATTAAGTTCATTCCATTGCGCCACCATGTCAGCTAACCCCTTTTTTTGATAGATATATAAGCGCTTTTGCAAACAGAGTGTAAGTACCACGGCTAATTGGTTTTTATCTATGTTTGGCACATGCTGACTCAGATCTGTCCAAGCTTGATCGATCTGCTGTGCAGCGCCCGCTGGCATCGCGATATTGAGGCCAATACCAATCACCAAGTGGCAAGGACCTTCCATTTGCCCATCTAATTCAACGAGGACCCCTGCAAGCTTTTGCTCATTAATATAGATATCGTTTGGCCACTTTAATTGCACATCTAAGTCGTATAGCGCTTGCAGTGCGTCGTACACAGCCAAGCCTACCGCGATTGAGACACCCATCGCAGCCTGCATCCCCTCTTCAAACAACCAGTAATAGCTGTAATAAAGGTTGGCACCAAAAGGTGACTGCCATTGACGGCCGCGTCTACCACGCCCCGCTTGCTGCATTTCAGCGACCAATACTTGTCCAGAACGAATATCACTGTCAGGCGCTTGAATACGGCGCATGAGCTCGCTGTTTGTCGAGTCAATAATCGGTTGCACTTCGATGTGACATGCGCTTTCGCTCAATGCTTGCCACACTGGTAAGATTTTACTCTGGTCTAATAAGGGCAAACTATGATTTAACCGATACCCTTTACCCGTCACTTTGAAGATATCAATGCCCATCTCTTGCAGTGATTTAATATGTTTAGAAACCGCCGCTCGGGTGATCCCTAGGGTTTCTCCTAACGCCTGCCCAGAAATAAAGTGATCGCGATTCAACGCGCTTAGTATTGCAAGCTTATTGCCCGCCGGTGCCTTAACCATGCTCGACTCCTTTTGAAAACTCGCCACCGCGACCAATTAATCGTACTTCAGGTATCAGCTCAACCATAAATTTGTCGAAAACCGTTTTTTGAATGTGTGTGATCATCGCCAGTAACTCTTCGCCATCACCTTGCTCGTCATTGACCAGTACTAAAGCTTGCTTGTCATAAACTCGAATGCCGCCAATACGATGTCCTTTTAATCCCGCTTGCTCAATCAACCAACCTGCCGCTAATTTCACTTTCTCATCGTTTACAGAATAAGTCGGCATACTTTGATAGCGTTCACGCAAGGTTTTCGCCAATTCAAGACTCACCACAGGATTTTTGAAAAAGCTGCCTGCATTGGCACATAACTCAGGATCCGGCAATTTGCTGCGACGGACCTGCATGACCCGCTGCGCTACTTGTTTAGCATCAACCTCTGTACTCTCTAAATCTCGTAATGGTCCATAATCAAGTACTGGCTGCCACTGTTTTGGTAACTTAAGTACAACTTCAGTGATCACAAAACGGCCTTGCAAAGCCTGCTTAAAAACAGAATCACGATAACCAAACTGACACGCGCTTTTATCCAAGGTCTCAAATGACTGCTCGTGTATGTGATACCCAGTTAAGTGGGAGAATACATCTGCCAGATCAACCCCGTATGCCCCAATGTTTTGTACAGGAGCTGCCCCTATTGTGCCAGGGATCAACGCCAAATTTTCTAATCCAGCTATGCCCATTTCGAGTAGTTTCATCACCAGCTGATGCCAGTTTTCTCCCGCAGCGACGCGAACGAGATAATGATCATCCAGCTCTGTCACATCAATACCGCGATTTGCCATTTGTATCACTGTGCCATCAAAATCATTTAAAAAAACACAATTACTTCCTTCCCCAAGAATGAAAAAAGGCTGATAAAAATCAACGGAATGTAATTGCTCAGATGCCGTAATACGCACCAATTGTTGACAATTAGCGGGAAGAGCAAAGGTATGTAATGACTGCAATGACTGCACGGGTAGCGCCTATCAAGAATGCTGATTATTTGCCGTAGTTTACCTGATTGCGACCGCCAACGCATCTGAGTAGCTTTTGTACATGGAAGTGGTATAACAAAAGCCACTCTCAATCATGAGCAAGGATAAAAATGAAACTCTCAGCCTTAACTTTTGGCCTCGCTATTGCGGGCCTCTCTCACACTGTTATGGCGGCAAAGGCCGTAGACGAACACACCTACTCAAACCTTGGTGACGTGGTAAGCACACACTTACATTTGGATCTAGATGTCGACTTTGAAGACAAACAACTCGAAGGGTTCGTCGAACATACCTTAGAATGGCAAAACAAGCAGGCACGTACCCTGGTGTTAGATACGCGTGATCTTCAAATCGACCGTGTAATGTATCAAAGCCAAAACGGCCAGTGGCACCGCGCCGATTTTACCTTAGCCCCCCGCAGTGGTGTAAAAGGTGCTAAGCTGACGATTAAGTTCAAGCAACAAGCCAAAAAAGCGCGAATTTATTACAACAGCTTGCCACAAGCGTCTGGCTTACAATGGCTTACACCTGTGCAGACCGCCAGTAAAACACATCCATTTATGTACAGCCAGTCTCAGGCCATTCATGCCAGAAGTTGGATCCCAGTACAAGACACGCCAGCTATGCGCACAACCTATACAGCGCGTATTCAAACTCCAAAAGATGTCCGCGCGGTTATGAGTGCAGACAATTCGGAAGCCTTTGTAAAAGATGGCGATTACTGGTTCGATATGCCACAAGCGATCCCGCCTTATTTAATCGCAATTGGCGCGGGCAATTTAGAATATAAAGAAATGTCACACCAAACCGCGATTTTTGCTGAGCCACAAATCCTAGAAGCGTCGGTTGCTGAGTTTAATGACACTCAAGCGATGATCGACAAAACCAATGCCATGTACGGTGAATATGCTTGGGGTCGATATGATTTGCTAATGCTACCACCAAGCTTCCCATTTGGCGGAATGGAAAACCCACGCCTGTCATTTATTACGCCTACGGTCGTCGCTGGTGACAAGAGCCTTGTAAACCTCATCGCTCACGAATTAGCGCATTCATGGTCGGGTAACTTAGTAACGAATGCAACTTGGGAAGACTTATGGCTCAACGAGGGATTCACTTCTTATGTTGAAAACCGCATTATGGAAGAAGTATTTGGCCGTGAACGCGCGGTGATGGAGCAAGCACTTGACGCAGCAGGTCTGCGCGCACAACTCAACAATATTCCAGCACCGGATACCCGCTTGAATTTAAAGCTCAACGGTCGTGACCCTGACGATGCATTTTCTAAAGTGCCTTATATAAAAGGTCAGCTATTTTTAATTTATTTAGAAGAAAAATTCGGTCGCGAACAGTTTGATATCTTTGTGAAAGGCTATTTCGATGCTTTCGCATTTAAATCACTCACAACAGCTGAATTTGTAAAGTACTTAGATAAGCATTTACTGCAAAAGCATCCGGGTATTGTGTCACTTGAAAAAGCCAAAGAATGGATCTACCAACCTGGTCTACCTGCTGATGCACCGACGCCTACGTCAGATGCGTTCAACCAGGTAGACGCTCATACACAGGCTTGGTTAAATGGTAGTAAGCAGTTAAACACCCTACCTACACAGAGCTGGACAGTTCATGAGTGGCTGCACTTTCTAAACAACTTACCCAGAGATCTGTCACGTGAAAATATGACTGCGCTAGACAACGCATTTAACCTGACCAATTCATCCAATGCGGAGCTAGCATTTGCGTGGTACATGCTTGCAGTTGGTAATGGCTATAAAGAGATATATCCAGCACTTGATAAACATCTATCAGGCATTGGTCGTCGTAAGTTAATTGTGCCATTGTACAAGGCACTGGTTGAGCATGGTAAGCGTGATTGGGCATACCGAGTTTACCAAAATGCGCGTCCAGGCTACCACCCACTTGCACAAGGCACTGTTGACGCAATTTTCAACTAACATTGGCACATAATATTGCTTGGGTTACTCATGACCCAAGTAATATCCCCTCATTCATTGTGTGTCTTTATTTATGGTTGCCAAAAATGCGGCACGCTGCTCAGGGCTTGCTTGCTGCCACCAAAACTCCAGCATTGCAGCCGCATCCGGCCTTCCAGCAGCTGGTGCCGTACTTTGGCTAGTTGTTGGTATCACAGAGTTTTGCGCTACCGCCACCTTTATTGGCGCAACTGGCTGTGATGCTCGTTGAATCACGCTTTTAGCACTGACTGTCTCGCCCAGTTTGGCTTGCAGCCAAATACTTGGAGATTTGGCAAAGCGGCGAGCTTGTTCAACGTCTTCAATTTCCTCAAAACGTACTTGGTAGTCCCCTTCACCCAGCTCCACCTCAACCCAAAATGGTGCGGAGTCCACCACTTCATGTTCATCATAATCCAGCTCAAATAAGTCTGAATACTTCACCTTAATTCGATGAACTCCTGCCGGTAATTCTAAAGTGCGAACTTTGTTAAAAAAAGAGTGCTCGATTTCAGTGTTATTTACTTGCAAAGGAAGCAATTCTTCTGGGAATTTAACTTCCCCAGATACAGAAATACCACTAAAAAGTGCTAATAAAACTCCAAATATACTAATTTTCTTCATATTTCCTCTTTATTTGCTTGCTACCTTTGTCAATGCAGGTATTTGTGCCAAATTTAGTTACAATTATGATGAATGCTAATTGTAATTTCCCTTGTATCTTGTTTAGTCCACGCTATGCTGAACAGCTAAACTAACGTATATAAGGAAAAAAGTAATGAGCCAAGAGACGATTTTTACGAAAATAATTAATCGTGAAATACCTGCAGACATAGTGTACGAAGATGAGAAGGCACTTGCTTTTAAAGATATTAATCCACAAGCGCCTTTCCATGTGTTGGTTATTCCAAAACAGCCAATCGCGACAATAAACGATGTAAATGAAGAAAATGCGCACTTAGTTGGGCATTTACACTTGGTTGCAGCTAAACTTGCCAAAGAGCACGGATTTGCTGAAAACGGTTACCGCGTAGTTATGAATTGCAATAATGACGGTGGACAAACCGTGTACCACATTCATTTGCATGTTTTAGCAGGGCTTGAAATGGGCTGGCCTCCGTACCAAAGTAGGAAAAAAGTAGTATCTTAAATTATTCTTTGTTAAAAAATGTAATTAACTAAGCTATTACTCCATATAAATAAATTCTCCTACTAATCAACAGGTTGAGTTTTTAACAACTAGATGCTGTTTACAAATTGGTCAATCATGCCACACTTTATACCGTAAACTTCATTTTATTGATGAAATTTCTAATACAAAAGGTCTGAATCACGTGTTAGCATTGCGTTATCAGACAGAATGAGAGTGTTTTTCAAATGAGCAGTACTGCATTTTTATTGCTAGATAAAGAGCCTATCAATACGATAGGAATAAACGTTTTACAACCGCTCCTGAAAACTCAGGGGTTAGACGTAATCACAGGAACCGATATCTCCGAAGTGCCAGAAGATACTCGGTTACTTTTTATTGAAACAGCAGTCAATGATGCATGGGGTAAACTCAAAGAGCAGTTGGTAAACCTAAAGGTCAGTTGTGATATTGTGCTGTTCAATTTAGATGAAAATCCTGAATTGGCTAACCGTGCTTTACTTAGCGGTATTCGTGGTGTGTTTTACACAACAGATAATGCCGACGTATTGATGAAAGGCATTCGCTTACTGATGGAAGATCAGTTGTGGTATCGCCGAGAGATTATGTGTAATGCGTTAAATCGTATGTTGCAGTTCAACAAAGACGCACTTCATAAGCTAACAGAGGGTGACATCGAGCCAGTTAAACTCACAAAGCGTGAAAAAGCCATTATCTCGCTAATGAGTAAAGGAGCAAAAAACAAGGAGATTGCTGAAGACCTGAATATCAGCCCACACACGGTTAAAACACATTTATACAGCGCATTTCGTAAAACCAAATGCCGTAACCGTATTGAGCTATTATCATGGGCACAGCAAAATATTCCAGACGAAATTAGGTAGGTACATCACTGATCACCGATAGTACACTTCGTAATTCTGTAAAAAAGCATGCTTCAAGCATGCTTTTTTGTTTTTCCTGCATCTAGCCCATAAGCAACTCTCATTATTTTCTAGTTCCTCAGCTTTACTGAGGTATGCCTTCGCTCTATCCTAGGTACGTCTATTAATTGTTAACGTAGCCTTTATGTTGGACCATAAAACTCTGTATGTAGCCAGTGCAGCGATGACCGCGATGATGACGCTCATCAATTACTTAACTTGGCGAGCAAACAAAAATACGCCGGGCGTATTGCTGTATATTTTTTACCCTCTGGTGTTATTTGCCGCTATCTCGATGTTTGCACTACACAGCTTTCTTTCTCAGTGGCAGACAATTGGTATCGCAAATACACTCCTGTTTCTCGCATCGATTATTCATTGCTGGGCGATCAGCCAATTTTTAGGTCAGCGCGGGCTTGAATTTAGGCTTTATCTATTCGCCACGCTCTTTTTACTCTCTGCATTGATATATTACGCAGTGGTTGATGACAGCCTACGACAACGGATCCTCATCTCTGATTTACAACATATTGTCGAAGCTATTTTACTAAGCTACTACTTTATCCGATACGCAAGGCCACTTTATCCCAACGGCAGTATTGTCTACCTAATCGTACTAGGCTTTGTATTTACTGCCTTTATTGGCCGTACCGTGTTCATGGGACATGTAGATGCGGTTACTTTATTTGAAGATCCTTGGTTTTCTATTGCTATCTTTTTTAATGGTGTCTTAGCCCCTATTTTCTATGCTACAGGCATGGCCCTGCTGTGTAATGAACGCCGCGAACTCAACTTAAACAATTTAACTGAAAAAGCACAAAAGGACTTAGAAATCCGAGGTTTGTTTTTATCTACTATCAGCCATGAAATCCGCACGCCCCTCAATGGGATTTTGGGCAGTGCCCAATTGGTATTAAACCGCAGCCATGACCAGTCTAGTAAAGCGTATTGTGAAGCCATTATTAACTCGGCTGAATCGCTTAACTTGCTGATTGATAAAGTACTCGACTACGCAAGTTTAGATCAAAGTGATGAAGTATTGTCTTCAGAAGATGTGGAACTAAAAAGCTGGCTGGACAATTTATGCTTGTTGATGAGCCCTCTCGCAGAACAGAAAAAACTTACTTTCTCACTCGTTTATGACTTGCCGGACCAAGTTTGTTATTACTGCGACCAACAAAAACTTCGCCAAATTTTGCTCAACCTAGTTGGAAATGCCATCAAGTTCACAGATAAAGGCGAAGTTAAGCTCTGTGTTGAACTGCTTGAAGAAGCCAATATGTCGCATATTGTACGATTTAGCGTCATTGACTCTGGGCCGGGCATCGAAGCAGAGGACATAGATAAGCTTACCGAACCTTATGTGCAAAGTAATGCTGGTAAAACCAAGGGAGGGACAGGACTTGGGCTGGCAATTACCGCTCGCCTTCTGAGCAAGTTGGGCAGCCAATTAGAAATACTCAGTGAATTAGGTAAAGGGAGCTCATTTAGCTTTGATGTCAGTCTGCCTATTGGTGAACTCAGCTTGGTTGAGCAGCGCCATCATAATCCTGAATACCCCACAGGGCTCTCTGTACTATTAGTAGAAGATCTTGATCTAAACCGAAAAATCGCCATTGAGTTTATGGCAGCGGACGAGCACAAAATTAAGCTCGCTTATGATGGTACCAGTGCCATCGAACACCTCAAAGAACATGTTTTTGATGTCGTACTGCTCGATATGAACCTACCCGACTTTACAGGACAAGAAGTATTAAGGCAGTTGCAAACCATTGAGCACAAGAATAAACGCACACCGTTTTTGGCCTTTACTGCCAGTTTGAGCCCTGAAGAAATTAAAGAGTATTTATCTTTGGGCATTAAGGATGTTGTCGGCAAGCCTATTAAACAAGAGAAGCTGCGACAAGCCATCAGTGATTCTCAAAAGGCGCAAAAACCGGATATGCGTGTTGAGCTATGTGACACCCTCTATGATGACACTGCGGTGAATTCATTGAAAAGTGGCTTTAGCGAAGACGAAGTGTCCTCTATTTACAATGAATTTGTTTTATCAGCTCGAAATAAGCTCATCCATATTCAACAGCTACTCAATGAAGATGAACAACAATGTATTAAGTCGCTGCACCGCCAAGCCAGTACGGCACTGCAACTTGGGTTCAATCGATATGGCCTCGCGCTGAAGAAAATTGAACGTCGACTACTAGATGGTAAACAATGCGATGATGACCTTACCCAAGCGATGGCGTTGTGGCAAAAAAGTTTAGAAGCCTACCTACAATTTGTGAGGCAGCAAACACTCAGTTAGCGGCTCATGCGAAGCTAGCAGCATACCGACACAAGTATGCTGCTAGCATATCTTCACCCTCATTATCAGGCGATACCTACCATTCTGGGCGTTATTTTTAATTAGAATAAATCAGACCTATTTGCTCCCTTTTTAGCGTAATGGAGACCTGTTGTATAAAAATAAGGCAAAGCCACCGTGCTTGAAGGCTGTTTTGTCGTCATTTAGTCGACTTTGACGAAAAATTTCGCCATGCTACTTGAGTATAAAAGCGAATAAGCTCACAACAAGATAAGTAACCAAAGCGCAGCATTAGACTGCAGCTAGGCAAAGACAACACATAGGAATACACCATGGCATTATTTAAATCACCTATCGCCATCGCGATTGGTGCAGCTTTGATCGGGCTAAGTACCCCCACAATTGCAGCGCCTGAAGGCGCTAAAAATGACACTGCGAATTGGGATGTACTGAACCCTCCTGGCGAAAAGCAAACCATCACAATTGACACCAACGAAACCACTTGGAGTAACTTGGATGTAAGCCCTGATGGCGAGCACGTTATTTTTGATATGTTAGGTGATCTTTATGTCATGCCTATTTCAGGTGGCAAAGCAAAGGCACTAACCAGCGATCGCGCTTGGAATTTCCAACCGAAGTTTTCACCTGATGGCAAACACATCGCGTTTATCTCCGATCGTGCTGGTGCCGAGAATTTATGGGTGATGGATGCAAATGGTGAAAACCTACGTCAGGTTTCCGACGAGTCTCACAACTTGATCCACAACCCTTCATGGTCACCTGATGGCCAATACATCGCCGTTAAACAAGGTCAAGTAACTGGTCGTACTATCCCTGGCGGCTCGATCCGCATGTACCACATCTCTGGTGGTCAAGGCGTATTAGTGCGTGAACGTCTACACGGCGCGAAGTCACAGAAAAACGTCGCAGAGCCGGCTTTCTCTAAAGATGGTAAGAAAATCTACTACTCTGTCGATGCAACAACAGGTGTTCGCTGGCAATACAACAAAAACGCTTTAACCTCTGTATTTGAGATCCGCTCGTGGGACCTTGCGACAGGGGAAGAAGAAACGGTTATCCGTGGCGCAGGTGGTGCAATTCGCCCAACACCAAGTCCAGACGGTAAATCTTTAGCGTTTGTGAAACGCGAAGACAATGGCGAAGCGATGATCAGCGCGCTGTATATCAAAGATTTAAAATCTGGTATCGAAACACAAATTTTTTCCGGTTTAGACCGAGATTTACAAGAAGCGAATGGCGCACAAGGGAACACCCCTGCATTTGCTTATACGCCTGACGGCAAAGCACTCGTATTCTGGTCTGGTGGTGTATTCCACAAAGTAGACATTGAGAGCAAACAAGCACAAGTGATCCCAACTCGCGTTGTCGCTGAAAAAGAGATCACTCCAGCGCTTAAATTTGCTGTAGATGTTGCACCAGATACTTTTAAAGTAAAATTAGCCCGCTGGTCACAGATCTCACCAAATGGTGAAACAGCCTTATTTCAAGCTCTTGGCCATCTGTATATCAAAGATATTGAGTCTGGTGAAGTACGACGCGTAACAAAGCAAAATGAACATTTTGAGTTCTATCCAAGCTATTCTCGCGATGGTAAATCTATCGTCTATACAACTTGGGATGATCAAGAGCTAGGTAGTATCCGTGTTGTGTCAGCAAAAGGCGGTAAAGGCCGTGTTATTAGCCAAGAGCCGGGCCACTATATTTCTCCAAGCTTCTCTCCTGATGGCAAGCAGGTTGTTTATAAGAAAGTAACCGGTGGTTTCTTACTCAGTGGTGATTGGTCGATGCACCCAGGTATCTACCTAGTTGATGCCAAAGGCGGTGAAGCGAAGCGCGTCGCAAAGAGTGGTGACACACCTCACTTTGGAGCTGATCCTAAGCGTATTTACTTCTCTGTTGCCAGCAGTGAAACTAGCCGAGAGCTAAAAAGTGTGGATTTAAATGGGCATGAAGAGCGCAGTCACTTTAAAGGCGAATACATTTTTGACTATCGCGTATCTCCAGATAGCAACTATGTGGCATTCATTGAGCACTTCAACACCTTTGTAGCGCCATTTACAAGCACGGGTAAAACCCTATCTATCAACAAAGGTGGTAAGGCGTTCCCTGTAAAACAAGTTTCAAAATACTCTGGCGCATTCCTTAATTGGAAAGCGGATAGCAGCGCACTCACGTGGGCATTTGGACCAAATCTATATCAACGTAAGCTAACAGATACCTTCTCATTTGTGGACAACGCATCAGATACCTTAGATGAATTAACCGCAGAAGGCATTGATTTGAGCTTTGAGCAACCTTCTGATAAACCAAAAGGTCTACTGGCTTTGGTTGGTGGTAAAGTTGTCACAATGCGTGATGCTGACAATCAACAAGAAATTTTTGAAGACGGTGTAGTGCTTATTGAAGATAACCGCATTATTGCTGTTGGCGCACGTAGCGATGTACGAATTCCAAGCTCCGCCAAAGTCATGGACATCGCAGGGAAGACCGTGATCCCAGGCTTAGTTGATGCGCACGCACATGGCAGCTACGGCAGTCGCCAACTTCAACCAGAGCAAAACTGGAACCAGTTCTCTAATGTGAGCTTTGGTGTTACAACGATTCACGATCCATCAAATGACTCAAACGAAGTATTCTCAATGGCAGAATTACAACGTGCAGGCCTAACTGTTGCACCACGTATCTACTCTGTTGGCCGCATCCTTTACGCAGGTAACGCGCCAGGTTATAAAACACCAATTAGTAATTTAGAAGATGCCCAGTTCCATGTTAAGCGTCTTAAAGATGCCGGGGCGATTTCTGTTAAGAGCTACAACCACCCACGCCGTGATACACGTCAACAGGTGCTTGAAGCTGCAAAACAAATGGAAATCATGGTAGTACCAGAAGGTGGTTCTAAGTTCCAGCAAAACATGAATATGATCATCGACGGACACACGGGGCTTGAGCACGCGCTACCAATTCCAAATATTTACTCGGACGTCACACAAATGTGGAGCCAAACAAACGCGGGCTTTACACCGACCTTTAACGTTGCCTACGGTGGTATCAAGGGAGAAGACTATTTCTACAACACCACCAATGTATGGGAAAACGAACGCTTAATGAGCTTCGTACCTGAATACGTAGTCAAACCAATGTCTATCCGTCGTGAAAAGGCGCCTGAGCACCACTATAACCACATCAATGCTGCTAAGTCTGCGAAACAATTGCGTGATGAAGGTGTTACAGTTCACATTGGTGCCCATGGTCAACGTGAAGGTCTTGGCGCGCATTGGGAGTTATGGTCAATGGCACAAGGTGGTTTCAGTGCTTGGGAAGCGCTGCGCAGCGGTACTATTGATGGTGCAAAATATCTCGCACTAGACAATGACATTGGTACTATCGAGAAAGGTAAACTAGCAGATCTTGTCATCATTGACGGAGATGTCCTCAACGATATTCGCGAATCAGAGAAAGTGGCTTACACTATCTTAAACGGCCGTGTTTATGACGCTGCAACTTTGAACGAAATCGGTAACTACGACCGTAAGCGCCAATCTTTCTTCTTTGAAGGTGGCAACAAAACGCCAATGCACCCAGATACTGAAGCGTATATGGAAGAAAAAGCACATAGCTATCATTGGAAACACTAATAATAAGTTGTTTTTGCATTAATTAAGAAGCAGCACATGCTGCTTCTTTTTTGTAAATTTATCGTCCACTCCCTTCAAATCACCGCCCGCAATGATGGTCAATCATCTTTGCCAGTAAAATGCAAAAAACACCATGTAATTCAAACGTTACAGGCTAGCTAATTCCCTTATTCTTTGTGCAGATAAATGAAACTCACACGCTAGATCTTATTGAGATGTGTTCTAAACTTTATTGAGATCTGTACACTTTTCGCCCTATTTAATCAACTTTGGTTGCCGGGCTTTGCTGCTGTGTACGGTCAAAGCAATGTAGCAACACAAAACATCGTGCTTTTTTAACCAAGGAAAATAGGATAAGGGAGGCCACTATGTCTCGTCTCAGCCAGTTCTTTAAATCTCTCGATTTAACCAAAAAACTCATGGCCGCTTTTTTATTGGTAGCCCTCATTCCAACCACCACCATCATCGCCTTTTCACTGATCCAAGCATCTAGCACGATCAGCGATCAAGTTTACGCGCAATTGGGCGCCGTCAGCAAAGTCAAAAAACGGGCAGTTCAAAGGCACTTTAAAAGTGTTGAAGACAAACTCAAGTCGTTGGCGATTAACCCCTACGTCCTCACAGCAAGCCAAGATTTTTTAGATGCTTTTGATGAACTTGAAGCCACCGATACCACTTCGCAACGCTTAGAGCGCTTTTATAGCCAGCAATTTCAACCACAGTTTGAACAACAAAGTAACAAACCGGTTTCAATGCCTGACTTACTAGCACCACTGTCACCACAAGGTATTGAGTTACAGACTCGTTATCTCGCAGACAACCCGCATCCATTGGGTGACAAAGTCGCGTTGAAGAAAACTGGTCATTTAGATATGTACGACATCGTCCACCAACGCCATCATGACTTTTTTAGAGAGATAGCAGAAGTCTACGAACTATATGATATTTTTTTAGTGGATAACTACAGCGGAAACATTGTTTACTCTGTTTTTAAAGAAGTTGATTTTGCCACCTCCCTCACTGATGGCCCCTTTGCCAATAGCAATATCGCCAATGCTTTTACCAGTGCACTTATTGAGCAAGATGAAGTCATTTTTGCCGATTATGAACCCTATTTACCGTCCTATAATGCCCCAGCGAGTTTTATTGCCATTAGCTTAGATTTTGATGGCGTCTCGCAGGCCACTTTAATTTTTCAGCTATCCATTGACGCACTCAATGAGATCATGACGGAGCGGCATGGACTGGGTCAAAGTGGCGAAACTTATTTAGTTGGTCCAGAAGGTCTAATGCGCTCGGACTCATACCTTGACCCTGTTCACCACTCAGTCATCGCTTCCTTCTCTAACCCGGACAAAGGCACTATCAATACCGAAGCATTTCAACTTGCTATGCAAGGCAAACAGGGGCAAAAGGTGGTGACCGATTACAATGGTAACCCTGTATTGTCAGCATACAGTGATATGGAAGTCTTTGATGTGCGTTGGGCATTGTTAGCCGAAATTGATGAAGCTGAAGCATTTGCGACCGTCAGTGCACTGCGTCAAACCATGACCATCGTTATGGTCGTCAGTGCCGTATTAATCATTTTAATTGCAATCTGGTTTTCACGAACACTTACCCGTCCTGTACATGATTTGGTGAATACAATGCGAGAAGTACAAAGCAAAGGCGACTTTTCATTACGCGCAAAAGTCAATTCACAAGATGAAATAGGACAAAGCGCTCAAGCGTTCAATTCACTGCTAGATGCCCTACAGCTGTCTATTTCCGAAGCCAATAGAGTCCTCAATCAGATGGCCAAAGGCAAGTTTTTTGACCGTATTAGCGCCCCCTGTAAAGGCGAGCTCAATATGCTTAAAGAAGCCACCAATGAATGCTCCACTAGCCTGCAAACTGCGTTAAAAGAAATTAACTTGGTTATCCAAACCATGGCTAAAGGTCAATTCAATCAACACATTACCGCAAACTTAAGCGGGGACTTAGATCTCTTAAAAAATAACATTAACCGCTCCGTTACGTCCATTGACGATACCATGAATGACATTATTAATGTCATGACCTATGTCGAACACGGAGAATTTAAACAACTGGTCACTGTCGACGCCAAGGGTAATTTGGCACGCTTAAAAGACAGCGTAAATAACTCCATTTTTAGCCTAAGTGGCGCTGTTGACGAACTGAATCATACGATGGCTGCCATTCGCAGTGGTGACTTTTCAAAACGTATTGAGTTACCACTGTCTGGTCAGCTTGAACAATTGAAGGCCGATACGAATCGCAGTATGGACAACCTAGAAGCCATTATCAAAGCCATTGGCAGCACGATGGCTGCAGTTAGTGAGGGCGACTTTAAACAGCCAATCAATGTGCCTGCTAAGGGTCAATTGGCAGATCTCAAGTCTAGTATAAATTTATCCGTGGACAGCTTGGATAAGGCAATGAGTGAGATCTCCTCAGTGATGATGGCAATTAGTCACGGGCGCTTTGATAGAACCATTAACTCGCCACTTAAAGGGCAGTTGGCAACACTCAAAAATGACATAAACAATACAGTGAACAACCTTAACCAAGTCGTTGAAGAACTTGCAAGTGTAATGGCTGCGATGAGTTGTGGTGACTTCACACAAAAAATCGACTCACCACTACAAGGGCAGCTCTTACAGCTTAAGAAAGATGTGAATAGCTCTATAGATACAATATCTAATGCCATTCATGCGGTAACGGACAGCCTTAGTGCAATCGCGAAAGGAAACCTCGGTGAATCAATTGAAGGGCAATATCAAGGGGTCTTTGCGACCTTACAACAAGACGTGAAGACCACGACCCGTAAACTCACAGAAGTCATTGAAGGCATCCAAAGTGCAGCAAACTTAGTGACCCACAGTGCTGGTGAAATTGCCGCCAGTAATACGGAGATCAGTCGCAGAACTGAAGAGCAGGCTTCTAACTTGGAGCAGGCCAGTGCCAGTACTGGCCACATGCTCGAAGAACTTACCTTAGTGGCTGAGCAATCAGAAACCGCGGTGAGTAAATCAGGTAATGCCCAAGTTATCGCCAAAGAAGGTGGGGTGCTCTCAAAGGATACCGTAAACGCTATCAATGAAGTCAATACGGCAAGTAAAGACATTAACGAAATCGTTTCTGTGATTGACGAACTGGCATTTCAAACCAACTTGCTGGCGCTTAATGCCGCGGTTGAAGCAGCGCGAGCCGGTGAAAATGGCCGAGGATTTGCTGTTGTTGCCAATGAAGTAAGGGAGCTTGCGGGCAGGAGTGCGGCTTCTGCAAAACAAATTAAAGAAATTATTGCGAACAGTCACGACAAAGTGCAACAAGGGACAACACTGGCAAACAGCTCGGGACAAAAACTTGATCATATCGTACTGGCGGTAGCCGATGTGAACGAAAATATCGTAAGTATTAATCGTTCAACACTCACGCAACAACAAGCGATAAAAGAGGTAGATATAGTGGTTCAAAGGCTGACTGATCTCATTCAGGAAAACTCTGCCATTACTGAAGAGACCATGGCCGCAGCCAAGCGTATGGCAATGCAGGCCAGTGAAATGAAGCAACTACTTGGTTATTTCACCTTACCTGAGCAAGAAGACGTCACACAAAGCACGTCTCTTTCAACAGGCAATCAAGCGCTAATTGTGCATCAGTACAATACACCTTAGGTATACCAATTGGTTAGGTGCCAATACAGGTCCCTAACCCAGCTTATAATTCTAGCGTAAAGTTATCTGCATCTAAGTGAGCTGGAAATTGCGCCCTAAACTGTGCCAATGAATCTTTGGATAAGGTCACGGTGATCACACCTGCTTGATTATCTGGTGCTTGTGCCTGTGGCTGACCGAAGTAATCTAACACAACCGTCCCGCCATTATGGGCTGTGCCATAACCATCTTCACCAATGCGATTATTGGCCAGTACATAACATTGATTTTCAATTGCTCGTGCTCGTAGCAATGTATCCCAAGCAAAACGGCGCGCTGCCGGCCAATTGGCAACATTGACCATCACATCATAATCGTTATTGTTACGCTGAAACACAGGAAACCGTAAGTCGTAGCAAACTTGTGGCAAAATCTTAAAGTCGCCGATTTCAAATACCTTACGGTCATGGCCTGCAGACACATAGTCCCCTTCATTGCCTAGGCAAAATAGGTGGCGTTTATCATAATATTCGACACGACCTGCTTCGTTGTCTGACACTGGCGGCCAACACCAATAAAAGCGATTCGCTTTTTTGTCACCCTCAGGCACCAAGACTGAGCCAGCCACAACGCAATTATGCCGCGCTGCTAACGCGCGCATAAATGTCAGTGCGGTGTGTGCAAATTCAGAAGTTCGCTCCTTTAACGCAAACCCTGTGGCAAAGGTTTCAGATAAAAGCAATAGATCACAAGGCTCAAGTTCTGCCGTTAAACACTCTATTTCACTGAAGTTATGTTCCGGACTTAGCCATTCAATATCATATTGGACCAAGCTTACTGTTAGAGTCGACATAACTTCTCCGCCGCGGCTATGA
Organism: Pseudoalteromonas luteoviolacea NCIMB 1942; assembly: GCF_001625595.1. Classification (GTDB taxonomy): domain Bacteria; phylum Pseudomonadota; class Gammaproteobacteria; order Enterobacterales; family Alteromonadaceae; genus Pseudoalteromonas; species Pseudoalteromonas luteoviolacea_A. The sequence goes on from NZ_AUXT01000168.1 coordinate 18,014, forward strand.
GGGTAGCTGACTCCTTTGCGAAACACAGTCGTATAACTCGATCTTCACACGGTGATTCATAAAAAACACTCAGCGGAATTGCGGCAACCCCATGCTCTTCAACTAGTTGCTGACAAAAATCGACGTCATTCAAGGTAGAAATAGCACTGTAATCTAATAACAAAAAGTACGTGCCCTCACTAGGGAGTATTTTAAACCGGCTCGATTCTAGTGCAACGACTAACTGATCACGCTTGTGTTGATAAAACCCAGCAAGCTCGTCCACATGATTCGGTTCATATTTGAGCATATCTGCAAGCGCTAACTGTGCAGGGGTAAAACTTGAGAAGTTGACAAACTGGTGAATCTTTCTGAATTCTTGCGCAAGTGTGGGTGGAGCCACGCAATAGCCCATTTTCCATCCTGTACAATGAAAAGTTTTACCAAAACTGGATACCACAAAACTACGCTGTAACAACGTAGCATCGCGCAAAACACTTAGATGAGGCTGCTCATCAAACGTAATATGCTCGTAAACTTCATCACTGATCAAATATAGGTCATGCTTCTCAACTATTGCTTTCAACGCTTTAAAGTCAGCCTGTTTAAGCATTTTTGCACTTGGGTTATGAGGCGTATTGATGATAATAGTGCGTGTTTTTGCCGTCACTTTATCGCTGACATTTTGCCAGTTGATCTGATAGTCCGGTGCGTATAGGGGAATATGAATTGTTTTGCCCCCTGCAAGTTCCACCGCTGGACGATAAGAGTCATATGCGGGATCAAAAACAATGACTTCATCCCCCTCTCTGACTAGTGATTGAATGGCCACAAATAGGGCTTCTGTTGCACCAGCCGTAACTGTCACTTGTGCTTGAGCATCAATAATTTGGTCGTATTTACGCGCAATCAGGGAGGCTACCTCCTGCTGCAACGACGCCACACCAGGAGAAGGAGCATATTGATTGTGGCCGGTCACTGTATAGTCGGCTAAAGCAGATTTCAATCGGGCAGGCGCATCAAATTCAGGGAATCCTTGTGATAAATTCAAGGCGCTGTGCGTATTAGCAAGACCTGTCATTTTGCTAAAAATACTAGTACCAACACTCGGTAATTTACTTTCCATCCTGTGTCTCTTTTTGATCATGGCGTAGGCGTTAAAGCGATGCTATCATTGCCTCAAATAGAAGTATAGCCGTCCAAACCTTTTAGGTAGATCGAATATGCAAACAAAGGCAGCAAAACAAGCGCTTATTGATGCTGGTCGCTGGGTTAGCCAACAAGGTTGGGTCCCAGCAACTGGCGGTAATTTCTCCATTAAAACAGATAATGGATTCGTGGTCACGGCCAGTGGGTTTGACAAGGGACAATTATCACCAGAGCAATTTTTAGAGCTAGATCAATCAGGTAATATCATATCGGGTGATGGGAAGCCCTCGGCAGAGACCGCGCTTCATCTAAAACTATACGAATTACAGCCCAACTCAGGTTGTATCTTGCATACACATTCCGTGGCAGCGACGGTACTTTCTCGATTTATCAGCGGCGAACGATTTACCGTCACAGGCTATGAAATGCAAAAATCTCTCGCAGGTATTCGTAGCCACCTTGATACGCTCTCCATTGCCATTTTTGACAATGACCAAAATATTTCAGCACTCGCCGAGCGAGTTGCGAAACATCATCAAGCAGACCCTATTCGTCATGGCGTTTTGATCCGTGGTCACGGTTTATACGCTTTAGGCAACAGTGTTTTCGAAACACGCCGTCATATTGAAGGGTTAGAATTCTTATTTGCCTGTGAGTTAGAGAGAATAAAATTGGAGGGGTCGACTAAATGATCAAAGCTATTCTGACAGATATCGAAGGGACCATTACACGAATATCCTTCGTCAAGGATGTACTTTTTCCTTATGCTGCCGAACACTTACCAGCATTCGTACGTCAAAATGAAAGTGATGTGCTTGTAAAAGCCCTACTTGACGCAGTCAGGCATGAAATTGCCCAGCCTACGGCAAATATAGATATCGTCATTGTTAGTTTGCTGGCTTGGATCAGAGATGATTTAAAAGTCAGACCACTCAAACAGTTACAGGGGTTAATCTGGAAAACTGGCTACCAACAAGGTGATTTTACGGGCCATATCTATCCCGATGCTTATCAGTATTTGCAACAGCAACATCAAGCAGGCACAGCTCTTTATGTCTATTCTTCGGGCTCTGTAAAAGCACAACAACTGTTATTTGCACATTCTGACTATGGCGATATTCGCTCTCTGTTTACAGGTTATTTTGATACCACTGTCGGTCATAAGAAATCTGTGTCGTCATATCAGAACATCGTCAATCAAATACCTTTCGAACCCCATGAAGTTCTGTTTCTCAGCGATATTATCGAAGAGCTGGATGCGGCTAAACATGCGGGATTGCAAACTTTGCAACTGTGGCGTGATAACCAAGCACAAAACCAAAATCATCCATTCATAACAAGTTTTGAGCAGTTTGACAGTGAGAAAATATAAATGAGTCAGTTACATATCTATCAAGATCAGCAGCCCACAGAACTGCTATTTGAGAGCAGTAAACCTGCAGACATTACCGCCGCGTTAGAGGCTGTAGGCGTGCATTTTGAGCAGTGGCAAGCAACAAAGGAGCTGGCTGCTAACCCCCTAGACTCTGAGATTTTGCATGCGTACAACAACGACATCATTCGCCTGAAACAGCTTGGTGGATACCAAACGGTGGATGTCATTGCTCTGCAAAAAGGTAACCCAAACGCAGCTAGTTTGAGGGAGAAGTTTTTATTCGAGCATACCCACAGTGAAGACGAAGTACGTTTCTTCGTTGCGGGACAAGGGCTATTTTGCCTTCATATTGGGAGTAAAGTGTACCAAGTGCTTTGCCAGCAAGGTGATTTAATCTCAGTGCCAGAAAACACACCGCATTGGTTTGATATGGGCAGTGACCCTGAATTTACAGCCATTCGTTTATTCAATAACACAGAGGGTTGGGTGGCAAAGGAAACGGGCTCAAACATCGCCACGCTTTTCCCATTATTAGGCTAAGTTTAGACGGTGCGCTACCAGTCCATCAGTAGCGCATTTTCAAGGCTTAAGTAGCAAGAATTAACCGCGATTAGAGCTCTAAATGCTTGTCTAAAAAGGCCAATACTGTTTGGTAGTAAGCCAAGCGGTGTTCAGCTTTATAAAAACCATGCCCTTCATTTTCTAGCAAGTAATACTCGTAAGGCTTTTTAGCCTTTTTCAACGCATTGACCATCGCTTCTGCATGTTCGATAGGCGCCCGTTCATCATCGCCGCCATGTACAATTAATACTGGTGCTTTTATCTTATCTGCATTACGTGCCGGTGAGAATTGCACCAAGGTCGTTTCATCTTCACCTAAAACAGCTTTCAAAAATTGAATGCCAGATCTGAGCCTTGACGTATCACCCTCTTTAAACATCATTGGTAAGTCGTAAATGCCGACGACACCAATTGCACATTGAAACTTATCTGGTGCAATGATGGCACTTTGCATTGCAGAATAACCGCCAAAACTAGAACCCATAATGCACATATTTTCAGGGTTTGCATACCCCGCAGCCACAGCATAGTCGACACCATCTAAGATATCATGTTGAATTTTGCGGCCCCACTCTCGATGCCCAGCAAACTCGAAATTCATTCCATACCCACCAGAGCCCCTAAAGTTCACTCTGAGTACCGCCATACCACGACTCGCGAGTAGTTGTGACTCCGTATCATAATCCCAGTAATCTCTGGGGCCATGAGGGCCACCATGCGGCATGACTACCAAAGGTAAGTTTTTATGTGGTTTGTTATTTGGCAGTGTTAAGTAACCGTGAATTTCAATACCGTCACGACTCTTAAATTTAAGCGGCTTGGTTTCTGCCATCCGTGCTGGATCTATCCAGATACGCGTCGAAAACAAATATTGCAGCTTTTTCTTTGTTTGATCATATAAATAGTAGTCACCTGGATTGCGGTCATTGGTAGCCAATACCAAATGCTTGTCACCACTGCGAGTTGAGCTTATCAGGCGAAGTTGATGGCCTTCTATACTTTGCAAGAGCGATTTAATACTCGCACTTAATGGCACCTTTTCATCGGTAAATGCATAGGTTGGATAACCAGGATCAAGTTCGATAGCGAACAACTGTTTACTTACTGGATCAACCCACATTTTACTCGGTGAAACGTCTTTATCTTTATAGATTAAGGACAGTTCTTGCGTCGACAAAGAAAGCTTATACAGGCCATCTGGCTCGCCTTTTTCTGAGCCGGTAACATAAAGTCCGTCGCCGCTACCATCTAGTGCATGCAACCGCATGTTTTGCAAAGGCGTCTTTAACTCAAGCGTGTGCCAGCCACTTTTCCCTTTGATTTTTTGATAAATCTCACCCGTAACAAAATCATCTGTTGCCGTCGCAAAACGGACATTCCCTTCATGATCAGTTAGAAAATCTGCGTTCTTCTTTGGCGCTCGTGTTACAACTGTACGCTTACCTGATTTAACATTGACCTTATACACTTTCGTCACCGGTTCTGCCGACCCAGTCCAGGGGTAAGTAAGAATCAACATATGGCGATCATCATTAATAAGCGGATCCAACACGTATGAGGTACCGTCTAATGCTGTGCCTTTTTGTATTCGAGTACCTGTTTGACTTCCTCCCTGATAGCCAACTACATAGCGCCCTGACCTTCCATTTGCATTAATACTGAATAACTCACCGTAATAATAAGGGACGTCCGTCCAGCCTTTTACGTACTCCTTTTCCATGACCAGTCGCTCATCGTTAACCCAGTGGTAGTCACCCACCTGAGCATTGCTTTCAAATCGAATTGCAGACTCAATGTCGTAATCTTTGGTTCGCAAAATACCCAATACATTTTTACCTTCCATCTTTGAAATATAACTAATGTATTTGCCACTGGGAGACAGTTTCACATTGGTGTATTCACTGCCTTTACTAAAGTGTTCGATAGGAATTGGTGTCGTTTCGACAGGAGAAGTTTGCTGTGTTGCGACAACGCTGAAAGTCGCGCCAATCAGTACAATAACACTGAGTAGTCGTCCCATAATCCAAGGTCCCTTACTTAACATTTGAATCCTCAATTTTACATATGGTTAGAAAAAAAACTACCCCTCAACAACTAGGTAGAGAACGCAAAATCACCAGCACACATAACGTTCTCCATATAGTTTTTTAAACTGCGCTAAACTCTGGTTGGTAATAAATACCACTATCAAATATCCAAGCAGTCACTAGGTTCGCAGGCGTGACATCAAACGCAGGGTTAAAAACAAGCGCATTATGTGGTGCCCATTGGCAATCCCCGAAGCTACCACTAACACCGGTTACTTCTGATGCATTGCGTAGCTCAATCTCAATATCTCCACCGTGCGTACACTTTGCATCAAATGTTGTCTTTGGTGCCACCACATAAAACGGTATGTTGTGGTATTGAGCCAGTACCGCCAAATTGTAAGTTCCTACTTTGTTTGCAAAGTCGCCATTTGCCGCGATGCGATCTGCTCCGACAAAAATTTTATCTACTTTGCCAGCGGCCATTAAAGATGCAGCCATGCTGTCACATAACAATGTATAAGGGATCTGCCACCGCTGAAGCTCATAGGCTGTTAAACGACCACCTTGTAACAACGGACGTGTTTCATCAACCCAAACGTGAATATCGCCGTACTTTTGCGCAGCAGTATAAATAACCCCGAGCGCGGTGCCGATCCCTGCGGTAGCCAAAGCTCCTGTATTGCAGTGAGTGAGAATATTATCTGCGGCATCAACCAGTGACACACCATGCTCACCTATGCGCTGGCACAAAGCAACGTCTTCTTCAAAAAGCTGTTCTGCGTGATACACAACGGCGCCTGCAAAGTCATGTTGTTGCAGTGCTTGTCGCAAACAATCCATACAGTGTTTTAAATTAACGGCCGTAGGACGAGTCGCTTCCAGCGCATCAATTGCATCGCTAAGCTCCTCGCGCGCAGCGCCCTGCTCAGCGAGATATGCCACCAATAAGGTTGCGGCTAGCCCGATTAATGGCGCACCTCGAACTTGTAACTTGTTGATAAGGTTTTGCATACTCGCCACATCTTGGCAATGATGCCAAACCTCCTGATGGGGTAATAGATATTGATCTAAGACCTGAACCTTACCTGCTTGATACTTAAGGCTCGCACCGATGAGCTCTTTCATATTTTTCACTTATGTTTTTATAACCAACCATGAGTTACACGCATTCTACATAAAGACCTAAAGATGTATAGACATCTAAACACTTAAAAATATAGGATACCAAGACTAACGGTAACTTTTTGGTAAATGACAGTGAGTAAATACGCCGCCTTCAATAATGAGACAGCACTCAATTACATCAAGTCACTTGGGATGTTCTTTGCTGAAGACTCTGAATTAACCTGCTACGAATTTGGAGATGGTAACCTGAATCTCGTATTTAGGATTTTGGACACAGACAACAATAGCGTTATATTGAAGCAAGCATTGCCCTATGCAAGATGCGTAGGTGAGAGCTGGCCACTGACATTAGACAGAGCCCGTATCGAAGCTCAGGTATTGCAAAAACATGGTGAGGTTTGCCCTGCGCACACTGTAAAAGTACTGCATCACGACCATGATAAAGCAGCCACTGTTTTAGAGGATTTAGGCGCTATGGACATATTACGTGCCGAACTCATTGCTGGTCGAACTTTCGAAAATTTAGGGCAGCATGTAGCGCAATACCTCGCTACAACCAGCTTTTATTATTCTGACTTCTATCTCAATCCGCAGGAAAAAAAGACACAAATTCAGAATTTTACTAATCCAGAGTTGTGCGCCATCACCGAAGGTTTATTTTTTGATGACCCCTATCGTGAAAGCGAGCGTAATGACTACCCGGCTGCACTAGCAGAACAAGTCAAACAGCTGCGAAAAAATACAACGTTGCTTTGTATTGTCGCTCGACTGAAAACAAAATTTTTCTCGTCACCACAAACGCTACTTCATGGAGATGTACACACTGGTAGTATTTTTGTAAATGCTGAACAAACGAAGCTAATCGACCCTGAGTTTGGCTTTTTTGGGCCAATCGGTTTTGATTTAGGCTCTTTTATTGGCAACTTGTTACTAAATTATTGCGCCCAAAATGGCCGAATTAAGGAGCCACCAAAACGCCGAGATTTACACTCCTACCTACTCAATACCATCTCAGCATGTTTACAGCAGTTTGAACAAAGCTGGCTTACACTGGCCCAGCAACGTACTCGTGATTTAGCCCTACAAGCGCCAGGTTATTTAGAACTGTTTTTACAAGAAGTCTTACAAGATACAATGGGGTACTGAGTTAATCCGTCGCACTATTGGCCTTGCGCATGTAGCAGACATCGCTGAGATTGAAGATGAGTCACAGCGCCTACTCGCCCAAAAGCAGGCTTTACAGCTTGGCGAACAGCTGCTCTTAAATGCCAAGAGCTGCCGCTCAACAGATGATTTCTATCAGCTTGTTATTAGCTTTGTTCACTAGTTGAAATATACGCAGCAATCCTTAAAAACTCTCTCTTGCCCGAAAGAAAAAAGCCTCTTTAAGCTGTCTCTTATACACAAATCCCTGCTAAGAAATTAGCGGGGATTTTTTTGAACTAAACCTCAATCTCATGATCAGATCTTCAAATACTATATGGAGACACATTGTGATTAACGCGCATACTCACTGGGCAGAGCTGCAATTTGGTCAATCGGACTTAGGCGACCCAAGAAGAACAGCGCGTCTGGTAAAGTTAGCATCAACTCTCGCAAATGAACCAGGAAAATCACTCGTGAATATCACTCAATCCCCGCCGATATGGAAGGAGCCTATCGGTTTATCCGTAACGAGAACATTGATGCAAATGCCATAGCGGAGTCAGGCTTTCAAGCAACGGTTGAACAAGCACAAAGTCATCATTGATTACTCGCATTAGAAGACACGACCACACTGATTTATAACCCCCCTCCATTCGAGGTGGCTTGGGTCATGTCGGACGAGG